>CAVXIG010000015.1:0-122318 GCA_963761645.1 uncultured Acidobacteriota bacterium
ACTCCTCCTGCGCCACGTACCGGAACACCTCAGCGGGGCCGGGGACCGAGCGCAGGGCGCGGATCGCGCCGCGCCCCGCCACCTCGGCGCCGAGGTAGAGGCCCGAGCGAGACTCGAGGGCGATCGAATCGCCGGGATATCCCGCCAGCGGGGCCGGCGCCGCCGATCTTGTGGACCACGAACCGCTCGGAGAGACCGGCGTCGGCGGCGGTGGCGTAGACCTGCTTGCCGGAGCCGGGGCGGACGCTCAGGTAGCGCCCGCCATGGGCCTGGAGGCTCACGGCGTCGCCGGTCTGGAGCGCTCCGCCGTTCCAGTCCTTGAGCGTGAAGGTCTCCCAGAAGCCGCCGCGCATCCAGCGCCCGGCGCTCACCGCGCCATCGCCGTCGTCGACCGAGACGTACTGGTTCGAGAAGCTGCTCAGGGCCACGCGGTGGAACGCGGCGTGGAGCTGGCTTTCGAGCGTCTCCCAGACCGGCGCCCGCGCGCCGTCGGGGCGGACCAGCCAGAACCCCCGCAGATCGCGGTTGCGGGGGCGGCCGGTGTAGGCCTGCAGCGCCTCGTTGCAGTAGACCTGCCAGTAGACGGCGTAGCGCACGCCCCAGCCGAGCGCCGCCTCCATCAGCTCCCGGATGCGCTCGAACCGCTCCCCCTCGGGAGCGCCGTGGTCCTTGGCCATCCCGAACTCGCCCAGGTAGAGGTTGTAGCGGCCGAACAGTGGGTTGTCCGGCGCCTTCGACTCCAGGTAGTCGAGCGCGCGGGTGAGCTGAGCGGGGGAGAAGCCGAGGTCCCAGCTCGAGTAGGAGTAGAGGTCGCAGTGGGTGAAGGGGATGACGTTGTTGGTCGCCGTCACCTTGCCGGCCATGGCGGCGCCGAGCAGGTTCACCTCGGCGGCGTGGAGCACCCGGACGCCGCGGGAGCCGATCTCCTTGCGCGCCTGCTTGACGCCGTCCTGGCGGGCGTTCCACCAGTCGATCATCCCCTGAATGCGCACGGGATCGGGATCGGCGCCTTCGGCCAGCCCCTGGCGGAGGATGTGGTCCCCCTCCCAGTTCTGCAGGATGAAGGTCTTGCCCGAATCCGCGTAGGTGGTGAGGAGGTACTTCGTCAACTGGTACATCTGGTCGCGCTCGGCGTCCGCCTCCTCCGGCGGTCAGGCCGTCGAGGAACTGCGGCACGCCGGAGACCGGCGTGGTCTCCAGGATGAACGTCGAGAACGGCTTGGCGAACAGATCCTGGACGTAGGGCTTCTGGACCAGCTCGACCAGGTTCGCCGGCAGCGGGGACCAGTCCGAGTTGAAGGGGTAGAGATCCTGGATGCGGTCCGGAACGAGGAAGACCTTGATCACCCGGCTCCCCAGCTCCAGGACCCGGTCCGCTCCCTCGTTGAGATAGTCCTCGCTCGTGAAGTTGTAGAGGCCGGCGGCGTGGGAGACTCCGAGCACGTCGCGGGCATCGGCGGCGGTGGCGGGCGAAGCGGCCGCGAGGAGGAGAGCGCCGGCGAGCGCGCAGCCGACAGGACAGCAGAGACGTGCATACCCTGTATTGTACGCGCCAGGGGGCGGGGGCGTTGATGGACCGGGCGCCCTGAGGAGGAGAGATGGCGATGAAAGCGGTGGTGATCGACGGCTACGGCGGCAGCGACCGGCTCCAGGTGCGGGAGGTCGCGGAGCCGGGGGAGCCGGGGCCGGGGCAGATCCGCCTGCGGGTGCGGGCGGCGGGCGTCAATCCGGTCGACTGGATGATCCGCAAGGGGAGCCTGCGGCTGGTCATGCCCGCGAAGTTCCCGCTGATCCTCGGCTATGACGCGGCCGGCGAGGTCGACGCCATCGGCCCCGAGGTGACCCGCTTCCAGCCGGGCGACGCCGTCTACGGTGGGCTCGACATCCTGCGCCAGGGGGGCTCCTACGCCGAGCTGGCGCTGGCGCGGGAGTCGGCGTTCGCGCCCAAGCCGCGGGGCTCTCCTTCGAGGAGGCGGCGGCGCTGCCGGTGGCCGGGCTCACGGCGCTCCAGTCGCTCCGCGACAAGGGGGAGCTGGCCACGGGCGAGCGGGCGCTGATCAACGGCGCCTCCGGCGGGGTGGGGCACCTCGCCGTCCAGATCGCCGCCGCCCTGGGAGCGCGGGTGACGGGCGTCGCCAGCGGCAGGAACCTCGACTTCGTCCAGTCCCTGGGAGCGCGGGAGGCGATCGACTACGAGGAGGAGGACTTCGCCGGCCGCGACGACGCCTGGGATGTCGTCTTCGACGCCGTCGGCAACCGCTCCTATCAGGACTGCGAGCCGTCGCTGGCCCACGAGGGCGGGATCTACGTCACCACGCTCGTCGGCCCCCGCTCGTTCCTCAACGGGATCTTCACGGGGGCCGCGGGGCTCTTCGGCCAGAAGAAGCGGGCGCGGTGGATCATGGTGAAGCACAAGGCCGAGGACCTCGCCGTCCTCAACCGCCTCGTGGATCAGGGGCGGCTCCGGCCGGAGATCCAGGAGATCTTCCCGCTGGAGAGGATCCGCCAGGCCCACGACCTCAGCGAGACCCGGCGGGTGAGGGGGAAGATCGTTATCCGGATCGATTGAGGGTCACGGATTCGCGTAGCCGAGGGCCTGAAGACGCTTCAGGGTCTCGGCGTCGACGGGCTGCTCTGTGTTTTCCTCGGAGCGGCGCCCCCGCTCGGCCCAGGCGAGCAGGCGGGAACGCAGCCACGCCGCCTCCAGATCGCCGTCCCCCGCCAGATTGACCGTCTCGCGCGGATCCCGCTGGAGGTCGAAGAGGTACTCCGGGTCCCGGGAGCGGCCGATCCCCTCGCCCATCCCCCAGTGGGGGCCGGAGCGCGGCGCCCAGATCAGCTTGAAACGATCGGAGCGGATGGCGTAGATGCCCCCCTTGACGCTGGAAGCGGCGGCGAGCCGCGGCTCGTCCGGCAGCGGACCGGCGAGCGACCGCCCCCAGGCTTCCCTGGGGTTGGGGAGGCCGGCGAGGTCGAGGAGGGTGGCGTGGAGGTCGAGGGTGTCGGTGCGGACCGTGACCGCGCCCGGCCGCAGCCTGCCCGGCGACCAGAGCACGAGCGGGATGCGGAGCATCTCCTCGTAGAGGGTGTAGCCGTGGAGCACGCCGCCGTGATCGAACAGCTCCTCGCCATGGTCGGCGGTGACGGCGACGAGCGTTTCGGCCGGCGGCGCCCAGGTTCCGAGGGCTGCGAGGAAGCTCCCGAGCTCGGCGTCGTCGTAGGCGAAGCCCCCCATATAGAGCCCCCGCAGCTTCTCGCGGATCGGCGGCCGGGCGGGAATCCGCTTCTCCTTGACCGCCAGCAGGCTCTGGATGGAGCCGTCGATCACCGACGGAATCCCGGCCGTGTAGCGCGAGCGGTAGGGCTCCGGAGGATCGTAGGGATTGTGCGGGTGGAGGACGTGGAGATAGAGGAAGGCCTTCGAGCCGGGCGGCAGCGAGCGCACCCAGGCGAGGGCGTCGGCGTGGACCCGCGCCGCGTTGTCGTTGAACGGGCGCCCCGGCAGGCTGGAGTCCTCCTCGGCCACGTGCTCGAAGCCGCGGCCGGTGCCGAAAGCGGGTCCGACGTGGACGTTGCCGGAGAAGAGCGCGGTGCGGTAGCCCGCCCCCCGGAACCGCTCGGCGAGGGTGGGGCCGTCCTCCGGCGCCAGCTTCCACCCTCCGCGGACGACGAACGGCCGGCCGGTGAACAGGGCCTTGGTCGACGGCAGCGTATTGGGCGCGACGCTGCGGTGGGCGCGGAAGGTCACCCCCTCGCCGGCCAGGCGGTCGACGACCGGCGACACCCCCGGCCGTCCCCCGAGATGCCCGACGGCGTCGGCGCGCAGGGCGTCCATCACGTAGACCACGACCAGCCGGGGGGGCGGCGCGGATTTCGTGACGGTCAGAACGGGCGGGCGCCGCGGGCGGGGTGGCGCTCCCGCCGGTCAGGCCGAGCCCCTCCCATCTCCCCGCGGGACCGGCGCCGAGCGCCCGCAGGCGAACCCGCGCGAAGCCGCCGGAGCCGGCGAGAGGGAGCTCGATCCGGCGCTTGCCGCGGAAGCGGTCCCAGAAGCCGGGCGTCCAGGAGAAGCGCTGGACCGGCGCGCCGTCACCCCGCTCCAGGGTCAGCTCGAAGCTCTGCCCCGATCGCGGCGAGGACGGAGGCGCGAAAGTCCCGACGAGGGTTTCCGCGCCTGTCACCGGCCGCACCAGATCGACGATCGTGTTCCCGCTCTGCACCAGGGCGGTCCCCTCGACCCGAGCCTCCCCGGCGGGCAGGACCGGGCGGACCGCCGCCCCGTCCACCCCGACGTCGGCGGATTCGAAGGCGAGATCCACGGCCACCCGGCCGAGAGGAGCCGCGCCGAAAGGGAGCGGCACCGCGAGGGGATCGGTCAGCGGGAAAGTGCCGAGATCGCGCCCCGCCATCCGCACCCGCACAGGAGTCCCGGCCGGGGCGCCGTCGTGGAAGTCGATCACCAGGGTGCGCGCCGCGCGCTCCAGATTGACCACCTCCAGGCGCGCCCGCCCGCCGGCCGCCACCGGCGAGAGCACGATCCGTCCGCCCGCGCGCCAGGGAGTCCATCCGGTGAGGAACCGGTTGCCGTCGGTGGCCGGCGGCCGGGCCACCTCCCGCCGCTCCACCAGCACGTCGGGAGCATGATCGCCGTCGAGGAGGGGGCGTACTGGTCCGGATGGCCGGTTGGGTCCGCATCCGGCGGCAAGGGCCAGGATGAGGAGGATGGGGAGAGGACGCATCACCACCGCCTTCATCGCCGATCCTTCGTAACTGCCATCCATCTCTCCTGAAGGACCCTGCAGGGCCCGGCGTTTTTTTGCTCCGGCCCATTCTTCCATCGCGGCGGCCCTCGCCTCCGCTGGTTGCGCCCAGGATTCCGGCGTCCGGGCCCTCGACCCGTTCGTGAACGCCCCCGCTTCCGCTGTGAGGACGAAGGGCTTCGCCGTTGCGGCCCACGAGCTCCGCGTTCTGGCCCATCAATGGGCCGGCAGCGCCCATCAATGGGCCGGCCCGTCCCCGCGTTGGGCCGGACCGCCCCTCGATGGGCCGGCCGCCCCGGTGGGCCGGCCGCCCCCCTGATGGGCCAGACCGCCCCCAGCGAGGGGCGTGCCGGCCCATTGATGGGCGCAACGGGCCCATTGATGGGCGCAACCGGCCCATTGATGGGCGCTACCGGCCCATTGATGGGCCAGAGCGCCCCTTGCCGGGGGCCGCTCAGTCCCCTTGCAGGTA
This sequence comes from uncultured Acidobacteriota bacterium, assembly GCA_963761645.1. Taxonomy (GTDB): domain Bacteria; phylum Acidobacteriota; class Thermoanaerobaculia; order Multivoradales; family UBA5704; genus DATARR01. The sequence goes on from CAVXIG010000015.1 coordinate 5,233, forward strand.
CTTCAGGAAGCCGGCTCAGAGTACGGCAGCTACAGCCCCAGATAGTACCCTAGACTGAACTGTCGAAAGATTCGTGACGAGGCACCAGGAAGAGCGAGCGGTGTCACAAATGAGGTAGGCGCTCCTGAAGACAGGATCAAGTCCTGACGCCCCGGGACCTATGACCTCGTCCCGGAATTCGGACCCGTGCTCACCGCTCGCAATAATAATGTATCGCAAAGACGTAACGGTGTGAAGCCCTTGAGGCCGGGGACCCTGAACCCAATGCGGCCTGAAGGGCTGCGCTAACCGGCGGCGGCGAGGGCCAGGATTACCGTCATGAGGATGAGAGGGTAGAGGGGGCGGGGGGCCGCCCCCTCCGGGATCTTACTGGCCGGAAGTAGGCTCAGGAGGAGGACCCTCGGTCCAGGCCCCATGATCCGACCCAAAGACGAACACCAAGTCCTTCTCCTTGACCGCCGCGATTTTCTCGCGGCTCTGCTTCTTCTTCATGCTCTCCTCCTGTTAAGAGGAAAAGAGTCTAGCATCTCATCTGGCGTCGTCTTCGAAGGAGGAGGGGAGGATTGACCGCTATGAAGATGAGAGGTAGAGGGGGCGGGGGGCCCCCCCCTCCGGCGGGATCCTACTGGCCGGAATTGGGCTCGGGAGGAGGACCGTCGGTCCAGGATCTGATGGTCCTGACCCAAAGACGAACACCAAGTCCTTCTCCCTGACCACCGCGATCTTCTCGCGGCTCTGCTTCTTCTTTCATGTCTCTCCTCCTGTTAAGAGGAAAAGAGTCTAGCATTCAACTTGCGTATCTTTGGATATAACTTAACCAACCGCCAGCTCTGCCAAAATCTCCCTCAAGAATCCCCAGAACCGCCCCACCGAATCGACCCTCGCCCTGAAAGGGCGGAATGGGAAGCCCTGGAGGCGATGGAGAACGTTCACGGTAGAGGACGTGGCATGGCTTGTCCCGCCATTGAGACCGGAGAAGAGTCTCCAGGAGGGGTGGCATTCGGTTACGATACCAACATGGCCGCCGTCGCGACAAAGCAGGAGATTCTCCGCCGGGTTCAGACGCGCCGGGAAGCGATCCGCTCTCTCGGCGTCGAGAGGCTCGGTCTGTTCGGATCGTTCGTCCGTGGGGAGCAGGGCCCGCAGAGCGATGTCGATCTCCTCGTGCGATTCCGGCCGGAGGAGAAGACCTTCGACAACTTCATGGAGCTCTCCTTCCTCTTGGAGGATCTCCTGCAACGGCGGGTCGAGTTGGTGACGACCGAGGGGCTGAGCCCGTATCTGGGGCCTCACATTCTCGAAGAGGTCCAGGACGTTGCCTTCGACGCGTGAGAATCAAGTGTTTATCGTCAAAGTATGGGGCAGGTCAGGGCCACCACTGTCGGTCAAGAGACCGCCAACTGGTATAAGGGTGCATGTCTTCGTGAGTGCGACCGCATAGCACGCGTTCGATCTTCAGCACATCCTTGCGGAAGCCGGTTATCTCCTCAGGAGGTAAGCCTCACAGGATGAGGCTGAAGAAGGAAGTAATTTCTATGTAGTAGAACATAAATTCAACGATATATCCGTACAAACTCTCATCGTCTAGCGACATCAGAGACTCAGCAAACCTTCTCGGGCATTTGTATTCAGTCGGCCGATGAGACTCTACGACGCGCTTTCGGTGAGGAGACTGGAGAATCTATGGCGAAGCCCTCGGCGAGATTGCCGGAGCGATGTTCGGGGCGATACTCCGGCAGCATCGAAGTTGACATGGACAAAGACAGAGCTAGCGAGACCGAGGCTACCTTCGAACGCAATGATTAACGACTGGAACCCTGAGTAGTCATTAGCTCTTAGTGCGGAGTCGTACGATCGTTTCATGTGATTGAGATTGGAAATACTCCGGAAAGTTCCTGCTTGGCTCACATAAAGATAATGCCGGATCGCCATTCGCGCAGCTGGCGGCTGACCTTTCTCAAGGTCATAGAGGATAGGCTGGAGGTGTGCAGCAGACTGATTTTTTGTAGAATTCATGCACCAGCGCCCGGTAACCGATCAAAAAACATTGCTTCGGATAGGTTACGAAAGATCTTGTTTCAAGATCGGCGAAAAGAGAAAGAGAGTGTGTTTGTCGCAGAAGCCACGGAATGAAGATGGGATGTTCCATCGAACGCGTTGAAGCTTATAGTTTCCATTCGTGTCCATGTCAGGTGGATAGAACGACAGAACGTGACCACTCTCGTCTGTAAGGCGACGGAGGGTTGATGTTGGCTGGAGTGTATGTGTGTCAATGACTCTGTCGCAGGTCTGTTTTGAGGCCGCTGGATGTAAGCATTCCCTTTTCTGGAACTTCTTGGCCATTTCGTGGCGCAGCCTTACGAATTCAGGTGCCTCTTGCGATTAGCGTGTAAGATGATATCGTTTATATTTCAGACCTGAGCCACACCAGCATGGATCGTTGCGGCCTTCTAGATCGGCTTTTCTGTACATTAGTGCTCGCCAGCTCTCCCAGCGTCGCCCTCAACAACTTCCAGAACCGCCCCACCGACTCGACCTCCACCCGCTCATCCGGCGAATGCGCTCCCTGGATGACGGGTCCGAACGAGATCATGTCCATCCCCGGGAACTTCTCTCCGAGGACGCCGCATTCGAGGCCGGCGTGGACGGCCTTCAGCTCGGGGTCGGTGCCGGCGACTCTCTGGTGGACCTGGCGGAAGAGGCCGAGGAGGGGGGAGGCGGGGTTGGGTTTCCAGCCGGAGTAGCCCTCGGTCTCTTCCACCTCGGCGCCGGCCAGCTCGGCGATCGCGCGGAGCCTGCGCTTGGTGTCGCGCATGGCGGAGGCGACGGAGCTGCGGATGCTGATCAGGATCGCGAGCGCGCCGTCCGTGCTGGTGGCGGTCGCGACGTTGAGGCTGGTCTCGACCAGGCCCGGGATGTCGTTGCTCATCGCCTGGACGCCGTGGGGGAGGGCGTTGAGGAGGTCGAGCGCCTTGCGGCTGGCGGCCGGCGTCCAGACCCGCTCCGGGGAGGAGGATGCGGCGATCTCGATCTTCAGGTCCGGATCGGCGGTGCGGATCTCGTCCTGGATCGCGGCGGTCTCCCGCTCGACGGCGGCGGCGAAGGCGTCCCGGGCGCCCGCGGGGACCACGACCCGGGCCGCGGCCTCGCGGGGGAGGGCGTTGTGCTTGTTGCCCCCCTGGAAGGCGGCGAGATGGAAGGGGGTCTGCTGCAGCGCCGCCAGGAGGACGCGGGCGAGCAGCTTCACGGCGTTGCCGCGCTGGAGGTGGATCTCCATCCCGGAGTGCCCCCCCTTGAGCCCCGAGAGCTTGACGTCGAGCGCCGTGGTCCCCGCCGGGACCGGGGCCGTTTCTAGCGCCAGGGTGAGATGGCTGGCGGAGCCGCCCGCGCAGCCGATCGTCACCGCGCCCTCTTCCTCGGAATCCAGGTTGAGGAGCCGGCGCCCCGCAAGCGCGATCGCCGCGGGATCGAGGGCCAGGACGCCGGTGAGGCCGGTCTCCTCGTCGACGGTGAACAGCAGCTCGAGGGGGCCGTGGACGAGGTCGTCCGCAGGTCATCACGGCCAGCATGGCGGCGGCACCGATGCCGTTGTCCGCGCCGAGCGTGGTGCCGGTGGCCTTCACCCAGTCCCCCTCGCGGCGGGGGACGATCGGATCGCGGTCGAAGTCGTGGACGGTCCCCGAGTTCTTCTCGGTCACCATGTCGAGATGCCCCTGGAGGACGACGATCGGCGCCCCCTCCTTGCCCGGCGAGGCGGGCTTCTCGACGACGACGTTGCCGGTCGCGTCCTGGCGCCAGCGCAGCCCCCGCTTTTCCGCTTCGTCGACGACGTACCGGCGGGCGCGCTCCTCATGCTTCGAGGGGCGCGGGATCGCCAGGATGGCGTCGAAGTGCTGCCAGAGGGGGCGCGGTTCGAGATCGGAGACGAAGGTCATGGGGATTCTCCCTGGGAGAAGAGACGGCCTGGTCCGGAAGGATATACCGAGCCCGGATCGCCCCGCTATACTCCCGCCATGTCCATCCTCTACCTGAACCGCCACGACGTCGAAGCCCTCCTCCCCATGGACGAGTGCATCGAGGTCGTCGACGCACGCCCTCCGCGCGCTCGCCCGCGGCGAGGCGATCCAGCCGCTCCGTTCGGCCTACTGGATGCCGGAGCGCAACGGGCTGCTGGCGGTGATGCCGGGGATGCTGGGGAGGAGGCGGTCGCCGGGGTCAAGGTGCTGACGGTGGTGCCGGAGAACCATCTGCACGGCGAGGAGTCGCACCAGGGGATGGTCCTGCTGTTCGAGCAGGAGCGGGGGAGGCCCCTGGCGCTGCTGGACGCCTCGTCGGTGACGGCCATCCGCACGGCCGCGGCGAGCGCGGTCGCCACGCGGGCGCTGGCGAGGGCGGAGGCGGGGGATCTGGCGATCCTGGGCTCGGGAGTGCAGGCGCGGACCCATCTGGACGCGATGCGGGCGGTGCGGACCCTGCGCCGCGTCCGCGTCTGGAGCCGGCGGCCGGAGAGCGCCCGCCGCTTCGCCGAGCGGGAAGGGGAGAGGACCGGCCTCGCCGTGGAGCCGATGCCCTCGGCCCGCGAGGCGGTCGACGGGGCGGACCTGATCTGCACGGTGACCGCCGCCAGGGAGCCGGTGCTCTTCGGCGAATGGATCGCCCCCGGGGCGCACGTCAACGCCGCCGGCGCTTCGACCCCCAACGCCCGCGAGCTGGACGCGGCGGCGGTGGCGCGCTCGCGGCTGTTCACCGACCGCCGGGAGTCGCTGCTCGCCGAAGCCGGCGACTTCCTCCTCGCCCGCGGCGAAGGGGCGGTCGCGGACGATCACATTCTCGGCGAGATCGGGGAGGTCCTGGAAGGCAAGGTCCCCGGCCGCCGCGCGGGCGCGGAGATCACTCTTTTCAAGTCTCTGGGGATCGCGGTCGAGGATCTCGCGGCGGGGTGGCATGTGTACCGGAAAGCGCTGGCGGCGGGGCGGGGGAGCGTGCTCGATCGCTGATCCGTTCCTGCATCTGGTGAACGAACTGGTAGAACGTCGGCAGTGCCAGGAGAGTGAAAAGCGTCGAGGTCACCAGGCCGCCGATCATCACCACCGCCAGGGGGCGCTCGATCTCGGAGCCGTGGAGGCGCAGCACGAGAAGCGGCAGGAGACCCAGAATGGCCGTGCCCGCCGTCATCAGCTTGGGGCGCACGCGGCCGATCGAAGCCTCCCGCAGAGCCTCTTTGAAGGGCCGCCCCTCGGCCAGCAGGGAACGGGTCTGAGAGACCAGCACGAGGCCGTTCTGGACGGCGATTCCGAACAGACCGATCAGCCCCACCAGGGAGGAGACGTTCCAGGTCTCCCCGGCGAGCCAGAGGGCGAGGATGCCGCCGACGAAGGCGTCCGGCAGGGTGGCCAGGATGACCAGGGTCTCGGCGAAAGAGCCGAGGGCCAGGTAGAGGAGCATGAGCACGGCCAGCAGCGCCACGGCGATGGCCAGCGAGAGGGAGCGCAGCGCGCGCGCCTGGTTCTCCACCCGGCCGCCGACGTCGAAGTAGTAGCCGGTGGGCAGATCGAGCTTCCCCGCGAGGCGCCTGCGCACCTCGGCGGCAGTGCTGCCGAGGTCGCGGCCGGCGACGCTCGCCTCGACCGCGGTCCGGCGGCTCCCGGCCTCGCGCTGGATGGCCGCGGGCCCGAAGGTCTGCTCGATGAGGGCGAGCTGGCCGAGGGGGACGCGGGTGCCGTTGCGGCCGTCGATCAGCAGCGCGCCGAGTGAGGAGAGATCGGCGCGCCGGCGGTCCTCCAGCCGCACCACCAGGTCGAACCGGCGCTGCCCGACCCAGATCTGTGAGACCTCCTCGCCCGCGAGGCCCACCCGCAGGGCGTCGATGACGTCGGCGGGCGTGAGGCCCACGCGGGCGACGGCCTCGCGGTTGATGGTGACGCGGATCTGCGGCAGGCCGGTGAGGTCCTCGGCCCGCAGGTCGGCGATTCCGCGGATGGGCTCCATGAGCTCGCGGGCGCGCGCGGCCAGCCGGGCGAGGCGGGCGAGGTCCGGGCCGTAGATGCGTACCTGGAGGTCCGCCGGAGTGCCGCCCAGCCCCTCGTCGATCCGCATGCCGAGGGGGGTGGTGAAGAGCACGGCGACTCCCGGGACCTTCTCCAGGCGCTCGCGCATCCTCTCCTCGAGGTCTTCGAGGGAGCCGGAGCGGCCGGCCTTCAGGACCACCAGGACATCGGAGAGGACGTGCGGCATCGGATCCTCGGTGCGCTCGGCGCGTCCCGTGCGGCGCACCACCTCCTGGACCTCCGGGAAGCGGCGCAGGACGTCCTCCACCCGATGGTTGCGCAGGTCCACCTCTTCCAGGGAAGCCTCGGCCGGCAGCAGGGTCTGCAGGAGCAGCGCCCCCTCGTCCAGACGGGGCATGAAATCGGAGCCGATCCGGAGGGCGAGCAGCAGGGCGGGAAGGGTGATCGCAAGCGACAGCACGCGGACGAGACCGGCGTGGCGCATGCACCGGTCGAGCAGGGGGGCGTAGATGGACTTGATCCAGCGGATCGGCGCTACGTCGTCCTCCCGGCCCGGGGGGTTCGGGCGCAGCAGCCAGGCGGCGAGCACCGGCACCAGGGTCAGCGCGAGGGCCAGCGAGGCGGCCATCGCGGCCACCACCGCCGCCGCCAGGGGCCGGTACATCCGTCCCTCGATGCCGCTCATCGCGAAGAGGGGGGTGAAGACCGCCATCACGATCAGGGTGGCGAAGGCGATCGGCCGGCCCACTTCGACGGCGGCGGCGAACGCCACCTCCCTGCGGGAGGTCGGTTCCCCGGCGAGAGTGAGCCGGTGGAAGACGTTTTCGGTGAGGATGATGGCGGCGTCCACCAGCAGGCCCACGGCGATGGCAAGGCCGCCGAGGGTCAGGGTGTTGAGACCGATGCCGGCCGGCTTCAGGATCAGGCCGGCGATAGCGATCGAGAGCGGCAGCGTCAGGGTGACGATCAGCGCGGCTCGGAGGTTGCCCAGCAGCAGGAAGAGCACGGCGACCACCAGCAGGGCACCGAGCAGCACGGCCCGGCCTACGCCGCCCAGGGCGGACCCGACCAGCTCCGCCTGATCGTAGAGGACGCGCACCTGGACTCCCGGCGGCAAGCTCCCGGAGAGCCCCGCCACCGCGGCGCGCACGCCGCGCGAGACCGCGACCGTATCCGCCCCGAACTGCTTGACCACGCGGCAACTGACGATCTCCGATCCCAGGCCGTGTGCCATGCCGCGACGCACCGCCGGCGCCTCGCGGACTTCGGCCACCTCGCCCAGCAGCACGGGGGTGTTCTCCCGCACCGCCACCACGGTCGCGCGCAGGTCGCCGACGTTGGACGCGCGGCCCACCGCGCGCACCGTCCACTCGATGGAGCCCTGGGCCACGAAACCGGCGGCGGCGTTCTCGTTGGATCGACGCACCGCGGTGAGCACCTCGCCCAGCGTCACGCCGAGAGCCGCCATCCGTTCCGGATCGAGCTGCACCTGGAACTGCCGCAGGTGGCCGCCCATCACCTCGACCGACGCCACGCCGGGGACCCCGAGCAGGCGGTTGCGCACCTCGAAGTCCGCCAGCTCGCGCAGCTCCATGAGGCCGGCGGACCCGGCCTGGCTTCGACGACCAGCTCCATGATCTCGTTGAGCCGGTTGGTCAGGCTCGACACCAGGGGGGCTCCGGTCCCCGGCGGAAGCTCCCGGGCCACCTGGTTGACCCGCTCGCTGACGAGCTGGCGCGAGAGGTAGTAATCGGCGTCGGGCTCGAATTCGACGCGCACCTGCGCCAAGCCGGCCTGGGACGTGGAGCGGATGCGCCGCACCTCGGGCAGGCCCGCCAGCGCGACTTCCAGGGGCACCGCGACCCCGGTCTCCAGCTCTTCGGACCCCATCGCCGCGTTCTGGACGAAGACGCTGAAGACCGGCGTCGCGAGGTCGGGAAAGACGTCGCGCCGCAGATCGCTCAGCCAGACCGCGCCGGCCGCGGCCGCGGCGAGCGCCAGGAGTACGGTGAGCACCGGCTTGGCGAAGGAGCCGCGGAGGATGCGCTCGATCATGGCCTTCTCCTGGTCATGCTAGTCATGATGGTGCTCCCCGCCGCCTTCCTTCTTCTCCGCTTCCGCCCGGAGCACGAACGCCCCTTCGACCACGACAAGCTCTCCGGGCTTCAGCCCCGAGACGATGGCCACCTCGTTGCCCAGATCCCTCCCGCGCTCGACCGGCCTCACCTCGAACCTGCCTTCCCCCCGAGGCAGAAAGACGGCCCACTGGTTGTCCATCCTCTGGAGAGCCGTGACCGGCAGGGCCACGACCTTCTCCCCCACGCCGCCAGTACCGATCCAGGCGGTAGCGAACATCCCCGGCTTCAGCCGCCCCTCCGTGTTGGGGAGGTCGATGCGGACGGGCACGGTGCGCGAGTGGGCGTCCACCTCGCCGCCCACCCAGACCACCGTCCCCCGCAGCTTCTGCTCCGGGAGGGCCGCCAGGGCGATCTCGGCGGGTGAACCCACCCGCACCCGGACCGCATCCCGCTCGGGAGCCTGCAAGACCAGCCAGAGATGCGACAGGTCCGCGATCCGGAACAGCGGCCGCGAGGGATCGGCCATCTGCCCCTGGACCGCCGCGCGCTCCAGCACCGTGCCGGAGAGCGGCGAGAGCAGCGAAAAGCCGGACAGGTCCCCCCGCCCTGGCTGGACTCGTACACCCAGAGCGGAGACGCCCGCCTCCGCCGCCTGCAAGTCCGCCTCTGCCTCGGCGAGGTCGGCCTCCGCTCGTTGCAGCTCGCCGCGCGAGACGATCCGCTCCGCGGCGAGCCCGCGCTTCCGCTCGGCGGTCTTGCGGGCCAGCTCGACCCGGGCGCGAGCGGCGGTCTGCCCCGCGCGCGCCTGTCCCAGCTCCACGCTTTGCAGCTCCGCCAGAGCTTGGCCGCGCCGCACGGACTGTCCCGGCGCGGCCAGCAGCCGGACCACCCGCGCGGCGATCGGCGCCCCCACCTCGGCGTAGGCCTGCTCGTTCACCTTCAGCTCTCCGAGGGCGATCACCCCCTCGCCTCCGGGCCGCAGCTCGGCCGCGAACGTGGTGAGCTTCAGATCGCGCAGCACCTCGGCGTCCAGCACCAGCAGCCCCTCACCGGCCTCGTCCGCCGTGCCGTGCTCCTCGCCCTCGACCGCGGACGCCGGCGGCTCGTTCTCCCGGCCGGCGGCCTCGTCCATCGCCTTGTCCTTGCCGCAGCCGGCGAGGAGCAGGATCATGACGATCCGGATCGTCCAATCGTTCGTTCTCATTGCAGGGCTCCGGCGGCTGTCTCCAGCTCGTAGCGCGTCAGCGACGCTTCGAGGAGACGGTCCAGGTAGGCGAGGCGGGTTTCCACGATCTCGCGGCGGATCAAAAGCAGCTCGCCCAGGCCGATCTCGCCGGCCTCGAAGCTCTTGAGGGCCAGCGCTTCGTTGTCCTTCAAGGCGGGGATGGCCGTCCGCTCCAGCTCCCGCACCGCCGCGAGCCGCCGGTCGAGGGCCGAGTACGCACCGCGGACCTCCGTCTCCGCCGCTCCCCGCATCACGGTGAGCACCTGACGGAGCGCGGCGGTCCGCGCCTGGCCTACCGCCAGCGTCTCCTGGCCACGGTTGTGGACGGGGAGCGCGATCACGACGCCGGCGGTCACGATGTCCGCGCGCTCCTCCCGCGCCACGCTGCCACGAACTCCCAGCTCCGGCCGGCTCGAGGCCTGGCCCAGGAGGACGTCGGCCTCGGCTTCGCGCAGCTCGGCCGCGAGCGCGCGGAGATCAGGCCGCCGGTCGAGCCCGGCCAGCAGTGCTTCCAGGCTCGGAGGGGGAGCCGACACCAGAGGCCCGCGCACCTCGATATCCTGGCCGGATTCCAGGCCGAGCAGGCCCGTGAGCCCCGCCAGAGCCGTGCTCGCCCCGGCTTCCTCCGCGCTCTGCCCGGCCCGGGCGACAGCCGCGGCCGTCCGCGCGCGGTTGAGCTCGAGCGCCGTGGCCTCGCCGGCCTCATGCCGGCGCTCGGTCGCGGCCAGCAACTCGTCCGCCGCCCGGCGGCTCTCCGCGAGCAGGGCGATCCGCTCCCGGGCCACCAGGCTACGGACGAAACCGGTCCAGACCTCCCGCAGCAACAGGCGCCGGGCTTCCATCAGCTCCGCCTCGGCACGGTCCAGCGCCCCCTGGGCACCCGCCATCCGGGCGGACCGCCGCGAGCCGGCGTATAGCCCCTGGGTCACGGCCGCTTCGAAGTCGAAAAAACCGTCCCCGGCGCGCCGGTATCCACCGTTGACCTCGAGAACCGGATTTTCCTGGAATCGCCGGCCGGCCTGGGCCTGCCGCGCCCGGGCCTCCTCGATCCGCCCTCTGGCCAGAATGACGGACCGCCCACGCTCCCGCGCGAGCGCGAGCGCCTCTTCGAGAGTCAGAACCCTGGTTGCCTTCTGCTGGCTCCATGAAGGAACGGCGCACAGCGACACCAGCCACAATGCGGCCCACGGCCGCAGCCATCGAAATCTCATCGGTCACCTCTCGCGGACGGGTACGGTCGGCCCCGCGCCGATGCGGCGCGAATGGCGGAAAAAAGAGAAACCCTGTGGTTACGCGAGAGGGGATTTCGGGACGTGGAAGACGTCGCGAGGGTCGGCAGAGAGGCGGCGGTCCGCCGGCGGGTCACCGAGGATCTCCGCCGAGGCGAGACCCAGATAGACCCGCACCTGGGCCGTCAACACCGAAGAGCCAGGAAGGCAGCAGGAGCAGCCCTGGGAGGGGCAACAGCCCTGCATGGGGGCACAGTCCGGGCACGAATCCGCCACCGCCGCAAGCGGTACGAGGAGAGTCAGCGCGGCCAGCAGAAGGAAAACGAAAAGTGCGGAACGTCGTGCCACAAAATCATCTTACCGCAGGATGAAGGGATCAGAGGGCCGCGTGCGCCGGGGTGTTCACCCCTCCGCGGCCGCGCGGCGCAGTTGCCCGGTCAGCGGGTGGTCCTCGCCGAGCACCTGCCGCGAGATGGCGAGGGCCTGGGTGAAGTGCTCGCGGGCCGCGTCGGGCTGTCCGGCCTCCCGCTCGAGGACGGCGAGGTTGTTGAGATCGGCGATCACCTGCGGATGGGCCTCGCCGAAGACCTGCTGATCGATCCGCAAGGCGGCGTCGACGTGGACACAGGCCGAATTGCTGTCTCCCAGCTCGCGCAGGAGGCCGGCGACGTTGGTGAGCGCCCGCGCGGTCTCGGGGTGGATGTCGCCGTAGAGATGGCGGGCGATGTCCACGGTCGGACGCAGATATTCGAGCGCCTTCGCAGCGGGGGAGGCCCCTGGCGCTGCTGGACGCCTCGTCGGTGACGGCCATCCGCACGGCCGCGGCGAGCGCGGTGGCCACGCGGGCGCTGGCGAGGGAGGAGGCGGGGGATCTGGCGATCCTGGGCTCGGGAGTGCAGGCGCGGACCCATCTGGACGCGATGCGGGCGGTGCGCCCGTTGCGCCGCGTCCGGGTCTGGAGCCGGCGGCCGGAGAGCGCTCGCCGCTTCGCCGAGCGGGAAGGGGAGAGGACCGGCCTCGCCGTGGAGCCGATGCCCTCGGCCCGCGAGGCGGTCGACGGGGCGGACCTGATCTGCACGGTGACCGCCGCCAGGGAGCCGGTGCTCCTCGGGGAATGGATCCTGCCGGGGGCGCACGTCAACGCCGCCGGCGCCTGCACGCCCAACGCCCGCGAGCTGGACGCGGCGGCGGTGGCGCGCTCGCGGCTGTTCACCGATCGCCGCGAGTCGCTGCTCGCCGAAGCCGGCGACTTCCTCCTCGCCCGCGGCGAGGGGGCGGTCGCGGACGATCACATTCTCGGCGAGATCGGGGAGGTTCTGGAAGGCAAGGTCCCCGGCCGCCGCGCGGACGCGGAAATCACTCTTTTCAAATCCCTGGGGATCGCGGTCGAGGATCTCGCCGCGGGTTGGCATGTATATCGGAAAGCTCTGGCGGCGGGGCGGGGGAGCGCGTTGGATTCCTGATGGTTCAAGCCTGCTGAAAAGCTTTATTCCGGCCCAGGCGTTGCGGTGAACGTCCACAGGTGCTAGGGTGTCCGACAACACTTCGAGCTGATTCCTGAGCGGCGCGCACTATGGCGTGCTTGCGAAACGGCTATCTCCAGTTGGCGAGCAGGCTTGCGTAGGAGATGGGCATGGCCATAGGTCCGTTCTGTCGGATGCGGAGACTTCGGAAAGCCTTGCGAACGATCCCTTTCGGGATCGCCTCGGATTTCGTCCTCATGGGCGGTTTTCTGTATGGCGCCTCGCCGCCGGAGCCCAACTCGCCGATCCGGGTGTTGTTTATTTGATCGGAACCCAAATCTCGGACGGTAGCTGGCAAAGCCCCCAGGTCCGGAGTGTTTCGGCGACGTCCGAGGCGCTGCGGGCCCTCCAGGCTTTCGGTGCCGGGCCGTATAGCCGCCCGGAGGCTGTCACTTTTTTGAAGAGGGCTCCGGTGGAAGACTCGGACGATCGCGCCCGGCGCATCGCCGCGCTGGCGGCGGAGGGGCAGAACGTGAGCGCTCTGCTCGCTCAACTCCGAAGCGACGCGGATCCCGCGGGGGGCTGGGGGCTGACGGCCAGCTTCGTCGCCGATTCTTTCGACACCTCTCTCGCGCTCGCCGCGGTGGCCCCGCAGGCGACGGTCGGCAACGACGTCCTGCTGCCGGCGCTCTCGGTGCTTGCCGGCGCTCAGAGAGACGACGGCGGCTGGGCCTGCGCCGATTCTCCCAACGACGAGAGCGAGGTTTTTTGCTCCGCTCAGGCCTTGCTGGCGCTGGCGCCCTACCGCGGCCGCGTCTCGCTGACCTCCCAGATCAACGGCGCGGTGAGCTTCCTGCGCGGCCAGCTCCATGCGGATGGCAGCTTCGGTCCGGCCGGCTCCGATCAGGTGATCAACACCGCGGTCGCATCCCTCGGACTGGTGGCGGCCTCCGGCGCCGGCAGCGAGGTGGCGGCGGTGATCTCCTTCCTGCGGAGCCGCCAGCAGCCGGACGGGAGTTGGGAGAGTGATCCCTACGCGACCGCGCTGGCGTTGCAGGCGCTCCACGCTCTCGCCACGGTGCCCTTCTGCGGCAACGGTCTCGTCGACCGGCCGGGAGAGGCCTGCGATGGCGGGGTTCCCTCCGGCCCGACCTGCCAGTCGCTGGGCTTCGGCACGGGAACGCTGGCGTGCAGCCCCCAGTGCACGCTGATCACCTCGGGGTGCTCGGTGCCCCCAGCCTGTGGGGACAACCTCCGGAACCAGCCCTTCGAGATCTGCGACAGGACCGACCTCGCCAGCCAGACCTGCAAGACGCAGGGCTTCGCGGCCGGCGCTCTCGGCTGCGCCACCGACTGCCGGAGCTTCAATACCGGCGGCTGTAACACAACGCCCACGTGCGGCGACGGTGAGGTGAACCAGCCCTCGGAGCTCTGCGACCTCTCCGACCTCCGGGGGCAGAGCTGCCCGTCGCTGGGCCTCGGCAGCGGCACCCTCCGTTGCGCCGCCGACTGCCACCTGGACGCCAGCCAGTGCAGCGCGTCGAACCAGGTCATCTCCAACAAGGGGCGGGAGTTCATCACCGGCTTCCTGGCGAATCCCTCCGGAACAACCATCAATTTGTCAGCGGTGACGACCGCGGTCCAGTTGACCAGCGACGTGCCCACGTCGGTAACCGTCCAGTATCCGGTCAATACGCCGAGCTTCTCGCAGACCGTGTCGCTGACGCCCGGGCAGGTGACGACCGTCAACGTGCCCAACACGGCCGAATCCAACTGGCCCGCCGGACAGGTGCGCAACAACGCCGTGCGGCTGTCGGGCGCCAAGGATTTCTCCGTCCACATCATGAACCGTGGCCGTTTCACCACGGACGCGGGCATGGGCTTGCCGGTTGAAGCGCTCGGCACGTCCTACATCCTGACCACCTACCAGGGATCGTCCTACAACGGTGATGATCGTCCCGAATTCCTGGTCGTGGCTGCTTTCGACGGCACCACGGTAACGATCACGCCCACGGCGAGCCTGCGGATCCCATCGCCCGGCACCACCGCCCAGCCCAACGTGCCCTTCCAGATCCAGCTCAACCGGGGCCAGGGTTTCCGCGGCGAGGCGAGCTTCTTCGGCGCCGACTTCACGGGCACCGTGATCGAGTCGAACCGCCCGGTGACGGTCCTCAACGGGAACACCTGCGCCACCGTTCCCATCTTCACGAGCGCCTGCGATCACATTTTCGAGGTCGCCCACCCGCTCACGAGCTGGGGGATCGCGGCCGTGGTGGCCAACCTGCCGGGCCGCCCCGGGGGCTCGATCTACCGCGTGGTGGCCTCGGCGGACGGCACCCAGGTGTCGCTCGACGGCAACCTGCAGACGACCCTCAATCGCGGCAAGTTCCTCGAGGTGGGGCCGCTGGCGGGGAATCACTTCTTCACGGCCAACCATCCCATCTTCGTCAGCCAGTTCATGACCGGACTCGGGAGCCCCGGTGCGACCACGGGGGATCCGGCGATGGTCAACATCATCTCGCCCGGGCAATACCTGAAGACGTACACCTTTTGGGCGGTGTCTGGCGCGCAGTTCGCGAGCCACTTCCTCACCGTGATCACCCCGGCCGCTGCGATCGGAACACTGAAGCTCGACGGCGTGCCGATCGCGGCCAACCTGTTCTCGCCGGTCGCCGGCAGCATCTTCTCCGCCGCGGTGGTGCCGATCTCCTCAGGGGCGCACACCACCACGTCGCCGCAGCCCCACGGCATCACGGTCGAAGCGGTCAACTTTGCCGACTCCTACATCTATCCCGGCGGCGCGCAACTGTCGTTCAACCTGCTCTGCGGCGACGGCCGGGCGAATCGGGATACCGAGTCGTGCGACGGCAACGACTTCCGGGGGAACAGCTGCGAGTCGTTCGGGTTCGCCTCGGGCCTCCTGCAGTGCACGGTCGACTGCCGTACCGACACCTCGCAGTGCGCGGGTTCCACCCGCGTGGACCGGGACGGCGACGGCTTCCCGGCCGACGAGGATTGCAACGATCAGGATCCGCTGGTGAGCCCCGGCCTGCCGGAGATTCCCGGCAACGGCATCGACGACGATTGCAATTCGTCGACGCCGGATTCCATCCCCCAGGGCGGGGTGAGCTGCCGCCTGTTCGCCGACCGGCTGAGCTACGACGCCGCGCGGATCGTGAGCTTCCAGGCCGAGGTCGCCAACATCCACCCGTCGCAGACGATGGTGGGGCTGAGCGCCGCGCTGCAGGTCACCGGCGGCGCCGCCATCCCGGTCGGGACGCGCCAGCTCGCGCCGTTGCCGCCGGGGGCTCGCGCGCAGCAGAATTTCGTTCTTTCCGCCGCCGGCCACCCGCCGGGGAGCTATGTGGCGAATCTCACGGTGACCGCCGGCGCGCAGTCCGTGACGCTCTGCTCGGCGAGCTTCACGATCACGAATTCGACCGCGACGGGAGCGGGGCTCGCCGGCACCTTGGCGCTCAGTCCGGACAAGGTCAACGCCGGCGATCCGAGCCACGCCAGCTATACGGTGCGCAACGGAGGAAACGCGGCGCTCGCCGGTCTCGCCGTCCGGGTGCTGCTGCTCGATCCGCAGACCGGGGCGATCGTTGGCGAGCTGGACGACGCGGCGGACCTGGGCATCGGGGGCAGCTTCAGCAACGCCCAGCCGTTCTCGACGGTGGGGCTGGCGATCAACAAGGTTTATCTGGCGGTGCTGCTCGCCCGGCCGAGCGGCTCGGCCGTCGAGCTGACTCTCGCCAGCGCTGCGCTGACCGTGGTCAATTCGCCGCCGGTCTGCGCGGGCGCCGCCGCCAGTGTGGGCTATCTATGGCCGCCCAACCACAAGCTCAACGCGGTCAAGGTCACCGGCGTCACCGATCCGGAGAACGATCCGATCACCGTCACCGTCATCGGCGTGCTCCAGGACGAGCCGACGAGCGCGCTCGGCTCGGGGGACACCTGCCCGGACGCCACCGGCGTCGGATCGCCGCAGGCGAGCCTCCGCGCGGAGCGTGCCGGCCCGCAGGACGGCCGCGTGTACCACATCTTCTTCAAGGCCAAGGACGGCCGGGGTGGCCAGTGCGAAGGGCAGGTCCAGGTCTGCGTGCCGCACGACAACGGCCACGGCGGGACCTGCGTCGATCAGGGCGCCCTGTACGACTCCACCGTCTGCCGCTGATGAGAGGAATGGAGAGAGCCATGCGAAAGATGATGCTGAGGATTTCGAGATTCGCTCCGGCGGCGCTGCTGGCCGCGGGGCTCCTGATCGCCGGCGGCGCCCGCGCACAGCAGCAACCGCTCCGCGGCTGCTACGAGGGGAATCCACTCATGACGTGCGATGTGGCGGTGTGCATCGCGCTCGACGACCTGGTGCATGGGCCGGATTCGTGCTCCTCCAGGACCGATCCGCTGTCGGGGTGCAGCAGCATCACGGGGTGCTTCAATCTGAGGCAGGCCCGCGCGCGGTGGCTGAGGTGCTACGAGGTCCGGAGCCATCTGAACGAGGTCTGCTGGGGTGGCGGAGACTTCGATCATCAGAACGAAGCGGCGATCGCGATCAAAAAGGTGGCCGAGTGCGACGCCAGAATCAAGCTGCCCGTGACGCTGGGTGGATGCGGGGATCCCTGCACACCGTGAGATGCCTGTGGTCACACGAGGAGGAGCGATGGACGCTCAGGAGCTGATCCAGGAGATTCAGCAGGCTTTCGCCGGGCGCCCCTACCCGGGGGATGACCGCATCGCGCGGCGCCGTCCGGGCGGTATAGCGTCGGAGGCTGATGAGACCTGGGAACGGTTCCGGGGCAAGGACTGGCGAGAGATGGTGGCGGTCGGGCGCGAGTACGACCTGCGGGAGAACATCAGTTTCCTGACGTTCGAAGGCTTCGTCTACTATTTGCCCGCCTACCTGACGCTCGCGCTGGGGCCGGACGCTACCCTTGATCTCGACGAGTTCGTGGCATCCCATCTGTGGGCCTTCCCTGAGGAGATCGCACCCCTTTTGCAGCCGGCCGAAAAGCGGGCCGTGGTCCATGCTCTGGAGTTCCTGGCTCGTGAGTTCGAGTCGCGCAAGTACATCACCAATGACGCCAAGACGGCCCTGGATCAATACTGGGCCTACTTCACCGACGAAGAGTTAGGACTGAAATCCGATGTTCAGAAATAGAAGACTGAAGGCAGGCACCTCGATCGCCGTTCTCGTCCTCTTCGTCTGGATGGCGTGCGGCGGCGAGGCCTGGGCGGCGGAACGGTCGGCGCGGCGCGATCCGGCCAAAACGCTGCTGCGGCTGATAGACGACCCGCGTCTCGGGCTGTCTCCCGAAGAGAAAGGTTATCTGCGCCAGGCGGCCGCGCGGATGGAGATGCATCCGCAGAAGCCGCGCGTGCGGGTGCCCGCCGCTACCGCGAAGAGCAGTCCGGTGACCGACATGCAGGAGATCGCCGCGGAGCTCGGACAGCTCGCCACCGGGGCGCCCGGGAAGAGCCGAGGGCAGCCAGCAACCCGAGGCAATAACCGGCCTGAAGGAGCGGCTCGAGGCCGCCCACGAGCGGGTTCTCGCGGATTTCGCGGCGACGGCGGACCGTCTGCGCGACGCCCGGTTGCCGCGGGTCATCCAGGAGCGGCAGACGGCCGCCCGGGAGGACTACTTGAAGAATATCCTCGCGGTGTTCCAGGATCTGGACGCCGCGGGCAAGAATCCGTCCCCCGCGAAGGCGAAGGCGGCGATCGCCGCCGCGGCAAGGCGCCTTGGGCGGTCCGCGAACGCACGGCCGGAGCAGAAATTCGATCCGTCGCGGCTGCCGTTCCGCATCGCCAAGCCGACGGCGAGGAAGCCGGCCCCGCCGCGCAAGCCCTTGCCGGGGAAGGCTCTCTCCGCCCTCGCAAAGAGCGCCGCTCCGCCGGCCGCCGCCGACCTGGCGGCCAACGAGGACGTGCAGATCACGCCGGACATCCGGGCCCTGTCGGCTTCGCTGGAGAACCAGCCGCTGAAGATCTACGACTGGGTGCGCAACAACATCGAATACGTGCCGACCTACGGCTCGGTCCAGGGATCGGAGATGACCCTCGTCGCCAAGCGCGGCAACGCATTCGACACCGCGAGCCTCCTGATCGCCCTGCTGCGCGCCGCCGGCGTTCCGGCACGCTACGCCACCGGTACCGTGGAGATTCCGGCTGCGGCGGCGATGAGCTGGGTCGGCGGCGCCAAGACCTCCAACGTGGCCCAGCAGGTGCTGGGGCTGGGCGGGGTGCCCAACGTCGGCCTCGCCGCGGGTGGTGCGGTCACCGCTCTGCGCATCGATCACGTCTGGGTGGAGGCCTTCCTCGACTACATCCCGAGCCGCGGCGCGGTGAACCGCCAGGGGGATACCTGGGTGCCGATGGACCCGTCCTACAAGCTCCACAATTTCACGCCGCGGTCGAGCTTCTACGACGAGAATCCGATCGGCGACGTCCTGCGGCCGGGGGATCGCCTGTTCGACGTCGACGAGTCGCTCGGAAAGATCAGCAACGTCGACCCCGACATCCTGGATCAGCGCCTCGGCGAATGGGGAGTGCTGACCGCCGACTACCTGGCGGCGCACGGCGGCGCGGCCGCCGCTCCCGGCCTGCTCGGCGGCAAGAGTATCGTCCCGGCGGCGAGCACGAATTTCGCCGGCTCTCTCCCGTACCGCGTGGTCACGCGCGGCACCGCGGTTGATACGTTGCCTGCCGGCCTGCGCCACGCCGTCACCCTCAACGGTCTGCCGGATTCCTTCTCGGTCAAGCTGAGCCTGCCGGCGCTGAACAGCGGCCAGCTCAGCATCCAGTTCGAGCCGGCCACCCAGGCCGACGCCAGCGCGCTGGCGTCGGCGCGGAGCAATGGTTCCAGCTCGCTGCCGGTCTACCTGGTCAACGTGGTCCCGGTGGTCAAGCTCGACGGCGTCGAGCAGGGCCGCGGCGCCGCCGTGCGCATGGGCAGTCCCTACATGATCGACGCCGTGCTCCAGGGCCCGGACGGCGCGACCACGGTCCCTTTCCAGGTCGTCGCCGGGGACGAGATCGTGGCGGGTGTCACGGGCAACGGCGTCGCCCGCGAGGTCATCGCCAAGCGGTTCGCCGAGAAATCGGTGGACAACGCTTCCGAGTACCTGCACCAGATCGCGCTGAACTACTGGATGCAGTGCGATTACCTGGGCGAGGCCAGCGCCAAGTCGCACGGCGTCCAGATGCTGCGGCTGCCCTCGGTCGGTCTTTTCAGCTCGCCGCTGTCCGTCTCCTACCTCTTCGGGGCGCCGCTATCGGGTGTCTACCAGGGGCGGAGCATGGACGTGAGACAGTCCCTTCTCGGCGTGGCGGGGGAGAACCGTGCGACGATCGTCGACTTCGCGAAGCAGGCGGGGACCGCGGGTTCCTACCTGGAAGGCGCGGTCTTCGATCAGTTCAAGGACGGGACCAGCCCGGCGATCAAGGGGATCTCGTCGGTCCATCTCCTGTCGGCCGCGATGAGCCAGGGGATTCCGGTCTACCGCATCACGTCGGCGAACTGGGCGGCCGTGTTGCCGTTGCTCACCCTCAGCTCCACCGTCAAGAGCGACATCGCCAGCTCCGTGAGCCAGGGCAAGACGGTGATGGTTTCGGAGCGGAACGTCGACATGGGGCCGTGGGCAGGGGTCGGCTACATCATCCAGGACGAGACCACGGGAGCCGGGGCTTACCTGATCTCGGGAGGCACCGCTGGAGGCGGACAGTACGATTGCCTCAAGGATCTGACCCCGGTCTTTGACGTGATCGTGGCTGTCCTGCTGTTTCTGCCCTTCATCGCCCTGATCATCGGCGCCATCATCGTCCTGGCGCCGGAGTTGGCCCTGGCGGGTTCGGCGGCCGCGATTTTCCTGCTGATCTCGAGCGCGTTGAGCGGCTTGAGCAGCGCCGGCCCGCAACCGGTAGCCTGACAGGCCGGTCACGAACGGGGCGCCACAGGGCGAGGAGCAGCCCCGCCGGGGCGACCGGCGTGCGCCGGGGTGTTCACCCCTCCGCGGCCGCGCGGCGCAGTTGCCCGGTCAGCGGGTGGTCCTCGCCGAGCACCTGCCGCGAGATGGCGAGGGCCTGGGTGAAGTGCTCGCGGGCCGCGTCGGGCTGTCCGGCCTCCCGCTCGAGGACGGCGAGGTTGTTGAGGTCGGCGATCACCTGCGGATGGGCCTCGCCGAAGACCTGCTGATCGATCCGCAAGGCGGCGTCGACGTGGACACAGGCCGAATTGCTGTCTCCCAGCTCGCGCAGGAGGCCGGCGACGTTGGTGAGCGCCCGCGCGGTCTCGGGGTGGATGTCGCCATAGAGATGGCGGGCGATGTCCACGGTCGGACGCAGATATTCGAGCGCCTTCGCCGGCTCGCCCAGCTCGCGCTCCACCGCGGCGAGGTTGCCGAGATCGGCCGCCACCGCCGGATGGCCGTCGCCGAAGGCCTCCCGGTGCAGGGCGAGGGCGCGCTCCAGGTGCTCGTGCGCCGGCTCCCGCTGGCCGAGGTTGCGGTAGACCATGCCGAGGTTGGCGAGGATCGACGCCAGGTTGGCGTCCTGCGGTCCGCGGCTCTGGATGGCGAGGGCTTGCTCCAGGATCTCGCGGGCTTCCACGTGCTCGCCGCTCTCGTTGAGCAGGATGCCGAGCAGGTTCAGCGCGCGGGCGGTGGCCGCGTGCTCCGGACCGTGGACCTCCCGCGCCGCTTCCAGGGAGAGCCGGGCCTCCGCGATCGCCTCGGGCACGCGCTGGAGGTCGCGCAGGATCTCCGCCCGCAGATTGTGCAGCTCGATCCCCTCCTCGGGGTTCAGGTCGCCGGCGCGGGGGCGGGTCGCCTCGACGAAGGCGAACCGGCGGAAGGGGGGCCAGTGCCCTTCCGTCTGCCGGGCCGCGGTGAGCAGGTCGCGGGCGCTCGTCTGCCCCGCGGCGAGGCCGGCGGCGAGCTCGGCGGTGAGCGCCTCGACCTCCCCCTCGCCGATCCAGACGCGCAGCTCGCGCAGGAAGAACTGGCGCGCCTGCTCGTCGGCGAGGAAACCGGCGAGGTTGTAGCGGAGCAGGGTCATCCCCCGGGTGTGGACGGGGACCGACTGGTTGAAGAACTCCAGCAGCTCGGTGGCCAGCCGCTCGCGCTTGATGCTCAGCGGCTCGAGAAAGGCATGGCGGAAGCGCGGGCTGGTAAACGCGTAGATCAGCATCCCCGGGAACGAGGGGTGGGCGTACTGATGGTCGACGAAGAGCCGGAGCTCCTCGTTCTCCACCAGCTCCTCGTCGATGAGGTCGAGGAGCTCCTCACGCTGCTCCGGCTCCAGCTCCAGGTGATGGAAGAGGATCTCGGGAGGCACGTTCTCGCCGCAGAGGGCGGCGAGGTCGAGGAAGCGCTGCAGGCGGTCCGCCGTCGACATCTCGAGGCCGTCGAAGAGCTCGTGGACCGGGTCGAGGAGAGGCTCGGCGGGCAGCGGCTGGAGATCCAGGCGCAGGCTCTTGGCCCGCGGCGTCACCCGGTCGTCGGGATCGGCGGGGGAGCAGGAGATGGCGAGGACGAGGCCGGGGTTGCGCCGGGTTTCGTCGAGCAGCCAGCGGCGCAGGGTATCGGTGAGCTGGGCGCTGTCGACGGCGTGCACGACCAGGTGGCCGTCCCGGCTCAACGCCGCGAGCAGGCCCGAGAGGGCGGGCCGGGCGTCGGGCGAGCCCGGCGGGAGCTGCTTCCAGACCGCCGCCGGATCGTCCAGCCGCAGGAGCAGGGAGACCAGGGCCGCGCCGGTGAGCGAGATCTCGAAGAACTGGAGGAGCGGCAGGACCCGCTCGCGCAGGGCCTCGCGGCCGGCCTCGCCGAGCTCCAGGCGCTTGGCGATCTGGACCTCGGCGAAGCGGGCGAGATCGAAACCCTCCTCGTAGCCGTCGAGGTCGAGGCGGAGCACGGTGGTCCGCCGGCCCTGCAGGCCGGCGCCGTGGGCCGCCGCCTCCAGCAGGCCGGTGCGGCCGCACCCGGGCTCGCCGGCGAGGAGGAGGACCGGCGCCGGCCCCGGCGCGGCGAGGACGCGCTCGACCGCCGCGAGGGGCTCGTGAGCGTGCTCGTCGTAGAGACGGTATTTCTCTTCGGGGGTCAGTCGCTGGATATCGTCGAGTCCGGTCGCCATGGTTTTGTTCTCCGATCTTTCGCTCGTGCTGCCGGCCGCCAGGGTGGAGGTAGACCGGAATCGTGGACGCCGATGCTATGGGACGGATCGGCTGTGGAGCAAACCGGGGTAGGATCACCCCCAGGTTTTCCCATGAATCCCGACGTCGCCGACGCGATCCCGAAGTTGGTCGAAGCCGGCGCGCTGCCGCCGGAGGGGGCGCCGCGCCTGCTGCGGGTCGCCCGGGGGGAGCTGGTCTCCGTCCACGGGGAGCTGCGGGCCCTGCTCTACCTGGGGGTGCTGCTGGTCACCGGCGGCGTCGGGCTCCTGGTCAAGGAGAACCTCGACCGCATCGGACCGCTGGCGATCGCCGTCGCTCTCGGCCTCGCCGCCGCCGCGGCGCTCGTCTGGGTGGCGCGGGTGGCGCCGCCCTTTTCCTGGCGGGAGGTGCCGTCGCCCAATCTGGGATTCGACTACATCCTCCTGCTGGGCGTCCTCCTCGCCGCGGCCGACCTCGCCTACGTCGAGGTGAAGTTCACGCCGCTGGGGGCGAACTGGACCTGGCATCTGCTGATCGTGGCGGCCCTGACGGCCCTGGCCGCGTTCCGCTTCGACTCCCGGGTCGTCTTCTCCCTGGCGCTCTCGACCTTCGCGGCCTGGAGGGGGGTCTCGGCGGCGCGGTTCGGCACGGATCTCTGGCTGCGGACGGAGGACGCGGTGCGCTGGAACGCGATCGCCTGCGGCGTGCTCTTCGCGGTTCTCGGGTACGTGCTCAAGCGGACGGGGCGCAAGGCCCACTTCGAGCCGCTGGCGGTCACCCTCGGATGGCTGCTGATCCTGGGCGGGCTGGGGTCGGGGATGTGGGAGTCGGCCTCCTGGGCCGGATGGGGGATCGCCCTGCTGCTGGTCAGCGCGGGGCTGGCGGCCGGAGCCTACCGCGCCCGGCGTTTCCCGCTGTTCGCCTTCGGCGTCGTCGCCGCCTACGTGGCCTTGAGCCGGCTGGCCCTGGAAGGGTTGAAGCTGGAGACCCTGGGGTGCTTCTGGTTCTTCCTGACCCCGCTGCTGGTGATCGCCGGCTTGATCCTGGCGCAGCGCCGGATGAAGGAGCCGGCATGACGCGCGACGCGGCCCAGGCCGACCGCAACGCGGCCGTCCGCGCCGCCGCCCGCGGCTGGAAGCAGGCCGGGGCGATCGACGACGCGGCGCTCGCCGCGGTGGAGGCGGCTTATCCGGACGACCGGCAGCGGCTCGGCCCGGTGTTCCGCGTCCTCGTCTTCCTGTTCACGCTCATCGCCATCAACGGCGGCTGCGGGTTCGTCTGGGCTCTGATCAACTCCCTGAGGAGTGCGCCTCCCGCCATTCTGCTCGTCTTCGGCGTGGCGCTGCTCGTCCTGACCGAGATTGCAGATCACGAAGATGCGCCGGGCGCAGGGGGGGAGCCGAGGCCGCCACGTCGCTGGTGGGGATCGGCTACCTGATCGCATTCGCCGGCTGGATGGCCGACGAGGCGGGCTTGAGCTTTCTCCATGCCGTCGCGGCGATGCTCTTCGCCGCCGCCGTCCTGCTGGCCGGGGCGGCATGGCGCTGGGGGTACCCGCTGTACGCCGGAGCGGCGATGGCGGCGCTGCTGGCGAGCTTCACGGCCTTTCCCCAGCGGGCGCCTGGCCTGGATCGTCCTGCCGCTCCTGGCGGCTCCGGCTTCTCGCGCGGCTCGCGGAATCGGCGCGCCTGCCGCCCGTGCACCGCGCCTCCTGCACGGCGGCTCTCGGAGTGGCGCTGGCGGGGCTCTACGTGGCCTTGAACATCGTCTCCTACGATTTTGGATGGCTGGAGCCCGACTGTTCGATCTGGAAGCTCCAGCCGGCGAGCTGGGGACCGGCCGTGCGCTGGATCTTCATCGCCGCCACCGCGCTGGTCCCGATCGTCTATCTGGCGCTGGGCCTCCGCTCGCGCCGCTGGGTCTTCCTGATCCTCGGGCTGGGCACGGCGATCGCCTCGCTCGTCACCCTGCGCTGGTACGTCCACCTCGCGCCGCTCTGGGTCGTGCTGACGGTCTCGGGGGCCGCGCTGGTGGCGGCGGTCTTCGCGCTGCGGCGCTATCTCGACTCCGGACCGGGGAAAGAGCGCCACGACTTCACCGCCGAGCCGCTGTTCGAGGATCTGGCGCGCCGCCGGATGCTCGAAGCCGGCGCCGCCGTGCTGTCGCTCTCCCCGGAGGCCCGGCCGGTCCACGAAGAGCCGAAGTTCGCGGGCGGCGGCGGCGAGTTCGGCGGCGGCGGGTCGAGCAGCGAGTTTTAAAGAAAATAGAATTTTGAGAGCGGTCTCAAGGAGACGGTATGGATCGACGAGGAGGATCGAAACCGTAGAAGTTCGCGGTTGGGGTAAAATGTTCGTCATGGAGACGACGCGGTTCCTCAGCTACGAGCCCGGCCAGTTGTTGCTGCTTCCTCCAGACCTTCGGGAGTGGCTGGAGGAGGCTCACTTGGCCTATTTCCTCCTGGATGTGGTGGAGACGTTGGATCTGTCCGAGATCTATGCCTCCTACGATGGCTCCCGCGGCGGGCGCCCCGGATTCATGCGCCTGCTTCGGTCTTCATCGCTTTACGGATACTGAATCGGGTTGACGAGCTCGCACAAGCTCGAGATAGTGACGTATGAGTCAATGGCTTTACGAGTACTCGCTGCTAATCAGCACCCAGACCACGCCATGATGCAGAGTTCCGGCGGCATCACTTGGAGGCCTTGGCACGCCTTTACATGCAGGTCCTTCGCTTGTGCGAGAAAGCCGTTATGGGTACGTTTAGAGGAATGTGGCTCTGGATGGCACAAAGTTGCGGGCCAACGTCTCGAAGCACAAAGCGATGAGCTACGGCCGCATGGAGGAGAAAGTCCGCGAGTTGGAGTCGCAGGTGGCGGATTTGCTGGCTGCGGCAGAAGCTGTAGATCAAGCAGAAGATGCCGAGCATGGGTCTCGGCGCGGGGATGAGTTGCCGGACAGAATCACGGCTTCGTCAGCAGCGCCTGGGGTAGTCAGTCATGAGCGCAACGGCAGCGTTGGAAGCTGAAGCTCGGGCAGCGGCGCAGAGACTGCGGGAAGAGAAGGAGGCCAAGACGGGTGACCCTGAGCCTCCTGCGCCGGAGCCAGGCGGCCGGCGGGAAGGCGCAGAGAAAGTTCATCGACCAGACTCCCGGCATCAGCGAGATGGTGCCACGAAGTCGTTCGATCAGTCGTATAATGTCAAGCCGTTATGGATAGCGAAGCGGAGGTGATCGTGGCCAAACAGGTCACTCTCCAAGCCATTGGCGAGGTTACACCAGTGCCAAACCTCTGATTCACTAGATGAAGGTTCATCCGGAGGGCCGGATACCGGGCGAGTTGAGCGCGTATGCAGTTTTATTTTGCAAAGACAATGTGAGTTATGTGGACGACCAGAAGATCGACTCTTATGTCGCCACAGGTCGCCAGATATAATGGCGCGAATTCCTGTTGTTTCAGTCCTTGTAGCGCTGCTTCGCATGCAACGCCTCAGGAGAGGATGGCAGACAAGCTACAAACACCGGCCGGCAAGAGGGTGTACTCCAAACGCAAGGAGACTGTGGAGCCGGTCTACGGGCAAATCAAGGAAGCTCTTGGCCTTTTGCGCAGATATCTTTTCCGTGCTTGGGTTCTGTCCAAGTCGAGTGGAGCTTGATCTGTGCCACCCACAACCTCTTGAAGCTGTTCCGGAGCGGGTGGAACCCGCGGATCGCATAAGTAAGGCGGCAATGGCGCCTTTGGAGCGCCTCACAGCGCTCCAGAGCACCGCGAGAGAGATCGTCAGGCGCTCGCCGGTCTCCAATTCCCTGCGATTCTCACGAACGATCGACGGCCGAGACGCCAGGGGGCCTCCCCCAAGGGGGAGATTTTATGCGCAGTTTGGGTAAACCGAAGCTAGATGAGGCTACTCAATGACGAGCTTGCAGAAACCACGTCAAGGATAACGGAACTGGAAGATCGTCGGCTACGCTTCACGGCACTTTGAAGCACTACAAAAATCGACTCATTCTAGAGCTTACAAAACGAAGGCGCGCCGGCTGACGTATGGGCAAGAGTAACAGTAGGTGGAGCTACGCTCTCTCCGCCGCTCTATCGCGGATGTTGTCTGGGATCATGACTTGACAAGTACAAGAGCTCTGATTGCCCTAAAAAGCTAGATGAGGCTACTCAATTAGAGCATTGCAGAAACCACGTCAAGGATAACGGAACTGGAAGATCGTCGGCCTACGCTTCACGGCACTTTGAAGCACTACAAAAATCGACTCATTCTAGAGCTTACAAACGAAGGCGCGCCGGCTACGTATGGGCAAGAGTAACAGTAGGTGGAGCTACCCTCTCTCGCTGCTCTAACGCTGATGCTGTCTGGGATCATGACTTGACAAGCACAAGAACTCTGATTGCTTCGGGAGAAAGGCGTTCCATTTGCATCGCTGAGTCACGTCATGCAGAGAGAGCTACAGGGGCAGATATTTTTAGACATTATTGGTGGGTGTCATACTTTGAATCTAACAAGGTGGTAACAACCCGTTCCCTTGAGCCGTCGTTCCCATCCCCTAACGATCAGAATATAGCGGCCCGACAAGAACTTGTCCTGGAAGTGTTTTCCAGTCCCCCGTCCCTATCTCCTGTCAGATTCTCGCTGACTCTTGTGGGCTCTCTTCTTGTTGAAGACGTACAAGGAATCGCCTATATCCCGAGGGAGCCATATAGCGAATGAGGGAGCCTGCAGGCGACTCCGAGGACGATCACCTGTCCGCCTTGATCGGGCCGGACTGACCCTTGAACGGAAACTTTTGGAGCAGGTGCGGAAACGTCTCAGGGAAGCCAGGAAAGGTCTCGGCAGTCTATACAACCTTTCCGGTAGTCATTGAAATCTGCCCGGGTGTCCGTGAAATGTTTGAGACTGTCGTGAAATCGAGGAGCCACATCCTGCGACGGGTGAGGCCCTCGTTGCTCCCTCCAGCGGAACTCCATATCCTTCGACTCCCAATGAGCGGCATGAACAGGCTCCGAGAGCGTCTCAAGCGGCATGGCTGGATCGTGAAAGCGGTCCACGCCGGCCGGAGCGCCGCGTTCCGGGCGGGGCAGTGGGGGAGGCACGGAGCCTGGTGGTGGCTGCGGGGGCCGGACGGCCTCTCCATCCCCCCTCCCTGGCTGCTTTTCCTGGTCGCCGGGACCGCCGACGTGGACTGGTTTCTCCGCAGCGGCCGGTTCGGCTTCGAGAGCATCGTCGAGACCCTCTCCCGGAACGGCATCGAGCCGCGGGAGGTGGCTTCGGTCCTGGACTTCGGCTGTGGCTGCGGCCGCGTTACCCGCTATTGGAAGGGCTGGGCCTCGACCCGGGTCTTCGGGGTGGACTACAATCCCCCACTCGTCGAATGGTGCCGGCGTCATCTGTCCTTCGCCAGGTTCGAGATCAACACGAGCGATCCCCCCTTGCCGTTCGCCGAAGAGCAGTTCGATCTGGTCTACGCTCTCTCCGTCTTCACCCATCTGCCGGAACCGGCCCAGCAGGACTGGATGAGTGAGCTGGCGCGCGTGATCCGGCCGGGAGGCCATCTGCTGCTGACCACCCATGGGGAGTCGTACCTCCCCCGGCTCTCAGAACAGGACCGGGCGGCGTTCCTCGCCGGTTCCCTGGTCGTGGTGGAGGAGGAGGCGCAGGGCACGAACTTCTGTAACGCCTTTCATCCGGTCGCCTATGTGCGGGAGCGGCTGGCGAGGGGGTGGGAAGTGGCCGATTTCATGCCCATGGGGGCGAAGGGAAACCCGCACCAGGACCTCTTCCTGCTGCGGCGACGTTGATATCATCCCCGCCATGCTCGACGCCTTCGCCCGCCAGATGCTCTATCCCGCGCCGCCGGTGCCGGTGCCCTCGCCCCCTCCCTCTCCCCTGGAGGAGGTCTGGCTCGACCTGCCGGGCGGCAACCGGGTCCAGGCCTGGCTCTTCGCCGGTCCTGAGTTGCCGGCCGCGGCGCCGCTCGTCCTCTTCTTCCATGGAAATGGCGAGAACCTGGAGACGGTCCGTTGGTCCGGGCTGTTCGAGGAGATCGGCCGGCTCGGCGTGGCGGTGCTCGCCGCGGACTTCCCCGGCTATGGACGCAGCACGGGAACATCCTCCGAAGAGGCGCTGATCGCCACCGGCGACGCGGCGGTCGCGTGGGCCCGGGAGAATCATCCGGAGCGCCCCCTGGTCGTCTGCGGCTGGTCGCTGGGCGCCGCGCTGGCGATCGCCACCGTCGACCGGCATCCCGAGGAGGCGCGCGGCCTGATCGCGCTCTCCCCCTGGACGACGCTCGCCGAGGTGGCGGTGGGGATCTTTCCCGAGTTCGCGGTCAAGGCGATGCTTCGCGAGCACTACGACTCACGGGAGGCGGCACGGCGCATCCGCGTCCCCGCCCTGGTCGTCCATGGCGAACAGGACGACCTGATCCCGGTCCGGCAGGGAGAGGAGATTGCCTCGGTCCTGGGAGAGTCCGCGCGGTGGGTGCCGGTCCGCGGCGCGGCGCACAACGATCTCCTCGGCCGCCGGGAGGTCTGGGACGAGATGGCGCGGTTTCTCGGCGGTTTCTGACCTCCATACTCTTTTTCTCGCGTCAGCGAAAGCTTGCGCCCCATCCAAGCTCGCGGGAGAATGAAGGAGTCCTCCGAGCCCCAGCCCGATGATCGACGTCCTCCCCCAGCAGCAGAAGGCGCTCCCGCATAGCGAGGAGTCGGAACGCGCCGTGCTCGGCGGCGTGATGCTCGACACTTCCGTGCTGGCCACGATCTCGGGACGGCTGCGGGCCGAGGACTTCTACTCCGAGCGCCATCAGATCCTCTATCAGGCGATGATCGACCTCCAGGAGGAGCAGGTGGAGATCGACCTGCGCACCCTCCAGGCCCGGCTCGAGCAGCGCGGGCAGTTGGAGATGATCGGCGGCCTGGCCTATCTGACCGGCCTCGATCTCGACCTCCCCGACATCGGGCGGATCGACGCCTACGTCGAGATCGTGAAGGAGCGGTCGGTCCGCCGCCGGCTGATCCACACCTCCGGCCAGATCATCCGCAACTGTCTGGACGGCGGCCTGGAGGCGCGCGAGGCGCTCGGGCGGGCGGAGCAGTCGATCCTCAGCCTCGGCGAGGAGGCGATCCAGCGCGGCTTCGCGCAGCTCTCGCACGTGCTCCACAAGACCCTGGAGGAGCTCGAGGAGCGCCCCGGGTCGATGCTCACCGGCGTGCCGACCGGCTTCACCGACTTCGACCGCATCAGCCAGGGGCTGAACCGGGGGAACCTGATCATCATCGCCGGCCGCCCGGGCATGGGGAAGACCAGCTTCGCCCTCAACGTCGCCCAGCACGTGACCGTGCGCGAGCGCAAGACGGTGGGCATCTTCTCGCTGGAGATGAGCCAGCAGGAGCTGTCGCTGCGCATCCTCTGCTCGGAGGCGGACATCTCCTTCTCCCGGCTGCGCTCCAACCGCGTCTCGCAGAAGGAGTGGACGCGGATCATCCAGACCGTGCGCGCGATCGGCGACGCGCCGCTCTACATCGACGACTCGCCCAACCCGACGCTGCTCGAGGTGGCCTCGAAGTCCCGGCGCCTCAAGGCTGAGCGCGGGCTCTCCCTGGTGGTGCTCGACTACCTCCAGCTCATGCAGGCCGGCGGCCGCTACGAGAACCGCAACCTGGAGATCGCCGCCATCAGCCGCGGCTTGAAACAGCTCTCCAAGGAGCTGGAGATCCCGGTGATCGCCCTCTCCCAGCTCTCCCGCCAGACCGAGCGGCGGGGGAGCGACCATAGACCGCAGCTCTCGGATCTCCGCGAATCGGGATCGATCGAGCAGGACGCCGACATGGTGGCCTTCATCTACCGCGACGAGGTCTACAACCAGACCGAGGAGAACAAAGGGTTGGCGGAGCTGATCATCGCCAAGCACAGAAACGGCGAGACCGGCACCGTCGACCTCGTCTTCCTGGGAGAGACCACCAGTTTCCGGAACCTCGATCGGCATGGGCTCGAATCCTCCGCCCCCTTCTGATCCGCTGGACGCCGAGGGAGCGCCGGGAGTGGACGACCTCCAGGCCGCTCTGCGCCCCGCCTGGGTGGACGTCGACCTCGCCGCCCTCGAGAACAATCTCGCCAGGATCCGCGAGCGGCTCGCCGGCTCGCCCGTGCCTCCGAAAGTCATGGCGGTGGTCAAGGCCGACGCCTACGGCCATGGCGCCGTGGGTGTCTCCCGCGCCCTCGAAGCCGCCGGGGTGGACTGGCTCGGCGTCGCGCTGCTCGAAGAGGGGGCCGAGATCCGCCGCGCCGGCGTCCAGCTCCCGGTCCTGGTGCTGGGCACCGCCCGGCCCGAGAAGATCGCCCTCTACGCCCGCTACCGGCTCACCCCGACCCTCTCCTCGCTCGCCGAGCTCCTGCGCTGGCAGGACTGGACGGCGGGGCAGCGCGAGCCGCAGCCGGTGCACCTCAAGGTGGATACCGGCATGAGCCGCCTCGGCGTGGCGATGGACGAGGTGCCGCGGGCGCTCGCGATCCTGCGCGGCAGCCCGGGGCTGCGGCTGGCCGGCCTGCTCTCCCACTTCGGCGATGCCGACGATCTGGAGAGCCCGCGCAATCCGGCCCAGGCAGAGCGCTTCGCCGCCGTGCTCGCCCTGCTGGAGCCCGGGGAGCGCGACGGCATCCTGATCCACATGGCCAACAGCGCCGCCGCCCTGCATCGCCCGGAGAGCCGTTTCGCCCTGGTGCGGATCGGGATCTCGATCTATGGCCTCGATCCCGTCGATGAAACTACGGATCTTCAGCCGCGTATGGGTTTGCAGCCCGTCATGTCGGTGCGGGCGCGGATCGTCCAGCTCCGCGAGGTCCCGGCCGGCACGCCCCTCTCCTATGGCGGGCGGACGGTCACCCGGCGGCGCAGCCGCGTCGCCGTCGTGCCGGTGGGATACGCTGACGGCTACGCCTGGCGGCTGACCGGCAAGGCCGAGGCCCTGGTGCGGGGGCGCCGGGTTCCGGTCGCCGGTTCGGTTACGATGGACATGACCCTCCTCGACGTGACGGAGGCCGGGGCCGAGCTGGGGGACGAGGTGGTCCTGCTCGGCCGGCAGGGAAACGAGGAGATCACGGCGGCGGAGCTTGCGGCGCACGCCGGGACGATCTCCTGGGAGATCCTCTGTCACCTGGGGCTGCGGCTGCCGCGCCGCTACGTGCGGGAGGGGAGAGTGGAGGAGTTGATGTCGCGTTTCTCGCGGGAGGACATGTGAAGACGCCGAATCTGCCCGGCCCCGTCGCGGGGTTCTTCGAGGAGATGGGGCGCTTCATGCAGATGGTCGGGCGCGTCTTCGCCTGGACCCCCCGGCCCCCCTACGACTGGCGGGAGCTGCTGCGCCAGATGGTGAAGGTGGGGGTCAACTCGATGCCGGTGGTGCTGCTCACCGCCATGTTCACCGGCATGGTGCTGGCCCTCCAGACCTTCACCGTGCTGAGCCGCTTCAGCGCCGAGAGCTTCGTCGGCTCGCTGGTGGCGCTGTCGATGGTGCGCGAGCTCTCCGCGGTGCTCTCCGGGCTGATCGTCGCCGGCCGCGCCGGCTCGGCCATGGGCGCCGAGCTCGGCACCATGCGCGTCACCGAGCAGATCGACGCCCTCGAGGTGATGGCGACCGATCCGGTCCACTACCTGGTGGTGCCGCGGGTCTGGGCGACCACGTTCACGCTGCCGCTCCTGGTCATCATGGGCAACGCCGTCGGCATCTTCGGCGGCTACCTGGTCGCCGTCGTGCTGATGGGGGCGAATCCGGTCGCCTACGTCAACCGGACGTTCCAGTTCATGCAGTTGACCGACCTCCTCTCGGGGCTGATCAAGGCGGGCGTCTTCGGCTTCCTGCTCGCCGTCATCGGCTGCCAGCAGGGGTTCTACACGACCGGCGGCGCCGAGGGGGTGGGGCGTTCCACCACCGCCGCCGTGGTGGTGGCGAGCATCGCCATCCTGGTCGCGGATTTCTTCCTGACCCGGCTGCTGTTCTGAGGAATGCGATGACGGAACCGGCCAAGAAGACAGACGCCGCGGTCAAGATCCGTATCCGGGACCTTTACAAGTCCTTCGGCCCCAAGGTGGTGCTCGACGGGGTGACCGTCGACATCGCGCCGGCGGAGTCGCTGGTGATCATCGGCGGCTCGGGCACCGGCAAGAGCGTGCTGCTCAAGCACATCATCGGCCTGCTGCGGCCGGATTCCGGCACCGTCGAGGTGGACGGCGTGGCCGTCGAGACGCTCGGCAACCGGGAGATCACCGAGTTCCGCCGCAAGTTCGGCATGGCCTTCCAGGAGGGCGCGCTGTTCGACTCGATGACGGTCTGGCAGAACGTGGCGTTCCCCCTGCAGCGGCTGAAGAAGCTGTCCCACGGCGAGCTCAACGACCGGGTGGAGGAGTGCCTGGAGATGGTGCGGCTCGAAGGGGTGGGCGACAAGCTCCCCTCGCAGCTCTCGGGCGGCATGCGCCGCCGGGTGGGCTTCGCGCGGGCGGTGGCCCATGAGCCGGAGATCCTCCTCTTCGACGAGCCGACGACCGGGCTCGACCCGGTGACCACGGCGCTGATCGGCGAGGTGATCCTCGACCTCTCGAACCGGCTGAAGACCACGACGATCACCATCACGCACGACATGGAGAGCGCGTTCCTGATCGGCGACCGGATCGCCATGCTCAATCGCGGTAAGATCATTGCCGAGGCGCCGCCCGAGGAGTTCAAGCGGCTCGAAGACCCCCGGGTTCAGCAGTTCATTCACGGTCGCGCGGAGGGGCCGCTCTCCGACGAGGCTCCCGCGCGCGGAGCCCGCGACTCCCGGGACGATCCGGGGGCGAAGACGGGAGAGAGTGGGGGGCCGAACCGGCTCTAGCCGGGCGTGGCGCCTTCGGGAGAGATATGAAATCACTGGTAAAAGTCGGGGTCTTCGCGACCCTGTGCCTCATCATCCTGGGGGTCCTGATCTGGAAGATCGAGGACCTGAACCCCTTCGGCAAGAAGGGGCAGCACCTGCACGCCGTCTTCACCTCGGTCGCCGGGCTCGACGACAAGGCCTCGGTGCGCATCGCCGGCGTGCGGGTCGGCCACGTCGACGGCCTCGGTCTCGACGGCAGCCGGGCCAAGGTCACCATGCTGATCGAGCGGCAGATCCCGCTCACCGTCGGCACCACGGCGCGGATCGCCAACCTCGGCCTGCTCGGCGAGAAGTACGTCGAGCTGGTCCCCGGCCCGCCGGGTGCGGCGCCGCTGCCCGACGACGCCGTGCTCATCGGCACGACGCCGCCCAGCCTGGACGACGCGATGGCGAAGATCAACGACATCGGCGCCTCGATCCAGAAGGTCACCGGCCAGCTCTCGACCGAGCGATATCGGCAGCGGGCTCAACCGCCTGCTGGCGGACATCCAGCTCACCAGCGCCGAGATCCGGTTGCTGGTGGCGGAGAACCGCGCCAGCGTCGGCTCGAGCGTGCGCAACATCGACGCCCTGACCGCCACCCTGGCCCGCGAGCTGCCGCGGCTGGCCTCGCAGACCCAGCGCGCCCTCGACCAGATCTCGACGCTGATCCAGGAGAACCGGGGGAACGTCTCGGCCGGCCTGGGCAACATCCGCGAGCTGACGGAGAAGCTGCAGACCTCGGCCGACAACCTCAACAAGATCTCCGGCACGATCGCCAGCGGCAAGGGGACGATCGGCAAGCTGGTCAACGACGAGAAGGCCTACAACGACGTCGTCTCCACCCTCGACAGCATCAAGGGGGGCGTCGACACCTTGAGCAAGAGCTTCGGCGGGCTCAACAAGTTCAAGATCGACCTCGACATGCAGGGGTACTACCTGCAGGACTCGCAGGAGGCGCAGACCGCCTTCCGGCTGGATATCGACCCGCAGGACGGCAAGCGCGCCTACCGCGCCGGCATCGTCAGCAGCCCCTTCGGCAAGCGCTCGGAGAAGACGCAGACCTACGTCGTCACCCCGCCGGGCGGTGGGCCGCCCGAGACGACGACCATCCGCACCATCACCCAGGAGAAGACCTACTCCGCGACCGCCCTCTTCGGCTACAAGGCGCCGCTGGACGCGCGCCTCTACGCCGGCATCATCGAGAACACGGGCGGCGCGCAGATCGAGTATCCGCTGCCGGTCCTCGACCGCAAGCTCCTGCTCTCCTTCGAGGCTTTCGACTTCAGCCGCCCGAACGACCTGGCGCCGCACCTGCGCCTGCTCGGCCGCTACCAGTTCCACCCCAACCTCTACCTGGTGGGCGGCTACGACGACCCCCTGGAGAGGAACCGCTCCTTCTTCCTCGGCGGCGGCATCCGCTGGAACGACGACAACATCAAGTCCCTGCTGGGGCTGGCGGGCGGCCTCCGGTAGGCTTTCCCGAAAGCTGGAGACGCGAAAGGGCGGCCGCGGGGCCGCCCTTTTCCGTTTATGGGGCGTTCCTGGCGGAGCGGCTACGAGGCGCAGTCACACGGCAGGCCGGCGCTGGTAGGCCCGCTGCGGGGGAGGCGAGAGAGTTCCCAACATGGCCGTGCTGAAGGTTGAAATCGAGCTCCCACAGAACCTGCTTGCCGCTCTGGGCATTCCGGAATCGGAACTCGGGCGGCAAGCCAGGGAATGGGTGCTCCTCGAGCTTTTTCAGGAGAGGAAAAACTCTCTTCGGGCAAGGCCGCCGAGATTCTGGGCCTATCAAAGGTCCAGTTCCTCGGATTTGCTGAACCAGCGGAATCTGCCCTACTCTTGATGCAGACCTGAAGGACTTGGAACGCGAGAGTCGCAGCGGCCGAGTCCGCCAGCCGGTTCTCCCGAATCCTAGCGTGACGCTCGTCGTCAATTCCGGTCCACTGATCTCGCTGGCTCGAATCGGCCAGCTCAAGCTTCTTCCTTCCCTGTTCGACGAGATCGTAACGCCTCGCGCTGTTTTCGAGGAGGTCACTCACGACCCGAAGCTTCCGGGAGCTGCAGGAGATCGCCAGGGCTGCGTCGGCTGAGAACCATGGAAGATCTACGGATCGCGATGCCGTCGAACGTTTGTATGTGTGGCTCGATGCTGGCGAGAGCGAGGTCTTCGTCTCTGACCCTCGAACGTAGAGGGCACGGCTCGCTATCGATGAACGGCGTGGCCGCATCCTTGCCGTATCGCTTGGAGTGCCTCTGGACCTGGTACCGTCGGAATCCTTGCACAGGCGAAGAGTAAGAGGATAATTTCCGCTGTGACGCCTCTGCTCGATCAACTCGGAACCTATGGCATCCATCTGTCTGCCCGGCTCTACGAAGATGCACATCGTTTGGAGGGAGACGCTATAAGATCGCGCCTCGCGGCGAACGAGCGCGACTCAGCTCCCTTCCGGCCGACCGGTTCGGGATCGAGGCGCTGAAGCTGGAGGATCTCCTCCGTCGGCATAGGAGTTTGAAGTCATGGCAACGTTGAGCTTGAGGCTTCCCGATTCGCTCCATCGCCACCTCAAGGAGCTGGCGGAAAAGGAAGGTCTCGATCAACCAACTCATCAGCACCGCCGTCGCCGAGAAGATGTCCGCTCTCATGACGGTCGACTACCTGGAAGCTCTCGCCCGCGAAGGGAGCCGTGAGGCCTTTTGAAGCCGTGCTCGCCAAGGTCCCGGATGCGGAGCCGGACCCCTGCGACCATTGGACCGCACCGCCGAAAAGCAATCGCTGATCCAAACAAGAGTCGTTTGATGACACCGGAGCCCGGCTCTGCGTCCGGGCTCCGGCGGAGCGGTTACGAGGCGCAGTCACACGGCAGGCCGCAGCAGTAGAAGCAGCCGCCGGAAGGGCAGCAGACCCTCGGGCAGGCGGCTTCGGCGGGGGAGGGCGAAACAGCCCCATCCCGGCGCCGGCAAGGCCGGCGAGAGCGAGGGTCAGGAAAAGGATCTTCTTACGCATGGTTTGCTCCTTCTGAAGGCGTTGCATGGGTCTCCTACTGAGCAAAGTGCCTCCGGAGCCCGCAAGCGTGCCGGATCGTTGTAACGAAATCAGCTCTGAACGCCTACCTTTCTGTCAGCAGAGCAAATCGAAAACCGATCGTTCTTGGAAAGGATCTCTATGAGAGTCACGAGAATTTTGGCTTGGGCCTGGATGATCATTGTCGGAGGCCTTTTGATCACGCCTGGAGGCGTAATCTGCATCGCTTGTGGAAGAAACAGCCCTGGCTACATCGGTGATACCGCGGTCCTCGTCCTGGGCTTGGTGAGCATCGCCCTCGGTGCCGTCGGGCTCGTGGGCGCCCTCCGGGAACGAGCCGGGGCGACGGGTCAGGTCGCAAGGACCTGAGCAGCCTGGGAAAAAGGAGAGCCCGGCCGCGAGGCCGGGCTCTTCAGCTTCGAACAGGGAACCGCCCTTCAGGTCAGAGCAGCCGGGCCATGAGGACCGCGAAGTTTTCAGGTCTCCGAGGTCTTCCTGGATCGCATCGTAGACCCGGCCGTGGTCGATCTCCAGGTAGAGATGGACGAGGACGTTGCGGAAGCCCATCCACCGCTTCAGCCGCTCGGCGAGGTCCCGGTCGATCATCCCCTCTCCCTGGAGGACCTCGACGGCGTTCCTGTAGCTCGTGGCCTGGGTATACCCCTGATCGGCAATCACGTGCTGGGCGATGTCGAGCACGGCCTCACAGGCGAGATGAAGGTACCTCTCCGCAAGATGGTGCAGGGCCGGCTCTTCGACGAACTGTTCGCGGGGGTAGGCCTCGGAACGAGCGCAGCTCAGCGAGGTAGCTTTCCAACGCGCTTAAGCGACTCGATAGCCTTTAGCTGATCGACCACTCGGGCTCCTTCCGTTCCAGGCGGCGGCGTTGCGCTTCGAGATACAGCCGCCGGTATCCTTCAGAATCGCCGTACTCCCGCATGGTTCGGACCCTCAACTCCTTCCATGCCTCCGGATCGCGGTTGAGGAGGACCCTGCCAGTCTCCATGATCCTCTGCCGGAGCACCTCGGGCGCTTCGTCGAGCAGGATCACGTCCACGCGTCCCGCGGGAGCAAGGTGAGCGAGGGCGACCGCGAGATCCGCCTGGAGATGCCGGCGAGCCCGGGAGTCGGTGGTGTCCGGCAGGACGGCGACATCGAGGTCGCTGTCTGGGCGATGAGTGCCCCGGGCGCGCGAGCCGAAGACCACCAGGATGGCGATGCTGGGCAGGTCGCGTGCTGCCTTCAGGATCTCGTCGTCGAGGGGCTGCATCCAGCAATCCTAACAAAAAGCCCGGCCTTGACAGTCGGGCTCTTCAGCTTCATGTCTGCTCGTCGGGCTCCGATGCAATCCCGGCCAACTCGGCCAACTCCCGCAAGACCGCACCTTGGGCCGTGGAAAACGGCTTTTCGCCTCGGCGGATGGCGGCGATCTCCTTCAGGGTCTCCGCGGAAACGGTGGGATCGTGGTGATCCGAAAACAGGCGAGCCCATAGAAACTCCGCCTCGCGGCAGGCTCTCCTGCGATCCTCGACCAGTTGTTCCCGCAGATTGAGCCCGAGGATATCGATGCAGGCTTGTCCCCGCGCAGTGCGATGGGCCATCAGTCCCGTCTTCGTATCGACTACCAAGTGGGTTCCCGGGTCGTCGGCCTCTTGGTCGCTCAGCGGATTGATCAGCAGAGGCCTTTCCTGCGCCACTTCTTCAGGCCGCTGAGCGTGGCGGCCTTCGACTGGAAAACGAGTGTGCTTTCCGACCCTGCTCCCCTGGCGGACATAGGTCTGATTGCATTTGACGCACGATGGCAGCAGGTTCGTCCATTCATACGCCAGCCAGTAATAGCCCGGATGCTCCACAGGCTCGCCGTCGGCGTCGACCCGTATCCGCCCTTCTTCATCGAGAAGGTAGACCGGCTGGCCGTTCTCGTCGGAGATCCCGGCCTTGGGCCGGAAATGCTCCACGTCGCCGTGTTGGTAGTCGCGGATCGGCGCTTCGCAGTAGGCGCACTTGCCGTAGAAGGGCGGCCCAGCGGCGAAGAAATATTCGTCCTTGATGCTCTTGCGTTTGTACAGGTCACTGACCGCCGGCTTCTCGCCGCGGGCGACTTGCTGCGCCAGCTCCTCGGCCGCCTTGGAGCAGTCCGAGATCCAACGCTTCCAGGTAGGGGAGCCGAGGGGGCGACGCGGAATGCGCCTCACGCATCGGGCTCCGACCGGAACAGCTCGCGGAGCTGTCGTCTGGTTTCGAGGTCGAGCAGCTCCGGATCGGTGGAGGTGTTCATCTCGCGCAGCGTCTTATCGACCGCGGCTTCCACTTCCTGCTCGAACGGCCGCTCGCCAAAGCGCAGGCTCTGGTCGAGCCGTTCCGACAGGAGCTTGAGCTCGGCTTCCTCCTCGGTGGTGCGCTCCGTTTGGCCGCGTAGCTCGGCGAAGCGGTCGAGATCGCTCTCCGAGCCGGGGCTGCGGCTGGTGACCAGACCGAAGGCCTCGGAAGTGAGAACCTGATCGGCGCGCAGGCCTGTCAGCTCCTGGCGCTCGATGATCACCAGCTCCGGCGGGCCGTCGAGATGGGCCTTGAGGCGACACACCAGGGCGTCCTCGAAGTCGGCTGAGGCCGCAGCCAGGAGCGGTGTGTGGGTGGTAGCGAAGATCTGCGTTGCAGGGAATTGTTGGCGCAGGCGGTTAATGATGTGGCGCTGCCACACCGGGTGCAGGTGCTGCTCCAGCTCGTCGATGAGCAGAATGCCGCCGAGCTGGCGGCCTCCATTGAAGCGCCCCGCATAAATGCCCCAACCGATGAAGTCGAGCACCCATTGCATCGTGCTGCGATAGCCGTCCGACAGGACCCTCAGCGCTTGGCGGCCCCAGGGACCTTCGATGACGGGGCCAGTCTTGGGATATGTGACTTGATAGCCCGGAGCGTCGAGCATCAGGATCTGCAGAACCTTCTGCTCGATCTCCTGCCGGAGGTCCGGGCTCTGGCGCAACAGCACCAGCTCGGGGTTCTGCAGCGATGCAGCGTCGTCGAAGAGGGTACGGACCGCATCGCGGACGGTGTAGGTCTCGAAGCCGGAGTGTGCCTGGCGCGAACGGTTGGTGCCATAACCGCACACGAAGAGCTTGTTCCAGGGGAAGGGTGTCGGCTCAGTCTCCTTGCGTAGGATCTCCTCGCCGGTCGACTTGTCGCGGCGGAGCGAGGTGACGATCGACAGGTCGCGATTGTCCTCGTCGTCGTGCAGCTCAATCCGAATTGAGCCAGAGTCGGCGTCATCCCGAATCATGCTGCCGGGCAGCTCGCGCATCAACGCGGCGGCGTCGCTCTCCTGGCACAACCCCAGAGCGAGGCTGCGCAGTACGGTCGACTTGCCGGCGGCGTTGTCGCCCAGAACCGTGATCCAGCCGGTCCCATCGGCCACGGCGAGGTCCAGGCTCTCGAAGCAACGGACGTTCTCGAGAATGAGGTGTCGCACTCGAAGCTGTCCGCGCACGGGCTCTCTTGCCGGCGAGGATTCTCGGGAGGACACTCCTGTTTTGTCTCGGTTCAGCCGGTGAAAGCCGCGAATCAGTCTCGCAAGGCCCTCTGCGCTGTCGATCAGCTCGCCGCGGCGCTCCCTCAGGAAATCTCTGTCGAAGTCCGCGAGGGAAAACGACGAACTGGAGAAGGGGTCCGGCTCTAAATAGCCAGGGACGACTTTTTTATGGAATTGCCGAGCGGCCGTCAGATCCCGGACTTGATCTAGGTCAGTTTGAGTCTTTGAGGAGACCAAGAAGAGGACCACTTCGCTCGCCTGAAACGCCTCGTCGACCGCCCCGCGCAATGTAGCGCCTAGCTCCAGGTCTTCCTCGTGCAGGTCTTCTTCGCGCAGCCAGACACGGAGTCCGGCATCTCGTAGCGCGCGACGAACCCCGCGCGCCGCTTCCAGATCCACCGCTGAGTGGCTGATGAAGATCTTGAGGGGCCCAGGCTGGGTGCTGTCTGCCATGAGGTGATTATCGCAGAGGGCGAGCTCGTTGACGAACACAAAAGCCCGGCCTCGACGGCCGGGCTTTTCAACTTCAGGGAAAGAGGAGAGGTCCTTACGCCACCTCGACGGGCACCTCCGCCTCCTTGGGGTTCTCGATCGCGATGGCGAGCTGGCCGCCTTCCATGTCCACCCGGAGCTGCGAGCCGTCCTGGACATCGCCGGCGATCAGGGAGCGGGCGATCCGCGATTCCAGCTCGTGCTGGAGGAACCGCTTGAGCGGCCGGGCGCCGTAGACGGGGTCGAAGCCTTCGCGGGCCACGAACTCGCGGGCGGCGTCGGTCAGCTCCAGGCGGATGCCGCGGGCCGTCAGACGGCGGCGCAGGTCCTCGGTCTGGAGGTCGACGATCTTCTTGATCTCGTCGAGCCGCAGCGGCTTGAAGAGCACGATGTCGTCCACCCGGTTGAGGAACTCGGGCCGGAAGTGCGTCGCGCAGCTCGCCGCATCACCGCCTGGCGCGCCGTCTCGGTGATCTCGCCGGTCGCCGTCGACCCCCTCGAGCAGGTGCATGCGAGCCGATGTTCGAGGTCATGATGATCACGGTGTTCTTGAAGTCCACCGTGCGCCCCTGCGAATCGGTCACCCGGCCGTCGTCGAGGATCTGCAGGAGCACGTTGAAGACGTCGCGCGTGCGCCTTCTCGATCTCGTCGAAGAGGAGGACGGAGTAGGGCTTGCGCCGCACCGCCTCGGTGAGCTGGCCGCCCTCCTCGTAGCCGACGTAGCCCGGCGGGGCGCCGATCAGCCGCGAGACGTTGTGCCGCTCCATGTACTCGCTCATGTCGATGCGGATCAGGTTGTCCTCGCTGTCGAAGAGCGTCTCGGCCAGCGTCTTGGCCAGCTCGGTCTTGCCGACGCCGGTCGGCCCGAGGAAGATGAAGGAGCCGATCGGGCCGCCGCGGGTCCTTGATCCCCGCGCGGGCGCGGAGGACGGCGTCGGCGACCAGCC
The DNA here is from genome assembly GCA_963761645.1 of uncultured Acidobacteriota bacterium. Lineage (GTDB taxonomy): Bacteria > Acidobacteriota > Thermoanaerobaculia > Multivoradales > UBA5704 > DATARR01. The sequence continues at coordinate 46,269 of CAVXIG010000015.1, forward strand.
GGACCGCCTCGTCCTGGCCGATCACCCGCTCGTGCAGGAGCTCCTCGAGCCGCAGCAGCTTCTCGCGCTCGCCCTCGACCAGCCGGGTGACCGGGATGCCGGTCCAGCGCGAGACGATCTCGGCGATCTCTTCCTCGGTCACCTCCTCGCGCAGGAGCTGGCCGCCGCTCTTCTGCTTGCTCGGCGAGCTGGCGCTCCTCGCTCGCTCGAGCTGGCGCCTCGAGCTGCGGGAAGCTGGCCGTAGCGCAGCTCGGCGGCTCTTGTTGAGGTCGTACTGCCGCTCGGCCTCCTCGATCTCCTGGCGCACCTGCTCGATCTGCCTCGCGCAGGTCCGGACCTCCTCGATCGCGCTCTTCTCGGCCTCCCACTGCGCCCGCATGGCGTCGGCCTGGGCCTTGAGGTCCGCCAGCTCGCGGCGGAGGGCCTCCAGCCGCTCCTGGCTCGCCTTGTCCTTCTCCTTCTTGAGCGCCGCCTCCTCGATCTCGAGCTGCATCACCCGGCGGGTGACCTCGTCGAGCTCCTGCGGCATCGAGTCGATCTCGGTGCGCAGCATGGCGCAGGCCTCGTCGACGAGGTCGATCGCCTTGTCCGGCAGGAAGCGGTCGGTGATGTAGCGGTGCGAGAGCGATCGCCGCGCGCCACCAGGGCGTTGTCCTGGATGCGCACGCCGTGGTGCACCTCGAAGCGCTCGCGCAGGCCGCGCAGGATCGAGATCGTGTCCTCGACGGTCGGCTGGATCGACCATCACCGGCTGGAAGCGCCGCTCCAGGGCCGCGTCCTTCTCGATGTGCTTGCGGTACTCGTCGAGCGTGGTGGCGCCGATGCAGTGCAGCTCGCCGCGCGCCAGCATCGGCTTCAGCAGGTTGCCCGCGTCCATCGAGCCCTCGGTCTTGCCGGCGCCGACGATGGTGTGCAGCTCGTCGATGAAGAGCAGGATCCGCCCTTCGCTCTGCTTGACCTCGTTGAGCACGGCCTTCAGCCGCTCCTCGAACTCGCCGCGGTACTTGGCGCCGGCGATCAGCGAGCCCATGTCGAGCGAGAAGATGGTCGCGGTCCTTGAGCCCCTCGGGCACGTCGCCGCGCACGATGCGCTGCGCGAGCCCCTCGACGATGGCGGTCTTGCCGACGCCCGGCTCGCCGATCAGCACCGGGTTGTTCTTGGTCTTGCGCGACAGGATGCGGATCACCCGCCGGATCTCGTCGTCGCGGCCGATCACCGGATCGAGCTTGTTGCGCCGCGCCTCGGCGACCAGGTCGACGCCGTACTTCTCGAGCGCCTCGTAGGCCACTTCCGGCATGGCGCTGGTCACCCGCTGGTTCCCCCGCACCGCCGTCAAGGCGGCGAGGAAGCGCGTCGCGGGTGATGTTGAACGGCGCCAGGATGCCGGCCTAGCGGCGAGGAGGGGCCCTCCTCGATCATGGCGAGGAAGAGGTGCTCGACGGAGACGTACTCGTCCTTGAGCCGCTTGGCCTCGTCCTCGGCCCGGATCAGGATCTGCTGCAACCGCTGCGTCAGATAGATCTTGCCCGCTTCGATGCCGGGGCCGGAGACCTTGGGACGGCGCGACAGCTCGCGCTCGACCTCGGCCTTGAGCGCCTCGGCCGGCACCTCCATGCGGGAGAGCAGGCGGGGGATCAGCCCCTCCGGCTGCTCGAGGAGGGCGAGGAGAAGATGTTCTCCGTCGACCTCCTGATGCCCATAGCGAAGCGCTTTCGTCTGGGCGCTCTGGAGCGCCTCCTGCGACTTTTGCGTCATTCGATTGATGTCCATATATTTCTGCTCCCTCGAATCTTAGACTTTGGATCAGACCTCTACTTCCTCGGTCCGCGAGGCCCGTGCCTCCGCGAGCTGCCGGTAGAGCTCGAGCTCGTGGTCGGTGAGGTTCTCGGGGACGACGATCCGGATCTCCGCCAGCAGATCCCCCTTGCTGCCGCCGGACTGCGCGAGACCTCGCCCCCGCAGCCGGATCTTGCGGCCCGAGGAGGAGCGCGCCGGGATGCGCACCCGCACCGGCCCGGTGGGGGTCTCGACGTCCGCCTCGCCCCCGAGCACCGCGACGGCCGGCGGGATCTCCACGTGGGTGAGGATGTCCGAGCCCTCGATCCGGTAGCGCGGGTCGGGCGCGATCTCGATCTTCAGGAAGAGATCGCCCGCGGATCCGCCGCCGAATCCCGGCGAACCCTGGCCGGACAGGCGGATCTTCTGCCCCGACCTCACCCCTTCGGGGATCTTGATGGTGAGCGTCTTGCGCTGGCCGGTGTTCGGATCGGAGATCGCGATCTCCCGCGAGCCGCCGCGCACCGCCTCCTCGACGGAGAGGCTGATCGACGCCTCGGCATCGCCGCCCCCCTGGGGAAACGCCCCCGAAACCGGCGCCGCCGAAGCCCGCCGGGCCACCGCGCTGCCGTCCCCGGCCGCGCTCCCCGAAGAGCATCTCGAAGAAGTCGCTGAACCCCGCGCCGCCGCCGGCGCCCTGGAAATCGCTGAAGTCGAACCCGCCGGCCCCCTGGCCGAAACCGTAACCCGGGGGAGGAGCGCTCCGGTTCCAGTTCGACCCGAGCTGGTCGTACCGCTTGCGCTTGTCCGGGTCCTTCAGGACCTCGTAGGCCTCGCCGATCTCCTTGAACTTGACCTCGGCCTGCGGGTCCTTGTTGACGTCCGGATGGAACTTGCGCGCCAGCTTCCGGTACGACTTCTGGATGTCGTCCTGGGACGCATCCTTCTTGACTCCCAGCGTCGCGTAATAGTCCTTGTAGTCCAATCGATCGTCTCCTCGGGCCTGAAACTTGAGTCTGCCAACCACAGTTTGAGTGGTTGGTACTCACATTGTAGAACGATGCGGAGGAATTATCCATTCCCCCTGAACGACAAAAGGCGCGGCCGGAGCCGCGCCTTCTTCAGGAGCCCGGAGGTGGGGGAGCGAGGCTCAGGGAGGGGTCAGGCCGAAGTGCTCGTAGTTCTTGGCGATGAACGCCTTCCACTTGTCGGGGACCTCTTCCATGGGGTAGATCGCCTCGACCGGGCAGGCGTCGACGCAGAGGCCGCAGTCGATGCACTCCTCCGGATGGATGTAGAGCATCTCCCAGTCCTCGTTCTTGCCGTAGATGCAATCGACCGGGCAAACGTCCACGCAGGCCGTATCCTTCACTCCAATGCAAGGTTCAGTGATGATGTGGGTCATTCCAGGCCCCTCCTTTTGGCGGCCGTGTGAGCGGTTGCAAGCCCCTCCGAGGCGGGGATTATATCCTCAGGAGCGGCTGAAGAAACGCTGCGGCGAGAACGCGGCGATCTCCTCTTCCTTCTCTGTAAGTGCCAGACGCGCCACTTGCCGCGCCGTCCAGGGGGCGAGCAGGATGCCGTTGCGAAAATGGCCCGTGGCCACGATCGCCGGCCACCCCGGGAGCCGGCCGAGGATCGGCAGGTCGTCGGGAGTGCCGGGCCGCAGGCCCGCCCAGACGGTCTCGAGGCGGATGTGGCCGATCCCCGGCAGCAGCCGGCGGGCGAAGGCGAGGAGATCCTCGATCCCCTCGACCGTGGTGTGCTTGTCGAAACCGGCCTCCTCGACGGTGGCGCCGACCAGCAGGCCGGTGGCGCCGCGCCGCACGGCGTAGAGCTCCCCCTGCCGCACGCTGCCGCCCCACGGCCACTCGACCCCGCCCAGCAGCAGCATCTGGCCGCGCACCGGGCGCACGGGGAGGGGGGGCAGCTCCGGGATCAGGCCGCTCCAGGCGCCGGCGGCGAGCACGAGAAGCCGGGCCTCCTTGCGCCAGTGATTGCCGTGGACCAGCACCGTCCCCTCGGGCTCGCGGCGCTCGACGTGCAGGACCTCGCTGTCGTAATGGATCGTCACGCCGAGCTTCTGCAGACTTTGAGCGAGCACCGCGCAGAGCTGGACGTTGTCGACCCTGTGCTCGTCCGGCAGGTGGACGGCGCGGCGGACGCCGGGAGCGATGTCCGGCACCCAGTGGCGCAGGGCGGGGATCTCCACCTCGTCGATCCGTTCGTCCAGCTCGCGCGCGGTGCGGATGGCGCGTTCGATCCCGGCCTCGTCCTCCTCGTCGAGGGCCACCAGCAGGCAGCCGCTGGTGTCGTAATCGACCGAGAGGCCGGTCTCCGCCTCCAGCGCCGCGACCCAGGGGCCCCAGAGATCGCGGGAGGCGCGGCAGGCGTCCAGGAAGGGGCCGGGAACGCTCGACTCGCCGAGCGGAGAGAGCATGCCGGCCGCCGCCAGCGAGGCCTCGGCGCCGTGCGGCAGCCGCTCCACGACCTCCACCCGCAGTCCCCGCAGGGCGAGCTCGCGGGCGCAGGCCAGGCCGATGATGCCGCCGCCGAGGATCAGGACATCAGAGTGGGTCACGCGGCAGCGGCCTCCGCCGCGAAGGCGGCGTCGAAGGCTTCGAGGGTGGCCGCGATCTCCGCCTCGCCGTGCGCGGTCGAGAGGAACATCGCCTCATACGCGGAGGGGGGGAGGTGGACGCCGCGGTCGAGGAGATGATGGAAGACGCGGGCGAAGCGCGGCCGGTCGGTGGCGGTGACGTCCTCCATCCGGCGGATCGGGCCGGCGGTGAAGAAGAGGCCGAGCATCGAGCCCTGGCGCTCGACGCGGACGGGGATGCCGTGCCGCCGGCCGGCCTCCGCGATCCCCGCCTGCAGGCGCGCGCCGGTCTTTTCGAGCATCTCGTAGGGACCGCCCTTGCCGAGCTCCTGGAGCGCCGCCCGGCCGGCCGCGACCGCCAGCGGGTTCCCCGACAGCGTGCCCGCCTGGTAGACCGGGCCCGCGGGAGCGATCTGCCGCATCAGGTCGCGCCGGCCGGCGTAGGCGGCGAGCGGCAGGCCGCCGCCGATCACCTTGCCGAGCGTGGTGAGGTCCGGGCGCACGCCGAGCACGTTCTGCGCGCCCCCCCAGGCGACCCGGAAGCCGGTCATCACCTCGTCGAAGATCAGGATCGCGCCGTGCCGGTCGCAGAGGGCGCGGAGACCTTCGAGGAAGCCGGGGACGGGCGGCACCAGGTTCATGTTGCCGGCGATCGGCTCGACGATGATGGCGGCGATCGCGTCGCCGTTCCGCTCGAACAGCCGCTCGGCCGCCGCGAGATCGTTGTAGGGGGCGAGCAGGGTGTCGGCCACCACGGCGGCGGGAACGCCGGGGGAGGAGGGGACCCCGATCGTCGCCGCGCCGGAGCCCGCCGCGATCAGGAACGGGTCGGCGTGGCCGTGATAGCACCCCTCGAACTTGACGAAGCGGTCGCGGCCGGTGGCGGCGCGGGCGAGGCGCAGGGCCGACATCGTCGCCTCGGTGCCGGAGTTGACCAGCCGCACCATCTCGACCGAGGGGAGGGCGGAGGCGATGGTCTCCGCGATCTCCACCTCCGCCAGCGTCGGCGCGCCGAAGGCGGTGCCGCGGCCGAGCGCCTCCTCGATCGCCGCCACGATCGCCGGATGGCGATGCCCCAGGATGTGCGGGCCGTAGCCGCCGATGTAGTCGATGTAGCGCCGGCCGTCCTCCCCCTCCAGGTACGCGCCCTCGGCGGAGCGCACGAAGACCGGCGTGCCGCCGACGCCGCGGAAGGCGCGCACGGGGGAGCTGACGCCGCCCGGGAGGATCTTTTCGGCGCGGGCCATGAGGCTCATGGGAATCGTCATTCATTCCGTCCACCCCGCTCCCAGCAGCCGCGCCGCCTCGCGCGCCGCGTAGGTGATGATGAGGTCGGCGCCGGCGCGGCGGATGGCGACGAGCGATTCCATCATCACGCGATCGTAGTCGATCCAGCCGCGCTCGGCCGCCGCCTTGAGCATCGCGTACTCGCCGCTGACGTGGTAGGCGGCGAGCGGCAGGTCGAACCTCCGGCGCATCTCCGCCAGGATGTCGAGATAGGGGAGGGCGGGCTTGACCATCAGCATGTCCGCCCCCTCCTCGAAGTCCAGCTCGGCCTCGCGCATCGCCTCGCGGCCGTTCGCCGGGTCCATCTGATAGGCGCGGCGGTCGCCGAACTGCGGGGTGGACTCGGCGGCCTCGCGGAACGGGCCGTAGAAGCCGCTGGCGAACTTGGCCGCGTAGGCGAGGATCGGCGTCGAGGCGAAACCGGCGGCGTCGAGCGCCTGGCGGATCGCGCCCACCCGGCCGTCCATCATGTCGGACGGGGCGATGACGTCCGCCCCGGCCGCGGCGAGCGATACCGACTGCCGGGCGAGATTGGCGAGCGTGGCGTCGTTGTCCACCTCGTGGCCGTCGAGCACGCCGCAGTGGCCGTGGTCGGTGTACTCGCAGAAGCAGACGTCGGCGATCTTCACCAGGCCCGGCACCTCGGCGGTCAAGGCGCGCAGGGCCTGCTGGACGATGCCGTCCGGCGACCAGGCGGCGCTCCCCTCCGCGTCCTTGAATTCCGGGATGCCGAACAGCAGCACGGCGCGCACCCCCTCGGCGAACGCCTCGCGGGCGGTCTCGGTCAGCCGGTCGACGGAGTGCTGGAAGACGCCGGGCATCGAGGAGATGGGTTTCGCCACCCCCTCGCCAGGGCACGGCGAAGAGGGGGAGCACCAGGTCGTCCGGAGAGAGCCGGGTCTCCCGCACCAGGCGGCGGAGGGTGGGGGTTCTGCGAAAGCGGCGGAGTCGGGTTTCTGGAAAGGACATGGCGCCTGGGGTTGTATCGCGGGGAGGGGGGTGAAGGCAACCGCGGCGGAAAGGAGCGCGGACGGACACGGACTTACACGGACCTGCACGGACAAGAAGCACGGGGAGACAAGGTTCCGGCGGTCTGCTTCTTGTCCGTGTACGTCCGTGTCGGTCCGTGGTCGTCCGTGTCAGGATATAGTTATGCCGCCCTGCGGCAAAGCTTTTGCAGAGTCGCCATGGGCGTCAGAGGGAGGAACCGGCATTCATGAATCCGATCGAGCAGCTTTCGCGCCGCCAGCTCCTGGTGGTCACCGGCAAGGGGGGCGTCGGCAAGACCGTCGTCGCCGCCACCCTGGGGCGCGCCCTGGCCGCGTCCGGACGCCGGACCCTGGTGGTCGAGGTCGATCCGCGGGAGAACCTGCACCAGATGATGGGCACGCCCCCCTCGGGCGGCGACATCATGGCGGCCGAGCCGCGCCTCTGGGTGCAGAACCTCAAGCCCCAGCAGGTGCTGGACCAGATCGTGCGCGAGCAGCTCAAGCTGGAGCTGCTGACCCGGCGGGTCCTCGACAGCCCGATCTACCAGCAGTTCGCGGTCGGCGCCCCCGGGCTCAAGGAGCTGGCGATCCTCGGCCACACCTACCGGCTGCTCCACGGCATGGGCGGGCCGGGCACCCCGGAGATCGACACCGTGATCCTCGACGCCCCGGCCACCGGCCATGGCGTCGCCCTGCTCGCCGCGCCGGCGCTGGTGTCGGAGGTGATCACCAACGGCCCGTTCGCCCGCATGGCCAAGGATCTGGCGACGCTGATCGACGATCCCGAGCGGTGCGGCGTCGTGGTGGTGACGCAGGCCGAGGAGATGCCGGTCGAGGAGGCGCTGGAGCTGCGCACGGCGCTCCAGCAGCGGGTGCGGCGCGATCCCGAGCTGCTGGTGGTCAACGGCCTGTATCCGCCGGCGCCGCCCGCTCGCGGACCCGGGGGCGAAGGAGAACGAGCTGGTCTCCCTCTGGCGCCGCCGCCGGCTGCTCAACGAGCGGGAGCTGTCCCGATTGCAGGAATCCTGGCAGGGCCCCCGGGTCGAGCTGCCGCAACTGCCGCTCGACCGCGGACCGGAGCTGCTCGGCGTCCTCGGCCGGTGCTTCGCCGAATCGGCCCGCGGGCTGTAAGGAAAGGGGAGGGAGCATGGAGCTGATCTCCGGCAAGCACCCGCTGATCATCGTCGTCGGCTCCGGCGGCGTCGGCAAGACGACCCTCGCCGCCTCGCTGGGCGTGCTCTCGGCGCGCGAGGGGCGCGACACGCTGGTGATGACCTTCGACCCCTCGATGCGCCTCAAGCAGACGCTGGGCGTGGGGGAGGAGGCGCGGCTGCGCGAGATGCCGGTGGCGTTCGACGCGCCGGGCAAGCTCCACGCCAGCCTGCTCGACGCCCGCCTGACCTTCGACCGGCTGATCGAGCGCTACGCGCCGGACGAGGAGTCCCGCCGCCGCGTGCTCGGCAACCGCTTCTATCAGCACCTCTCGGGCACCCTGGGCGGCATCCTCGAATACATGGCGGTCGAGCGCCTGTTCGAGGTGGCCTCGGATGGCCGCTACGGCCAGGTGGTGCTCGACACCCCGCCGACCCGGCAGGCGCTCGACTTCCTGGAGGCCCCCAAGCGGATCGTCGGCTTCCTCGACAGCGGCGCCCTGCGGGTGGCGCTCAAGCCCTGGTTCGACGACGAGGGGCGCCTGCGGGCCGCCTCCAAGTGGGGGATCCTCGGCCGGCGGGCCGAGCGCTTCCTCGACGAGGTGGTCGGCATGGACCTGCTGCGCGACATGGCCGAGTTCTTCCAGGCCTTCGGCCCGCTCTACGAAGGGTTCCGCGACCGCGCGCTGGAGGTGGGGGAGCTGCTGCGCTCCAAGCAGACCCTCTTCGTGCTGGTGTCCGGCCCCGGCGAGGAGCGCATCCCCGATACCCTCTTCTTCGCCCGCAAGCTGGAGGAGGCCGGCTACAACCTCGGCCCGATCGTGGTCAACCGCGTCCACCCCATGTTCCTGGTGGAGGGGGCGCCCCCGGCGTCCGGCGACCCCTGCCGGCCCACCGGCTGGGAGCTCCTCACCTGGGCCGGCCAGCGCGACCGCCGCGGTCTGGTCGAGCTCGCCAAGCTCCTCTCCCGCGAGCAGCCGCTGGTCGATCTCCCCCTGCTGCCCGACGAGCCCACCGATCTCCCCTCGCTCGAAGCCATGGGCCGGCAGCTCGAAGGGCGCCTCGCCGAGTGGGAGCGCTACGTCAGCCGGACGTCGTAGGAGAGATCAACCCACCGCGCCGAGGCCATAGCGCTCCGCCAGGATGCGGAGGTGATGCTCGAGGTGGCCGGCGAGGACATGGGCTTGCGCCCGCAGCGTCAGCGGAACGCCGTTCACCACGGTGCGCCGCATCCCGGCGTCCGGGGGGATGTGGCGGAACAGGGCCAGCGTGGATGCGCGGGCGGCGTGGAGCTCGTCGAGCAGATCGGCGACCGTCCGGCTGTCGAAGTTCCCCGCTTCCACATAGGGATTCTCATCGAAACCTGGAAGGGGAGTGGTATCCCCGCGGCTGATCCGGAAGGCGCGATAGGAGAAGACGCGCTCCGCGTCGATCAGGTGGCCGAGCATCTGCCGCAGGCTCCACTTTCCAGGGGCGTACCGAAAGCCGGCTTCCTCCTCCGAAAGCGGCTTGAAGAGACGATCGATCGCCTCCATTTGAGAGGCCAGCAGATCGATCACCGGGCGGCCGGCCACGGCGGCGACGTACCCGGCGAAAAAGGGCGAGTATTCATCGGCGGAAGGAGAGTCGAAGCTCATCGGGGCTCCTTGAATGGAATGGTTAAGGCGCTCCGTCAGCTCTTGGCCTTGCGGACCCAGGCGGGGGCCGAATCGGTGGTCTGCCGGAGGATCAGGTTCAACTGCGCGGCGTGGTGCTGGACGTGGCGCATGTTGTACAGAATCAGCTCCCCGTCGCTGAGGTCGAGCCAGTCGAACCCGCAACGCCGGCGAACCTTCTGATCCGTCAGCGCCTTGATCGTCGCCCGGCACTTCCTGCGGCCATGCTCCAGATAGGCCTGAAGCTCGGCCTTCGTATACGGCCGTTCGGGAAGCACCCGCGGGTTCCAGCTCGGACAGCGTGAAGGGCGGCGGGGGAGCGAACCCCTCCACCGAATCGGACAGGTAGAGATCGAGATAAAAGATCGCGTGATAGGCGACGTACCAGAAATCGTTTGGAGCCGGGGAATTCCGGCTGCTCCAGACCTCGTCGGGACAGGCGAGGATGGCGTTCTCGAGCATGTCGATGGCGGCCCCGAACTGCTGCCAGAGGATGTTTCTCCAGGTCGTGTCCATTTCAATCTCCCCCTTGATGAAATCAGATAAAAGATAACGACGTCGGACGAACGCTGAGCTCAACGATGGCCGTCCCGCGGGTCGTTGACGCGTTCCAGCGAACCGCGGTCCCACTGGGCAAGGTTCGCGGCGGCCTCGTAGGTCGACTGCAGGAAGTCGAGAAGGGTGCTGTCCGGAGACTCCGACTGACGGACGGCGTCGTACGGCAGCAGGAACTCGCCAAGATCGGTGCTGTAGAAGGCGGCGTCCGGCTTGACGGGCGCCGCCGAGAAGCCGGCCGGTGCCGGATAGGCATACGAGTAGAACGCAGGGTAGGGGATCGGGCCCCCGCCCGACCAGAATCCGCAACTGCTCACTTCGTGCGAATAGGCCTCGCGGGTCACCCAGTCGGGCAGGTTGGGGACTCCGCCCGGATGCTCCGGCGCTCGCCGTCCGGAAAACCGGGTGACGGCCAGGTCGGGGGCGCCCCAGAAGAAGTGCACGGGGCTGCACTTGCCGATGAACCGGGCGCGAAACTCCTTGAAGACCCGGTCGGCCTGCACCAGGACTCGCCAGAATCGGCTGGCGTACTCCGGATCGTACGACTGGTGCGTCTCATCCTGGTCGAAGCGGATGGGGTCTTCAACCTCGTTGGGCCGTGGATAGATGTTCACGTGCAGGCCGAGCTTGTCCATCTCCGCCATGAGACGCTTGTAGAACGTGGCCACGGACTGCGGTTCGAGCGCCAGACGGCTCGTGCCCCCGTCGCTCGTCGTCAGGATCAACTGGTGCGCGATGAAGTCGAAGTCGAGTTGAAACGTCCGGCTGCCATGCGGGATCGGCGACGTGGTAAGGCCGCGGGCTGTCACGTACAGCGTCGCATGCCAGGCATGATTCACCCAGGGGCTCTGGGTGAGCCGGATCTTGCCGACGATCTGGGTCCACAGGTGCAGGGTCGCGCAGGTCTCGATCCACGCCTCGAGGGGCAGGCTCGGCCAGGTCTCCAGGGGCGATGCGGCCGCGGTCGTCATCCGTTCTCCTGTCGAGGGCTCGGTCATGGGCGGCCCTAATATAGGACATGTTCAGAGGGAGCGGTGGGACTTGCCGCACTGCGTCACAAAACTCTTGACACGGCTTGCCGCAGTGCGGTAAATTACCCTTGCCGCGGACGCCCGGGAAGTGCCGGGGTTGACTGTCAAGCAAGGAGGAGCTCCATGATCCGGCTCATCAAACGATACGAAAGCCGCAAGCTGTACGACACCGAGGAGAGCCGGTACGTCTCGCTGGACGAGATCGCCACCTGGGTCCGTACGGGCCAGGAGGTGCGGGTGGTGGACAACGCCACCAACAACGACGTCACGTCGCAGACCCTGACGCAGATCATCCTGGACGAGGGGCGCAAGGGGACGTCGTTCCTGCCGAGCGAGCTGCTGCACGACCTGGTGCGCATCGGCGAGCGCGCGGTCAGCACCGGCATGGAGCAGGTACAGCATGGCGTCGACAAGCTGATCGACCGCCTCGGGCCGGTCCGCAAGGCCCGCGAGGAGATGTCGAGCCTGCGGTCGCGCCTGGAGGAGCTCGAGTCGTCGCTCTCGGAGCTCGAGCGCGCCGATCACGCGGCAGGAGATCCACAGAATGGCCGCCCCACGGAGCGCAAGACCGTGGTGCGGATTGAAACCGAGGGAGAGATCGTCAAATGAACCAGCTCGCTACAGTTCTGGATATCAGCAAGCCGATCGACCGGCTGTTCACCGCCGGGCGCAACCTTTTCCTCGCCGGCGTCGGCGCGGTGGCCGAGGTCAGCGAGGGCGGCATGGAGATGTTCGACCGTCTGGTCGAGCGCGGCAAGCCGTTCGAGGACAAGCAGAAGCAGAGGGTGGAGGCGGTGGTCGAGCGCGCCAGCCAGACGGTGCGCGGCGCGCAACCAACTGCTGCAGGATACGGTGGAGTTCGAGAGCCGGGGGGTGCTCAAGCGTCTGAACGTGATGACGCGCGAGGACGTGAAGATCCTCTCCGCCCGGATCGCGACGCTGTCGAAGAAGGTCGACGAGGTCGTGGAGCGGCGGCAGGCCGCCACGATGGGCGTGATCGAGATCGTCAGCCCCGAAGGCGAGGCGGCGGCGATCGTGATTCCTGCAACACTGTCCTGAAACGGCGACGGCCGCCAGCGCCAAGAAGGCGTCCAAGCCGCGTCAACGGAAAGCCACCAAGAAGGGGTAAGCCATGGATACCACCACCCAGACCGATACCACCACCGGAACCACCCAGGGGACCGAGAAGAACGTGCAGGAGGAGCTCAAGGACTCCGTCCACCGCATCTGGCTCGCCGGCCTCGGCGCGCTGGCCGCGGCGGAGGAGGAGGGGGGCAAGATCTTCAGCCGTCTGGTCGATCGCGGCCGCGACGTCGAGTCGCGCGGCAAGGTCGAGGTCGACAAGGTGAAGTCCGAGGTCGACAAGTTCAAGACCAAGGCCGAGAGCACCTTCGAGAACCTGGGCGAGAAGTTCGACGAGAAGCTCACGTCGACGCTGAACCGCCTGGGCGTGCCGACCCGCGACGAGATCCGCAACCTGACGCAGAAGGTCGAGGAGCTCAACGCCAAGATCGAGCAGCTCAAGCCGCGCGTGACGCCGGCCTCCGCAGTCGACTGTCGCCAACGACATCGTGACGCCGGAGACCGCCACCACGCCCACGGACCCGCACAACATCATCGTCTGAGGCGAGGACGGAACGGGTGGAGCACGGCGGAAACCATTCAGGCGATACGAACGGCTCTCCCAGGATCGGACTGGCGCTCGCGGGGGGAGGCCCGGAGGGGGCGATCTACGAGATCGGCGCTCTCCGGGCTCTCGACGAGGCTCTGGACGGTCTCGACTTCAATAACCTTTATGTCTACGTGGGGGTGAGCGCCGGCGCTTTCATCTGCGCCAACCTCGCCAACGATCTCACCACGGCCCAGATGTGCCGGGCGATCGTCTCCTCGGAGCCGGGCGAGCATCCGTTCGTCCCCGAGACGTTCCTCACTCCGGCCGTCCGCGAGATGGTCCGCGGCGGCCAGGCGGTGCCGCGGCTGCTGGTGGAATCGCTCTGGGAGTGGGTCACCCACCGCCGGGACCTCACGCTGCTCGAATCGCTGACCCGCCTCTCGGAGGCGCTGCCGGTGGGGATTTTCGACAACCGGCCGATCCGCGACTATCTCCAGAAGATCTACACCATGAAGGGGCGGACGGACGACTTCCGCGAGCTCGGCAAGCGCTTCGTGGTGGTGGCGGCGGACCTCGACTCCGGCCAGGCCGTGCGCTTCGGCGAGCCGGGGATGGACCACATCCCGATCTCGCTCGCCGTCGCCGCCAGCTCGGCGCTCCCCGGCCTCTACTCGCCGGTGGAGATCGACGGGCGGCATTACGCGGACGGCGTCCTGCTCAAGACGCTGCACGCCTCGGTGGCCCTGGAGAAGGGGGCGGACCTGCTGATCTGCGTCAATCCGATCGTCCCGGTCGACACGCTGGGCACGGTCGAGGCCGGCCTGATGCGGCGCGGCAAGCTGCTCGACCGCGGGCTCCCCTCGGTCCTCTCGCAGACGTTCCGGACGATGATCCATTCGCGCCTGGAGATCGGCATGGCCTCGTACGAGACCAAGTTCAAGGGCGCCGACGTGGTGCTGCTCGAGCCGCAGCGCGACGACTACCTGATGTTCTTCACCAACATCTTCAGCTTCTCCGAGCGCCGAGCCGTCTGCGAGCACGCCTACAAAGCGGTCCGCCGCGACCTGCTGGCGCGCTACGACAAGCTCGCCCCGCTGTTCGCCCGCCACGGCGTCACCCTGCGGCGGGACGTCCTCGAGGAGGATCGGGGGCTCTGGGACGGCGTATACCGCGACCGGCCACGCCAGACCGCGGCGATCTCCGGCAATTCGGTCACCCGCCGGCTGGACGACGCGCTGTCGCGGCTGGATGGGTTGCTGGATGCGGAGATGGGGGCGTAGGGCGGAAACAGGGACGTGAGGGACGACAGGGACATCAGGGACAAGAAGGAAACTGCCGAGACGGTGTGGTTTCTCGTCCTTGATGTCCCTGTCGTCCCTTACGTCCCTGTGGCTTTTCCGCTCCCTTATGGCAGCGGCAGGTTGAACGCCCTTCCCAGAAAAACCGCCATCTCGGCGCGCCCTACCGTTTTATTCGGGCAGTAGAGATTGACGTCGCAGCCGTTGGTGATCCCCTCGGCGGCGAGCTGCTCGATCCAGGCCGCGGCCCAGAAGGAGGCCGGCACGTCGGTGAAACGGGTGCCGGTCGCCGGGGGCGGCGTGTAGCTGCCGCCGTGGCGGGCGCGGAGCAGGAAGATCGCCATCTCGGCGCGCGCGACCTGGGCCTCCGGGCAGTAGCGGGCGGGGGAGACGGCGCAACCCTGGGTGACGCCGTCGGTGGCGATCTGCTCGATCCAGTTGGCGGCCCAGTAGGAGGCCGGGACGTCGGCGAAGCGGGTGCCGGTGGCGGGCGGCGGCACGAAGGTGGAGCCGTGCAGGGCGCGGCCGAGGAAGACCCCCATCTCGGCCCGGGTGAGGGTGCGCTCGGTGCAGAACAGCCCCTCGCCGCAGCCGAGGGTGATGCCGGCGGCGGCGACCGCCTCGATGGAGCGCCAGGCCCAGTAGGTGGTCGGCGCGTCCGAGAAGGTGGCGAGGACGTTGGATTGCGGCACGGCCCAGAGCTCGAAGCCGGCGGCGTTGTCGTTGGCCGCGAAGTAGACGTTGGGTCCCACGGCCGTGAACTCGAGCGGGCTGGAGGAGAAGGCGTCCGGCGCGATGTCGGCGATCCGGCGCGTCCCCACCGCCGTGCCGTCGGTCCGCCAGGCTTCGACCCCATGGACGGGATCGAAGGCGGAGAAGAGGAGCACGGAGCCGTCGGCGGTCAGATGATCGGGGCTCGAGGACTCGGGGCCGGGGTTGATGTCCTTCACCCGGTGGGTGCCGGCGGCGGTGCCGTCGGAGACCCAGAGCTCGCGGCCGGCCGCGTTCGCCGCGACGAAGTAGACCTTGTTCCCCGCCGCCGTCAGGTGGCGGGGCTGGGCGCCGGGAGCATCGGCGGCGATGTCCTTCACCAGCACGGTGCCGGCGCCGGTGCCGTCGCTCTTCCAGAGCTCCTCGCCGTGCACGCCGTCGTTGGCCACGAAGAAGAGCGGTCCGCCCGCGGGCGCGGCGAAGGTTTCGGGGACGGGGTCGCCGGGGTTCGAGGAGGCCGTGCCGGGGTTGATGTCCTTCACCAGGACCGTGCCGGCGGCGGTGCCGTCGCTCTTCCAGAGCTCCCGGCCAAAGCTGCTGGTCCTGGCGGTGAAGAAGAGCAGGTTGCCGGCGGCGGTGAGGTTTTCAGGGGCCGAGGAGCCGGCGCCGGGCACGAGGTCGGCGACCAGGAAGCTCCCCGCGGCGGTGCCGTCGGAGACCCAGAGCTCGCCGCCCGAGCCCGCCTCGTCGAAAGCCTGGAAGAAGAGCCTGGCGCCGACAGCGGTGAGAAGGCGGGGGCGGGACGGGGCGGTGCCGGGCACGAGATCGGCGACGAGGCCCGTGCCGGCCGGCGTGCCGTCGGTCTTCCAGAGCTCGGTGCCGTGGCCGGCGTCGCTGTTGGCGAAGTAGACCTCGTTGCCGAGCGTCGTGAGCTCCAGCGTGAAGCCGGGGAGGAGCTGGGCGCCTCCCGGTGTGCCGTCGGTCGACCAGAGCGAGCCCACATTGCTGAAGACCAGCCGGCTGGCGAGCGGCCGGAGCAGAGAGGGGGCGAGGTTCTCGAGCTTCGCCGTGCCGGCCTCGGTGCCGTCGCTCTTCCAGAGCTGTTCCTCCTCGGCGGTCCCGTCGTAGGCGGCGAAGTAGAGCTTGCCACCGAACGCGGCGAACGTGTCGGGATGGTAGGTCGCCCAGCCGTCGAGGTAAAAGGAGGAAGTAACCCACGGGCCGTCATGGACCCGTACTGTGCCGGGCGCCGTGCCGTCGCTCCGCCAGACCTCCCGCCCCTGAGAACCCTGGCGGAAGTAGAGGTTTCCGCCGAGGACGGCGTAGCCATCCTTTGTCACGACCGCCGCCTTGTCCGCCGCCGTTACGGACAGCGTCCCGGCGCTGGTGCCGTCGCTGCTCCAGAGCTGGACGCCGTCGGAGCCGTCGGCGAGGAACACGAGCTTGCCGTTGATGGCGGAGAGGCCGTGACGTCCGAAGCCGGTCGGCGTGCTGAAGCCGAACTCGATCGGTTCGCCGCTCGCGCTCTGCAGCCGGAACGTCCCCGCCGCGGTGCCGTCGCTGCGGAAGAGCCGCAATCCGAAGTTGATGTCATCGTAGGCGAGGAAGAAGAGCAGGTTGCCCACCGCCGTGAGCTCCTGGGGGATGGAATCGGAGGTTCCGGGGAAGATGTCCTTGACCAGCGTGGTGCCGGCGGCGGTGCCGTCGGTCCGCCAGAGCTCCTGCCCCTCGGGCCCGGTGGTGGAGAAGTAGACCGCGCCATTCACCGCCGTGAACCTGCGGGGAGAAGAGCCGTCCGGGCCGGCGGCGATGTCCTTGAGCAGATAGGTGCCATCGTCGGTGCCGTCGGAGAGCCAGAGCTCGGACCCGTGAGCGCCGTCGTTCGCGGCGAAGAGGATGGCTCCTCCCTTGGGGGAGGTGATCGCGTCCGGTGCCGCGGTCGGGGGAATTGCGAGGTCGAGAGAGGAGGAGGCTCCCGGATTGATATCCAGCACCCGCGTGGCCTGCAGGGTGCCCTCGTCCCACGCCCAGAGCTCGGCGCCGTGAGCGGGCTCGTAGGCGGCGAAGAGGGCGCGGAAACCGGTGGAGGCCAGAAACCTGAAGTGCGACCCGTCGTGGCCAGGGTTCAGGTCCCCCAGGGGGCGGGTGCCGGCCGGGGTGCCGTCGGTCCGGAACGGCTCCTCCCCGTTGAGCCCGGTGAAGGGGAGGGTGCCGAAGATGTATGGGCCCACCGTGCTGGTGAGCGCGACGGCGCCGTCGCCGAGCCCGGGTGTCAGGTCCATGGTGAGCGCGGTCCCGTCCTCGGTGCCGTCGCTGCGCCAGATCTCCCGGCCGTGGACACCGTCGTCCGCGATGAAGTAGAGCGCTCCATTGAGGTCGATCAGCGAGTCGGGGCGCGAGGAGCAGGCCCCGGGGCAGACGTCGCGGACCAGATACGCCCCGGAGGGGGTGCCGTCGCTCGCCCAGAGTTCCGTGCCATGGATGCCGTCGTCGGCGGTGAAGAAGGCCAGGCCCCCGGCGGTCGCCATCTCGTCCCGGCTATCCCGGAACTGCAGCGGAGGGGCATCGACGTTGAGGTCGGCGACCAGGAATGGCGGCTGCGCCTGGACGGCCGGCAGGCCGGCGAGCAGGCAGGCAATGGCGAAAGAGCGGACGGCGCTGAGTTTCATCAAGTTCCCTCGGTCAGTCCAGGGTAATAAATGATGTTATTTTAGCATATCCCTCCTGTTCTGGTTACGGCAGCGGCAATGCGAACGCCCGCGTCAGGAAGACCGCCATCTCGGCGCGTCCCACCGTCTTGTTCGGGCAGTAGAGGTTGACGTCGCAGCCATCGGTGATCCCCTCGGCGGCGAGCCGTTCGATCCAGGCCGCGGCCCAGAAGCTGGCCGGCACGTCGATGAAACGGGTGCCGGTGGCGGGCGGCGGCGTGTAGCTGCCGCCATGGCGGGCGCGCAGCAGGAAGATCGCCATCTCGGCCCGTGAGACCTGGGCCTCCGGGCAGTAGCGGGGCGGCGAGGCGGCGCACCCCTGGGTGATGCCGTCGTTGGCGATCTGCTCGATCCAGCCGGCGGCCCAGTAGGAGGCCGGGACGTCGGTGAAACGGGTGCCGGTGGGCGGCGGCGGCACGAACGCGGAGCCGTGCAGGCCGCGGCCGAGGAAGACCCCCATCTCAGCCCGGGTGAGGGTGCGCTCCGGGCAGAACTGGGAGGTCGAGCACCCGAGGCTGATCCCGGCGTTGGCGACCGCCTCGACGGAGCTCCAGGCCCAGTAGGTGGTCGGCGCGTCCGCGAAGGTGGCGAGGACGTTGGATTGCGGCACGGCCCAGAGCTCGAAGCCGGTCGTGTTGTCGTTGGCGGCGAAGTAGACGTTGGGGCCCGCGGCCTTGAAAGCGTTGGGACTGGAGGACAGGGCGCCCGGCGCGATGTCCTGGATCCTCCGCGTTCCCGTCGTCCTGCCGCCGGTGCGCCAGGGCTCCACCCCGACGACGCCGTCGGTGGCGGAGAAGAGGAGCGTGCCGCCCACGGCGCTGAAGCTGTCGGGATGGGAGGAGTCCGGGCCGGGCCGGAGATCCGCCACCATGTGGGTGCCGGCGGCGGTGCCGTCGCTGCGCCAGATCTCCGCGCCGTAAGCGCCGGAGTCGTCGGCCACGAAGAAGAACTGGCCGCCGAGCGCCACGAGCTTCTGGTGGGTGTAGATAAAGGGCGGATGTTGCGCGACCGTGGTGTTCAGGTCGGCGACACGAAAGGCCGGCTGGGCGCCGGCGCTCCAGGCCGTGAGCAGCATGAGCGGAAGGCAGAAGGCGACGAGAGACCGGGCGGCGCGAGACGGCATGCCGAACCCTCCCTGAGGAAATGGAAGGGCCCCGCGCGGGGGCCAGGAATCAGAGCTCAAGAGGAAATGCGCTTTTCGCGTAAAGATTGCGTCATGGCAACGCCAGATTGAACGACCGCGCCAGGAAGACGGCCATCTCGTCCCGCTTCACCAGCCGGTCGGGGCAGTAGAGATTGAGGGCGCAGCCGTTGGTGATCCCCTCGGCGGCGAGCTGCTCGATCCAGGCCGCGGCCCAGTAGCTCGCGGGGACGTCGATGAAGCGGGTGCCGGTGGCCGGCGGCGGCATATAGGCCGCGCCGTGGCGGGCGCGCAGCAGGAAGATCGCCATCTCGGCCCGCGCCAGCGTGCGCTCCGGGCAGAAGAGCGGCGGCGAGGCGCCGCAACCCAGGGTGATGCCGTCGGCGGCGATCTGCTCGATCCAGGAACCCGCCCAGTAGGACGCGGGGACGTCGTCGAAGCGGGTGCCGGTGGCGGCCGGCGGCGCGAAGGCGGCGCCGTGGAGGCCGCGGCCGAGGAAGATCGCCATCTCCGCCCGGCTCACCGTGCGGTCCGGGCAGTAGCCGGCCGCCGTGCAGCCGTTGGTGATGCCGGCGGCGGTCAGCGCCTCGATGGAGCTCCAGGCCCAGAAGGTGGAGGGGACGTCCTGGAAGGTGGTGAACAGCTCGCTCTTCGGCGCTCCCCAGATCTCGTAGCCCGCCACGTTGTCGTTGGCCGCGAAGTAGACCGTGCCGCCCACCTCGGTGAAGTCCAGGGGGCTGGAGGGGGCGGGCCCGGGCGCGATGTCCTGCACCTGGAAGGTGCCGGCCGGACCGCCGTCGCTGCGCCAGAGCTCGCGGCCGTGGACGCCGTCGTCGGCGGAGAAGAGCACGAGGTGGCCGACCGCCCGCAGGTTCTCGGATCACGGGGGAGCCGGGGCCGGGGACGGCGTCCTTCACCATCCGCGTGCCGGCGGCGGTGCCGTCGCTCACCCAGAGCTCGCGGCCGTGGACGCCGTCGTCGGCGACGAAGAAGAGGCGGCCGGCGGCGACGGTCATCTGGTCGATGTCCGAGGAGCGCGCGCCGGGGAAGAGGTCGGCGACCGCGACCGTGCCGGCGGCGGTGCCGTCGGTCTTCCAGAGCTCGCGGCCGTGGATGCCGTCGTCGGCGAGGAAGAAGAAGGTGTTGCCGATCAGGACCTGGACGATCGCCGCGGGCCCAGGCGGGATAGGGATCGATCGCGGAGCCGGCACCCCGGCTGGATGTCCTTGAGCAGGGCCGTGCCGGCGGCGGTGCCGTCGCTCACCCACAGCTCCTCACCCGTGGCGTCGTCGAAGGCGGAGAAGAGGACGGCGCCGCCGATGCGGACCGGCTGCACCGGGTCGGAGGAGGCCGCGCCGGTGCGCAGGTCCTTGAGCAGGACGGTGCCCGCCGGCGCCGTCGGTGACGCAGAGCTCTTTCCCCGCTCCCGATACGGTGGCGGCGAACAGGGCGACCGGGCCGAGCGGGGCGATCCATTGGATGTCGGTGATCGAGCTGGTGGTCAGGACGTAGGTGCCGGCGGCGGTGCCGTCCGTCCGCCAGAGCTTCGAGTAGCCGGGGCCGCCGTCGTAGGCCGCGAAGAGGACCGCGGAGCCCAGCGGGGTCAGCAGATAGGGGTAGGAGTTGCCCGTCCCGGGGTCGATGTCCTTGACCCGGGCCGTGCCGGCGGCGGTGCCGTCGGTCTTCCAGAGCTCGGTGCCCGCCGCCGGGTCCTGCGCGGTGAAGAGGACCGTCCCCAGGGCGGGGAGGAAGCCCCCGGCGTTCTGGATCACTCCGGGGAGGATCTGAACGGTGCCGGCGGGGGTGCCGTCGGTGCTCCAGAGGCCGTACCCGGAGCCGAGCAGGGCCGTGCCGCCGGTCGCGAAGCTGGAGACCGGAGTGCTCCAGTCGGGGCCGGGGGCGAGGTCCGCGAGCTGGACCGTGCCCGCCGCCGTGCCGTCGCTGATCCACGGCTCGACGCCCGAGACGCCGCCGTCCGCCTCGCACAGGAGCTTGCCGCCGAGGTTGCGGCAGTTCCCCACCGGGTAGTCGTTGACGACGTGGAACGAGGAGGTCAGCGTCTGGATGTTCTTCACCTCGACGGTGCCGGCGTCGGTGCCGTCCGTCTTCCAGAGCTCGGGGCCGTGAGCCAGGGTGGTCCCCGGAAGAAGGCCGTCCCGCCGACGACCGTGATGCCGGAGTAGCCGCGGTCGATCCCCCAGCCAAGCCCCGGCTC
The DNA here is from genome assembly GCA_963761645.1 of uncultured Acidobacteriota bacterium. GTDB lineage: Bacteria > Acidobacteriota > Thermoanaerobaculia > Multivoradales > UBA5704 > DATARR01. The sequence goes on from CAVXIG010000015.1 coordinate 66,998, forward strand.
GACGTCCTTCACCATGACGGTGCCGGCGGCCGTGCCGTCGGTCTTCCAGAGCTCGGCGCCATGGGTGCCGTCGTCGGCGAAGAACAGCGCGCCGCCATTGAAAGCCTTGAACCACCGGCGGACGAAGATGCTGATGCCGAACCCCGGGCCGGGGTTGATGTCCTTCACCTGCACGGTGCCGGCCGTGGTGCCGTCCGTCTTCCAGAGCTCGAGGGCGGTCACGCCGTCCCACCCGGCGAAGAAGGCCTGGCTGCCGATCGCCGTGAGCTGGAGCACGATGACCGTTGCCAGCTCCAGGGTTGATGTCGCTGATCCTGACGGTGCCGGCGGCGGTGCCGTCGGTCGCCCAGACCTCGGTGCCGGTCGCCTCCTGGTAGGCGGTGAAGAGGATCTGGCTCCCCAGGCGGGTGAAGCCGTGGGCGATCGACGGTCCACTGCCGGGCTCGATATCCACCAGGAGCGCCGTGCCGGCGGCCGTGCCGTCGCTCTTCCAGAGCTCGGAGCCGTGGACGCCGTCGTCGGCCTGGAAGAGGAAGGCGCCGCCGCCGAGCGCCAGGACGTCGTTCTCCCAGTTGTAGGAGGGGATGGCGTTCGAGGAGGCGCCGGCGCCCGGGTTGATGTCGGCGAGCAGGGAGGTCCCCGCGGCGGTGCCGTCGGAGAGCCAGGGCTCGCGGCCGTGGACGCCGTCGTCGGCGTTGAACAGCAGCTTGCCGCCGGCGTCGATCCGGAAGGCCGGGTCCGAGCCGGCCGCGCCGGGCCAGAGATCGGCCACGAGCTGCGTGCCGGCGGCGGTGCCGTCCGTCTTCCAGAGCTCGCGGCCATGGACGCCGTCGTCCGCCGACAGGTAGAGGATGCCGCCGGCCTCCTGGAAGCCGCGCGTAGGAGTCCGGCAGGCCGGGATTGAGATCCCTCAGCATCGCCGTGCCGGCCGCGGTGCCGTCGCTCCGCCAGGGCTCGACGGCCGTGGACGCCGTCGTCGGCGCTGAAGTAGAGCACGCCGTTCGCGACGGTGAGGCTGCGCGGCCAACCCCAGCAGGCTCCCGGGCAGATGTCCTTCAGGATCGCCGTGCCGGCCTCGGTGCCATCGGTCTTCCAGAGCTCGACGCCGTGGATGCCGTCATCCTGGAGGAAGAACACCGCCGTTCCGAGCACGACGAACTCCTGGCCGGTGAACAGGGAATCGGTGTAGTCCTCCTGCGTGGTGTTGAGATCCGCCACCTGATGCGCCGGCTGGGCGAGCGCCGGCGCGGTCGGCGCGGCAGGTCGAAGGATCCGAGCGACAGCAGCATTCCAACGAGGCGCACGTTCATGCATCCCCCTGATCGAATTGTGAGTGAGCCGTATCGCTAGCGTAGTACACCCGGTGAAGAGCGTCAATGGGGAGCTTCAATGCAGTGGATGGATGCTGCGAAAGATGCCTGGGGCGGTTCGCGCCCCGCGTGGGCGGAGAGGCCGGTGCTCCGGAATGATGTGAAAATCGAGGGGATTGATGCGTCCCTCGAAAGGGGCGGCCGGGCCCTCGGCTGGGCCGGCTCGCCCCCCGAACGATTGGCAGCAGATTTCCCCTCTTTTGCTGCAGACCGCCGACGGCTACGCCTGTTGCTTTGTCAGAAAACCGCGGTCGACGGCGAAAGCTCTCTGGAGGGTGCTCTGCGGGATAGGCCACAGCGGCACCACCAGGGAAAGGCAGAATCATCATGCAAGAAGGCAAAGAAAAATCCACGTTGATCAATGGGCATACGCCCGTCTCCAACCTCTCCCACGAGGTTGGCCAGTTTCCCGAGGTGAAGACGCAAGTCTCGAATCCATCCCAAAACGCCTAAACCGCAAGATGAAGGGATCGAGACGGTCAAAGGGTTCCAGTTGAAGGCCGCCACCGAGGCTGCGCTGGGGGAGATCTTCACGGCCCCGGACAGCAGTGAGCTCCGGGACATCGGAGAGGCGTCTTTCGGCCCACCGCCTCCAGAGGCCGAGACGGTGCACGGTCCTGATGACCGCGTCCAGATCACCAACACGGCCATCTATCCATGGCGGGTGCATGCTTCGCTGCTCATTACGGCGGCTGATGGATCGATGTGGATCGGCACCGGATGGTTCATCGGACCCCATACGTTGATGACCGCCGGACACGTCGTCTATATCAAGAACAGCGGTGTACCAGGCCGGGATGGGTGGTCCGGAGCATCGACGTCATGCCCGGCCGTAACGGCAGCACACTGCCCTACGGCAAGGTGAGGAGTTCGAATTTCCGTTCCGTGACCGGGTGGACCACCAGTGGCGACCAGAACTTCGACTATGGAGCCATCATTCTCCCGACGAATCTGGGCAATACCACGGGCTGGTTGGGGTTCGGCGTGTATCCGGACGCAGAGCTGCTCGCTTCGGTCGGGAACATCTCCGGCTACCCCGGCGACAAGCCCGCGGGCACGCAGTGGTATGACGCGCGCAAGATTGCCTCGGTCAATGTCCGGAAGGTTTACTACGATATTGACACCTTTGGTGGTCAGAGCGGCAGCGCCGTCTACAGAATCATAAGCGGCGGCCGCTTTGCCATTGCCATTCATGCATACGGCGGCGCGACGACCAACTCGGGCACCCGGATCGTGAAACCAGTCTTCGATAACATGGTGGCCTGGAAGGCTTGACGGTCAACGTAGACAGCGGGTCGTCCTGAGTGGCGGCCCGCCATCCCTTGGTTCATGAGGTGATCATGATGGAAAAAAAAACGGGTCTGGTTTCCGGGGTGATTCGCGATCCCGTCGGCAAACCCGTCACCGAAGCACGTGTCTATTTCACGGGCGGCCCGGTGCCCTTGCCCGAGATCGCCGCGCTGACAGACCATCACGGTGCTTTCTCTTTGTCCGCGCCCGCGGCAGGGACTTACAGCATGGCGATCAATTCCGAAGGATTTGCTCCAGAAGCGATGACCGTCCCGGTCGCGAGCGGCCAGCAGGTACAACTCGAAATCCGGCTGAAGAGATCGGCGTAGAATCTCCGCCTGGCACCTCGTCAAGCCGGGAATGACGGATAAAGCGTGTGGAGCTTGATCCGGCCCGGCATGCTTCACCCCCGCTTGCGGTGCAGCGCCGCGCCGATCCCGACGGCGAAGAGGACGGCCCAGACCGGCCAGGGGCCCTTGGCGCCGGCGAGGATCGCTCCGGCCACCATGCAGAAGCCGCCGAAGAGGGTGCCGCGCAGGCCGGCGAGCGGGTTCTCCGGCCGGTGGGTCGCCTGCTCGAGGAGCCGCAGCCCCTCGGTGATCAGGCTGGGCGCCTTGGCGACCGCCTCCAGGATGTCCGGCGCCGCCCGCATCACCTGCTGGGCGAGGTTCTGCGGGCTGAACTGGTCGCGGAAGATGGCGTTGGCGTGCTCGCGGGAGACCGCGGCCACGTCGAGGCCCGGCTTGAGGATCTGGCCCACCCCCTCGAAGGTGACCAGCGCCTTGACCATCAGCACCATCTCGACCGGGAAGTAGAGCCGGTGCTGGGCGCCGAGGTTCACCGACCGCATGATGAGCTGCGCCAGCGAGAAGTCGCGGAAGCTGCCGGCGCGGTTGAAGCGCAGCAGGATCTCGGTGACCTCGCGGCGGAACCCCTTCGGGTCGGCCCCCGGCCCCGGGATGGCGATGGCGCCGAGATAGCGCGCCGCCCCTTCGGCGTCCCCCATCACCAGCGTGTAGTAGTAGTAGAGGAAGGTGCGCCGCAGGTCGCTCTCGAAGCGCCCGACCATGCCGAGGTCGATGAAGCCGAGGCGGGGGCCGGGGAGCACCAGCAGGTTCCCCGGGTGGAGGTCGGCGTGGAAGAAGCCGTCCTTGAACAGCATGCGGATGATGCTCGCGGCCCCCAGGTCGACGAGCACGTCGCGCTCCTCGTCGGTGAGGCTCCTGGGTCTCCGGCGCTCCCGGCTTGAACCCCTTGAGGAACTCCATGCAGAGGACGCCGCGGCTGCTGTACTGCCGGTAGATCTTGGGGAAGACCACCCCCGGCAGGTCGTGGAAGTTGGCCATGAACGACTCGGCGTTGTCCGCCTCCCGGCGCAGGTCGACCTCGCGGCGGGTGTACTCGACGAACTCGCGGATGAGCTGCGACGGCCGGTAGCGGGGGAGGAAGAGCTGCAGGATCGCGCCGAGGATGCGCAGCAGGATGGCGTCGCGGGTCAGCGTCTCCCGGATCCCCGGCTTGACCACCTTGATGATCACCGAGTCCCCCTCCCGCGTCGTCGCCCGGTGGATCTGGGCGATCGAGGCCGAGCCGGTGGGGATCGGATCGACCCAGGAGTACATCTCGCCGATCGGCCGCTGGACGTCCGCCTCGATGATCCGCAGGTAGCGGTCGAAGGGGACCACCGGCAGGCGGTCGAGGAGGTTCTTGAGCTCGTCGGTGATCGTCGCCGGCAGGATGTCCTGGCGCAGCGCGAGCACCTGGCCGAGCTTGATGTAGGTGGGGCCGAGGATCTCGAGCCGCCGCCGGAGCTGGACGGGGAACGGCCGGTCGACGATCTCGCGGTCGAGGAACGGCCGCGCCAGGGCGGCGATCAGGCGCTCCAGCCAGAACAGCAGCCGGAAGCGCCGCCCGGTGCCGAACGCCTGCCCCTCGCGGGCGTGGGCCACCAGGGCGCCGAAGGCGAGGGCGATCAGGTGGCGCTGGGTGGTGATGAAGCGCCGGACCAGCCCCTGCGGCGGGCGGTCCGGCAGCATCTCGAACCCGGGGATCGCGCCCGACGAGGCCGGGGGAGCCGGAAGGGCGTGGCCTCGGCGGGTCCTGGCAACGGGGATCGGGCATGCCCCTCCTACCGGTTCCGCCCGTACTGCTCGTGGCTCGACACCCAGTCGAGCGAGGAGATCGCCGAGGCCAGCGAAATCTCCCCCGCCAGCACCACGCCGGCGATGATCTCGGCGAGCTTCTTGACCTTCCCCTTGCCGACGCAGCCCAGGATCTCCAGGCACTCGCGCTGGGTCGCGAGGCCGGTGCCGCCGCCGTACGTCGCCACGATCAGCGACGGGATGGTGATCGAGATGTAGAGGTCCTTCTCCGGCGTCACCTCGGTATAGACCACCCCGGCCGAGGACTCGGCGACGTTCGCCACGTCCTGCCCGGTGGCGATGAACATCGCCGTGATGCCGTTCGGCGAGTGGCAGCCGTTGTTGTTGGCGCCGGAGAGGAAGGCGCCGACGTTGGCGATGCCGGCGTGGTAGTGGAGCGTCTCGGGATCGACGTGCATGTTCTGGATCAGCACCTCGCGCGGGATCGTCGCCTCGGCGGTGACCCGCTTGCCGCGGGTGCGCATGACGTTGATCTGCGACGACTTCTTGTCGGTGGCGAAGTTCGACTCCAGGTAGAAATGGCGGATCCGGTCGTGGTTCTCCAGGATCCAGCTGCAGGCGGCGAAGGTCGCCCGGCCGACCATGTTCTGGCCGGCGGCGTCGCCGGTGGTGTAGTTGAAGCGCAGGAAGACCAGCTTGTTCGCCAGGTAGCGGTCGATGTAGGTGAGCTTGGCCACGCTGGAGGTGGCCTCGGCCTCCTCGCGGATCTTGCCGAGGTTGGCGTCCACCCAGACCACGAAGTCGCGGGCGTCGCGGGCGTTGTCGAAGACGAACACCGGCGCCCGCTGCATGCTGTCGCCGACGACGGTGCACATCACCCCGCCCGAGAGGTTCAGCACCTTGATGCCGCGGTTGTAGGAGGCGACGAGGGTCCCCTCGGTGGTGGCGAGCGGGACCAGGAACTCCCCCACGGCGTGCTCGCCGTTGACCTGGATCGGTCCGGCGAAGCCGATCGGGATCTGGGCCACGCCGGTGAAGTTCTCGACGTTGCCGCGGGTCACCGCGGGATCGAAGGAGAACTTGTCGATGTGCTGGAGCTTGACCCCGGTGTACTCCTCGACGAACGCCTGCCGCGCCTTGACCATCTCCGGCGTCTGGTCGTCGTCCTTGTCGTGGGGGACGGTGGTCCGCTTCACCCGCTCGGCGATGGAATCCTTGACCTTGAAGGAGAGGGTGCCGAAAGGGGTGGTCTCGAAGCCGAGCGTGATCTCGTGCGCCCCCTTCTCGAGCTGCTCGCCGCGGGCGTGGATGCTCACCACCTTGGCGAGCGGGAAGGCGATCGCCGAGGTGGGGCTGACGCCGGCGGCGGCGATGCGGTCGCCGTTCAGCTCCAGGCTCAGGCGGTCGAGCGGCACCGGCTTGCCGTCGATCCGGATCTCGTTGAGCTTGGTCAGGGTGGCGTTGGACAGCCGGTTCTTCAGGCTGAACCGGACGCCGTCCTCGACGTTCTCGAGACTGCCTATGGTGTACATCTGTTTCAAAATGAGTCCGGGTATCAGCATGCGGGTCACCTCGCGGGGAGCTTTTGTGGAATGGGGAAGTCTATCGCGAAGTCGCTCTTCCCTCACGCAGTCTTCCGTAGTATCCTCTGCAAACTTTCTTTGTCTTCTAAAACTATTCGTTGTCAGGAGGCCGACTCGGTGAGCCTGTTTCCCGTGCTGTTCGCCGTCTACTGGTCGTCCGTGCTGGTCTGGTTCCTCATGGCCTCGCGCCTCTGCGCCGCCTTGAGCCAGCGGCATCCGCTCCTCTATGCCACTGGGGCGGCCGGCGGCCTTCTCGATTTCGCGGCGACCTCGCGCTGATGCGGTTCCTGCTCGGCCGGCGCTACCGCCTGGTCGACGACCGCGGCCTCGCGCGGCTATGCGGGGCGATGCGGGCGTTGCTGGTGCGTGTACATGCTGTTTTTTCTGGCTCTGCCGGGCTTGGTTCTGCGCTAGGAGGACGAGCAGGGACAGCATGGACGAACAGGAACGTGGAGCGTTCTGTCCTAGTGTCCGTGTTCGTCCTTCAGGTCCGCGTTCCTGCTACTTCCAGCAGCGCCGGTGCCGCCCCCGCCGCCCGCGCCTGCGGGGGCAGGTGCCGCAGCCCCTTTTCGGGGTCCTTCGGGGGGATGTGGCTCATCGCGTGCTCGGCCATGGCGGTGATCGTCAGGCTGGGGTTGACCCCGAGGTTCGCCGGGATCATCGAGCCGTCCACCACGTAGAGGTTGTCGTAGCCGAAGACGCGGTTGCGGGCGTCGATCACGCCGTCGGCCGGCGAGGTGCCCATCGGCGCGCCGCCCAGGATGTGGGCGGTGGTGGGGACGTTGAGCACCACCTCGTTGATCGAGCTCGAGGCGTACGCCCCGGTCTGCCCGGCGATGTGGCGGGCCGCCTGGTTGGCGACCGGGATGTAGGCCGGGATCGGCGGCTCCCCCGGCGCGTGCTGGCTGGTGAGCCCCTTGCCGAACGGCCAGAACCAGCGGCGGGCGCGCACCAGGCGCAGCGAGTTGTCGAGGTTCTGCATCACCAGCACGATCGTCGAGCGCTTCGCCCAGCCGAAGGGGCTCAGGGTGCGCAGGAAGTCGACCGGATGGCGGACGCAGGTGGCGAACCACTTCATCGGCCGCGTCAGGCGGGTGCCGTCGTCGACCAGCAGGGTCCCCAGGAAGCTCATCACGTCCGATCCCTTGGGGTAGCGGACGACCTCGATGCAGGTGTCCGGATCGGGGTGGATGCTGCTGGCGATGGCGATCCCCTTCGAATAGTCCGCCTCGGGGGAGCGGGAGGTGGCGCCGCAGATCACCTCGCTGTTGGTGCGCACGTAGCCGCCGAGGACGGGGGAGAGGCGGGGGAGCGGCCCGGCGTCCCGGCACTTGAGGAGGAGGTCGGTGGTGCCCAGCGCGCCGGCGGCGAGGACCACGCCGCGCGTCCGGATCGTCCGCCGGCCGCGGAAGATCTTGCGGGTGGAGCCGCGGGTGGAGACGCGCCACCCCCCCTGGCCATCCTCCTCCAGGCCGGTGACCAGGGTCTCGGGGCGGACCTCGGCGCCGAGCCGCTCGGCGAACCAGAGGTAGTTCTTGTCGAGGGTGTTCTTGGCCCCGTGCCGGCACCCCACCATGCAGCCGCCGCAGTAGGTGCAGGTGGTGCGGTCCGGCCCCTCGCCGCCGAAGTAGGGGTCCCCCACCTGCTGGCCGGCGCGGTCGCCGAAGAGGATGGCGACCTCGGTGGGGCGGAAGGTGTCCTCCTTGCCGATCGTCCGCGCGAAGTCCTGGAGGGCGCGGTCCCCCTCCCAGAGGTGGGGGGTGGCGTTGACGCCGAGCATCCGCTTGGCGGTCCGGTAGTGGGGGGCGAGCGCCCGCTTCCAGTCGATCCCCTTGGGCCAGGTGCCGCGCTGGAAGGCGCCGTCCGCGGGCTCGATATGGGTGCAGGCGTAGACCAGCGAGCCGCCGCCGACCCCCGCCCCCGAGAGCACCAGCACGTCGCGCAGCAGCGTCAGCCGCTGGATGCCGTAGCAGAACAGGGCGGGCATCCAGAGGAACTTCCGCACCCGCCAGTTGGTCTTCGGGAAATCCTGCGTCCGCCAGCGCTTGCCGGCCTCCAGGACCAGCACCTTGTACCCCTTCTCCGCGAGCCGCAACGCCGACACGCTGCCGCCGAAGCCGGAGCCGACGATCACGAAATCGTAGTCGTCAGGCCGGGATCGGCTGACTCGCGAGGTTCTGGCTGGAAATCTGCCATGGGGTCCTTTCTTGCCGCTTCGAGACGTAGTTTACGTCAAGTCGCGGCAAAGCGGGATGGGGGGGACCTCGGGCCGTTCGGGCTGCTAAGATCAACTCCGGTTGCAGCAGGGCCTTTATGAACGAGTTGCGCAGGATCACCGAACGCTACCTTCTGGAGAAGCAGATCGCCTCGAGCGAGGCGGCGAGCATCTTCCGTGGCACCGACCTCGAGTCGGGCGCGACGGTCGCGGTCGAGCTGATCCGCGACGACGACAGCGGAACCGCGGAGTGGCGGCAGCAGTTCCTGGAGACCGCCCGCGCCCTGCGGGCCCTCGATCATCCGGGCCTCCCCAGGGTGCTCGATTTCGGCATCACTCACGCGGGGGGCGCGTTTCTCGTCACCGAGGTTCTCGACGGGCTCCAACCCTCCTACCGGGAGCTCCGCGAGGCCCTCCGCCTCGTGCTCTTCGGGGAGCCTGGAAGCCTGCCCGCGGCGAGGCCGGCGCCCGAGATGCCCGCACCTTCCGTCGCGCCTCCGCCACCGCCTCCCAAGGCTCCCGTCCAGGATTGATAAGGCCGCGGCGCCGCGGGACGGGCGCCGGTTCCTGCTGGGGATCGGCGTGCCGGTGGCCGCCATCCTGCTGGTGGGGATCACCTTCGGCGTGGTCCTCCTGAGGCTGCAGAGCCCGGCGCCCTTCCACGAGCCAATACCCACGAGGGGCCTCGCCAGGAGGGCCGTTGCCGCCAAGCCCGCCGTTCCGCCGCCTCCCGCGGCCTTGCCGTCTCCGCCGGCGGCCCCCGCTCCCACTCCGCCCGCTCGGGTTGCGCGGAAGAGCCGGCCGAGCGTCATCCGCATCGCCCGCACCACCCACGCTGTTCGCGCCACGCGCGCCGTCCCGCAGAGGGAGCGCACCGCGAGATCCCTCGAAGCGCAGGCCGACGCGGAGATCGCGGCGGGGCGGTTCGACGAGGCGCTCGATCGCCTGGAAAAATTGCGCCGGACCTGGCCGGACCGTGCCGGACTGGTGGCGCGGATCGATCGCGTCGCCGCCGAGCGGAAGACGGATCAGGATCTCGAGGACCTGCTCAGAAGCATCGCCTGGTACGAGACGTTGAACCAGCCGCTCGAAGGGCTGCGGCTGCTGAGCGGCGCGAGGCCGAACCCGCGCTATGCCCAGCGATTCCAGGAGACGCGCCAGCGCCTGGAGACCCAGTTCGTCCAGCTCGACCGCCGCCCGCCCGGCCTCCTCCTCGGAGTGGACGGCATTCCCCTCTACGAGAAGGGGAAGGCCGGCACGGTCCACCTGCGGATCGCCGACGACTTCGGGGTGAAGACCACGGAAGCCTGGGCGCGGAGCGAGGGGGGACCCTTCGTGAGAGTCGGCATCCACCACCTCTTCGGCTCGGGCTACTCCCTGGACGTGCCGCCGGAGGTGCACCGGAACCAGACGGTGGTGGAGTTCTATGTCATCGCTTCCGACCTCTCCGGCCACTCCGGCCAGCTCGGCAGCCCCGAGCACCCCCTGAAGATGATGCGGAAGAGCTGGCTCGAGAGGCTCCTGGGGATGAACGAGAGGAAAGTGGGGTAGGGGGGGCGGAAAAGCAGACAGGCACGAACACGGACTGACACGGACGACAAGGACAGCAGATTTACCGAAAGATCCCTGCCGTCCCTGTCGGTCCGTGTCGTCCGTGTTGTCCCTCCGCTCTTCCGCCCGCGCCACCGCCGCCACCATCTCCTCATCGGAGGGCCGCCGCGCCTCGGCGGCCGGCTCCACCCCCAACCGCCGCAGCTCGGCGCTGGTCACCGGTCCGATCGACGCCGCCCGCAGCTCGCCCCGCCGCCGTTCCCAGTCCGCGCCGAAGAGCTCCGCGAAGTGGCGGACGATCCGCGGGCTGGTGAACGTCACCCAGCCGAGGGGGGAGGTGGCGAACAGCTCCGCGGCCCGGCCGGGCGCCTCCGGGGGGAGGCGCTTGTCGTAGGCGACCACGGCCACCGCCTCGGCCCCGGCCGAGGTCAGCCCGGCGAGCAGGGCGGGACGGGCGTCGGCGGCCTGGGGGAGGAGGACCCGCTTCCCCGCGACCTGGGGGGCGAGCTCCGTCGCGAGCCCCTCGGCGTCGGTCCGGCCGGCCGTCAGATGGGGCTCGATCCCCCGGGCGCGGAGGGCCTCGGCGGTGGCCGGACCCACGGCGGCGATCTTCAGAGGGGGAGGCAGGGATCCGGCGAGCGGCAGGAAAGCCTCGACCGCGTTGGTGGAGGTAAATACAACCCAATCGTAGATAAAGAGCTCCGCCGCCGCCCGCTCCAGGGGGCGCGGATCGGCGGCGGGGACGACTTCGAGCAGGGGGAGGAGCTCAACGGCGGCGCCGGCGCGGGCAAAGGCGGCGGCGAGCCCTTCGGACTGGTGCTCGGCGCGGGTGACGACCGACCCTCACCCCCGGATTCGTTCCAGCACCTCGTCCGCCCCGTTCTCCCGCATCGCCGCCACGCAGGCGTCGGCGGCCTCCTGGGGGGTGGCGCCCACGGCTTCGCCGCGGGCAGAGTGGCGGCCGTCCGGGGTGGCGAGGAGGGCGGTCAGGCGGAGATGGCCATTGTTTTTTCCATCCGAGAGGCCATCCGCGCGCGCCCAGGCGCCGAGGGGGAGCGTGCAGTCGCCGCCGAAGGCGGCCACCACGCGGCGCTCGGCTTCGGCGGAGCGGGCGGTGTCCGGGTCGTTGAGGGCCTGGCAGAGGGGGGCGGCGATGCCGCCGGCGCGCACCTGGAGGGCGAGCGTCCCCTGGCCCGGGGCGGGGAGCATCACCTCGGGCGGCACCGGGTAGACGGGGAGGTGGAGCAGGGCCAGCCGGTGGAGGCCGGCGCCGGCGAGGATGACGCCGCCGGCCCGGGTGTCGCGCCACTTGCGCAGCCGCGTGTCCACGTTGCCGCGGATCGGCTCGACGCGCAGGTCCGGACGGCGCATCAGGATCTGCGCCCGGCGGCGCAGCGCGCCGGTGAGCACGATCGCCCCCTCGGGGAGGCCGTCGAGGTCCTCGGCGTCCTCGCTCACCAGCACGTCGCGGGCGTCGGCGCGCTGGGGGTGGGCGGCGATGATCAGCTCGTCCGGAAAGGTGACCGGCAGGTCCTTCAGGCTGTGCACCGCCAGATCCAGCGAGCCGTCGAGCAGGCCCCCCTCCAGCTCCTTGGTGAACAGCCCCTTGCCGCCGAAACGGGCGAGATCGCCGGTCACCACGTCGCCGGTGGTCACGATCGGCACCAGCTCGACGTCGAGACCGGGGTGCGCGGCCTCGAGGCTCCGCGCCACCATCCCGGACTGTGCGAGGGCGAGGGGACTGCGGCGGGTGCCCAGGCGGATGCGGAAGATGGCGTCAGTCTTCGTCGTCGGCATCGAGATGGAAGAGCTCGCGCACGAGGTCGAGCCGGGAGAGGTCGTCCGCGCCGTCGCGGGCGCGCAGACGGCTGCTGGGGTGATGGAGGATCTTGCGGACCAGCGAGCGGGTCAGGCGCTCGAGCTCCGCGTGGGTCTCTGCCGGGAAGCGGGGGAGGACCTCGGCCAGCTCCCGGACCCGGATGCGCTCCGCCTGCTTCTGCATGCGGGCGACCAGCGGCTCGGCTTCCAGCCCGCGGAACCAGGCGCGGAAGTGGGCCAGCTCCTGCTGGACGATCTCCTCGGCCCGCGGGAGCTCCTCGCGGCGCCGCTTCAGGTTGCGCTGGATCAGGTGGTCGAGCGAGTCGACGGTGTGAAGGAAGACGTTCTCGGCGCGGCCGGCGGCCGGCTCGACGTTGCGCGGCACCCCGAGGTCGACCACCAGCAGCGGCCGCGAGGGGCGGGAGCGCATCGCCTCGGCCAGCTGGCGGCGGGTGAGCACCGGCTCCTCGGCGCCCGTCGAGGCGATCACCAGGTCGGCCGTGCGCACCGCCTCCAGGCGATCCTCGAAGGCGATCAACTCGGCGTTCGCGAACTCCTCCTGGAACTGGCGCGCCCGCTCGCCGCCGCGGTTGGCCACCTGGAGCTCGCGGGCGCCACGCTCGATCAGCGGCCGGGCGACCGAGCGGGCGATCTCGCCGGCGCCGATCAGCAGCACCCGGCAGTCGTCCAGCCCGCTGAAGATCTGCCGCGCCAGCTCCACGATCGCGTAGCCGATCGAGACCGCTCCGGCGGCGATCGCCGTCTCCTGGCGCGTCCGCCGGCCGGCGGCGATGGCGCTGCGCAGCAGGCGCTTGAGCACCGGCCCCTCGGCCCCGATGGCTTCGGCCAGGGCCGCCGCGGCCTTGACCTGGCCCAGGATCTCGGGCTCGCCGAGCACCATCGACTCCAGCCCGCCCGCCACCGCCAGCAGATGGCGGGCCGCCTCGCCGCTGCGCTTCACATAGAGCCGCCCCGGCCGCTCCAGCTCCGGCTCCCGCGCCAGGAAGACCAGCTCCAGGGCGTCCTGGTAGGCCCGATCCTCGTCGCGCGGCTGCAGGTAGAGCTCCGTGCGGTTGCAGGTCGAGAGCAGGAACGCCTCGGCGATCTCCGGGCGGGCGAGCAGATGGACGAGCGTCTTCTCCGCCTCCTCCCTGCCCATCGCCACCCGCTCGCGCAGCTCGATCGGCGCGCAACGGAAGTCCGTGCCCACCAGGAGCAGCGGTGGATCGGGACGGAATGGAGCGCTGGCGCCCAGAAGCGGCGAGGTCATCTGATAGGGATTGTACGCCGTTCGGCGCTTTCCGTCCCCGCCCTTCGCTCTACATGAAACCGTGGAAGTCGGTGAAGAAGAAGTTCACCGCCATCAGCGAGAACAGGATCGCCCCGAAGCCGGCGAGGCTCGCCAGCGCCGTCTGCCGCCCCTGCCAGCGGCGCAGCCGCCGCATCAGCAGCGCCGCCGCGTAGATCACCCAGGTGGCCAGCGTGAACAGGATCTTCGGGTCGTGCAGCCAGCCGCTGTGATAGAGCCGCTCGGCCCAGAAGGCGCCGGTGATCACCGCTCCGGTCAGCGTCACGAACCCCGCCCCGATCGCCCCGATCATCATCCGCTCCAGCACCTCCAGCGGCGGCAGCTTGCCGTAGAAGGTGGAGAAGCGCCCCGCCTTGAGGTCGCGGTAGAGCTGGAGGAAGAGGAAGGCGTAGGCCGCGCCCACCACGAAGGCGGCGTAGCCGAGGAGGGCGAGCGAGCACGTGCAGGGCGAAGAAGGGGTCGTGGAAGATCGCCCGGTCCGGCGGATTGGGACGGGTGAACAGGGAGGCCAGGAGCTGGAAGAAGAAGACCAGCGACACCAGCCAGAAGCCGGTCGAGCGCGCCCGGCCGTGCCACTCGACGAAGACGTAGACCACCGCCACCGAGAAGGCCACGATGGACAGGGCCTGCGACACCGTGGCCGCCGGGAACTGCCGCCACTGGGCGGTCGCCGCCGCCAGGTAGGCGAAGTGGAGGAGCACCGTGCCGCGCAGCGCCGGGGTGGCCGTCCGCTCGGCGAACGGATGCGAGGTGAAGAAGAGGAAGCCGTAGTCGATCGCCACCAGGAGATAGGCGATCGGCAGCAGGAGAGTCGCGATGTCGAGGAAAGTTTGCACGCGCTTTTTTGAAGTCCCCTGAGAATCCCCCGGAAGAGCAGGATGCTAGCACCTTCTTGCCCCCCCTCCCATCCTCTGTTACTGTCGCCGGCCGTCTAGTGCCGCAACGTAGTAAGGTCCCGGCAGCAGGGCCCAAACAGAGAAACCGAGAAAGTAGACCGGATATGGCCAACGCCGTCATCGTGGGAATGCAGTGGGGAGACGAAGGCAAGGGGAAGATCGTCGATCTCCTCTGCCCGGCCTTCGACGGCGTGGTGCGCTACCAGGGGGGGCACAACGCGGGCCATACGGTGAAGTTCCGGGACCGCCACTTCTCCCTGCAGCTCATCCCGTCGGGCATCCTGCACCCGGACATGATGTGCGTCCTCGGCAACGGCATGGTGGTGGCGCCGGACGCGATGCTCTCCGAGCTCGCCCGCCTCTACGAGGCCGGGGTGCGCTTCGACGGCCGCCTGTTCGTCTCCAACCGCGCCCACGTGCTGCTCCCCTGCCATGCCATCCTCGACCGGGCGCGCGAGGAGTCGCGCGGCGCCGGCCGCATCGGCACCACCTCGCGGGGGATCGGCCCGGCCTATGAGGGCAAGGTCTCGCGCGCCGGCCTGCGGATGGTGGACCTCTTCGCGCCCGACCTCGAGGAGCGCCTGCGCGTGCTGCTGTCGCGCATCCAGGCCGAGCTCACCAGCCTGGGCGGCGAGAACCTCCCGTCGCCGGCGGTCTACATGGACATGTGCCGGACCTGGGCCGAGCGGCTGCGGCCCAGCCTGCGCGACACCGAGCAGCTCCTGAACGGCTGGATCAAGGAGGGGAAGAGCCTCCTGTTCGAAGGCGCGCAGGGGTCCCTGCTGGACATCGACCACGGCACCTATCCCTACGTGACCAGCTCCAACTCGACCACCGGCGGCGCCTGCACCGGCACCGGCGTGCCGCCGACGCGGATCGACGGCGCCATCGGCGTGCTCAAGGCCTACACCACGCGGGTGGGGGGAGGCCCCTTCCCGAGCGAGCTGACCGACGAGACCGGCGAGTTCCTGCGCCGGCGCGGGAACGAGTTCGGCACCGTCACCGGCCGGCCGCGCCGCTGCGGCTGGTTCGACACCGTCGCCGCCCGCTACGGCCAGCTCCTCAACGGCGTCGACACCGTCGCCCTGACCAAGCTCGACGTGCTCGACGACTTCGACGAGATCCCGGTCTGCGTCGCCTACCGCCTGCACGGCGAGACCGTGCACACCTTCCCGCCGGACCGCCGCTCGCCTGGAGGCGGCCGAGCCCATCCTGCGCACCTTCAAGGGGTGGAAGAGCTCCACCGTCGGCATTCTCGACTGGAAGGATCTGCCGCAGCGAGGCCCGGGAGTACATCGATTTCATCGAAGGCGAGATCGAGGCCCCCGTCACCCTGGTCTCCACCGGCCCCCGCCGCGAGGAGACGATCGTCCGCGACCATCCCAGCCTCGAGCGCCTGACCTCCGGGCGTCTCGGGCCGCGTTCTCGAGCAGCGCTGAGCCCGCAGCCGGGCTGCGGAATAAGCTTACGACTCGATTCTTGAGCGCTGGTGCTCTCCCGTCCTTGCCTCTGCCAAGCAGCACGAGGGGAGCGGAAGAAAATGTCTACAAGAAATTTCGTAAGGAAGGTATTTTTCTGCGGTCTAGTCCTGCTGGAGCTCACACTTCCGTTGGCGCCTACAACCCGGGCGGCTCTCGCGCCCTGCCTCTGAGTGAAGCCACACCGGCCTACACGCTTCTTGCCACCAGTGTCGACCCGGTCTGGTTCCGTATCACCGGCTTTACCGAGGCCGACGTCCGCGCTCAGCTCAACGTCCCGCTGCGCGATGTAGGAGTGATCGTCGACGCCTTCGGCGGCAAGGCCCATCTGCGCGACATTCTCCAGGGAGGAGTGACCGAGTTCACCCGGGCGACCTCCAACGGTCCGATCACCCTCGGCAAATGGCTGGCGGCGAAAGGAACGGTCAACATCAACTGCGGCGGCGACAACACGGTCACGGCCAAGTTCACCTTCGCCATCTGATCCCGAACGGCCTCTACTCCGTCTGGGGGGGATTCGAGACGAACTTCCAGGGGCAGGTATTTCTGGGCGTCGGCCCCTTCGGTGGGGTGCCCAACGCCTTCACCGCCAACGCGAACGGGAAGGCCACATTCCAGCGTCAACTCAATTTCTGTCCACTCGCCCCCGAAGCGGGCCAGAGCAAACTCCTTTTCATCGACGTGATCTTCCACTCCGCGCAACAGCTCTTTGGCGCTCGCCCCAACCTGCCGCGCATCAAGCAGTTCGAGGGTGCGGTAACCCACTCGCAGATCAACTTTCTGATCAGCGGTACGGAAGTGCCGTAGCTGAGGGTCCTCACCTGACGTTTTGGCGAGGGGAGGAGCTCTTTGTCCCCGGGCTCCTCCCCGTCGATGAGGGCAGTTCCAGATGAGGACGCGCGCTACACTCATGTCATCAGATGGAGGACCTCTTCCCGCTGGTGGGTCTTTGGACCTCGGCCATGACCATCTCTCTCGGCAAAATATCCCCGCGAGGAGAGTGAACACCGAAACAGGAAATCCAATACGGAGAGGGAGATGCGGGTGGTGGGCCGTCAGAGACTCGAACTCTGGACCCGCGGATTAAAAGTCCCTTCCCTGTCAATCTTCCACAACACATTCCAACACAGAAATGGTGTAAAATCAATGGATTACAATTGATTCACCATCTTCAGAGAATTGCTTGGGGTGGTCGAAAGTTGGGCGGAAATGTCCCGCATTTGTCCCGCGATTGTCCCGCTGGTATCCGCCAGTTCAGAGCTGCAGCGCCGGTCACGTGCAGGAGTTAGATGGTGATGAGGTTGGTCGCGCGAACGCTCGATCTAGACCGCCCCGGGCCGTGTCCATCGCGGAGCGCTTGATTGTCCGGGCAAAGCGGCATAGCCTCGGCCCACTCGATGATGAGGGACGACGAAGTCCTTGATGCCGTCTTGGCGGTCCAGCTCACAGTCGCGTGGGCGGGAGAGGGGTCGGTGCTCTCCTCCGCGGCTCAACTGGTGGGCTACGGATCTCATTGACGAATCAGGTGGCGGCGACTTTCTCCGCCGGCTACTGCCGCAGACCCACGCCCGGGCCGCTCTCGAAGCTGTGCGCGAGGCCGCCCGGCGGATCGATGAGCGCGCCCGCGGCGCGGTGGCCCACTCTGACCGGTTCCGGACTCTCTTCTTCCTCGGCTTCGAGATCGACGAGCAGCTTGGCGACCGACTCGCCGAGCCCAAGCGAGCGGGGAACCCTCCCGAGTCTCTCTCTCCTTGCCGGCCTTCCGATCCCCAGGAGCGGAGCTGGCATCGCGGGTGTGCGTTCGAGCAGAACGCCCACCAGCGACTCCGGGACGATGCCTAGGCGCCGAAGGTGCCGTGCGAGGCGGTTGGCGCGGGTGTCGAGCTCCCCGTAGGTCGTCGCGGCACCCTCGCAAACGACCGCTGGCTCGCCAGGGATCTTCCGAACCTGGATCTCGAACATCTCTGGCAAGCTTGCGGGCTCGGACAGCAGTGCGGCTGTATCATTCCATTCCCGGGCGATCTGGGCGTGCTCCGGGCCGCTCAGCAGAGGGAGTTCCGAGAGGCGACGGCCGGGATGGATCAAGGCCATCGCCAGAAGGGTCTGGAAATGGCCGATCATCCTCGCGGCGGTCGCGCGGTCGAACAGGTCGGCATTGTGCTCGAGGAACCCCTCGAGGCCGGCCGCCCCTCCGCCATGGAGAGCAGCAGGTCGAGCTTGGCGCTGCCGTTCTCAACCGGCGATGGCTTGAGCTCCAGCCCCGGCAGCATGAGGGGCCCCAGTGGGGCGTTCTGCAGGATCAGCATCGTCTGGAACAGCGGCGACCGTGCCAGATCCCGCGGCGGCCGCAGCTCCTCGATGAGCTTCTCGAAGGGGAGCTCCTGGAGGGAGAAGGCCTCGAGGACGACCTCGCGGATCCGGCCGAGGAGCTGTCCGAACGTTGGGTTGCCGGACAGGTCGCAGCGCAAGGCCAGGGGGGTTATGAACAGACCGATGAGCTGCTCCAGCTCCCTGCGGTCGCGGCTGGCGACCGGTGAGCCCACGACAAGATCGTCCTGCCTGCTGTAGCGCTGGAGCAGCGCCTGGAAGGCCGCGAGCAGGGTCATGAAGACCGTCGGACCCTCACCCCCAGCACCAGGGCGTGCAGGTGGGTGGAGGGTCTCGCTGTCCAGCCGCAGGTAGACTTTGCCGCCATGCAGCGTCTGCACCGTCGGCCGCGGCCGGTCGGTGGGCAGCTCGACGCCGGCCGGCGCTCCTTTGAGGCGATCACGCCAGCGGGAGAGCAGGCGTTCCAGGTTCTCGCCGGAGAGCGATCGCCGCTGCCAGACGGCGAAGTCGGCGTATTGCACGGGCAGCTCCGGCAGCGGGGAGACCAGGCCTTGCGAAAATGCCTCGTAAAGCGCTGCAACCTCCCGAACCAGCACTCCCACGGACCAGCCATCCGAGACGATGTGATGGGTGACCAGCAGAAAGCGGTGGCCCTCCGGGCCGAGACGGAGCAGGGCGGCGGCCGTCAGGGGACCCCGGTCGAGGTCGAAATTGCGGCGAGCCCAGATCCCTGTCAGGCGTTCCGCCTTTGCTCCCCGGATCTCCTCCGGGAGCCCCGACAGGTCGATCCGAGCCGGCGCCGTGGGGGCCGGGTCAGCCGGAGTAATTCGCTGCTCGGGCTTCCCGTAGGAGACTCGGAACGTGGTCCGCAGCGACTCGTGGCGCCGAACAACCTCGCCAGCGCGGCGGCGAACGCTGCGGCGTCCAGCAAACCCCGGATATCCATCGACACCGGCATGTTGTATGCCGCATTCCCAGGCTCCAGGCGATCCAGGAACCAGAGGCGTTCCTGAGAAAAAGAGAGGGGCACCGTCTCATCGCCTGACCGGTGAGGGATGAGCTCGGCGCTCGTGGAGGACACTCTTACCCTGAGCCTGTCCATCAGGAGCTGGAGCTGCTGGGGAGACAGTCCAGCCACTTTCGCTGTGCGGTCAGACACCAGGCATAGTCCTCGCGATTCCTCTTGCCACCTGCCGGTAGCTATCAAACAACCGACAATTTCCGCTACATCAATAGAGGTGCAAGCCGATCTCCGAACGTGACAGAGCTGAGCTTCCTCTAGACGGCGCTCCCGCGGCCGTCGCGATCCCCCTCGTCAGCACAGCCAAGATCAGGTCGAGGTCTCGTCTGCCAAGTCTGAAGAGTGAAGAGGGAGGCTGCCTTCGGCTGGAGCTCAACGTTCTCCGTCAAAGCTGTACCTGTTGCTGGTCGCTCGACACGTTTACGGCGCGCCGCTTGATGACGCCCAGGCTCTTGGGCGGGGGTACAGGATGGGAACTGTCGCTAGTCAATTCTTTTTTCCTTTCAGAATTATTAAGATGGACCTTGGAAGCGCCGCGCCAGAGGTGCTCGACGTCACCGAAATGCTCCCGCACCCAGTCGTCGGAGAAGACGGTTTCCAGGTACCGCTCCCCGCGGTCCGGCAGGATGGCGGCGCAGACTGCTCCGTCGGGGATACGCTCCTTGAGCTTCTCGACCGCCGCCATCACGCCACCGGAGGAGCCGCCGGCGAGGATGGCTTCTCGCTCCACCAAGCGCCGGCACCCGACGATGCAGTCCAGGTCTGCTACATGGACGCATTCGTTGATCGTCGACATGTCGCAGAGTGGCGGCCTGATGCCGGCACCGATGCCCGGGATCAGCCGCTTGGATGCGATATCGCTGAAGATGAGGCTCCCTACGGCATCTACAGCGATGACTCGTGTGGCAAGCCCATGATCTCGCACGTACTCGCCGCAACCACGGACCGTACCGCAGGTACTTGTTGCGACAAAGATGAAATCCAAATGACCGCCGAGCGCTGTAACCACTTCGTGCATTGTGGTTTCGTAGTGAGACTTCGGGTTTTCCAGATGAGCATACTGATTGGGCCAGAATGCGTTGCCGATCCGACCAACCAGATCCTTGACGCGGTTGAGTCGTGCCTGGAGAAACTCGCCACTCTCAGGATCGGGCTCGGTCACCAGATCAATCCCAGCACCGTAAGCGCGCAGTATTTGAAGGTTCGCTAGAGTTGTCTTAGGATCGACGACACAGAGGAAGCGCAGTCCGTAATACCGGCAGACCTGTGCCAGGCCGATCCCCATGTTCCCGGAGCTCGATTCAATAACGAGCGTACCTGGGCCGATCTTCCCCGACTGGATCGCATCTTCTACGATGGCAAGGGCCGGTCGATCCTTGATACTTCCTCCTGGGTTCAGTCCCTCCAGCTTGCCAAAGAGCTCAAAACGGGCCTCGGGGATGAACCGCTGGAGACGAACCAGGGGTGTTCCCCCGATTGTGGTGAGGATACTGTCACTGACTTTGCCTGGCGACTGGGTCAAGGTCCCTCGCATTTTTGAGCTGAGAATCGGGTTATGGATCGGAATGTGGGCGTTGGCTCTCTGGTCCTCACTAATAGCGAGTGCCTATAGGTGTTGAAACGGGGACAAACAAGCCTTCCCGGGCGTCGCGGTCCTGTGCGACCAAGGTGAGGACAATCGATACGCCTTTCCGGTGTCTAACCGTGCACGGTATGACTCGGGAGCGAATGGCACGACTCCCACCAGCGGTTCGTGCTGACTAAGGGCCACGCTCAACAATCAATAGGGGGCCTTGGCGATCCACCTCTTCTCCGCCTGTGTTCCCAGACCACTGGCGCAGCCGCTGATGGGGTGAGGAATCCGCCCGCGGAGGTTACGCCTCCTCTGCGTGGTTGACACCAAGATCTCTGCCGCCAACCTGCGGGTGCTGCGCGCCTATAGCGCTGAGATCGACTCGGTGGAGGAGCCCGATCCCGAGAGCGGGGAATTCCTCCAGGCGAGGCTCAACCCCGTCCGCGAGCTCCTCGCCGCCATCGAGGGGTCCCTCTGGCCGAACCAGTACGCCAACCTCCAGAACCCGGTGTCACACTACAGCACCACGATGCAAGAGATCGCGACCGCGCTCGACGACAAGGTCGATTTCCTCTTCGTTGCCACCAGTACCTGCGGCACGGTGCGGGGGTGCGTCGAGTACGTGCGCCATTTTTGTCTCGATACCCGAGTGATCGCCGTCGACGCTTTGGGGAGCCTGATCTTCAACGACGTCAAGGCCAAACGGGTGGTTCCCGGTCTCGGCGCCGGCCTGCGGCCGCCACTCTGTGAGAGCCGCGAGGCGATCCTCGCCGACGGCTCCTCAGGAGGCGTGCTCGCCGCGGTCGAGAGGCTCCAGGAGCGGATACCCGAGGGGGCCAACTGCGTGGCCATCCTGCCGGATCGCGGCGAACGCTACCTCGAAACCCTCTTCGACGATGGCTGGGTTCGCGAGCACCTGGGAACCATCGAGCACCTCTGGCGTGAGCCTTTGAAAGAGATGGAATGCAAGACGACAGCCTCCTGGTCCTGAGCTGGAAGGACGTGACATTGCTGCTGGCGGACCGGGAGCCCGAGGTCATCGAGCTCGTCGGGCGGGCCTACGTGGCTCACCGGAATGGGGAGAGCTCGCTGCCGCATTCGACCTTCCTCCGCTTCCCGGGGAACGAAAGCGACCGGATCATCTCGCTGCCTGCCTTTCTTGGCGAGGGTTTCGAGATCGCCGGGATGAAGTGGATTGCCTCCTTCCCGGGCAATGTCGAGCGCGGCATGGAGCGTGCTTCGGCGGTATTGATCCTCAACTCCTGTGAGACCGGCCGGCCCGAGGTGATACTTGAGGCTTCGGTGATCAGTGCCCGCCGCACCGCTGCCAGCGCTGCGCTGGCAGCGCGGGTGCTGCTGGAGGGCGCGGTGCCCGAGCAGATCGGCCTGATCGGCACTGGCGTGATCAATTTGGAGGTCGCGCGCTTCCTGCTCACCGCACTCCCGGGGGCGCGCCGCTTCCTGCTGTTCGACCTCGACGCCGAGCGGGCTCGTCGTTTCGCAACGAGCCTGCGCGAGTCGCTGGGCCCGAGGATCGAGACCAGAACGGCCGCTAATGGCGAGGAGGTGCTCGGCGCCTGCTCTCTGATCTCCTACGCCACCACTGCCATCCGTCCCCACGTCCACGATCTCTCGGCTTGCAGGCCGGGCGCGGTCGTGCTGCACCTGTCGCTGCGCGATCTTGCGCCGGAGGCGATCCTGGCCAGCGACAACATTGTCGACGACCCGGACCACGTCTGCCGAGCCCAGACCTCGCTTCACTTGGCGGAGCAGGCGAGCGGCGGGCGCCACTTCATCCGCTGCACCTTGGCCGACATCCTTCTGGGGACGGAGCCGCCGCGGCAAAATGGCATGATCTCCGTTTTCAGCCCCTTCGGCCTCGGGATTCTCGACATCGCGGTCGGCCACCGGATCGCGGAGCTGGCCCGCGCCGCCCGCCTCGGCACTCACATCCATTCGTTCCTGCCGACCCCCTCGGCAGGAGTTGGAGAAGACGATCCAGGCGGTGTCGGGGGAGTCGCTTGAGTACCGCGAGCGCTCGTCGCCGCGCACCGCGGTACGAGGTGCTTGATGAGGTCCTGGACGGCCCCCAGAGCCTCGCCCTGCGGCCGGCGTATCACAAGATGACGAGCGCCATGGCCGTGCTGGAGTGGTCCCTGGGCGACTCGGCGCTTGACGGTTGTAGAGCTTGAAGTCCTGGAGATCGCCACTGGCAATCAAATCTTCGCCTGTTTCCTAAACTCTTGGTCGGGGGTCCGAGTCCTCCCAGTCGCACCATTTTATAATCACAGGTAGGGAAGAATGAGGGTCGTGTGCGTAGCTAAGGCCGCTGTCATAAATTTGCAATTATAATTAGAATCCAAAGTACTTAGACGGTATAACGTCGGCGTCGGCGGCGGGACGGTCCGGCCCAAGTACATCCAGGAAGTGCAGCCCGGGAAACCGGCGGTGGCGGCCGGCTACCGCCGGGAGTGGCAGCTCTGGTCTGCTATAAACCTCTCGCGAGCACCGGGTACGATCCGACCAGAATACGCTCAGATGTTTGGCAAAGCAGCTCTGAGACTCGCCACGGCTTGGGCTGTTTCCCTGCCCACTTCCAACCAACTTGGCCTCCATCTTGGGAAAGTTCGCGGATTTTACACAGGAGGGCTCGTTTTGCTCGTCTTCAGGCACTACAGGTATAGATACGGGTCTACCGTGATTCGAAGGAGGGGGGCCGCCGCCATGGAGCAGCAGAATGCCGGAGCCTTGGACGCCAAGCCTACAGCCTTCAAAAAGGTTGCGAGAAGAGCGGTCCGAGTCTCAGGAGAGGAGCTCGTCACTACCGGGTTCCTGGAGCAGACAGGGGAGCGATTGCTGCTGGTCGAGCCGAGGCTCGGTGCCGGGGATCTAATCGCCTGGGCAGGCGAGCATCGTGGCATGCTCGACCAATGGTTGGCGACCTACGGAGCTGTGCTCTTCCGTGGGTTCTCTCTGGAGGGGCCTGAAGATTTTGAGCAATTCGTTACTGTGAGTTGTGGTGGGTCTTTGGAATATACGGAGAAGTCGTCACCGCGCTCTCGGGTCAGTGGGAAGATCTACACCTCGACGGACTACCCGCCGGAAATGCCGATCTTTCTGCATAACGAGCAGTCCTATAACAGCGTCTTCCCTTTGCGCATCCTCTTCTTCTGCCTGCTGGCCGCGGAGCGGGGCGGCGCCACGCCTCTCGCTGATGTCCGCCGGGTCTACGGCCGTATAGATCCGGGAGTCCGTCGCCGCTTCGTCCGGGAAGGTTATCTCTATGTGCGCAACTTCGGTGATGGTTGCGGCCTTACTTGGCAGGAAGCCTTCGGCACCGAAGATCCGGCTGAAGTCGAGAAATACTGTCGCCAATCCGCTATTGATTATAATTGGAAATATGGGGGGCGGCTCCGTACATGCCAGCATCGGCGCGCCGCCGGGTTGCACCCACGGACCGGCGAACCCGTATGGTTCAACCATCTCACCTTTTTCCATGTCTCGTCCCTGGAGCCCGCAGTGCGCGAGGCGATGCTAAGGGAGTTCGCGCCCGAGGATCTGCCCAACAACACCTACTACGCGGACGGTACGGCCATTGAGCCGGACGTCCTGGATCACCTGCGCGCCGTCTATCAAGAGGAAACGGTTTCCTTCCCATGGCGCAACGGCGATCTTCTGATGCTTGACAACATGCTGACCGCGCATGCACGGGAGTCGTTCTCTGGCCCTCGCAAGATCGTCGCTTCCATGGCTGAGCCCTTGTCATGGGAGGCAGTCGCCGATCCGTCAGATGTATGAGATTCGTGAACAACTTTAATTCAGCAGGTACGTTCCCGGGGGGGAGTGCATGAGCTTTAGCGAGCAACGGCCGCCCGGAATGGGCGAGTTCAAGACGCGTCAGCGCAAGGTGGTCCGGCTATCCCAGGAGAATCTGGTCCGCACAGGTTTCCTGGATGAGAAACGGCAGTGGCCGATGCTGATCGAGCCAGAGATGGAGGGTGTCGATCTCGTCGGTTGGGCTCTGGCGCACCGCGATCTCATCGACAGCCGGCTCCTGGAGCACGGCGGCGTCCTCTTCCGCGGCTTCGACCTCAGCGGTCAGGAGCACTTCCAGCGCTTCGCCGGGGAGATCTTCGGCGACCTGCTCGACTACAAGGAGCGCGCCGCCCCTCGGGTCGAGGTGAGCAAGGGCGTCTACACCTCGACGGAGTTTCCGCCGGACCAGTGGATTCCGCTCCACCACGAGATGTCCTACTCGCACAACTGGCCTTGCAAGATCCTGTTCTACTGCGACCAGCCCGCACCGGACCGCGGCCGCACGCCGATCGTCCGGGCGAGCAAGATCCGGGAGCTCCTCGATCCCCGTCTCGTGGAGCGGTTCGCGGAGAAGAAGGTGATGTACGTCCGCAACTACGGCGAGGGCGTGGACATGAGCTGGCAGGACGCTTTCCAGACTCGTGACCGCGCCGTAGTCGAGGAGTATTGCCACAAGGCGGAGATGACCGTGGAGTGGCGCGCTGGCGACCGCCTCCGCACCCGCGCCGTGCGCCAGGCGCTGATTGCTCACCCGCGGACGGGGGAGACGATCTGGTTCAACCACGCGCACATGTTCCATCACTCGAACCTGCCTGCCGAGGTAAGGGAGGCGCTCCTCGAGCAGTTCCGGGAAGACGAGCTCCCGCGCAACGCCTTCTATGGCGATGGCTCGTCGATCGAAAGCTCGTTGCTGGAGGAGATCCGCGAGACCTACCTGCGGGAATCTCTCCTCTTCCCCTGGCATAAGGGGGACGTTCTGGTGCTGGACAACTTCCTGGTGGCGCATGGCCGAGAGCCCTTTTCGGGGCCGCGCCGCATCCTCGTCGCCCTGTCTGGCCTCCACGCACCGGAGCTGTAGTGCCACCGCGAAAGATGTCGAACGGACCGCGCCGTGAAGGCGCTGCCTGCGAGCCGATTGCCATCATCGGGATCGGCTGCCGCTTTCCAGGCGGCGTGGACGGGCCGGAGTCGTTCTGGCGCCGCCTCTCGGAAGGTTTCGACGCCATTACCGAGGTTCCGCCGTACCGTTTTGATCTGGAGGCCGTCCACGACCCCGAGCCGGGGACGCCGGGCAAGATCCAGAGCCGCCACGGCGGCTTCCTAGGGCCGGTCGACGCCTTCGATGCCGCCTTCTTCGGCATTTCCCCCCGGGAGGCGCCGCGGGTCGATCCGCAGCAGCGGCTCCTGCTCGAAGTGGGCTGGGAGGCGCTGGAGGACGCCGGTGTCACTGCCGAGCGCATGCCGCGGGGCCGCGCCGGCGTGTTCCTCGGCATGATGGCCAACGACTACGAGGACATGATGCAGCGCGACCCCGAAACGCTCGACCTATACGGGCTTAACGGGGGGGGCCGCTACGGCGCCTGTGGCCGGCTCTCCTTTTGTTTCGGCATGGAGGGGCCGAGCCTCTGCGTGGACACGGCCTGCTCGTCGTCGCTCGTCTCGGTCCATCTCGCCTGCCAGAGCCTACGCGTCGGCGAGAGCGACCTCGCCCTCGCCGGCGGCTCGCACTTGATCCTGCAGGCCCACGCCAGCGTCGCGATCTCCCAGGGCAATATCCTTTCGGCCGACGGCCGCTGCAAGTTCGGCGACGTCCGGGCCGACGGGTTCGGGCGCGGCGAGGGGGCCGCCCTGGTGGTCCTCAAGCGGCTGGCGGATGCTCTCGTCGGCGGCGACCGCATCTACGCCGTGATCCGCGGCAGCGCGGTGAACAGCGACGGCGCGAGCAACGGCCAGATGGCCACGCCTAGCCGCGTCACCCAGGAGGCCATGCTCCGGGAGGCCTACCGCAATGCCGGAGTGCCGCCGGGCCGGGTGCGCTACATCGAGGCCCACGGCACGGGAACGATCGTCGGCGACCGGGTCGAGCTGGAGGCGCTCGCCGCGATCCTCCGGGAGGGGCGCGAGCCTGGCCGGCCCTGCTTGGTGGGCTCGGTAAAGACGAACATCGGCCATACGGAGGGCGCCTCCGGGATCGCCGGCCTGATCAAGCTCGCCCTCTGCCTCCGGCACCGCGCCATCCCCCGCAGTCTCCACTGCGAGGTCCTCAACCCGGCCATCCCATGGGCGGAGATCCCTCTGGTGATGCAGCGGGAGGCGACGGTGCCCTGGCCCGCGGACGATCCGGGACCAGCGGTGGGAGGGGTCAACAGCTTCGGCCTCTCGGGGACGAACGCGCATCTGGTGCTGGAGGAGCCGCCCCGAGCCGCCGGTCCAGCTCCCGGTCCGGAGGTCGCTGCCAGGCCGTTCCTCGTCCTCCTCACGGCTAGCCGGCCGGAGGCCCTCCGTGCCCTCGCCATCGTTTGGCGCGACCTCCTGGCGGAAGGGGTGGAGGACGTGCCGGAGCTGGCGGATCTGGCCTGGACGGCCGCCCTACGCCAGACTCATCTGGTGCACCGGCTGGCGCTGGTCGCCACGACGCGCGAGGAGCTGCGGGAGAAGCTCGGGGCGTTTCTCGCCGGCGAGCCGCGGTCGGGCTTGGCGACCGGCATGGTCGACCCGGAGCGCCGGCCGCGGCCGGTCTTTGTCTTCCCCGGTCAGGGCTCGCAGTGGCTCGGGATGGGGCGCGAGCTGCTCGCCGGCGAGCCTGTCTTCCGCGACGCCCTGGAGCGCTGCGATGCTGCCATCGCCGCCGAGACTGGGTGGTCGGTCCTAGCTGAGCTCCGGGCCGGCGAGCCGGAATCCCGCCTGGGCGAGATCGATGTCGTCCAGCCCTGCCTGTTCGCCCTCCAGGTGGCGCTCGCCGCCCTCTGGCGCGCGTGGGGGATCGAGCCCGCCTCCCTGGCGGGCCACAGCATGGGAGAGGTGGCTGCGGCGCATGTGGCCGGCGCGCTGTCACTGGAGGACGCGGCACGGGTGATCTGCCGGCGCAGCCGCCTGCTGCGGCGGGTGAGCGGCCGCGGCGCCATGATGCTGATCGAGTTGCCCATGGAAAGGGCCGCGGAGGTGATTGCCGGCCGCGAGGACCGAGTCTCGATCGCGGTCAGCAACGGTCCGGAGTCCACCGTCCTCTCCGGAGAGCCGGACGCGCTCGCCGAGATCGCCGGCCACCTGGAAGCGGAGGGGGTCTTCTGCCGCCGGGTCAAGGTTGACGTGGCCTCGCACAGCCCACAGATGGAGCCATTACGCGAAGACCTGCTGGCCGCCCTGGCGGCGGTCGCTCCCCGCGCCGGCTCGGTGCCGATCCTCTCGACCGTGACCGGCGAAGCCGTGGACGGCTCCGGCTTCGATGCTGCGTACTGGGTGCGCAACCTGCGCCAGCCGGTGCTCTTCGGCGCCGCGGTGGAGCGGCTCCTGCGCGACGGGCACGGCGTGTTCGTCGAGATCAGCGCGCATCCGTTGCTGCTGCCGGCCGTGGAGCAGAATCTCCGGCGCCATGGTGTCGAGGGGGGGCAGGGCCTCCCGTCGCTGCGCCGGGAGGAGGGGGAGAGGGGGGCGCTGCTGGGCTCGCTCGGCCAGCTCTGGGCGCTGGGGCACCCGGTAGCCTGGGAGCGGGTGCTCCGCTCCGGCCGGCCCGCGCGGCTCCCCGCCTACCCCTGGCAGCGCGAGCGATACTGGCTGCGCGGCGCCTTCAACGAGGTCGGCGGCGTAGCGAGCCCGCGGCCGCGAGGGTCCCATCCGCTCCTGGGAGCGGGGCTGCGACCGGCCTTCCCTCCCGGCCTGCGGATCTGGGAGACCCGGCTCTCGCCGGCGTCCCCGTCCTGGCTGGCCGACCATGGGGTACGGGGGGCCGTGCTGCTCCCCGGAGCGGCCTGGATCGAGATGGGGCTGGCGGCGGCGGCCGAGGCGCTGGGGGGCGTGACCCGGCTGGCGACGGTGCAGTTCGAGGCCGCCCTGCTGCTGCCGCCGGCGGAGGAGCGGACGGTGCAGGTGGTCCTGGCCGAGGAGGGGGAAGGCGTCGCTCTCCGCTTCTTCGCTCGCGAGGAGTCCGGGGCCTGGACGCTGCACGCCACGGCCGCAGTGGTCCGCAAGGCCGGCACCGCGCCGCCGGCGCGGGATCCCGAAGCCCTGCGGGCCGGCTGCGGCGAGGAGCTCGCGGGCGAGCGGCACTACCAGGCCGCCCGGTTGCGTGGCCTGGAGTACGGCCCGGCTTTCCAGGGGGTGGATCGGCTCTGGCGCGGGGAGGGGGAGGCGCTCGCCCGGCTCCGGCCGGCGGCGGGCGGCGGCTTTCACGCGCACCCCGCGCTGCTCGACGCCGCCTTCCAGATCCTCCTCGCGATCCTCCCCGCGGACTGCGAGAGCGACGACACTTGGCTGCCCGTCGGGATCGGCGAGGTGGTCCTCCATCGCCCTTTGCCGGTCGGCGAGGCCTGCTGGAGCCACGGGTGCCTGCGGGCCGCGGAGGGGGGCGAAGCCGAGGGGGATCTGGAGGTCCTGAGCGAGTCCGGCGAGGTCCTGCTGGAGGTCCGGGGGCTGCGCCTCCGGCGCTTGGCCCGGGACGCGTGGAGCGAGATCGCGGGCTGGCTCTACGAGACGCGATGGGAGGAGGTACCGGTCCTCCCGGCACCCGCGGTTGCCTCCGGGGGAGATCCGGGGCTGTGGCTGATCCTGGCCGACGACGGCGGTCTCGCGCGGGAGGTGGGTGCGCTGCTCGCGGCGAGCGGCGAGCGCTGCCGGTTGGTCTCTCCGGAGGACGGGATCGATCCCGCCGATCCTCAGGGCTTCGCACCCCTGCTGGCGGAGCTGCGCGAGACCGGGGAGCCCCCTCTGCGCGGCGTGGTCCATCTCTGGAGTCTGTGGCCCCGGGTGGCGCCGGATCTCCGCTGCCTTTCCGCGCTCCATCTCGTCCGTGCCCTCCTGGAGGCGGGCGGGCCGCCCGTTCCCCTCTGGCTGGTCACCGACCGGGCACAGCCGGCGGATGGCACGGTGGCCGCGCCGGAGGCTGCGACCCTCTGGGGCTTCGCCCGCGTGCTGGCGGCGGAGCACCCCGAGCTGCGCTGCACGCGGGTGGATGTGGACGCCCGCGAGGCCCCGGCCGCCGCGCTGGTGGCCGAGATCCATTCGGGGACCGAAGAGGAGGTGGCGCTGCGCGGCGGTATCCGCCGCGTGCCGCGCTTGGTCCGGGGCGCCGCTCCCGATGCTTCCGCCGACGGCGCCGTGCCGCTGCGTGCCGACGGCACCTACTTGGTCACCGGTGGGATGGGCGGCCTTGGCCTGGAGGTCGCCCGCTGGATGGCGGGGCAGGGAGCCGGGTGCCTCCTACTCGCCGGCCGGCGGGAGCCGTCTCCCGAGGCGTGGCGAGCGATCGCCGGGATCGAGGCCCTGGGCGCCCGGGTGGTGACGGCGCGGGCGGACGTGTCGCGGCGGCCGGAGGTGGAGGCCCTCCTGGCGCGGGTGGCGGCCGGACTGCCGCCGCTACGGGGAGTCCTCCATGCCGCCGGTGTGCTGGACGACGGCTTGCTGCTGCAGCAGACGGCGGAGCGCTTCCGTGCCGTGCTGGCCCCCAAAGTGGAGGGGGCCCGCCACCTCCACGAGCTGACGGCCGAGGCACCCCTGGACTTCTTCGTCCTCTTCTCGTCGGCCACGGCCGTGCTCGGGCTCCCCGGCCAGGGGAGCTACGCCGCGGCCAACGCCTGCCTCGACGCGCTCGCCCATTTCCGGCGCGGGCGTGGGCTGGCCGCCTTGAGCATCCAGTGGGGGGCCTGGGCCGAGGTGGGCTTGGCCTCCCGGGAGGCGCGGAGCGAGCGATTGGCGGAGCGCGGCGTCGCCAGCATCCGGCCCGCGCGGGGGTGCGAGGCCCTGGGCTGGCTGCTGCGCCATGCGGCGCCGGAAGTGGCGGTGATGGCGGTGGACTGGCCGCGCTGGTTCCAGGCCGAGCCCGCTCAGCGCGAGGCGCCGCTGCTGCGCCGCCTCGCCGCCGAGGCGGCGGCCGGAGAGGCCGCGGCGGAGCCGGAGGACCCGGGGTCTCTGGATCCGGAGGAACGGCCGCGCTGGCTCGAAACCCACCTGCGCCGGGAGGCCTCCGCGGTGCTGCGCCTCCCCCAGGCGCGGCTGGATGAGCCGCGGACCCTGACCCAGCTCGGCCTCGACTCGCTGATGGCGCTGGAGCTCAAGCGGCGTATCGACGCCCGGATCGGGGCTTCGGTGTCCGTGGCGCGGCTCCTCCAGGGGGTGAGCTTCCGCCAACTCGTCGATCAGATCCGGGAGCAGGTACTGGGACCCATTGTCCCGCCGGCCCCTCTGGCCGGCACTGAGGGTGGAGCCTGGGAGGAGATCGAGCTTTGAGCGCGAACGAATTGTTGACTGAGCTGACGGGTCAGGGCGTGCGGCTCTGGACCGAAGGCGGCCGCCTGCGGGTGCGCGCTCCCGAGGGGGTGCTCACAACCGAGCTGCGCGGCCGTCTCGCCAAGCACAAGGAGGCGCTGCTGAGCCTGCTGCTTGAGCGGAGCGCTCCGGCCGGGCAGGGTGCGCCGCATCGGGTGACCGCGGATCCGGACCACCGGTACGAGCCGTTTCCACTGACCGATATCCAGCAGGCGTACTGGATCGGGCGTAGCGGCGCGTACAGCCTGGGGCAGGTCTCCTGCCACGCCTATTTCGAGTTCGACGGCCAGGGGCTCGACCTCGGGCGCTTGGAGCGGGCCTGGAACCGCCTCGTCGAGCGCCACGATATGCTCCGCGCCGTGATGCTCGGCGAAGGCCGGCAGCAGGTGCTGGACAGCGTGCCTGCCTACGCGATCCGGGTGGAAGACCTGCGGGGCCTGACGCCGGAGGTGGCGGAGGCCAGCCTCCTCGCAGTGCGCGACGAGATTTCGTCCAGGGTCCGCGAAGCGGGCTTCTGGCCGCTTTTCGAGATCGCCGCCAGCCACTTGGAGGATCGCACGCGCCTCCACCTGAGCCTCGACCTGCTAATCCTCGACGCCGCCGGCATCCTGTCGGTGCTGCGGGAGTGGTCGGAGCTGTACGACAATCCGTCGCGCCCGGCGCCGCCCCTGGAGCTGTCGTTCCGGGACTGCGTGCTGGCCGAGGCGGCGAGCCTGGAGGAGGCCGCGTACGCCCGCTCCGAGCGCTACTGGCTCGACCGCCTGCCGTCCCTGCCGCCGCCCCCCCAACTGCCTCTGGCCCGCGACCCGGAATCCATCGATCGCCCCCGCTTCACGCGCCGCACCGGGCGGGTGGACGCCGGCCGGTGGGCGCGCCTCCGCGAGCGGGCGCGGGAGGCCGGGATCACCCCGTCGGCTCTGGTCTGCTCGGCCTTCTCCGAGGTCCTGGCGGCGTGGAGCAAGGGACGCTCCTTCACCCTCACCCTGCCCCTCTTCCAGCGTTTCCTGGACCACCCGGAGATCGAGCAGGTCCTGGGCGACTTCACCACCACGCTGCTGCTGGAGGTGGACGGGGCGCCGGGGAGCTTCAGGGAGCGGGCTGAGCGCCTTCACCGCCGTCTCGGCGAGGACCTGGAGCATGCCCGGGTGAGCGGCGTGCGGGTGCAGCGTGAGCTGGCCCGCCTGCGCGGCGACGCCTCCGCGGCCCTGCAGCCGGTGGTCTTCACCAGCCTCCTGGGGCACCGCGCCTTCCGCGAGGCCGGACGCGCGCCCACGGCCTGGCTCGGCGAGCTGGTCTGGGGCGTCTCGCAGACGCCGCAGGTCTGGCTCGACCACCAAGTGTTCGAGGAGGACGGCGCGCTCCTCTTCAACTGGGACGCGGTGGAGGATCTCTTCCCGGCGGGTCTGCTGGACGCAATGTTCGCAGCTTTCCGGGACCTGCTGGAGCGCTTGGCGGCGGAGGAGGGGGTGTGGCGCGAGCCGGCGCGGCTGACGCCGGCGGCGGACCTGGCCCTCTACGCGGCGGTCAACACCACGGCGGCGCCGGTGCCAGCGGGGCTGCTCCACGAGCCGTTCCTGCGCCAGGCCGCGGCGGCATCGGAGCGCCCGGCGGTGGTGTGCGCGGAGCTGACCCTGAGCTACGGCGAGCTGTTGCGGCGCTCGGCCTCGCTGGCGCGGCGGCTGCGGGAACTGGGGGTGGGCCCCGGGCGCCTAGTGGCGGTGGTGATGGAGAAGGGTTGGGAGCAGGCGGTAGCGGTGCTGGCGGTGCTGCAGGCTGGGGGGGCCTACCTGCCGGTGAGTGCCGATCAGCCGGCCGAGCGCCTGCGCTGGATGCTGGAGCACGGGGAGGTGGAGATCGCCCTGACCCAGCCGCGGGTGGAGGGCATGGTGGACTGGCCCGCCGGGGTGCGCCGCCTGGGAGTAAGCTGGGAGGATGCCGCGGAAGAGGGCGATTCGGAGGCGCTGGCGCCTGTGCAGTCGCCTGGGGACATCGCCTACATGATCTACACGTCTGGCTCGACCGGTCGTCCCAAGGGGGTGGTCATCGACCACCGCGGCGCGCTCAATACGGTCGAGGACGTCAACCGGCGCTTCGCGGTGGGTCCCGGGGACCGGGTGCTGGCGCTGTCGTCGCTGTCGTTCGACCTGTCGGTGTGGGACCTGTTTGGCGTGCTGGGGGCGGGGGGTACGGTGGTGCTGCCGGAGCCATGGGCGTCGCGGGACCCGGGGCGCTGGCTGGAGTGGATGGAGCGCGAGCAGGTGACGCTCTGGAACACCGTGCCGACGCTGATGGAGATGCTGGTCGAGCACGCGCGGGGTCCGCTGCCGGAGTCGCTGCGGCTGGTGATGATGTCGGGCGACTGGATCCCGCTGTCGCTGCCGGAGCGGATCCGGGCGCTGGCGCCGGGAACGCGGATCGTTAGCCTGGGGGGCGCGACGGAAGCGTCGATCTGGTCGATCCTCTATCCGATCGAGCGGGTGGAGCAGGGTTGGCGCAGCATCCCGTACGGCCGGCCGATGTTGAACCAGGGGTGGCGGGTGGTGGGGGAGGACCTGGAGGACCGTCCGGTCTGGGTGGTGGGACAGCTCTGCATCACGGGGATCGGCCTGGCGCTGGGGTACTGGCGCGACGAGGAGAAGACGCGTTCTAGCTTCGTGCGCCATCCGCGCACGGGGGAGCGTCTGTACCGGACGGGGGACCTTGGGCGCTGGCTGCCGGATGGGACGCTGGAGATCCTGGGGCGCGAGGACTTCCAGGTGAAGGTGCAGGGTCACCGGATCGAGCTGGGGGAGATCGAGTCGACCCTGGCCCAGCACGCCGGGGTGCGTGCGGCGGTGGCCGGCACCATCGGTGACCCGCGCGGCGCCCGCCGCCTCGTCGCCTGGATCGTACCGGCGGAACCTGCCCCGGAGGCCGAGGAGCTGCGGACCTTCCTCGCCGGCAAGCTGCCCGAGGCGATGGTCCCGGCCGGCTTCGTGTTCCTCGCTGCCCTGCCGCTGACCGCCAATGGCAAGGTCGACCGGTGCGCCCTGCCGGAACCGGCGTCGGGCGACGCCGCGGAGGATGTGCTGGTGGCGCCACCGGACCCCGCTGGAGCGGGGGGTGGCGGCCCTCTGGGGGGAGGTGCTCGGCCTGACCCGGGTGGGGATGCGGGACGATTTTCTGCGGGTGGGCGGCAACTCGGTGCTGGCGATCCGCCTCCACGCTCGGCTGCGCAAGGAGCTGGGGGTCGACCTGCCGCTACGGTCGCTGCTGCGGGCCGGCACACTGGAGGGGCTCGTCCGGGCGGTGGGAGGGACCCTGGCGGCGGGCGCCGCGGAGGAGGCGGACGTGCCGCTGCCCGCCATCGTCCCCGACGCGGCGGGCCGGCTACGAGCCCTTTCCCCTGACCGACGTGCAGCAGGCCTACTGGCTCGGCCGCAGCGGCGACTTCGACCTCGGCAACGTGGCCCCCACGCCTACATGGAGGTGGAGGGCGCGCGGCATCGACCTGGCCCGCTTCGAGCGGGGCGTGGCGACGCCTCGTCGAGCGCCACGACATGCTGCGGGCGGTGGTGTTGCCGGACGGCCTCAGCAGCGTCCTGGCCGAGCGTGCCCGAGTACCGGATCGAGGTTCTGGACCTGCGCGGGCAGACGCCGGCCGAGGCGGAGGCCGCGTCGCCGAGGTCCGCGAGCGAGATGTCGCACCAGGTGCTGGCGGGCGACCGCTGGCCGCTGTTCGATATCCGGGCCACGCTGCCTCGACGCGAGCCGGGTCCGCCTCCACATCAGCCTCGACCTGCTGATCGGCAGATGCCTGGAGCGGTGCGGCATGCTCCAGCGCGAGCTGGCCGCGCTGTACCGAGGACTCCGGACCGCGAGCTGCTCGCCTCTCGAGCTGTCGTTCCGCGACTACGTGCTGGCCGGGAGCCGGGCTGCAGCGCTCCCGGCTCGCCACCGGCGCTCGCTAGCTACTGGCGCGCCCGGCTCGCCGACCTGCCGCCGGCGCCGGAGCTGCCGCTGGCCGCGAGCCCCGTCGCGCTGGAGAAGCCCCGGTTCGTGCGCCGGTCGCGGCGCGGCTCGCCGCCGGAGGCTTGGACGCGCCTGAAGGAGCGGGCGGCCCGCGCCGGGCTCACGCCCTCGGCGCTGCTGCTGGCCGCCTTCGCGCGAGGTCCTGGCGGCGTGGAGCAAGAGCCCGCGCTTCACCCTCAACCTCACCCTGTTCAATCGTCTGCCGCTCCATCCGCAGGTCAACCAGGTGGTGGGGGACTTCACCTCGCTGACCCTGCTGGAGGTCGACGCGCGGCCGCCGGCGGCTTCGAGGAGCGGGCGCGGCGCCTCCAGGAGCAGCTCTGGGAGGATCTGGACCACCGCACGTCAGCGGCGTGCGGGTGCTGCGCGAGCTGGCGCGGGTGCGGGGGCGGCCGACGTGCGCCATGCCGGTGGTCTTCACCAGCACGCTGTCGGCGAGGGCGCCGGCGCCTCCGGCGGCCGGCGTCAGTGAGCCGCTGGGCACCGAGCTGGTCTTCGGTATCTCGCAGACGCCGCAGGTCTGGCTGGACCACCAGGTGTCGGGAGCGGGGCTCTGCGTTTCACCTGGGACGCGGTGGAGGAGCTCTTCCCGGCGGGTCTGCTGGACGACGGTGTTCGCGGCCTACCTGGAGCTGCTGGAGCGCCTGGCGCAGGAGGAGGAGGCCTGGCGCGAGCCGGCGCCGGCTGGTGCCGGCAGGCGGAGCTGGCGCCTGCTGCGCGGCGGTCAACGCCACGGCGGCACCGGTGCCGGCGGGGTCTGCTCCACGAACGGTTCCTGGAGCAGGCGCGGCGGCGCCGGAGCGCCTGGCGGTGGTGTCGCGGAGCCGGCGCGCTGAGCTACGGGGAGCTGGGCGGCGCTCGGCCTGCGCTGGCGCGGCGGCTGCGGCAGCTGGGGGCGGCGCCCGGGCGCTCTGGTGGCGGTGGTGATGGAGAAGGGTTGGGAGCAGGTGGTGGCGGTGCTCGGCGGTGCTGCAGGCCGGGGGCGCCTACCTGCCGATCGATCGCCGGATCTGCCGGCGCGAGCGGCTGCGGCTAGATGCTGGAGCAGGGCGAGGTGGAGATCGCCCTGACCCAGCCGCGGGTGGACGGGAGCTGGACTGGCCCGCCGGGGTGGCGCGCCTGGGGTAGGCTGGAGGATGCCCGCGGAAGAGGGCGATCGGAGCCGCTGCCGGCTGTGCAGTCGCCGGAGGACCTCGCCTACGTGATCTTCACCTCCGGCTCGACCGGTCGTCCCAAGGGGGTGATGATCGACCACCGCGGCGCGCTCAACACGGTCGATGGACGTCAACCGGCGCTTCGGGGTCGGGTCCCGGGCGACCGGGTGCTGGCGCTGTCGTCGCTGATCTTCGACCTGTCGGTGTGGGACCTGTTCGGCGTGCTGGCGGCGGGGGGCACGGTGGTGCTGCCGGAGCCATGGGCGTCGCGGGACCCGGGGCGTTGGCTGGAGCTGGATGGAGCGCGAGCAGGTGACGGTGTGGAACACCGTGCCGGCGCTGATGGAGATGCTGGTCGAGCACGCGCGGGGCCGGGCTGGAGCTCGGAGCGCTGCGGCTGGTGATGATGTCGGGCGACTGGATCCCGCTGTCGCTGCCGGAGCGGATCCGGGCGCTGGCGCCGGGAACGCGGATCGTCAGCCTGGGCGGCGCGACGGAGGCGTCGATCTGGTCGATCCTCTATCCGATCGAGCGAGGTGGAGCCGGGTTGGCGCAGCATCCCGTACGGCCGGCCGATGTCCAACCAGGGGTGCGGGTGGTGGGCGAGGAGCTGGAGGACCGTCCGGTCTGGGTGGCGGGGCAGCTCTACATCACGGGGATCGGCCTGGCGCTGGGGTACTGGCGCGACGAGGAGAAGACGCGTTCTAGCTTCGTGCGCCATCCGCGCACGGGGGAGCGTCTGTACCGGACGGGGGACCTTGGGCGCTGGCTGCCGGATGGGACGATCGAGTTCCTGGGCCGCGAGGACTTCCAGGTGAAGGTGCAGGGCTACCGGATCGAGCTGGGTGAGATCGAGTCGACCCTGGCCCAGCACGCCGGGGTGCGTGCGGCGGTGGCTGGCACCATCGGTGACCCGCGCGGCGCCCGCCGCCTCGTCGCCTGGGTCGTGCGGGCGGAGAAGAAGGAGATCTCCGCCGGCTCTCCGCCAGCCACGGAGCCCGATCCCGGGCACCCCGAGGGGACGCTCTCGGACCCGCTGGCGCGCCTTGAGCTCAAGATGAGCCGCCCCGGCGTCCGCCGTTTCCCGGCCGGCGGCAGCTCCTACCTGCTCCCGCGGGCGGAGAGGGGGGCGGAGTCATACCTCACCCGGCGCAGCCACCGCGAATACCTGCCGTCCCCGCTACCGATGGAGCGGCTGAGCCAGCTGCTGGCGAGCCTGGCGCTCCTAGAGCTGAACGGGCTGGCGCGCTACCGCTATGCCTCCGCGGGCGCCCTCTACCCGGTGCAGGTCTACCTCTGGGTGCGCGACGGCCGCGTCGAGGGGTTGCCCGGCGGCGCTTACTACTACCACCCGGAGGAGCACTCCTTGGTCCTCCTCGCCGCGGGCGCCGGGCTCCCCACGGAGATCCATGCGGCGGTCAACCGGCCGGCCTTCGAGGGGTCCGCCTTCTCCCTGTTCCTGGTGGGCCAGGCCCGGGCCATTGAGCCTCTCTACGGCTCCCTGGCTCGTGACTTCTGCCTCCTGGAGGCAGGCTACATGAGCCAACTCCTGATGAGCGAGGCGGGGCGGCACGAGATCGGACTCTGCCCGATCGGCGGCGTGGATTTCGAGCGGGTGCGTCCGCTGCTGGCCCTCGACGACGGCCATATGGCGCTCCATACCCTGCTCGGCGGCCCCATCGATCCGGCCTGGGTGGCGGCGGAGCCGGTGAGGACGGCGGGACAGGCCGATGGCAGCCGGGCCGCCGAGCTGCGGAACTTCCTGGCCGCGCGTCTGCCGGCCTACATGGTTCCGTCGTCCCTGGTCTTTCTGGATTCGTTGCCGCTGTCGTCCAACGGCAAGGTGGACCGCCAGCGGCTGCCGCAGCCGGAGGAGATGGTGGAGGCCGCCTACGAGGCCCCCCGTACCGAGCTGGAACGGACGCTGGCCGGGATCCTCCAGGAGATCCTGGGTGTCGAGCGGGTGGGGGTCCACGAGAGCTTCTTCCACCTCGGCGCCAACTCGCTGCACATCGTCCAGCTCAACAATCGCCTGCGCGCGGTCCTGGGGCGCGATCTGTCGATCGTCGAGATGTTCCGCTTTTCGAACGTCAGCGGCCTGGCCGCCCACCTGGGCGCCGGGGCCGGCAGCGCGCCGCCGGTGCCCCACGAGCGTGCCGGCAGCCGGGCCGAGGCACGGCGCGAGGAGATGGCGCGCCGCCGGGCGCGCCGGGGAGGGCCCCAGGATGGCTGACGCCGGGCGTCCCGACGAGATCGCCGTCGTCGCCGTGGCGGGCCGCTTCCCCGGAGCCGGCAGCCCCGAGGAGCTGTGGCGGAACCTGTGCGCCGGCGTGTCGGCGATCACCTTCTTCTCGCCCGACGAGCTGGCGGACTCCGGGGTCGATCCGGCCCTGGCCGCGGACCCGCGCTATGTGCCGGCGCGGGGGGTCCTGTCCGACATCCGCTCCTGGGACGCCGGGCTCTTCGGTTTCAGCCCCCGCGAGGCCGAGCTCCTCGACCCGCAGCAGCGGCTTTTCCTGGAGTGCGCCTGGGAGGCCCTGGAGCTGGGCGGCTACGATCCCGCCCGCTACCCCGGCCGGATCGGCGTCTACGCCGGAGCGAGCGCCAGCAGCTACTGGACGCACAACCTGAGAGGCCTGCTGGACGGCCGCGATCCGTCCGCTGGCTTCCAGATCCTGATCTCCAACGACAAGGACTACCTGGCGACCCGCACCGCCTGGGTGCTCGACCTGCGCGGCCCCGCGGTCGGCGTACAGACGGCCTGCTCGACGTCCCTGGTGGCGGTTCACCAGGCCTGTCAAAGCCTGCTCAACCTGGAGTGCGACATGGCCCTGGCGGGGGGGGTCTCGATCTCTGTGCCTGACCGGGTGGGCTACCTGTTCCAGCCGGAGGGGATCATGTCGGACGACGGGCGCAACCGGAGCTTCGACGCCGCGGGGCGGGGGAGCGTCTTCGGCGACGGCGCCGGAGTGATCCTGCTCAAGCGGCTGGACGACGCGCTGGCCGCGCGCGATCCCGTGCTGGCCGTGATCAAGGGCTCGGCGATCAACAACGACGGCTCGCTCAAGGTGGGCTACACCGCGCCGAGCGTCGACGCCCAGGCCGAGGTGGTGGCCGAGGCTCTGGCCCTCGCCCAGGTCGATCCCGCCACGGTCACTTTGGTCGAAGCCCATGGCAGCGCCACCCCCCTCGGCGATCCGATCGAGGTGGAGGCGCTCACCCGTGCCTTCCGCTCCCGCGGCGACCTCGCTCCGGAGACCTGCTTCCTGGGGGCGGTCAAGGCCAACGTCGGTCACCTCTACACGGCGAGCGGGGTGACGAGCCTGATCAAGACGGTGATGGCGTTGCGCCACCGGCAGATCCCGCCGGCCCTCCACTTCGAGCGGCCGAACCCTGCGATCGACTTCGCGGCCGGACCGTTCCGCGTCAGCACGGAGCTGCAGGAGTGGCGGACCGCTCCCGGCGCGCCGCGCCGCGCGGGCGTCAACTCCCTGGGCATCGGTGGCACCAACGCGCACGTGATCCTGGAGGAGGCACCGCTCCCTGAGCCCGCGGGTCCCTGCCGGCCGTGGCAGCTCCTGCCGCTGTCGGCGCGCACGGCGCCGGCCCTGGAGGCGGCGACCGAGCGGCTGGCCTTGGCCCTGCGAGAGGAGCCGGCGCCGGACCTCGCCGACATCGCCTACACCCTCCAGGTGGGGCGCCGCGCCTTCAGCCAGCGCCGGGTGGTGCTCTGCCGCGGCACCGGTGACGCCGTGGCGGCCCTGGAGACCCTCGACGCCGCCAGCGTCCTGACGCACGTCCACGAGCCTGGGGCCCGCCGGGTCATTTTCCTGCTCCCCGGCCTGGGCGAGCAGTACCCGGGCATGGGCCAGGCCCTCTACCGGCAAGAGCCGGCCTTCCGGGAAGCCGTCGACCATTGCGCCGGGCTCCTGGAGCCGCGCCTGGGGATCGATCTGCGGGAGGTGCTCTATCCAGGCGGTACCGCGGTCGGGACACCGGCCGGGAGCGGCGGCGCCGACCTGCGCCGCCTGCTCCAGCGCGCCGGCGAGGAGCGCACGGAGGCGGCCCGGCGGCTCGACCGCACCCTCTACGCCCATCCCGCTCTGTTCACCGTCGAGTACGCCCTGGCGCGACTCTGGATGGAATGGGGGATCGCGCCCCAGGCGATGCTGGGCCACAGCCTCGGCGAGTATGTGGCCGCCTGCTTGGCGGGCGTCTTTTCACTGGAGGACGCCCTGGCCCTGGTCGCCGACCGTGCGCGCTGGATCGAGGAGCTGCCGGCCGGCGCCATGCTGGCCGTCCCCCTGGCCGAGCGGGACCTGCGGCCCCTCCTCGACGGCTCCCTGGCGCTGGCGGCGGTGAACGGTCCGGACCTCTGTGTGGCCGCCGGGCCCGAGGCCGGAATCGCGGACCTGGCAGGGGAGCTGGAGCGGCGCGGGGTGCCGTCGGCCCGCGTGCCCGCCACCCATGCCTTCCACTCGGCGATGATGCGGCCGGTGGCCGAGCGTCTCGCCGAACGGCTGCGCTCGCTGCGCCTGCAGCCGCCCACTGTGCCGTATCTGTCCAACGTCACCGGCGCCTGGATCACCGCCGCGGAGGCCACCGACCCACGCTACTGGGCGCGACACCTTTGCGGCACGGTGCGCTTCGAGCCGGCCGTGCGGGAGCTGCTGCGCGACCCCGGCTGCGTCTTCCTCGAGGCCGGTCCCGGGCAGAGCCTCGGCTCCTTCGTCCGTCAGCATGCCGCCTGCGAGACGGGCCGCGTGGTACTGCCCTCCCTCCCCGCCGCCGCTCTCCGCGAGGATGAGGAGCCTTTCCTCCTGCGCAGCCTGGGCCGCCTCTGGCTCGCCGGGGTGGCGCCCGACTGGGAGGGCTTCCACGCTCACGAGCGCCGGCGCCGCGTGGCTCTTCCCACCTATCCCTTCGAGCGCCTGCCCTACTGGATCGAGGCTCCCCGCGGCGGTGCCGCGGCGGCGCCGCCGCTGACCCTGGCCGATCTCGCCCGCAAAGGGGACGTCGCGGACTGGTTCCACGTGCCGGTCTGGCGCGAGACGCCGGCTCGCACGTTCGCGCCGGCCGTAGGCCGGAGCTGGCTGCTGCTGGCCGATGAGGCCGGCTTGGCCGCGGCCCTCGAGGCTGAGCTGCGCCACCGCGGCGAGGCCGTGGCGGTGGTCGCCGCCGGCGAGAGCTTCGCTGCCGGTTACGACGGGCTCCTGTCCGAGCTGCGGGCCACCGGTACTCTCCCCGACCGGGTGGTCCATCTCCGGGGCGTCACCGGCGGAGCGCCGCAGCGCCCGGGCATCGAGGGCCTGGAGGACGGCCTGGGGTCTCTCCTCCGGCTGGTCCAGGCCCTGGGCGAGCTGGAGGGGCGGCGCCACCTGACCGTGGTCACCGATCACCTGCAGGCGGCCACCGGCGCTGAGGAGGTCCACCCGGAGAAGGCCCTGCTCCTCGGGGCATGCGTCGCCATCCCCCTGGAGTATCCGGCTCTCTCCTGCCGCAGCGTCGACGTCGAGTTGCCGGCATCGCCCGCCCTCCTCGACGCCCTGCTCGGCGAGCTGGCCGGCCCACTCCAGGAGGTCCCGGAGCCACCGGCCGCTCTGCGGGGGGGCCGGCGTTGGGTGCGCGAATTCGCGCCGCTACGGCTTGAGCCCCAGGCGGCGAGCAGCCGCGCCCCACTGCGGGAGGGGGGTGTCTACCTGGTGACGGGCGGGATGGGCGGCCTCGGCCTAGCCGTCGCAGGGGACCTGGCCCGGTCGGCGCGTGCGAAGCTGATCCTGGTGGGCCGTTCCGGCCTGCCGCCGGAGGAGGAGTGGCCGGCGGCCCTGGCGGCAGGGGACGGAGGGACGGCCCGGGCCATCCGCGGCGTCCAGGCCTTGCGCGACGCCGGCAGCGAGGTCCTGGTCCTGCGCGCCGACGTCGCCGACGAGGCGGCGATGCGCGGTGTGGTCGGCGAGGCGCTCCGCCGCTTCGGCGCCCTCCACGGCGTCGTGCACGCCGCGGGAGTGCCGGGGGGCGGCCTGATCCAGCGCAAGACGCCGGCGGAGACCGCCGCCGTTCTGGCGCCCAAGGTGGCGGGCACCCTGGTGCTGGAACGGGTCCTGGCCGGCGTGGACCTCGACTTCCTGGCGCTCTTCTCGTCGATCACCGCGATGGCGGGGGGCGGCCCCGGGCAGGTGGACTACTGCGCCGCCAATGCCTTCCTGGATGCCTACGCCCAGTCCCGGGCGGGCGAGCGCCGCCGCACCGTGTCCATCGACTGGGGGGAGTGGCTGTGGGACGCGTGGGAGCCGTCGGAGGCGGCGGTCGGGCCGGAGCTGGCCTCCTTCTTCCGCGAGAACCGGCGCCGGCACGGCATCTCGTTCGAAGAGGGGATGGAGGCCTTCCGCCGCATCCTGGCGTGCCGGCTGCCCCAGGTGGTGGTGTCGACCCAGGACCTCGGAGCCTTCCTGGAGTTGAGCCGGACGTTCACCACAGCCCGCGTCCTGGAGACGATGGAGCGGGCGCGTCCGTCGCGGCCCGTCCACTCCCGTCCGGTCCTCGGCACCTCCTACATCGCGCCCCGGAGCGAGG
The DNA here is from genome assembly GCA_963761645.1 of uncultured Acidobacteriota bacterium. Classification (GTDB taxonomy): domain Bacteria; phylum Acidobacteriota; class Thermoanaerobaculia; order Multivoradales; family UBA5704; genus DATARR01. The sequence continues at coordinate 109,566 of CAVXIG010000015.1, forward strand.
GGGAGCGGCGTATGACATGCCTCTGGGAGGAGATGCTGGGGATCGACCGGGTCGGGATCCAGGACAGTTTCTTCGAGCTGGGCGGCAACTCGCTCCTGGGGATCTCGCTGATCTCCCGGGTCCGCGAAGAGCTCGGGGCTGAGCTCGCCCGTCATGTGCTCTACGAAGCACCCACGGTTGCCGCCCTGGTGGCGCGGATCGAGGGCGAAGGTGAGCCGGAAAAAGCCTATGACGAGTGGCGCGATCGCGGTGAGCGGCGCCGCCTGCGCGAGCGGCAACCCCGTCGCGAGCCGGCGGCGGAGAGGATGGGAAGATGAGAGACGGCGCGCACAGCGGCACCGAGATCGCCGTCGTCGGCATGGCCGGCCGGTTCCCGGGGGCTGGCAGCGTCGAGGCCTTCTGGCGCAACCTGGTGGAAGGCGTCGAATCGGTGACCCAGTTCACCGATGAGCAGCTCCGGGCGGCGGGGGTGGACCCCGCGCTGATCGCCGACCCGCACTATGTCAAGGCGGGCGCCATCCTCGACGGGATCGACCAGTTCGACGCCGCGTTTTTCGGTTTCCCGCCGCGGGAGGCCGAGACCATGGACCCGCAGCACCGGCTATTCCTGGAGTGCGCCTGGGAGGCCTTGGAAGACGCCGCCTGCGACCCGGAGACTTTCCGTGGCCTGATCGGCGTCTTCGCCGGCTCCGGTTTCTGCCGCTACCTGTTGCAGAACCTCGGGACGAACCCGGAGGTGATGCGCGGGCTGGGCGACCTCCAGATTGCCATCGGCAACGAACGCGACTCCCTCACCTCCAAGGTCTCGTACAAGCTGAACCTCCGCGGGCCGAGCCTCGCCGTCCAGACCTTCTGCTCGACGTCGCTGGTGGCGATCCACCTGGCCTGCCAGAGCCTGATCAATTACGAGTGCGATGCCGCCCTGGCCGGCGGCGTCGCACTCGACTTGCCGCAGGAGAAGGGGTACCTGTACACGCCCGGCAGCATCCTCGCTCCGGACGGCCACTGCCGCACCTTCGACGCGCGGGCCCAGGGGAGCATCATGGGCAACGGCGTCGCCATCGTGACCCTTAAGCGGCTGGAGGACGCCCTGGCCGACCGCGATGCGGTGCGGGCGGTGATCCGCGGCTCGGCGGTCAACAACGACGGGGTCCAGAAGGTGGGTTACACCGCGCCGGGCCTCGACGGCCAGGCGGCGGTGATCGTCGAAGCCTTGGGCAGCGCCGGGGTCGAGCCGTCCACCATCAGTTACATTGAGGCACACGGCACGGCCACGCCCCTGGGCGATTCGGTCGAGCTCTCCGCCCTGAGGAAGGCCTTCCAGCCGGTACGCAAGCGCCGTGTCTGCGCCCTGGGCTCCGCCAAGACCAACATCGGCCACCTGGACCGGGCCGCGGGAGTCGCGGGGCTGATCAAGACCGTGCTCGCCCTCCAGCACCGGGTGCTGCCGCCGAGCCTGCACTTCGAGAGCGCCGGCGAGGAGGCGGGCTTGGACGATAGCCCCTTCTACGTCAATACTCAGCTCGCCGCGTGGGACGGCGGCGGCGGTCCCTTGCGGGCCGGCGTCAGCTCCTTCGGCGTCGGGGGGACGAACGCCCATGTCGTGCTGGAGGAGGCCCCGCCCGTGGAGCCGTCCTCGCCGTCGCGCCCCTGGCAGCTCCTGATCCTCTCCGCCAAGAGCGCGAATGCGCTGGAGCAGGCGGGCTCCCGGCTGGCGGACCACCTGCGGCGCCACCCCGGCCTCCCCCTGGCCGACGTGGCCTGGACGCTGCAAACCGGGCGCGCCGCCTTCAACCATCGGCGGGCCGTCGTCTGCTCCGGCGCGGAGGATGCCGCCGCAGCCCTGGAGACGGTGGACCCCCGGCGCGTCCTCAGCTCCCACGAGGAGCGGCGGGACCGGCCGGTGACCTTCCTGTTCCCCGGGGTTGGCGACCACTACCCGGGGATGGCCCGGGGGCTCTACGAGGCCGAGCCGGTCTTTCGTCAGGAGGTGGACCGCGCCTGCGAGTTGCTCCGTCCCGAACTGGGGCTGGATCTGCGCGAGGTGCTCTGGCCGGCCCGCTCCGAAGCGCCGGCGACCGGCGGGGAGATCGATCTGCGCCGGATGCTGGGCCGGGGGGCGCCGGAGGCCGACGCCGCGGCGGTCTTCTTGCGGCAGACCTGGCTCGCCCAGCCGGCGGTGTTCGTGGTCGAGCATGCCCTTGCCCGGCTCTGGATGGAGTGGGGGATCCAGCCCGCAGCCGTTCTCGGCTACAGCTTGGGCGAGTACGTGGCGGCCTGCCTGGCGGGCGTCTTCTCCCTGGAGGACGCCCTGACGCTGGTGGCCCGGCGGGCGCGGATGATCCAGGAGCTGCCCCCCGGCGCCATGCTGGGCGTCCCGCTCTCCGAGGCCGAGAGCCGCCGCCGGCTCACCCCCGGGCTCTCCCTCGCCGCGGTCATCGGTCCCTCGTTCGCGGTGATCGCCGGCCCGGTGGAGGAGGTGGACGCCCTGGAGAGCGGCCTGACGGCCGAGGGGATCTCCTGCCGCCGGCTGCCGACGACCCACGCCTTCCATTCCCCTATGATGGCGCCGATTGCGGAACGCTTCGGCCGACTGGTGGCCGGCGCGCGGCTGCACCCGCCGCGCCTGCCTTACGTCTCTAACGTCACCGGCACCTGGATCCAGCCCCAGGAGGCTACAGACCCGGCGTACTGGGTGCGCCACCTGCTGGAGACGGTTCGCTTCGGCGATGGCCTGCAAGCCCTGGCCGCCGAGCCCGGCCGTGTCCTGCTGGAGGTCGGTCCCGGCCAGAGCCTGAGCTCCATGGCCCGCCAGCAGGAAGGGATGGACGCGGTGGCGCTGCCGTCGCTGCGCTCGGCCTTCGAGCGCCAGGACGACGTGCCCTACCTCCTTACCTCGCTCGCCAAGCTCTGGCTCGCCGGCGTGCGTCCAGACTGGCAGGCCCTCTACTGCGGCGAGGAGCGGCGGCGCGTGCCGCTGCCGACCTACTCCTTCCAGCGCAAGCGCTATTGGGTCGAGCCCGGCCAGGGGGGACTCCTGCCGGGAGCCGCGTTCACCGGCAAGAAGGCGGATCTGGCCGACTGGTTCTATCTGCCTGCCTGGCGGCCTACCCCGAGGCCGGCGCCGCCCCTGGAGACCTCGGCTGAGCCCTGGCTCGTCTTCGCTCCGGAGGAGGGGCTCGGCGACCTCCTGGTCGGCCGCCTGCAAGCCAGGGGGCGAGTCGTCACGGTGGCGCCGGGGGAACGCTTCGAGCGTTCGGGGCCCGACAGCTTTGTCCTCGATCCGCTGGCGGCCGAGGGCTACGCGCGCCTTCTGGACGAGTTGGGCGATCCGCCTAGGCGGATCGCCCACCTGTGGAGCGCCGGGCCCGTCACGGAGGTGGGGCCGGCCGTCTTCGACGCCACCCAGGCCATGGGCTTCACCGGTCTGCTCCTGCTCGCCCAGGCGCTGGGGCGGGCGGGATCGCCGGCGCCGATCCGTCTGGTGGTGGTGTCGAGCGGCGTCTTCCGGGTGACCGGGGCCGAGACCCTGGCGCCTGAGCGGGCCACTTTGGCGGGTCCCTGCCGGGTGATCCCTCAGGAGTACCTCCACATCACCTGCCAGCAGGTGGACGTGGACATGCCGGAAGCTGGCTGGCGCGTGGAGCGGCTGGCAGATCGCCTGGTGGCCGAGCTGGAGTCCGCCGCGGCCGACCTGACGGTCGCTTGGCGCGGCGACGACCGGTGGGTGCACGAATACCTGTCCGTCCCGCTCCAGGGGGCTCCGGAGCGGCGGCCTCTCCTCCGCGAGGGGGGCGTCTACCTGATCACCGGCGGCCTCGGGGGAGTGGGCCAGATCCTCGCCGAGCATCTGGCCCGGCGCTGGCGTGCGCGGCTCGTCCTGCTGGGCCGCTCCACCGTGCCGCCCCGGGAGCGATGGGCCGAGCTGGCCGGCGGCGACGGCCCCGAGGCCCCGCGGCTCCGCCGGCTGCTGGAGCTCGAAGCGGCCGGCGCCGAGGTGATGGTGCTGTCGGCCGACGTGGCGGACGAGACGGCCCTGCGCGCCGCCCTGGCGCAGGCACGGGAGCGCTTCGGCGCGCTTCACGGCGTGGTGCACGCCGCCGGCCTCTCGGACGAGCGGGGCTTCCGTACGATCTCCGAGACCTCGCCGGCGGAATGCGAGTGGCAGTTCCGGCCGAAGGTCCGGGGCCTCTATGCCCTGGAAGCGGCTCTGCGGGGTGAGGATCTCGACTTCGCGCTGCTCTTTTCGTCGGTGGCTGCGGTCCTGGGCGGGCTCGGGTTCTACGCCTACACCGCGGCCAACGCCTTCCTCGACGCCGCGGTCCACCGCCTGCGGGCTGCCAGCCGCTTCCCCTGGATCAGCGTCAACTGGGACAGCTGGCCCTCCCGCGACGATCAGTACGCGGTGGTGGGGGGCACTGTGGCCGGGTTCACCATGACGCGCGAGGAGGGGGGCGAGGCGTTCGAGCGCGTCCTCACCGACGCCGCGGGGCCGCAGATCGTCCATTCGACGGGCGACCTCCAGGCCCGCATCGACCAGTGGGTCAAGCTCGAGGCCTCCCGGGCCTCGGTGGCGAAGGCGGCGGGACCCCGCCACGAGCGGCCGGACCTCGCCAGCCGCTATGTGCCTCCGGCCGACGAGACCCAGGGGGCGGTTGCCGAGATCTGGCAGGACCTCCTGGGTGTCGAGCCCATCGGGGTCCATGACGATTTCTTCGAGCTCGGCGGCCATTCGCTCCTCGCCACCCAGCTCTTCTCCCGCCTGCGCGGCGCCTTGGGCGTGGATCTGCCGCTGCGCAGCGTCTTCGAGGCGCCCACCGTCGCCGGCCTGGCCGGCTTGGTGGACGCCGCCCGGGCCCAACTGCCCGACGGGGCGGCGGCCGCCGCCCCGGTGCCGCCGCTGGTGCCGATCGGACGCACCGGCGAGCTGCCCCTCTCCTTCGCCCAGCAGCGCCTCTGGTTCCTGGAGCGCCTGGAGCCGGGCAACCCCTTCTACAACATCGGTCTGTCGGCGCGGGCCGAAGGCGGCCTGCGGCTCGGCCTGCTACGCCGCTGCCTGGACGAGATCGCCCGCCGCCACGAGGTGCTGCGGACCACGTTCGAAGAGGTGCACGGCCGCCCCGTGCAGCGGATCGCGGCATCGTCGCGAGCCGGCCTGCCAGTGGTGGACCTGAGCGCCCTGCCCGCGCACCGGCGGCAGGAGGGAGAACGGATTGGCCACCAGCTCCACCGGCTCCCCTTCGACCTGGCGCGCGGGCCGCTGCTGCGCGCCCACCTGGTGCGCCTGGCGGAGCGGGAGCACCTGCTGTTCCTCACCCTCCACCACGCGGTGGCCGACGACTGGTCGATCGGCCTGCTGCTGAGCGAGATGGTGGCGCTCTACGAGGCCGCGGCGGCCGGCTTGCCCTCGCCTCTCCCGCCCCTGGCGGTCCAGTACGCCGACTTCGCCCACTGGCAGCGGCGCTGGCTCGCGGGGGAGGTCATGGAGAGGCAGCTCGCCTGGTGGAAGGAGCGGCTGTCCGGCGCTCTGCCGGTCCTTCAGCTTCCGGCCGACCGGCCGCGCCCGGCAGTCCAGACGTACCGCGGCGCCACCCGCTTCGCCGCCCTCTCCCTGGGCTTGAGCGCCGATCTGCGCGCCCTCGCGCAGCGCCACGGCGCGACCCTCTTCATGGTCCTGCTGGCGGCCTTCCAGACGCTCCTGCTGCGCTTGACCGGCCAGTGCGACGTGGTGGTGGGCTCGCCGATCGCCAACCGCAACCGTGAGGAGACGGAGCGGCTGATCGGCTTCTTCGCCAACACCCTCGTGCTGCGCGCCGATCTCTCGGGAGATCCCGCCTTCGCCCAGCTCCTGGGCGGGTGCGGGAGATGACCCTCGGTTCCTATGCCCACCAGGACCTCCCCTTCGAGCGCCTGGTCGAGGAGTTGCGGCCGGAGCGGAGCCTCGATCGCGCGCCGCTCTTCCAGGTCATGCTGACCCTCCAGAACGCGCCGCTGCCCGGCTGGACCATGGGCGATGTGCGCATCTCGCCCCTGCCGGTCGAGGCCGGCACGGCGAAGTTCGACCTCGAGCTGATGTCCGACGAGCGCGAGGAGGCCCTCCCCCTGGCCGCCGAATACAGCACCGATCTGTTCGACGCGGCGACCATCGACCGCCTCCTCAGCCACTTCGCGACCCTGGCGGCGGCGATCGCCGCGGAGCCGGAGCGGCGGTTGTCGAGCTTCCCCTGCTGCGGGAAGCCGAACGGCGGGCGCTCCTGGTGGAGTGGAACGACACGGCGGCGCCGCTGCCGACGGCCCTGGCGCACGAGCTGGTCTGGCGGCAGGCGGCCCGGCAGCCCGGCGGGGTGGCGGTCGTCGAAGCCGGGCGGCGGGTGACCTACGGAGAGCTGGTGGAACGGGCCGGCCGCCAAGCCCGGGAGCTGGCCGCTCGCGGTGTGGGGCCCGAGCTGGCCGTGCCGCTCCTGGCCGAGCGTGGAACCGACTTCATCACCGCCGTGTTGGCCCTGCTGGCGGCGGCGGCCTGGCTCCCCCTGGACCCGCGCCATCCGCCGCGGCGGCTCGCGCAGGTGCTGGCCGCCGCAGGCTCGCCCCTGGCGCTCTGCGGTCCGGGCCTGGAAGAGCTCCTGGCCCAGGCGCTGGCGGAGCTGCCGGCCGGGGTGCCCCGGCCGGTGGCCGTGCGCCTGGCGGATCTGGAGCGGGGACCCGGGGCCGAGCCCCGGCCCGGGGATCCGCGGGCGCTGGCCTACGTGATCTTCACCTCCGGCTCCACTGGTGTGCCGAAGGGGGCCATGGTGGAGCAGCGGGGGATGCTCAACCACCTCCTGGCGAAGGTGGAGGACCTGGCCATCACCGCCGCCGACGTGGTGGTCCAGAACGCCCCGCAAGGCTTCGACATCTCGGTCTGGCAAATGCTGGCGCCGCTGCTGGTGGGCGGGACCGTCCACGTGGTGGACGACGAGACGGCGCGCGACCCCCACGCCCTCCTGGAAGAGGTGGAGCGGGGAGGCGTGACCATCCTCGAGACGGTGCCGTCCTTCCTGCGGGCGCTCCTGGACGAGGTGGGGCTCGGCGGCGCGCCGCGCTCCCGCTTGGCCGGGCTGCGCTGGATGATCCCCACAGGCGAGGCCCTGCCGGCCCGCGTCTGCCGCGACTGGTCCGCGCTCTGCCCGGAAGTCCCACTCCTCAACGCCTACGGGCCCACCGAGTGCTCCGACGACGTCGCTCACTTCCCCCTGCGCGCCGCGCTGCCGGAGACCGCGGCCCAGGTACCGATCGGCCGCCCGGTGCGCAATCTGCGCCTGTACGTCCTCGATAGCGCGATGGGGCCGGTGCCGATCGGCGTGACCGGCGAGCTGCTGGTCGCCGGCATCGGTGTGGGACGGGGCTACCTGGGGGATCCGGGGAAGACCGCCGGGGTTTTCGTGCCGGATCCCTGGAGCGGCGAGCCGGGCGGGCGTCTTTACCGCACCGGGGATCTGGCCCGGCGTCTGCCGGATGGGGAGCTGGAGTTCCTCGGACGCGCCGATCACCAGGTCAAGGTGCGCGGCCACCGTATCGAGCTCGGGGAGGTTGAAGCCGCCTTGGCCGCCTACCCGGAGGTGAGGGCCTGCGCCGTCCTGGAAGCCACGGCGGGCGACCGCCTGGTGGCCTATGTGGCGACCGCCGGCGCCGCCATCGCCCCCGAGGAGCTGCGGCGGTTCCTCCGCGAGCGGCTGCCCGAGCCCATGGTCCCGAGCGGCTTCGCGATCCTCGGTGTCCTGCCCCTGACGGCCAACGGAAAGGTGGACCGCCGGGCCCTCTCCGCCCTCGAGCCCGGTCTGGAGGCCGAGCCCTTCCTGGCGCCCCGCAACGCGGTGGAGGAGGAGCTCGCCGTGCTCTGGTCGGACGTGCTGGGCGTCCAGAGCGTTGGCGCCCGGGACGACTTCTTCGCTCTCGGCGGCCATTCGCTCCTCGCCACCCGGCTGGTCTCCCGGATGCGGGAGGTCTTCGCGGTGGAGTTGCCCCTGCGGGTCGTGTTCGAGGCTCCGACCCTGGAGGGGCTGGCGGCCCGGGTAGCGGCGGCGGACCGGTCCGCCAGGGTCCGGCGCCGGCCGCCGCTACGCCGGCGTCCGGCCGGCGAGTCCGCGGAGCTCTCCTTCGCCCAGCAGCGCCTCTGGTTCCTCTGCCAGCTCGAGCCCGACCGGCCGCTCTACGACGACTTGACGGCCCTGCGCTTCTCGGGCGCCCTGGACATCGCCGCGCTCGCCGGCACCCTCGGCGAGATCCGCCGCCGGCACGAGGTCCTGCGGACCACCTTCCCGATTGTGGAGGGCCGGCCAGTGCAGCGGGTCGCCGCGCCGGCGCCGCTGGCGCTGCCTGTCGTCGATCTCTCGGTCCTGCCCGCCGTTGTTGCGGAAGCGGAGGCGCTCAGGGTGGCGGCGCGGGAAGCGCGGCGTCCTTCCGACCTCGCGGCGGGGCCGCTCCTGCGCGTCTTTCTCCTCCGCTTGGCCGGCAGCGAGCATCTGCTGCTCCTCGGCTTGCACCACATCGTCACCGACGGCTGGTCGGAGGCGATCCTGGCCCGGGAAGCCGGGGCGATCTATCCCGCACTCGCCGCCGGGCTGCCGCCATCCCTGCCGAAGCTGCCGGTCCAATACGGCGACTTCGCCCGCTGGCAGCGCCTCTGGCTGGAGGGGGAGGTGGTGGCCGAGCAGGCCGCCTGGTGGCGCGAGGCCCTGGCCGGGGCCCCCGCCCTGCTCGGCCTTCCCACCGACCGGCTGCGGCCCGCGGTCCGCTCCTGGAGCGGCGCTTCTCGTCCGGTGGCGCTTCCGGCCGCTCTGGCGGCCGGTCTGCGGGGCGCCGCCGAACGCCAGGGAGCGACGCTGTACATGGCCCTGCTGGCCGGTTTCCAGGCCTTGCTGAGCCGCTACTCCCGGCAGGAGGATGTCGTAGTCGGCTCGCCGATCGCCAACCGTACCCGGACGGAGCTCGAAGCTCTGGTGGGCCTCTTCGCCAACACCCTGGCGCTGCGGGCGGACCTCTCCGGAGATCCCACGTTCCGCGAGCTCCTGGGCAGGGTGCGCGAGACGACCCTGGGCGCCTATGCTCACCAGGATCTGCCGTTCGAGCGCCTGGTGGACGAGTTGCGTCCGGAGCGGAGCCTGAGCCATACGCCGGTCTTCCAGGTTCTGCTCGCGCTGCAGAACGTCCCGCTGCCCGCTCTCGACCTGGAAGGGCTGACAGTCCGCGCTGTGGAGACGGGAGCGGTGGCCTCGCGCTTCGACATCACCCTCAATCTCGTTGAAGGGGACGCCGGCCTGAGAGGGACCCTGATCTATGCCACCGAGCTGTTCGAGGGCGCCACCATGGCGCGCCTGGAAGCTCATCTGTACCGCCTTCTCGAAGCTCTCGCCGCCGATCCGGAGCGGCGGATCTCCGAACCCTCGCTCCTCTCCGCAGCCGAGCGCTCCCAGATCCTGGAAGGCTGGAACGACACCCGGGCGGACTACCCCCGCGACGCCACTCTGGTCTCCCTGGTCCGGGAGCGGGCCTGGCGCTCGCCTGCGACGGTGGCTGTGCAAGCTTTCCCTGGGGGCGGCGCGCCGCTCACCTACGGCGAGCTGGTGACGCAGGCGGATCGCCTGGCGCGCCGGCTCCGCCGCGCCGGCATCGGCCCGGAGGCGCGGGTCGGCCTCTGCCTGGAACGCACCCCGCGTCTGGTCGTCGCCCTGCTGGGCGTGCTGGCGGCTGGAGGCGCTTACGTGCCGCTGGACCCTGGATACCCGGCCGAGCGGCTGCGGCTGATGGCGGATGACGCCGGGCTGGCCGTCCTGCTCACCGAGCGTGCCCTCGCCGGAATTCTGCCCGACCCGGGCTGCCCGGTCGTTCTTCTGGAAGACGCCGGGGCCGAGGTGGCGGAGGACGGAGAGAACCTCGAAGAGCCGCTGCCGGCGAGCCTGGCGTACGTCCTCTTCACCTCCGGCTCCACCGGCCGGCCGAAGGGGGTCGGCGTGCCCCATGGCGCCCTGGTGAATTTCCTCGTCGCCATGCAGCGTCGCCTGGAGCTGGGCTCCCGGGACGTGCTGCTGGCGATCACCACGCTGGCCTTCGACATCGCCGGCCTGGAGATCTACCTGCCCCTGCTGGCCGGCGCCCGCGTGCTCCTCCTCTCCCGGGAGGCCGCGACCGACGGAGAGGCCCTGCGCCGCGCCCTGGAAGGCTCGGGGGCGACGGTCCTCCAGGCGACGCCGTCGACCTGGCGCCTCCTCCTGGCCGCGGGCTGGGAAGGGGACCCCGGCCTGGTGGCGCTGTGCGGCGGCGAGGCGATGCCCCCTGAGCTGGCGGACCACCTGGCGGGGGGGTGCCGCGCCCTCTGGAACGTCTACGGCCCCACCGAGACGACGATCTGGTCGACCGCCGGTCGAATTGATCCGGAACGGAGCGGGCCGGTCTCCATCGGCCGCCCCCTGGACAATACCCGCGTCCTCCTGCTGAACCCCGATCTGTCGCCGGTGCCGGCCGGAGTGCCCGGGGAGCTCTACATCGGCGGCGACGGCCTGGCCCGGGGTTACCTCGGCCGGCCCGACCTGACGGCCGAACGGTTCGGCCCCGATCCGCTTCCACCGGCCGGTGAACAGGGCGGCAGGCTGTACCGCACCGGTGATCTGGCGCGCTGCCTGGCCGACGGCCGTCTGGAGCTCCTGGGCCGCGTCGATCAGCAGGTCAAGGTGCGGGGCTTCCGCATCGAGCCGGCCGAGGTGGAGGCGGCGCTGGCGCGCCATCCTGCCGTCGTCCAGGCGGTCGTGGCGCTTGGCGTCCGTCCGCCGGAGATCCCGGGGGGACCGCCTCGCGGCCTGGCTGGTCGCCCGGCCGGGGGAGACGCCGTCGGCGGTGGAGCTGCGCGCCTTCCTGCGCGAGCGGCTCCCCGAGCCCATGCTCCCCGCCGCCTTCGTGCTCTTGGAGTCCCTGCCCGCTGACTCCCAACGGCAAGGTGGACCGCCGCGCCCTGCCCCGTCCGGAGCCGGCGCGGCCGGGGGAGGAGGAGGGGCCGTGCCGCCGCGCACGCCGGTGGAGGAGCTCCTGGCGGGGATATGGAGCGAGGTACTGGGAACCCCCTGGACCGGGCGTGCACGACCCTTCTTCGAGTCTCGGCGGGCGACTCCCTGCTCGCTACCCAGTCATGTCCGCGTCTGCGGCGCGGCCTCGGCGGCGCATCCGGTAGCCAGCCTCTTCGAGGCGCCCACCGTGGCCGCCCTCGCGGAGCGGTCGGGGCGCTCCGCGGAGCCGGCGGACGCGGTGCCGGCGATCCCGCGCGTGGCCCCGCGATGCGGGGGCGGCGACTGCCCCTCTCCTTCGCCCAGCAGCGCCTCTGGTTCCTCGACCAGGCCCGACCCCGGGCCTCGCCGCCGCCTACAACAACCCGGTCGCCGCTCCGGGCCTCGGGGCGGCTCGACCCGCCGGCCCTGGAGCGCGCCCTGACCGAGGTAGTGCGGCGGCACGAGGTCCTGCGGGCGAGCTTCGTCGAGGCAGATGGCGTCCCGATGCAGCGGGTCGGACCGCCGGTACCGGTCGGCCTGCCGGTGGTCGACCTGAGCGGCCTGGAGGATTCCGGCGCGGCCGGCGAGGAGCTGGCGGCGCGGCTCGCCACCGAGGAGGCGGAGCGCCCCTTCGACCTGGGACGGGGCCCCCTGGCCCGCTGGCTCCTGCTGCGCCTCGCGCCCGAGGAGCACGTGCTGCTGGGACGCTCCACCACATCGTCAGCGACGGCTGGACGGCCGGCGTGCTCGTGCGGGAGATCTCGGCCCTCTACGGCGCGTTCCGCGAGGGGCGTCCCTCGCCGTTGCGGGAGCTCCCTCTCCAGTATGCGGATTTCGCGGCCTGGCAGAGGAGCTGGCTGGCCAGGGAGAACCTGGAAGCGGACCTCGCCTGGTGGCGGCGGACCCTGAGCGGGCTGCCGCCGGCGGTGGGGATCGCGCCCGACCGGGCGCGGCCGGCGCTGCCGAGCGCCCAGGGGGCGCGCCTGGCGCTGCCGCTCCAGCCGCTCGGGCGGGAGTTGCGGGAGCTGGGAAGCGCCAGCGGCGCGACCCTGTTCATGACCCTGCTGGCCGGCTTCCTGGCGCTCCTGTTCCGCCACACGCGGCAGGAAGATCGGCCTCGGCACCGCGGTAGCCGGCCGCGGGGGCCTGGAGACCGAGGGGCTGATCGGCCTTTTCGTCAACCTACTGGTCCTGCGCGCCGACCTGTCGGGGAGCCCCACCTTCCTCGGGCTCCTGGACCGCGTGCGCGAGGCCGTGACCGGGGCGTCTACGCTCACCAGGACCTCCCCTTCGACAAGCTGGTGGAGCACTTGCGGCCGGGCCGCGATGGCTCGCAAGGCCCGCTGTTCCGGATCGCCTTTGGGCTCGACAACGTGCCGGGGAGGGAGCTGGAGCTGCCGGGCCTCGCGCTCCGGCCCCTGGAGATGAAGCGCGAAGCGGCCCGCTTCGATCTGACGCTCTGGATCATCGAGGAGGGTGACCAGCTGACCGCTTCCTGGACCTACAGCACCGATCTCTACAGGCCAGAGACCATCGAGCGCCTCCACGGTCAGCTCGAGGCCCTGCTGAGGGGCGTGGTGGAGCAGCCCGGGACCCGCCTCGGCCGCTTGCCGCTCCAGCGGGAGGGGGAGCGGGTTCCAGGCGAGGAGGATTGGGACGCTGTCCGGGCGCGGCGGACCGGCGGCCGAAGCTTCCAGGGTCTCCGCCGGAGGCACGGCCTGATGGACGGCTTGACGAA
>CAVXIG010000016.1:0-179507 GCA_963761645.1 uncultured Acidobacteriota bacterium
AACCAAGGGTCGACTGAATGGCGGTCTTAACTGCGGCTTGATCAATCGACTTGTTCGGCACACTGGCTTCCGTTGAGGAATTTGTGTTACGGCTCGACTGGTCTTCCTTTGCCGTACAGCCTATCAACAAGAGGAACCAGAGAGAGAGCCCTAACCTTATAAGATAGATATGCCTCATGGAGTGTCTCCTCTCTTCAAACCCACGGCCAACGTGCTGGCGGTGAGCCGGGGCGGGACCGCGCTTTTGCGGTTTCCGTCCGCTCGACCGCTTGGTTGGCCGCTCCATAGCAATGGTTCGACATGTGGGACATGAACTCCTCGCTATTGAACGACGAGAGAAATACTTCCTCAAGCGGCCGATGCCTCATGTGCCGAAGCGACTATTGTAACGCATGGCCATTTCTCTTCGCACGGGATAGACCACGACTTCCATACTGACTCCGGATCCGACTGAGCCCGTCGGTGTCGGCAGATCACCCTTATATGTATAGATGCCTACGACATCGAGCGGATCTGGCGGTTTCTTCGAAACAACCGGTGGAGGTGGGTAGTACACTTCTAAAATTACGAATCCTTCTATGTAAGGCGGAATCTGACCTGTTCCGATAATGATGCCAAGTATTTTATAGATGTCCGAACACACAACTTCCATCGCCTGATCCGCCGTCAATGTCTCTAAGTGCTTGAGCCTCGGCAGGGTTGGTTGGAGTCTCGCCACCACGGAGGCGGATGATCTTTTTTCGGAATTTGATTGTGAATCCGGTATTGTTGTGAACGTTAATCTTTGTCGAGCATCCAACCTGCTGGACATCAACGACGTGAGTGATGTCGTAATCCTGCTGCACGCCGCAGATGAATTTGCCGCGTATGTGTCGGTGACGCCCGGCAACTGTGCTTGAACCCGCACCGGAGCAGCAGCGAGCAACCCAGCCACGACGAATGCAAATCCGATCATAAGCCGTCGATTTTCCATTCTCGTCTCCTCCGTCTAATCATTTCGATTGAAAGGGCACATTACTTCTCACGAAAGTCAAGCCTGGAAGCGCACCGAGTGCTCGTATCGCAACTCCGCGCGGCCAACGCCGATTAAGGCTAGCGGCGGCACCGCGCTGTTTGCGGTGTCCGTCCGCTCGACCGTGGGGTTGGCCGTTTCCAACCAGCACATTACGTATTGTATGCACCTTCTCCTCTTCTTAAGGGCACCAATTATACCTCGAAAACTCCCGCAGGGCTCAGCAGGGCTCAAGGAGAAGTGCCGCCTGAATCTCCTGGAGCTTTCGTAGTAGCCGCAGTAGCAGCAGTTCCTCCGAGAAGCTCCAGCTACATTATCAGCTAACTCTGCGGTTTCTCTGACCGAATTGGATGCAGTACTAGCCGCCGCCTTTGCCGCCTCCGCACTATCGACTACCGCCTCTATAGAACTAGAAGCATTAGCTGTCGCTGCTGTGCTAGGCGCCACGTTCAATGCGTCTGTCTTTGATGAAGCATCAGCGGAGACTGCTTTTCCGACACTTAACATCGCATTTTCAGCTACCGCCACCGTCTTACCTGCTGCATCCTTAGCGACGTCAACATCGATGACCGCATTTTTAGCTGCGTCTGCAACTTCTTTTACTTCAGCCGGGTTTAGATCGCCAATCATATAGATTCGAGCCCAAAGATAAGCCAGTAGAAAGCCACAGACACAGTAAGAAATAGCCACCGCTGGACCAGTCACCCAGCCGAATGACCCTAGGCTGCCATTGCTGATAAACTTTGCGCCAAAGGCATCGAGTGCTCCAGGGACGCTTTTTAACTCCACAAGCCCGGCTCCGACAAGAATTTTGGTAAGCCAGTCCGAGATCTCCTCAAGGTTCGTATTCCCCTCATACGGGGTTGCGCCATCACCTAGTGCCCTTGCTCCCCTTGCTACAGTCTTCGGAACTCCGAACACAAAACCAAGGAGTGCGCCGACAAGAGCAGCGGCAAGGCCAATCAAGAGCGCGCAGGCAAGCACTTGGCTCCACGACTCCTGTGTCCAGGAATAAATAAGGATACTTAATAGTCCGACGCCCATCGCTGCGCTGACAGCTCGAAACCAGGTCGTGTCATCTGCATCTTTGCGGGGGTCTTGCCGCGTTCGCATTGTCGTCTCCTTCGGAGTGACCAATTTGAAGACATTCCACTAAGGTGCATCCTCAGCTACTAGGCATAGCCTCCAATGGAGGCCACGCGCAAGGCCGAGTACCTTGTTAGTCGCCCAACGTCGATGGTGGTGAGCGCGCGGGAACCGCGCTGTTTTCGGTTTCCTTTCGCTCGACCGCCCGGGTTGGCCGCGCTACCGATACGTTACGATATCTATATGCAGCTTCTCCTCTTGAAAGGCTGCTTCAATTTTACCCTGAAATCTAGACTGCTCCAAATGCCAGTTTGGTGCCGAAGCGTAGCGGAGGCACCAAGCTGGCTCGGGCTGTATCACGTAGGCTCTGGACATAGGCAAGGCTTCAAGCTGTTTGGCACCGGAGCGTAGCGGAGGTGCCAAACAGCTAACACGTCTATCGACGGAGGCGCCCGCACTTTTTCGCCAGTCTCGTCGCCGAGGATAGCGCTCTTGGGCTGGCGAGGAGGCATCAGACTCAGGATTGTTTTGAGAATGCTAAGCTTGTTCTCGTACGTTCTAACGCCCTCCTCGATTCCCCCACCTACATCGCGGTTCGAAATAACCCACTGCTCAATGACAACACTTTCGGGCGGCAAAACCTTCTTAAGAACGTCCAAACAAATCACGTCGAGGGTGTGCCGCTCTAAGGAAGAGATACGGAAAGCGGGATCACTAGAGTCCCCACCCTCGGCAACAAAATCGCGCAGCCTCTTACTACGCGAAATCATTTCCTGGACACCTGCAATGCAACCCTCAAGGTCAATCATGTCTTGCTCCTAACGATTTATTTCCTCTGACCGGCCAACGGTAATGGGCCTAAGCGTGCGGCGTCAGCCGTCCGCTTGAGGCCTTGAGTTAGGTGGCGGCCTCGGTTCTAATTTTCCATGTTTCTACCAGATATATAGCCATAGCACCTGCGAGGTTGACTGCTAGTTCGGCATGCCGTGGCGCGGGCTTAACGCCCTTTTTACCCTTGCCATGTCAGTCGCCCAGCCTATTACGAAGCGAACCCAGGCCCTAACCACGGAAGTGCAGCCACCCAGAATCTGTTTGAACACCTGCTCGGTATGCTGGCTTGGAGCAAGAGTCAAAGCTTCGGCTGTTACCCGATAAAGGCGCGGTAAATCGGCCGCATCCTCATAAGCCTGCCCAATGTCATCTAGGACGCTTTTGCATACGGACTCCAGTAACGTGCGGGCCATAGTGATGGCTCCTTCAGGATCACTATTACGCCGATCGAGAGCTTTAGACCAGACTGCTTGGACGTGAGCGGTATCAAGCCTCTCTAGGGCCGAGGCCACAGACATATCTGTTGGGAACGCGCCTCCTCTTTCAAGGAATTCCAGCAGAGGCCGGAACTCTTCCCAAAGAAATGTCCGACGCTCGTGATAGTGGGCGAACTTGCGCTTGATGAACTCCCAGAACTGAGACAGATCGCGGCAGGTTCGCACAAACTGAGGAACACATGACTCTATAGCGGGCTGCGCAAGAAGAACCTGTCGAAGGCGAACGTAGTCACCAGCATCTTGCACACCACCAGTAGCATGAGCAACCAGAAGATTCTGGAGCGACTCTGCTTGTTCCAATAAGTCCCTCATGGCTGCTTCTGCCACCTAACGCGATAGAAGCTCACAGGCGACGACCGCACGATAGTGCGGTTGGCGTCCTGTGCAGCGCTCGGGGTTGGGCGCCTTCTAAACAGCTACCACGCTCATGCACGTTCGTATTCCTCTTGGAGGGCTTGAGCAACGGACTCAGTCATTTGGGACCAAGTCGAGTTTATATGATTGAAGAAATAGAGACAGGCAAGGCCAGGCAGAATACAGGCTCCGAATGCTACTATTACTACCATGCAACTCATAATTCCCAGAGCTTGCCGCCCGACATATCTGACTGTAACAGTACTGCACGTACTTCGCCTCTCTGCACGAATCTGTATCGAGCCGGTAATGTTGTCCTCAAAAAAAATGCGAAACACGAAGGACGGAGCCTTTGCGGTTATCGCCACATTAACGACAAGATCGTCTACCCCTTGCTCCTCGTAGTAGCCAGTTACCTTGGCTTCTTCAATGCCTTTGGCCTGCAGGAGGTCGAGCACTCTCTGTTGAAGGATGGGGTCCTTGATTGGTGACCCACTATTTGCCGCCATCCGTTCCTTCATCCGCTTCTTCCAACCCTCTGGGTCCTCAGCTGCAGCTGCCTTAGCCGCGGACAAATGCTCGTCCTTAGAAGAGAAGAAAGACCTAAGCCTATCGAACTTTTCGCCAGGAACATCAAAAGCTATTTCTTTAATATTGAACATTCTCTCCCTCCACTAAACATGGCTCTTGCGATCGGGGTTTGACGCCCAACGTTGATGGGCCTAAGCGTGCGGCGTTAGCCGTCCGCTTGAGGCCAAGTGTTATGCGTCATAATTTACCCGCGCTCATAAAGCCTTCGTTGGCGAGCATGGTTGTAGGCCGAATCTTGAGACCGCTGCAGCCATCGATCGACCTGATTGTGGCTTCTACAGACCCAAAAACCGGAGGAGGAAGCCATGGGCTAACCACGATCCCCTTGATGAGGCCCAAGTCTAGGTCCAGTGGCTTTGCGGCAAGAGTCTCGTTTTCTTCGGCATATATAGCCTGGCTCTTCTGGAAGTAGTGTGGGTGAATCTGGGGCAATTTAAAGTTTTGGTAGCATACACGTCAGGATTTTCAATCGGAGATACTCCTCATCGCGCAGTCCGTAGGCACGACGTTGGATTACTCGAATCTTGTTGTTGAGACCCTCTACGAACCCCAGCGAGACCTTGTTCTCCTCTTTGCAGTAAGCGGCGATCCCGTCCCAATGACGATCGATCATCTCAGCGAACTTCTCGTAGGGCTTGAGCCGTTGCCACTTGAGAGCAGAACACCAGTTGTCGAAGAAGCGGCGCGCCCAGCCTTCGCTCCTGTAGCCCCACAGTTGGTCGAAAGACTCCTTGAGCAAGTAGGCTGTGTTCAGCCGCTTGTTGGCTGCCAGCAGAACCTTGAGAGCCCGGCGGCCTTCAAGGGTAAGGTTCTCGTGGCGAGAGAGCAAGGTGTACTTCTGCCCTTTGATGAATCTGCGATCCTTGCCCGTCAGCCGCGCGTATTCGCTCTTCCTCACTTGGTCGAGAGCGTCGCCCAGATGACGCATGACATGAAATTTGTCGAACAAGATGGCGGCTTTAGGCGCGTGCTCTCGGGTGGCGGTGCGAAACGGCTTCCACATGTCCATGACCGCCAAGCGAATGCCGCGGCTCTTCTTCTCTCCCAGCCAGGTGTAGAACTGACTCATGCTGGCCTCGGAGCGGTTCTCTCCACCGAACCAGATCGGCCGGCCGCGAAGCAGATCGCTGACCACGATCCGGTAGGTATGGCCCTTCCGGATGGAGATCTCATCGATACCAATCGCCTTGGGTGCGGGAGTGCCCGCTTTGGCCAACTGGGCGCGCATGTACTGCTTGTCCAGCTCTTTGACACTGCCCCAATCAAGGTGCAGTTCCTCTGCTACCTCCTTGATGGTACTGCTGCGGCAGCGCCGGCCCACGTAGAAGGCAAAGCGCTTGGTATACAGAGGGTTGTCGGCCAGGAACTCCAGCCGCTCGCGTTTCACCCCGCCGCAACGGCGACAGGCCACGCGCCGCACCTGGAACTCGAGGTAGATGCGGTGAGGACCGCAAGGCAGATCGCGAACGCGCCGAGTGGTGCGGTCGTACCAGCCCGAGTAGACTCGACGACAGCAGCCGCAAGCCGTTTTTTTGAGCGTCGAACGAGCCGGACGACGCGGGCGTGGGGATCACCGAACACGCCGACCACCTCGGGTAAAGGACGGAATCCGGGGAATCGGTATGCGTCCAGCAGACGCTTTCGTCTAGTGGAGGAAGCCATCGGAATATCATGCCAGTTTCGCGCTCCTCGTCAAGCTCACCAAAGCCAGCCCTGGCGGGGACTTCAGAGGCGCGCCTACCCTCAATTCACCCACACTACTTCCGGAAGACCCATAAGCCTAAACTCATCCTCATCTCGAAAAGCATGTCGCTTGACGAAGGGGAGTTCCTCATCCGCTAGCCGGCGCGAAGCATCTAGCTTCAGGTATTGGACAGGCCCATATGTCAGCCCTTTGATGCTGTCGGCCCAAGAGAGAAACGCGCTCTCATGGAACTCAATACGAACACCGGACGAGGTTCCAGCGAATACTTTCCAGTGGTGATAGGTCGCAGATGCTCTGGTAAGGCACAGAGCGAGGACCGCCTTTAGAGACTTGCGTTCCTTATACATTTCAATGAAGCGGGCATCGTTCCTGTCGTCCCATGACCCGGTACTCAACAACGTCAGCTGCCTTGTTCTCAGCATGTGAAACAAGAACGGCAACTCTGTGTAGCGCTTCATTCCGCTCATCGAACACTCCTGCTTGCAACGCATAACGCTTCAACGCTTCACCGAGCGGACGGCAAAGCCGGCCGTCCGGTGCAAGCGGGGGTTCGCCGGCTTTCCCGCCTCGTTCGTTGTTTACCACTCGCCACAATCACGGAGCATAAAGTCTTCATGCCTCCACGACCTTGAAGTCCTGCACAGAAACGTATCCCGCGTTACTAAGGCGCTGAGCCACAGCCATGTCCCCCATGCCTGGGCTACGGCTGCTGAAGGCTCTATTGAGATCCTGCGTAGCTTCTGCAACAGCGGCGTCTTCCTCAGCATGAAGATCTTCCGGCCGCACTATTACAAAATGGTATTCCCACTCGTTCGGTCGTGCCTGCTTCAGGCAGGCGATCGAAGGCGCAAAGCCTCCAGGGCTACCGTAGCTACCCGGTTCGAAGCGGAATCGAGGTGAGGAGCCCTCCTCTCGCTTCACCTTCGGACCTTGCGGCACACCTTTACCAAGGCAGCACCTCTTGTATTTCTTTCCACTCCCACAGGGACATGGATCATTTCTTCCAATCATAGCTCTCTCAGCAGCGATTTAATGCGCAGCACACTCTCTAAGCGGTTCGACCTTGTGGCAGATCGCGCCCGCAGTGACGGCAAACCGCATATCCCGTCTCTATTTGTCCCCCGCAGTGGGGGCACTTTGGTCCTACTGGACTGCTAAGCCAGACGATCAACCAACCGATTGGTCCCAAGAGAAAGCCAAGAAACACCCCGAACTCTGGCCGACCTCTCCTCGTACCGATCAGGCCTCCGACAATTGGGCAAACAATCGCCCAAACAACCAATTGAAGCCAAGTACCCGCGTCCATGTAATCCTCTCCACCTTCTCAGCACCAAGTTTCGGACGGCGAACGTGTTGCCCTTCAGCGGCGCCGCTCAAAGACCTCGAACGCTGCTCGAAGCCACGACTACCGCGGGCCATGAGCGCTGATGCGAACTCAAGCGTCCGCTGCAGGGGCGGGGTTCGCCGTTTTGGCTTAGAACTATACGGAAATACCCCGGATTCGATTCCCTCAAATGCTACACCTGTTTCTTCCCGAAGAGTAGACCGCCCGCCCAGGGCAGTTTGGTGCCGCAGCGTAGCGGAGGCGCCAATCTGCCCGTCTCGGAGCAGCACCACCAACGTAGCAACGGGCGAAGCCGGTTGCGGGCCTTGGCCTCATCATGTCGTCAGACGCGCTATGAAGTGACGGATCCTAGTAGCCGTGTGCGAATGGTCTGCATGAAGTCGCTAACGACATAGTAGTTCCAAGGCCATCCCCGGAGCAGCCCTTGTACCCCTTCTTTAGGCACGGAACGACCCGTGACATAGATTTCAATTGCAATGGTCGTTCCGGTAGGGGTCGGTGATATCTCGCAGGTCACCGTTGTTATGAGCTTTGAGTTCTCCTTCACCATAGCAGTGGGGGGCAACCTCATCCCGGGGCCCGCATGAAGGAAAGGCCGCAGAACGCTTATTATCGCGAATCCAAGACCGTTGAACCGATTACGGTATGCTGTTTTCTTGGCAACGAGTTTCGTGTCGGAATTGGTGTCTGCAAGAGACCATCCGTCTGAGAGTGCTTCCCTCAAGACTGTCAGGACTCGAGCCAGCGAATCTACTGATGTTACGGTGGCCGTTGGCATCTTTAGCCTTTCAATGCTGTCTGCCGGAGAGCAGCTCGAGTGAGTCTGGTTGGTTGGTGCAATTGACATAGCTGATTCAGATTAACTTGTAAGCTTAACCACCTAGTCCCGGAAGGGGACCCGCACTCTCTTTACTATTGACGGCGAACCTTGTATTCTACCCGTCGCTCCATTCTGCCTTACCGACATCCTGTTAGGCTAGCCTGGAGAATGGAAGCATGGCTATCAGGTAATATTTACTGACTTCCTTAGCTTTCTTCAAGAGTAAGTGAGTCCAGGGTTCACGTCAAGGGAAGGCGGCTGTCGTGTAAGCGTCGACTCGCCTGGGGAGAAGCCTCGTCGCTTACACGACGCTTGAGATCCGGTTTTCAGCTCTACGTCGACGGTCGGCGCTGTCGGTAAGCGATCCTCCTGAGGGGGTGGCGGAGAGTTACACGTATGTCCTCCTGTCCGTATGCATCGCGCGACAGGAGACGCGAGAGCTTCAAGGCTTGTATTGCGAGAAACTTCCAGCATTATCCGGGCGAGGGTCGGCTGCTTACACGACAAGAGCTTGTCGTGTAAGCAGCGGTGGGTCAGAGAGTGTCCACGGGGCTCTGCACTCCTTGGCCCCCCCGGTTGAGGACGTGGGTGTAGATCATCGTCGTCTTCACGCTCCGGTGACCGAGAAGCTCTTGCACCGTCCGGATGTCGTAGCCCCCCACCAGTAGATGGGTGGCGAAGGAATGCCGGAGGGTGTGGCAGGTCGCCGGCTTGACGATTCCGGCCTTCCGCACCGCATCCCGAAACGCCCTCTGTATCCCCCTCTCATGAAGATGATGCCTGCGGCGGGTCCCCGAGCGCGGATCGGTCGAAAGCTCTGGCGCGGGAAAGACGTACTGCCAGCCCCATTCCGTCGGGGCTCGGGGATACTTCCTCGCCAATGCGTAGGGGAGGTGGACCGATCCATGTCCATCCCGCCGATCTTGCTCGTGCGTCTTCTTGACGGCCGTCAGATGATCCGACAGCGCCTGCTTGAGGCTCCCCGGCAACATGGTCACCCGGTCCTTGGCACCTTTGCCATCCCGGATCAGGATCTGGTTCAAGGAGAAGTCGATATCCTTGACCCGCAAGCGGAGCCCTTCCATCAGCCGCATCCCCGTGCCGTAGAGGAGCGCCAGGAAAAGGTGATCGGGACCCCGCAGGTGGACGAGGGCGCTCCTGACCTCCTCGCGGGTGAGCACGACGGGCAGTTTGCGCCGCTTGCGGGCACGGACCAAGCCGTCGAGCTCTCCAATCTCCCGGTCCAGGACGTTGCGGTACAGGAACAGCAGCGCGCACAACGCCTGGGTCTGGGTCGAGGCGCTGACCTGCCCGTCCACGGCCAGATGGGTGAGAAAGCCGTTGATCTCCTGCTCCCCCATCTCGCGGGGGTGCCGCTTGCCATGGAAGAGGATGTACCGCCGGATCCAGTGGAGATACGCTTTCTCGGTCCGCAAGCTCATGTGCCGGACCCTCAGGGCTTCTCGAACCCGATCCAGAAGCTTCGGCTCACGCTTTTCCAGCAGGTCGGCCATAGGGGAGGCCTCCATGACGCCTTGTTTACGCCAATCCTGTCACGAAGGGTTCGGCTTCGCAAGCCAACTTTCCCTCTGATACCTTCTTGGCGGGTCCCC
Source organism: uncultured Acidobacteriota bacterium (assembly GCA_963761645.1). GTDB lineage: Bacteria > Acidobacteriota > Thermoanaerobaculia > Multivoradales > UBA5704 > DATARR01. The sequence continues at coordinate 9,855 of CAVXIG010000016.1, forward strand.
GTGCGCGGGTCGAAGCTCCCAGGTTGTCCCGCCAACGTTTTCGAGACCGTCCGCAACGTTTCCAGCACCGCGAGAAACGTTTCCGGTCCTTCCGGAAAGGTTGGCGGCCCCTCCCGCAACTCGGACGACGCTCCCAAAAACTCCGGCGGGAGGCCCGAAGAGGAGAATACGCGGCGGATTTTCCTTTTCAGCTCGTCCGCCGGGTCCGGCTTGCGGCATTTTTCGCCAGGATTCTGCCGCTTGTACCGGCCGGCTTGCGGGAGAAAACGGTCATTCCGCCGCCTGCCGCCTCCGGTATGCGGCATGCCGGGACCGGTTTGCGGCACATTTCTCGAAAAATGCCGCTTGCCGGACTAAAAATGCCGCTTGCCGGGCCCGGCTTGCGGCGAAATTCCCTCTGAATGCCGCGAATCGCTTGATTCGGCGGGCCTGCCGGCCTAAACTTGCGGCACTTTTTCTTCGGGAGGGGTCATGGAGACGATTTTGTCGGTGGCGGCGATCCTTTCGAGCCTCGAGGCGCAGATCGCCGAGCAGCGCGCGCAGGAGGCGTTCCATGCCGAGCGCGAGGCGTTCCATCGCGGCTCGCGAGAACGGCATGCGGCGGAGCTGGAGCGGCTCGTCCAGCATTTCGAGGCGTTCAAGGCCAGCGCGGCCAGCGCCGCGGAGCTCGCCGGCCGGCGTCCGGCCGCGCCGCCGCCGCCCGACGACAGCCTGCCGCCGGGACGCAAGGTCTCGATCAACAAGCTCGTCGCCAAGGTGATCGAGGGCAAGGGGCCACAGGAGCCCTTCGGGCCGCGGGAGATCGCCGAGGAGATCAACCGGCGCTTCGGCGGGAAGCTGAAGAAGCAGGTCGACGTCCCCCAGGTGTCGGTGTCGCTGCGCTGGCTCGCCTCCACCCGGCGCGTCTTCCGGCTCGAAAAGGGGCGCCCCCATTCGGGCTCCCAGTATGTCCGCCAGCTCCCCGCGAAGTGAGGGGGGCTCGGCTGCGCTTATACACAACTCGCCGATCGGGACATTTGTGGCCTGCGACCTCAACCCCTATCCCCTTCTCCTGAAGGAGAAGGGGGACGACTGCGAGACGGATTGCCCGTAGGGTGTGCTGTGCACACCATAACGACCTTGAAGGTGCGCACAGCGCACCCTACGGGCATCACCGGTTCCGACAGGCCCTCCCTCTCCTTCAGGAGAGGGACCGAGGGTGAGGTCGCAGGCCACGAATGCCCCGATCCTGTTGGGATGCGAAACCGTGTCAACTCGCGGCAAAAGGCGGCTTCACGCCTCCCCCGCCACCTGCCCGATCGCCGCGCGCAGCGCTTCCAGGTTGACGGGCTTGGTGAGGTGCCGGGCGAAGCCGGCTTCCTGGCTGCGGCGGATGTCCTCTTCCATGCCGTAGCCGGAGAGGGCGATCCCCTTCCAGCCGTAGAGGCGGACGAGCTCGCGCATCAGGTCGTGCCCGGAGCCGTCGGGCAGCCCGAGATCGCTCACCACCAGGTCGATCCCGTCGCCGGGGAAGGTCGCGGCGAGGGCGAGGGCGGTGGTCACCGAACGGGCCACCGCGACCTCGTGACCGATCATGCGCAGCAGGTCGGCCATGGCCTCCGCGGTGTCCTCGTGATCCTCCACCAGGAGGATGCGCAGGGAGCGGTCGGCCGCGACGGTCCTCTCGGCGGTCCGGCTGGGACGGCTGAGCCAGATCCCGGTCTCGTCCAGATCCTCCTGGATGCCGCCGAGCGGCAGCCGGACGGCGAAGGTGGCGCCCTGGCCGCGCCCGCCGCTCGCCACCGAGAGCCGGCCGCCGTGGAGGTCGACGATGGCCCGGCTGACGGCGAGGCCCAGCCCCAGGCCGCCGAACTTGCGGGTGATCCGCCGGTCGGTCTGCTCGAAGGCCTCGAAGATCCGCGGCAGCACCTCGGGCTCGATGCCGATGCCGGTGTCGGAGACCTCGACGATCAGATCCCGGGCGCCGAAGGGCCGCGGCTCGACGCGCGACCGCACGCTGATCGTGCCCCCTTGCGGCGTGAACTTCACGGCGTTGCTCAGCAGGTTCCAGAAGACCTGGGTCAGCCGCGGCGCGTCGGCCCAGACGCGGTGGTCCTCGGCCGCCAGCCGCACCTCCAGCCGCAGGCTCTTCTCCGCCAGCTCGCGCTCGATGGTGGCGAGCGCGTGCTCGAGCACCCCGCGGGCGTCGACCTCGCGGCGGTGCAGCTCGAGCTTGCCGCGCGCGATGCGCGTCAGGTCGAGCAGGTCGTCGATCAGCCGCGACTCGAGCTCGACGTTGCGGCGGATCATGGCGAGCTCGGCCGCGTGCGAGGCGAGCCCCCCGATCCGCCTCCAGGCGCGCGAGGACGGCGAGGACGGGCGTCAGCGGCGTGCGCAGCTCGTGGCTGAGGGTGGCCAGGAAGCGGTCCTTCGCCTCGCTGGCGGCCTGCACCTCCCGGTGGGCCCGCTCGAGCTCCTCGCGCGCCTGCTGGCGGTCGCTGATGTCGATCACGCTGCCGACCACCCGCATCGCCCGTCCCTGGGCGTCGCGCACCACGAGACCCTTGTCCCAGGCGTGGATGTAGCGGCCGTCGCGGTGCCGGATCCGGTACTCGACGCTGAAGGAGGCGCTGCCGCCGTCGACGGCGCGGTAGATCTCCCCCTGCACGCGCCCCACGTCCTCCGGATGGATGCGCCCTTTCCACCAGTCGAGCTCGCCGGCGATCTCCTCGGGCCAGTAGCCGAGCAGGGCGAGGAGGCCGCGGGAACGGTCGACGGCGTCGGTCTCGACCGACCAGTCGTAGATCATGCCGTTGACCGCCTCGGTGGCCAGGCGGAAGCGCTCCTCGCTCAGCCGCAGCGCCTCCTCGGCCTGCTTCATCCCGGTGATGTCGGCGGCCACCCCGCCGACCAGGAGCCGCCCGCGCTCGTCGCGGACCGGGAACTTGTAGACCAGGAAATGGCCGACGCTGCCGTCCGGGCGGGGCGCGTCCTCGATCGTCTCGAGCGTGCCGCCGGTCTCGGCGACGGCGCGGACGTTGTCGTAGAAGGTCTGGGCGAAGGCGACGGGGAAGAGCTCGAAGGGGGAACGCCCGATCGCGTCCTCCCGGCGGATGCCGAAGATGCGGGTGTACGGCTCGCTCAGGAAGACGATCCGCCCCTCTTCGTCGGTGATCCAGGAGGCGACGGGGCTGTAGCGCAGGAAGGCCTGGAAGCGCTCCTCGCTGCGGTCGAGCGCCTCGGCGGCCATCTGCGTCTCGGCGAGCAGGTCGCGCTCGCGCAGCAGGCTCTCGCGGCGGGCGCGCGCCGCGCGCAGGGCCGCCGCGACGCGGGCCGCCAGCGCCCGCGGAGAGAAGGGCTCCACCAGATAGTCGCTCGCCCCGTCCTCCAGGCCGTCGAGGCAGCGCCCCTCGGCGTTCGGGCCGCCGAGGAGAAGGATGGGGATGTCGCGGGTGCCGGGATCGCGGCGGAGCTCGCGCAGGAGGTCGAGCCCCCCCTCCTCCACCCGGGCGATCACCACGTCGGGCCGGCGCGCCCGGACGGCGGCCAGGGCCGCGCCCGCAGGGATCTCCTCGATCTCGCAGATCTCCTCGAGATCGGGGGTCAGCGAGCCGGGGCCGGTCCCCATCCAGAGGAGCCGGTCCCGGAACGCAGGATCAGGTTTGCGAATCTGCAATACAGCCAACGGCGAACCCCTGCAAAGCTGTGACGCCCCAACGATACATCAAACAACATCAAATAACGCGGGGCTCGCCGTTTCCGCGTCAACCCAGCGGCATCAATTGAGCGGACAGCCGAGGTTGTTGTCGCCGTCGAGCGTCCCCGCCAGCGACAGCATGGTGTCCCGGTTGTTGCTCGCCAGGGCGGCGTTGACCTGCGAGATCACCTGCGCCTGGGTCAGCGGGTAATCGACGCCCGAGCTCGCGGCGTTGAGAATGGCCGCGGTGGCCGCGCGCAGCAGGATGGTCGCCGCTCCCAGGGTGCCCGGGCCGCCGCCCCCCTGGAGCGACTGCAGCAGGGTCTTGCCGGCGAGCGAGGGGAAGGCGCTGGCGCCGCTGAAGACGCTGCCGGTCGTCTGGCCCGGCGAGTAGCCGGTCCCAGCCCAGGAAGCGGTGTGGTTCTTCCAGTAGCCGGGCGTGCACCCTTCAGTGCCCGTCACTGGCGGAGCCGCCGGCAGCGGCACGCGCAGCGCTCCGAGAATCCCAGAGCATCGAGTCGGGATTCTGGTTGATCGGCTCGGAGAAGAGCTGCACGGTGGTCGAGCCCGCTCCGGCCGGGATGCTCACCGTGATTACCGGGGAATCCCAGTCCTCCCCCGCCGCGCCGACCAGGGTGTTGAGCAGGCTCGGGTTGTTGCTGATGTCGATGCGGTCCGGCCGCCCCGACTCGGCGTCGCCCGCCGCGATCAGGAGCTGCCCCTGCCGGGCGGCCGCCGCCGCGCCGTGCGTGAACGTGACCGGCACTGTCACCTGTGTCGGACCGGGTGTCGGATCGGCGCCGAAGGCGAAGTCGAGGCCGTCGAAGACGATCAGCCGGTAGCTGTTGGTGTCGCCCGGGGCGGTGTAGATCACCAGCAGGGTCGCGCCGTTGAGGCGGAACAGGTTGCTGCCGAGGTCGCCGTCGGCGATCGCGAACGACTGCGATCCCGTCCCCCGCGCCTGGACGATGCCGGTGACGTCCGCCAGATAGCCGATGTTGTTGATCGGTCCGCCGCCGGAGATCGGCTGCCCCTCGGTGCCGATGATCGTCCCGGTGATCAGGTTGCCGTCGAACCGGAGCAACTGGTCCTTATACGGCTGGCTCGGAATGACGCAGGCGACGCCGCTCTGCGGGCAGGGGCGGTCGCGCCCCGCCCAGTAGAGCAGCGCGGCCTGCACCGGACCGCCGATGTTGACCGTCACGTTCGCCGATCCCCCGCCGATCAGCTCCAGCCCGGCGCCGCCGGAGGCCATCGACAGCCCCTGCCCCTGAAGATCGAGAGCGACGCTGCAGCGTCGTCGCTCCCGCCGCGGCGGCCGCCAGCATCAGCAGCGCACAAAACCCACCGACCCGCCCGAAGAAACGTGATCTCATCTTGCACCTCCTGGTTGTAGTTGATCGATCGTCGCGTCGAAAAGGGGTGCCGGACCGGGAAAAAACTTCACCGGACCGGGAAAAAAAGACGGAAGGATATTCGAATAACCCCAGATCGAGCGCATCCACGACTCTTTCCCGGGCTCTTCGGAAGCCAGGCGGTCTCCACGGGGAGATCCTCGGCTTTGCGGCCCCGCCTCTCGGCGGGTGTGCCTTTTCGGAGCTCAGCGATACAATTTCATTTTGCTAAGAAGACTCTACGGCCGGTGGTATTCCTTGCAGGGAACGAGCCACAAAGAAATTTGCAATTTGGACTATGATTGAAGGAGCACAGACTCCCGAAAGGAGACCCGCCCGCATGCAATCTTTCCGCTTCTCACGGCTCCGGCAGGCCCTGGCGCTCGCCCCGGTCCTGGCGATAATTCTGCCCTGGGCTGGCCTGGCGATTCCCGCCGTCACGGCGGCCCGGCGATCGCGGCGCCGGCCGACAACGCCTATCGCACGCCGCCGAAGGTCCTGGTCGACATCGTCGACGCGCCGCTGACGCCCGCGGTCCAGCTCGATCCCAGGCGGGAATGGCTGCTGCTCCTGGACCGCTCCAGCCTGCCGCCGATCTCGGAGCTGGCGGAGCGCGAGCTGCGCCTGGGCGGGCTCCGCTTCCGGCCGGGGAACCACGCTCCGAGCCGCGGCGGCTACTTCACGGGGTTGCGGCTGCTGCGCCTCGCCGATCTCTCGGAGCGCCGGATCTCCGGCCTGCCCGAGGGGGCCCGCATCACCAACCTGCGGTGGTCTCCCGACGGCTCCCGCTTCGCCTTCACCAACGTCCGGCCGGACGGCGTCGAGCTCTGGGTGGCCGAGAGCGCCACGGCCGAGGCGCGGCGGCTCGCCGGCGGCCTGAATCTCACGGCTTCGACGCAGCCCGCCTGGCTGGCGGACGGCCGGACGCTGGTCTGCACCCTGGTCGACCCGGACCTCGGCCCGGAGCCGCAGGCCTCGGAGGTGCCCACGGGACCGGTCATCCGCGACAGCTCCGGCCACGCGGCGCCCGCCCGCACCTTCCAGGACCTCCTCAAGAGCGCCTCCGACGAGGCCCTCTTCGAGCACTACCTGACGTCGCGGGTGGCCAAGGTCACCCTCGACGGCAAGGTGACGCCGATCGGCGCGCCCGGGCTGGTCGCCGAGCTCTCGCCGTCGCCGGATGGCCGCTACCTGCTCGTGCAGTCGATCCACCGGCCGTTCTCCTACCTCGTCCCGGCCGACCGCTTCCCGCGCAAGATCGAGGTCTGGGATCTCGACGGCAAGGCGGTGCGCACGGTCGCCGACCTCCCCCTCCAGGAGGAGATCCCGATCAGCTTCGACAGCGTGGCGACCGGCCCGCGCGCCGTCTCCTGGCGCGAGGACGCCCCCTCGACGCTCTTCTGGGTGGAGGCCCTCGACGGCGGCGACGCCGGCCGCGAGGCCGCCGAGCGCGACCGCGCCCTGCTGCTTCCCGCCCCGTTCCAGGGGGAGCCGGCGACGCTCGCCAACCTCGGCTTCCGCTTCTATGGGATCACCTGGGGGAACGACAACCTCGCCCTGCTCAGCGAGGGGTGGTTCAAGACCCGCAAGACCCGCACCTGGATCGTCCAGCCGGGCGGCAAGACGGCGCCCGGCCCTCCTCTTCGACCGCTCCTCGGAGGACCGCTACAGCGATCCCGGCTCGTCGCTGACCACCCTGGATGCCCGGGGCCGGGAGGTTTTGCGGACCGCCGACGGCGGCCGCACGATCTTCATGGTCGGCGAGGGCGCCTCCACCGAAGGGGACCGGCCGTTCCTCGACGCCCTCGATCTCACGACCAGGAAGACCCGCCGGCTCTTCCGCTCCGCGGCGCCCTACTACGAGATCCCCATCGATCTGCTCGACGACGGCGGCAAGCAGCTCCTGCGAGCGCCGGGAGACGGTGGACCAGACGCCCAACTACTACGTCCGCGACCTCGCCAGCGGCAAGCTCCGCCAGCTCACCCGCTTCCCGCATCCGACGCCGCAGCTCGCCGGCATCCACAAGGAGCTGATCCGCTACAAGCGCGCGGACGGCGTGCAGCTCACGGCGACCCTCTACACGCCCCCGGGGTGGAAGCCGGCGGACGGCCCGCTGCCGATGCTGATGTGGGCCTACCCGCAGGAGTTCAAGAGCGCCGACGCCGCCGGGCAGGTCACCGACTCCCCCTACCGCTTCGCCCGCGCCGGCGCGGGCTCGCCGCTGGTCTGGCTCACGCTCGGCTACGCGGTGCTGGACAACCCCAGCCTGCCGATCGTCGGCGAGGGGACCAAGGAGCCGAACGACACCTACGTGCGATCAGCTCGTCGCCTCGGCCAAGGCGGCGGTCGACGAGGTGGTCCGCCGCGGCGTGGCGGACCGGCGGCGGATCGCCATCGGCGGCCACTCCTACGGCGCGTTCATGACCGCCAACCTGCTCGCCCACTCCGACCTCTTCGCCGCCGGCATCGCCGAGAGCGGCGCCTACAACCGCACGCTGACGCCGTTCGGCTTCCAGTCCGAGGAGCGGGACATCTGGCACGCGCCGGAGGTCTACATGCAGATGTCGCCGTTCATGTACGCGGACAAGGTCAAGCACCCCATCCTGCTGATCCACGGCCAGGCGGACAACAACTCCGGCACCGATCCGATCCAGAGCGAGCGCTTCTTCAACGCCTTGAAGGGGAACGGCGCCACCGCCCGCCTGGTGTTCCTGCCGCTCGAATCCCACGGCTACCGCGGCCGCGAGTCGGTGCTGCACGGGCTGGCGGAGAGCTATGACTGGATGGAGAAGTATGTGAAGAACCGCCCGGCGGAGGCGCAGGAGGGGAAGGCCGCGGCGGCGAAGCCGTAGGTGGAAGAAAGAGCCCGGCCTCGCGGCCGGGCCCTCACTCCCCAAGCCGCTCTCTCCCGTCCCCTCCCACCCTCTCCGCCCCGGGAGAGAGGGGCTCATGAGACAACGATCTTAAAGAAACAGGATGTTTTTAGACTAACTGCTCCCTCTTCTCCCGGGTGGATGGGAGGGCGGGTAAAGGCCAGGCATCATCCGCCCGCGAGGGAAGAGGGCCCGGATCGGTGATCACCCCGCCACGAGCGCCCGCACGAACTCCATCTCATCCTCGTTGACGGTATGCCCCATCGCCGGATAGATCCGCTCGGTCACCTCCGCCCCCATCCTCCGCAGCACCTCCGCGGATTCGTCCACCCGCTCGCGCGGGATGTGCGGATCGCGGTCGCTGCAGCCGAGGAAGACCGGCGTGCCGGCGAACGAGCCCGGGTAGTCCCGGGGCGTGCCCGGAGGGCCGATCAGCCCGCCGGAGAGCCCGACCACCGCGGCGTAGCGCCGGGCGTTGCGGGCGGCGAACTCCAGCGAGAGGCAGGCCCCCTGGGAGAAGCCGAGGAGGATCGTCCGCTCCGGCGGGATCCCCGCGGCCTCCAGCCCGGCCAGGATCTCTCCCAGCCGGGCGAGCGCGGAGGAGAGGCCCGGCTCGTTCCTCTCCATCGGCGCCATGAAGCTGTAGGGGTACCAGGTGTATCCCGCCGCCTGCGGGGCGAGGTAGGCGAGCTCCGGGCTCTCGAATTCGTGCCGCAGCTCCAGGATGCTCTCCGCCGTGGCCCCGCGCCCGTGCACCATCACCACCGCCCCGGACGCCTCCTCCACCGGACGCCCGGCCCGCGCCAGCGGCTGACCCTGATGCGGCCCGTTCATGCAACACCTCCCACGGTCTGGTGCGTCTCGACCGGCGGCAGCGCCGCCTCGATCCGCGAACGGCTCTCCTCCAGCCAGGGGGGCAGCTTCAGCCCGGAGCCCAGGCTCTCGACCGGCTCGTCCCAGGTGAAGCCCGGCGGATCGGTCGCGATCTCGAACAGGACGCCGCCCGGCTCGCGGAAGTAGATCGAGCGGAAGTACTGCCGGTCGAGCACCGGCGTCACGTAGAGGCCGGACTCGTCGACCGCCTGCCGCCACGCGAGCTGATCCGCCTCGTCGGCGGCGCGGAAGGCGACATGGTGCACCGTTCCCGCCGAGACGCGGCCGCGCGCCGCCGAGGGGGAGGCCAGCACATCCACCCGCGATCCTTCGCCAGTGCCGGCCTCGAAGCGCACCCGGTCCCCTTCCTCCCCCACGCGCCGGAATCCGAGCGTGCCGGCGAGCACGTTCTGGGTGACGTCGAGGTTCCACTCGGTGAGCGTCACCCCGTCGAAGCCGCGGACCGCGTGCTCGGCGGGCACCGGGCCGCCATCCCAGGCGGGACCCCAGCCCGGACGGCCGTCCGCGCGGGCCACCAGCTCCAGGCGCAGGCCGTCCGGATCGAGCAGCGTCAGCACCTCGTCGCCGAAGCGGGTCTTGACGCCGTCGAACGTCACGCCGAGGCGCGAGAGGCGCTCGGTCCAGAAGCCGAGCGATCCCTCGGGAACCGCGAACGAGGTCACGGTCGCCTGCCCCGCCCCCTGCACGCCCCGGCGCGCCATGGGCCAGGGGAAGAAGGTCATGATCGTGCCCGGATGCCCCACCTCGTCGCCGTAATAGAGGTGATAGGTGCCGGGGTCGTCGAAGTTCACCGTCTTCTTGACCAGCCGCAGCCCCAGGACGCCCGTATAGAAATCGACGTTCGCCTGGGGGTCGCTGGCCATGGCGGTGACGTGATGGATGCCTGCGATGGGTTTGCGCATGATGTCCGTGCCTTTCTCTGTCCAGACGATTTCCGTTACAACAATGATCAGGTTAAAAAAATTTGCCGTCAGCTCTGCTCTCTCGCCTCGTCGAGAAGGGCCACGAAGGTCCGCAGCCGCTCCTCTCCAAGGTTGCCCAGCAGCCGGCCGAGCATCCGGCCGACCGGGTCGTCCAGCGTGGCGAGGAGATCGAGCCCCTGCTCCGTGATGCGCGCCCGCACGATCCGGCGGTCCTCGGCGTCGCGGAGCCGCGTGACGAGGCCGCGCTGCTCCAGCCGGTCGAGGAGACGGGTGACGTCCGGTCCCGGACTGACCAGCCGGTCGCCGATCTCGCCGCAGGTGAGGGCATCCGGCCCGGCGCCGCGGAGGATGCGCAGGGTGTTGTACTGGGCCGGCGTCAGGTCGTGCCCCTTGAGCTCGCGGCCGAGAGACTGGAGCAGCAGGCTCGCCGTCCGCTGGAGGCCGAGGAACGCCTCCTCCTCCAGGCTGACAAAGGGCTTCTGCTGATGGATCTCCTGGCTGAGGGCTCGGCTCATGCCTGTTGCAACGAACTTCGTTGAGAGGATATTCCGGAGAGCTCAGGCGACGCCCAGGATCCACCCTTCGAGGCGCGCCCGGTCCTGCTCCTCATGAGAGAGCGGAGGCGTGAAGTAGGGGCGCAGCAGGCCGAGCTGATCGCGCTCGCGCAGCCAGGCGCAGACCGCGTAGGCGTCCTGCTCCTGGGCTTTCAAGTCGTCCTTGCGGTAGCGGTGGCGCAGGCGGGCGGGGCGCACCTCGGCGACCACCGACTTGCCCCTAGGCACCGCGAAGCCGTCGAACGGCCAGAAATGAGCGCGGTCGCCGGCGCGGCGCAGGTAGTCGAGCCAGGGGAGGCCGGCGTGGGTGGCCTTGGCGAGGCTGTCCTGAATGTCGAACTGGAAGACGCTCTTGGGGAAGGCGGTCCACTGGCCGGTGAGGCGGTGCTCGTCCGGATTGCCGGTGCGGGGGTTGCCCGGCAGCAGCTCGCGGACGGTGGACTCGCGGGTGGGCCAGTTCTCCTCGAAGTCCTGGAGGAACGCGCTCCAGCTCTTCAGGCCGTTCCTGTCCATGTAGCTCTGGGGAAAGGAAAAGGCATGGTCGATCCCCACGACCACCGGCTCGCCGCTGGTGATCCTGCCGAGGAGCCACTCGGCGAGATCCTGCCGGCTCCACCGCCCGGACGGATGCCCCGCGTTGAGCTCGCGGAAGATCTCGTGATCATCCACAGTGGCGAAGACTTTGATTTCCCCGATGGGGGTACCCGGGTTCCTGCGCCCCGAGTAGCGCACACCAATGTAATGCTGAAAATCCGGCACGATACAAACCTCCGACTGCGGTGGCGGAGATCGTATCAGCTTTGCAGGGAGATCTTCAGGCCCTCACGGCTCCGCCACCCACCCCCCCATCCCGCCCGACTCGAAGCCGTCCCGGAAGATCTCCGCGCCGCCGCCGGCGATCGTGGTGTCGCAGATGCCGAGGCCGCCGTACTCGATCGCGCCTAGATCCGGGGCGCCGTCGCTGCGCATCCTGCCGCAGTAGTCGTCGGTCACCTGCGGCAGGGCCTGGCCGAGGTTGACCAGTTGGCTGCCGTCGCGCAGCGCGAAGTTGGCGAGGGCCGGGCTGACGAACCAGGCGGTCCACTGCGCCAGGGTGACACTCGCGCGGTTCGCGCCTTGCGTGCTGGTGCCGCCGTCGCGGTTGCGGATCGCCCCGGAGAGGAGGTTGTCGCGCAGGTCGGCCGTGCTCGCCGTGAAGCGCACGTCGATGCCGGTGGTGTTGTAGAGGGTGTTGTTGTAGATCCTGGCGTTCTGGGCCTTGTTGAGGTAGATCCCCACGTCCATCGGGCAGTTGACGATCAGGTTGTTGCGCATGACGCCGTTCTGGTGCTCCGGCGTGCAGACGCCGTCCTCGCAGACCGACGCCGGGCTGGTGCCTCCCCCGCCGAAGGAGAGCCCGAGCCGGACGCCGCCCGTGTGGTTCCGCTCGCAGATCACCAGGTTGCGCTCGAAGACCCCGTCGCGCGAGTTCCCCTTGAGGAAGGCGGCGTAGCTGACCTGATCCCCCTGCGCCTTGCCGTGGTCATGGATGAAGTTGCCGCGGATCATCCAGCGGCGCCCGCCCACGACGTCGATCGGCACCACCGGGTTCGCGGTCTGCCGGGGGACCGAGTCGAACAGCTCGTTGCCCTCGATCAGCACGTCGTTGGGGAAGACATGGGGGGTGCCGTCGCCGTTCCCCTTGATCATGGCGTTGAAGTCGCGCATCCGGGAGTTGCGGATGCGGGTGAAGTCCGCGCCGCCGCCGATATGGAAGGCGTGCTCGCAGTCGGTGTGCGACGGGCAGATCCCCTGGATGTCCAGGTTCTCGAAATCCCAGTGGGGGGCCGAGACCCTGAACCCCTCGATCCGTGTTGAAGCGGATCAGCGCCAACCCAGGGCGGACGCCTGCACCGTGATCGGCTGCGCGGCGGTGCCCGGCGTGTCGCAGTAGAGGGGCTGGCTGAAATCGTAGATCCCGGGGGCCAGGGTGATCACGTCTCCAGCCCTGGCGCCGTTGACGGCGTTGAGCAGTTGCGCGGCCGTCGCGACCGGTATGACCGTCGCGCCCGCGGAAGTCGCCATCAAAAACCCACCCACCCGAGCGCCACCGCGCACGCCTTGCGGAGAAGGGGCATGCAAAAACCCTCCTGGCCGTGAGAGCGGGACTGCCTCTCGATTGATGGGCTTATTGTAAGTTATCTATTCGCAGGAGGCAAAAAAGGGCACGGGACACCCCCTGGCGGAGGCGTCCCTTGAAAAATCCTTGAAAGCGGTTCCTACACGTTCTGGTGCTTGTTCACGATCCGGGCCTCCGCCTCCCGGAGCTTCGCTTCCAGGCGCTCGCGCTCGGCACGGATGGCGGGATCGTTGTACCGCGGATTCGCCGGGCTCCCCAGGTTGTCGCACTCGTCGGGATCGTTGACGAGGTCGTACATCTCCCACTCCTCCGGGTAGGAGCCGGTCTGGTGGAAATAGCGGGCATACTTCCACTTCTCTTCGCGGACGCAGCGGATGCGGTCCGCCGCCTTGACCGGCACAGCGTTGGGGTTGGAGGCGCGGACGTCGTCGTAGGTGAAGACGATCTCGTCCTGCACGCCCTCCGGGCTCTCCGGATCCCTGAGGATCGGGGCGAGGGATTTTCCCGACAGCCCCTCGGCCGGCGGCACGCCGAGCAGATCGGCGAAGGTGGGCATGAGGTCGATCAGGGAGGCCAGCCTGTCGGTCTCGCGGGCCTCGGGGAAGAGCACGGGGTTCGAGAACACCAGCGGCACCCGCAGGCTCTCCTCATAGGTGTTGAACGCCTTCTGGCGCAGGCCGCCGTGCGCCAGGCCCATCTCGCCGTGATCCGCCGTGCGCACGATGACCGTCGACCGGCCGAGGTCGGTGGGATTGCCGTCCTGGTCATAGAAGAGGTCGATCACCGGTCCCAGCTCGCGGTCGATGTGCCGGATCAGGTTGCCGTAGAAATTGATGTACTTGCGCTTGGTATCAGGGGTCGGCAGGGCGCCCAGGCCGAGAGCGGCGGAGACCAGGAGCTGGGACTGGGCCGTGGGCTTGTGGTTGGCCTGCAGATCCTCATCCCAGGTGGCGGGCAGCTCGATGGGGCCCTCGAGGTCGGCGTCCGTGTAGCCGTACTGGTAGGTCCTGGGGAAGGAGAGCACGTCGTGCGGGTTGACCAGCGAGAGGACGAGGCAGAACGGCTGCCGCGAGTCGGCGCGGCGGAGAAATTCGACCGCTTCCTCGACGTAGCGCGCGTCGTGGTTGGCGTAGCCGCCGCCGAAGTTGATGGTCTTGGTGTCCTCGCCCGAGTCCGGCGGCAGCCACCCCTCGAAGCCGTAGATGGCGACGTCGGCGCCGTAGAGGCTGCTCTCTCCCGAGGCCCCCTTGCTCAGGTGCCATTTCCCCCGGTAGTGCACCCGGTAGCCGGCGGGCCGCAGCATGGTCGCGAGATTGGGGAGAGTCGGATCGAGCGTGTTCTCGGTCGGCGACCAGAGGCCGCCCCAGGTCAGGGTGTCGCTCACCTGGTGCTGGGCTACGTAGCGGCCGGAGAACAGGGTGCTGCGGCTGGGCGAGCACATGCAGGAGTTGCAGAACGCCCGGTTGAAGGTGAGGCCGTGCCGCTTGAGGCGGTTCAGGTTGTGGAGGTTCTCCTCCTCCCAGCCCGGCGGGAAGTGCTGCGTGGCGCGTTCCTGATCGCTGAGGATCAGGACCAGGTTGGGACGCTGGGGCAACTTCTCGGTAACGCTCATCGATCGACTCCTCCCGGAGACGAGGTTGAGCCCTCCTGGACGGGGACGTCCGATCGGAGGCCGTTGCTCGGATAGTGGGACGAGTCTATCGGGAATCGCAGGGAGCCGGGGTCTCAGCCCTCGCTGTCGCGGTCGTAGTCGACGATGTTCTCCCACTCGGAGGCGTCCGAGCGGGCGACCACGGCCACCACGGGCTCGGTGTCGCTGGCGTTGAAGACCTCGTGGGGGACGCCGGGCTCGATGAAGATGAAGTCGCCGGCCTCGTTCTCCACCACCTTCTTGAGGCCGGGGCCGTACTCGTGCCGCACCCGCCCCTGGAGGATGTAGAGCATCACCTCGAAATCGACGTGGATGTGGGCGTAGGCGACGCCGCCCGGCGGGATGGTGGCGACGTTCATCGACAGCTTTTTGGCGTTGACGTTCTTGGCCGAGAGGCCGGCCTTGTACTGGATGTTGTTCCAGCCGCGGCAGGTGCCGCTGCCACGGACGACGGAGATGCCGTCGTTGCCTTCGACGACCTGCCTCAGGTCCAGAATATCGGACATGGTTTCCTCCTCACGCCCGATATTCTAAACCCTCGGCAGCGTTCCCTTTCTACGCCGCCTTCTTCATCCCCTTCTTCTCCGCGATCCAGCGGTCGATCTGCTCCCCGAGCACGTCGAGCGGCAGGGCGCCGGCGCCGAGGATCTGGTCGTGGAACTCGCGGATGTCGAACCTGGCGCCGAGCTCCTTCTTCGCCTTCTCCCGCAGCTCGAGGATCTTGAGCTGGCCGATCTTGTAGGCGAGCGCCTGGCCGGGCCAGACGATGTAGCGGTCGGTCTCGCTCTGCACCTCGACCTCGTCGACGGCCGAGTGGTCGTGGAAGAACTGCACCACCTGATCGCGGGTCCAGTGCTTGTAGTGGAAGCCGGTGTCGACCACCAGGCGGATGGCGCGCAGCATCTCGTCCTGCAGGTGGCCGTAGTCGCTGTAGGGGTCCTGGTAGAAGCCGACCTCCTTGCCGAGCCGCTCGGCGTAGAGCGCCCACCCCTCGACGAAGGCCGTGTAGCCCCCCTGCTGGCGGAACGGCGGCAGCGTCGGCAGCTCCTGGGCGATCGAGATCTGCATGTGATGGCCGGGGACCCCCTCGTGATAGGCGGTCGACTCGCAGGAGATGATCTTGCGCGTCTCCGGCTCGTAGGTGTTCACCTGCACGCGGCCCGGGTCGGGAGCCGTCGGGCGAGCCCTGCTGGTACTCGGCCCCCGAGGCCTCCTTCTCGCGGAACGCCTCGGTCTGCTCCACCAGGACCTTGGCCTTGGGCAGGCGGCCGAAGAGCTGCGGCAGCTTGGCGTACATCTGGTCGATGTACCCCTTGTAGAGGTCGAGGATCTGCTGGCGCGAATGAGCGTGCAGCTTGGGGTCCTTCGTCGATGGCGGCGTTCAGGCTCTTGAGATCGCTGTAGCCGAGCTTTCTGGCGATCACCAGCATCTCCCCCTCGATCCGCGCCACCTCGCGCAGGCCGAGCTGGTGGATCTCCTCCGGGGTGAGATCGGAGGTCGTCGACTGCTTGACCCGCCAGGCGTAGCGGGCCTCGCCGTCCGGCAGCGACCACATGCCGGGCTCGGTGCGCCCCCTGGGGGCATACTCTTCCTTCACGAACTTCGCGAACCTGGCGTAGGCCGGCAGGATCGAGTCCTGGATGGCCGCCAGCATCTGCTCGCGGAGGCGCTTCTGCTCCGCCTCCGGGATCTCCTTGGGGAACTTGTCGAGCGGCGCGGCGAAGGGGGACTTCTCGGGCGCCATGGCGGCGATCCCCTCGCTCTGCGTCACCACTTTCTCGAGCAGGAACTTCGGCGGCATCAGGCCCGCGGCCATGCCGGTCCGCATGTGCTCGATCGTCTGGTCGAACGCCCGCGGCAGCAGCTTGTAGCGGGTGGTCAGGTCGGTGTAGTCCTTGGCCGTGGTGAAGGTCAGCAGCGCCGGGAACTGCGGCACCTCGAGATGGATGCCGGAGATCTGGTTGACCGGCATCAGCCAGCCCTTGAACTTCGCCCCTTCGAGCCCTTCCCTCGAGGTCGCGCACCATCAGCTCCTGGTTGAGCTTCTCCTGCTCCGGGAAGCCGGTGGTGTCGATCGCCTGGAAGCGCTGGAGGAACTCCCGCGGTCTTGGCGAGGTCGGCGTCGATGGCGGCCTGGGAGCTGTCGGAGATCTTGTCGTTCCAGCGCTTGTCGCCGAGGATGGAAGCGAACTCCGGCGAGTTGGAGAGGGTGTACTCCCACTGCTCGGCGAGCAGCTTCTTCAGGGCGTCGCGGCGCGCCTGGAGGTTGGAGACCGATGGGCTCGCGGCCCAGGCGGTGGCTGAGACCAGCAGCAGGCTGGCCAGGATAAATCTTGTTCGCATGGCGGGGGTCTCCTTTCATTGCACAGGCCTATACGGCGAAAGGGGCCTTCAGGTTACGGGAGGGGCCGCGGCAGAAGAAAAGGCCAAAAGGACGCACACGGACGAGCAGGGACGAAACCAGAAACTGTCCTTGCCCGTCCCTGCTCGTCCTTGTGCAGTCCCGTAGGTCCCCGAATGCAGCCCTTCCCAGGCGCCACGTAAAGCAGAATCGCGAAGAAATGCAGCACGCTGCCCGCGAGCACGAACAGATGCCAGACCGCATGGTGGTACGGCAGCCGGCGCCAGACGTAGAACACGACGCCCGAGGTGTAGGCGATCCCGCCGAGGAGCAGCAGCACCAGCCCGCCGTGCGCCACCGCCGCCATCAGCGGCCGGAGGGCGATCACCACCAGCCAGCCCATGCCGATGTAGAGCACCAGCGACAGCCTCCGGAAGCGTCCGACGGCCGAGACCTTGATCACGATGCCGAGGATGGCCAGCCCCCAGATCAGGCCGAAGAGCGTCCACCCCCACGGGCCGCGCAGGCTGACCAGGGTGAACGGCGTGTAGGTGCCGGCGATCAGGAGGTAGATGGCGGAGTGGTCGAGCACCCGCAGGAGGGGCTTGGCGTTGGGGTTCGGAATGCCGTGGTACAGGGTGGAGGCCAGATAGAGCAGGATCAGCGTGACGCCGTAGACCGCGGAGGCCACGACGTTCCACGGATCGCCCGTGCGGCGGGCGGTCGCGAGCAGGGCGATCAGGCCCGCGATGCTGAGCGCGATCCCGAGCGCCGTGGGTCACGCTGTGGGCGATCTCCTCTCGCACCGAATAGCTCTTGGCCTCGGACATGAACGGATTGTAATCGATGGATGTACCATTCCCAGGCCATGATCGCCCACTCCACTCTTCTCTGGATCGCCGTCTCTCTCGCCTTGACTCCGCTGGCCGCCGCCGCGCCCGCTCCCCAGGAGCCGCGCCTCGACGCGGCCACCGCCGAGCGTTTCGCCAACCTGGCGCTCGCCTGCGTCCACAAGGAGTATCCGAACAAGATCGCCCACACGCTCAACAGCGACGCCGACGTGAAGCCCCCGCGCGTCCTCACCCCGGCCTTCTACGGCTGCTACGACTGGCACTCGGCCGTGCACGGGCACTGGCTGCTCGCGCGCCTGGCGCGGCGCTTCCCCGATGCCCCCTTCGCCGCCAAGGCGCGGGCGGCCCTGGACCGGAGCCTGACGCCGGCCAACCTGGCGGCCGAGGCGAAGTACATGGAGGGGGAGGGGCGGGCGACCTTCGAGCGCCCCTACGGCCTCGCCTGGCTGCTCCAGCTCTCGGCGGAGCTTCACGAGTGGGACGATCCGCAGGCCCGGCGCTGGGCCACGGCCCTGGATCCGCTGGTGAAGGCGGCGTTGGGCCGGCTGCGCACGTGGCTCCCCAAGCTCTCCTACCCGATCCGCACCGGCGAGCACAACCAGACCGCCTTCTCGCTGGGCCTGCTGATCGACTGGGCGCGCGGAACGGGGGACGCCGAGGCGCGGGAGCTCTTCGAGCGGCGGGCGCGCGAGCTCTATCTCAAGGACCGCACCTGCGCGCTGGAGTACGAGCCCTCGGGCGAGGACTTCCTCTCCCCGTGCCTCGCGGAGGCCGACCTGATGCGGCGCATCATGCCGCCCGAGTACTACGCGACCTGGCTGTCGACCTTCCTCCCCCAAGTGGGCAGCGACGGGTGGCTCCTGCCGGCGTTGGTGACCGACCCGAGCGACGGCAAGCTGGCCCATCTGGACGGCCTGAATCTCTCCCGCGCCTGGATGCTCGAGGGGATCGCCGCCAGCCTCCCCGAGAACGACCAGCGCCTCCCCTCCCTGCGCGCCGCCGCCGCCGCCCACCGCGAGTCGGGCCTCGACGCGGTGACCGGCAAGCACTACGAAGGGGGGCACTGGCTGGGGAGCTTCGCGACCTATCTGATGACGGGACGGGGGCTGCCGCGCTGACCGGCAGCCTGAGAAGGAACGCCGGCTCGCCGCTCAGTTGAGCGACGCGCCGGCGGAGCTCTTCCGCTGCCCCACGAAGGACTCGAGGAAGGCGCGGTCGGCGGGGGTGATGCGCAGGAACTCGATGCCCACCTGATGCTCCGTCGGGCTCTTGCGGATCTCGTAGACGACGCGGCCGTCGGTCTTCAGGACCCGCCCCTGGACCGCGATCGAGAGCTCCATCAACGAGCCGAAGCCGAGCGACTCCTCGCTGACGAACATGCACCCGCCCGGACCGATGATCCGGGTGCGGGCGAACTCCTCGAAAGGTCTCACGCCGAGCAGACGCACCATGACGGCGTGCTCGGCCGGGACACGGGGGAAACGCCGGATCTTGGGACGCGGCTGCATCAAGAGCCTCCTTCGAGCTTCGACGACGGGAACAGCTGCCAAATTTTAGCGGGAAAACAAGCGAAGATCAATGTTCCCCGGGACCCGGCCCGAAGAGCCGGCGCTTGAGGCCCACCAGGGCCTGGCGCAGCCGCCAGGCGCGGGTACTCTCCATGGCGCTCACCCGTTCTTTCCAGACCGCGAGCTCCTCCTGGAGAGCCGCCAGGGAGACCGCAGCGCGTCCCGCTCGCCGGCCGCGCGCTCCAGAGCCTGGCGAAAGCCTCCCCTTCGGCTTCGACGCCCCGCTGCTCCACCCGCCAGGGGCTCGGCCGCCGCGAGGGGATCGATATCCCGCTGCAGGCGGTCGCGCGAGGCGCGCAGGGCGATGGCGTCGGCGGCGATGAGATCGATCTCCCGGGTGACGCGATCGGCCTCGCGCTGGAGAGCGTCCCGGGAAGCCCGGAGAGCCAGGGCGTCGGCGTCGATGGCGAAGACCTGGTCCTTGGCGGCCAGAAGCATCTCCGCGAGGTGCTCGCCATAGAAGCCGCGATGCTTGCGGTAGACGTGCCCGAAGGCGGTGCGCCAGCGCTGCTGCTGCTCGGCGAGGTCGAGCATGGAGCCGGGCCGGACCCGGTACTCGAAGGTGACCTCCGGCAGCCGGTGGAAGCGCCACCCGCGCTCCGCGGCCGAGATCCAGAGCTCCCAGTCCTCCCAGACCGCCGCCCCGGCGTCGTAGCCGCCGCAGGCTTCCCAGATCTCCCGCCGGTAGACGGCGCAGGCGTCGATGATGTTGGCCCAGCAGGAGCTCCGGCAGGTCGAGCTCCGGGATCCGCCGCCGGCCGGAGCGGGCGCCGAAGTCGAGCCGGTCGCCGTAGACCACCCCGGCCTCCGGCCGAGCGTCGAGGACGCGGATCGCCGCCGCGATGAAGCCCGGAGCCAGCCGGTTGTCGGCGTCGAGCGGCAGGATGTAGCGGCCGCGCGCCGCGCCGATCCCCCGGTTGCGCGCCGCGGCGAGGCCGGAGTTCGGCTGGCTGATGACGTGGTACCCCCGCTCGCGCAACGCCGCGATCACCTCCAGGGTGCGCGGCTGCCGGGAGCCGTCGTCGACCACGATCAGCTCGCAGGAGCCCGCGGCGCTCCTCTCCACGCTGGCCACGGCCTCGACCAGGAGCTCGCCGAGCTCGAAACACGGGATGACCACCGAGAGGTCGACCGGGCCCGCCGGGCGCAGACGCTCCCCCCGCGCCGGCTCGGAGCTCCAGAGGCCGGCCGCGGAGAGGTCGGCGGCCTGATCGAGCTCGGCGAGCAGCCGCGCGCAGTCCGGGGAGGTGGCCGCCACCAGCGGGATCAGCGGGTCGGCGGGATCGAGAGAGCGGAAGAGGGAGGCATCCCGCAGCTCCCCGAGCGCCACGTCCCCCACCTCCAGGCCGAGCTTCTCCCGCAGCAGGGCCGAGAAGCGCGCGGGGTCGCGCAGCAGCGCGTTGGCGCTCACCAGCACCGAGCGATCGGGATGCCGGCGGTGGAAATCCAGCAGGTGGCGGTTGTAGAAGGTCCAGATGGGATAGGCCCACTCCGGGTTGTGCAGGAAGATGTCCGCCCCCAGGCGCTGCATCGAGTCCGCCACTTCCCAGGGGAATCGATACGGCAGGATGTAGAGGGCGTTGCCCTCCAGGATCTCGTCCCAGAAGTCGAGCAGCAGGGTGGTCCGCGGGTCCTTCCACCCCCAGATCCCGGACGCGCCGGCGCGGCGGGCGACGATAGCCTGAGCCTCCCCGGCGTAGCGGGCGAGGGGCGCGCGATCGAACCGCTCGCTCTCCGTCCACCCCCAGTCCTGGTGCCCGGCCTCGTCCGGCGGCCGTGCAGTCCCTCAGGATGCGCCCGTGCAACTCGACGAAATCGGCGTCCTCGAAGTAGCCGCGCGGGTTCCCGGAGTCGGGCGGCAGCAGGCGGTCCCCCATGTGAACCCCCAGGGACGCCAGGTAGGAGGCCACCAGCGACGTGCCCGAGCGGTGCATGCCGGCGATGACGACCGGGAGGCTGGACGTGGACGGCATAGGGAGAGGCGAGGATACCTGATGTGCGGCATCGGATCACCGGGTATCAAGTAGAATGCCGCCCTTCTTATGACCCAAATCTCGAGCCGCAAGAAAATCGCGTTCTCCCTCGTCCTGATCGCCTTCCTGTGGGTGGTGATCGAGCTGTCCTGCCTCGCGGCCCTGGGGTACCTCAAGAAGTACAAGCATCTGGAGTATCAGCCGCGGGTGATCGAGGACCTCAACGACAAGCACAAGGGGATCCTCGCCGCCCAGATCGCCGACACCTCGTCCTACATGGTCTTCGACGCCGAGCTGGGGTGGACCATCCGCCCCAACGGCAACAAGGCGCAGTACAAGGCGAACAGCAAGGGGATGCGGGCCACCCGCGAGTATGCCCCGCGACCGGCGCCGGGCGTCGTCCGCATCAGCGCCTTCGGCGACTCCTTCACCCATGGCAGCGGCGTGCCGACCGGCTTCACCTGGGAAGAGAAGCTGGAGTCGTTCGTCCCCGGCCTCGAGGTGCTGAACTTCGGCATTCCGGGCTCGGACCCGGGGCAGGCCCTCCTGCGCTATCGCCGCGAGGGGGTCCATTACAACTCCTCGATCGTGCTGATCGGAGCCATGTCCGAGAACATCAGCCGGATGGTCAACACCTTCCGGCCGTTCTACTTCAGCCGCAGCGGCATCCCGTTCAGCAAGCCGCGCTTCGCCCTCCAGGGGGGGAAGCTGGTGCTGATCGAGAATCCGATCCGGAGCATCGACGAGTACAAGGAGCTGCTGAGGGATCCCGAGCGCATGCTCCCCCGCCTGGGCGAGCACGACTACTTCTACCGGCGTTTCCATCGCCGGAGCCGCCTCGACTTCCTCCCCTCGGTGCGCTTCGCGCGGATTATTCAAAATCAGTATTTCAATCAGCCTATCTTCACGCCGGGTGGGCTCTACAACACCCGCTCGGAGGCCTATCAGGTGACTTTCCGGGTGCTCGACCAGTTCTACCGCGAGGCCCTCGACCACGGCTCGCTGCCGATCGTGGTCCTGTTCCCCGAGCGCAAGGACGTCCGCCTGCGCCAGCAGCGTCATCAGGAGGTCACCTACCAGCCGTTGCTCGACGAGTTGCGGCGCCGGGGCTACCGCGTGATCGATCTTGCGGACGGCTTCGAGAAGTACGACCCCGAGGGCGAGATGGCCGGAAAGAGCTTCCTCCACTACCCCAAGGACGGTAACCTGATGGCGGCGGAATGGATCCGCGACGTCCTGGTGCAGCAGGGGCTCACCACGGAGCAGGGGGTTCGGGCGGCGTTCAAGGGGACGAAGGCGCCGGCGCTGTAAAAGTTGCAATCAGAGACAGCAGGAGTTCGGTTGCCTGCACTTCACCTCGCCCCGTCTCCTGGAGGGTACATCCGCCCCGCCTCGGGGGTTCACCCCCCAAATACGTCAAGCGGGGGACCGGAACGAATCCGGAACCCCCGCCGTCGGACCAACTGTGTGTTTTGGAAAGGCCGGTTAGCGCACAGCGCCGCGGCGGAACAGGTTGACGATGGCGAGCAGGACGACCGAGCCGAGCAGCGAGACCAGCAGAGCCGGCAGGCTGAAGTCGCCACTGGTGATGTTTCCGGTGTGGAACAGCGGGGCCAGCAGGAAGCCGGCGAGCAGAGCGCCGACGATGCCGACGACGATGTTGAGCAGGATACCCTGCTGACCATTCGTCCGCATGACGATGCTGGCGATCCAACCGATGAGGCCACCGACGATCAGGATGAGAATGAGGTTAATCATGACGATCCTCCTTACCTTTGGTTTAACTCCCTTTGTACTCTCCCCGCTTTCTGTACATAGCAACTGCCGTGCCATGCACGGGTCCAGCCGGGCCGTCATAGAATGCCGCGCAGTCGAGGAGGTCACCGCTTGGAAGAGACCGACCAGGACAGCCGCCCAGCGAAATTGCCTCCGTACCGCTCGCGATCGCCGGGCCGCTCGCCGGCGGTCGGTTCCCGCCGTCCTGTCGGTTCCGCTCCTGCGGGCGGTGCTCTTCCTGGTGGCCTACATCCTGATCCAGGCGGGATCAGCCTGCCGCTTGCGCGCCTTCGCCCACGCGTCGACGGCGGCGCCTGTTCCGGCCGGGAGGGTTCGGGACGGCGAACGAGGCCTTCCTGGGGGTTCGCGCTCCTCCTCCCATCCCCTGCAGATCCTGGTGACCTGGTTGTTCGTCCGCTTTCTCGACCGCCGGACGCTCGCCAGCATCGGCGCCCGCTGGCCGCTGGGCGGGCGGGCGCCGCGCTGCGCCAGCTCGCGACGCGATCGCTCGGGGCGGTGGCGGTGCTGGGGGTCTGGCTGGCGCTGATCCTGGCCCTGCCCGACGCCCTGGCAGCGATCCATTACGCCGGGGTCAGCGCCGGAGTACACCCGCGGCCCCGCGTGGTGGCCCCTGCCGCCGGTCCTGCTGCTGCTGGTCCTGCTGCTCGGCTTCATCCTGCAGGGCGGGCTGGAGGAGTGGATCATCCGCGGCTACATCTACTATACACTGCGCGAACGCTGGCGCCCCTGGGTGTCGGCGCTCGGCCTCCTCGATGCTGTTCGCGCTGCTGCATGCCGCCAATCCGGACGTCTCCGGCATCGCCCTGCTCAACATCGTGCTCGCCGGCATGGTCCTGGCCGCCCTGGTCGAGCGCACCGGCAGCCTGTGGAGCGCCACCCTCGCCCACGGCGTCTGGAACTTCGCCGTCGCCTGCCTGCTCTCGGTCCCGGTGAGCGGCATACCGCTCTTCCATCTCCTCAACGTCAGGATCACCGGCAATGCGGACCTGACCGGCGGCGGCTTCGGCCCGGAAGGGAGCGCGCTGCTGACCCTGATCGGCATCGCGCTGACGGCCCTGCTCTGGCGCGGGATGTGGCGGCGAAAGAGCGAGCGGGCGGCGGCCGTGGTCCCGGTGTCAGCTCCAGGGGACGTTCTTCTCCCGCTGTCCCCCTGAATCGTCCGGTCCGGATCACAGGACGGATGGAAATACGCTCCCCAGGAGACCGCAATGGCTTGCCCTTTGCAGGAACTGTTGTGAATTCTCGATATTTTCCTGGAGAGGGGTACCGATGATGAAGCTTCCCTCCGCTGTGAGCGCCCTGCTGCTGGTGGCCTGGACGCCGGCGTTCTCCGCCTCCCCACCCGCCGCGCCGAGCTTCGGAGCGGCGGTGGAGGTCAACGTCGTCAACGTCGACGTCTACGCGACCGGCAAGGACGGCCACCGGGTCAACGGCCTCGACAAGGGGGACTTCGAGCTCCTGGAGGACGGCAAGCGGGTGGCGATCTCCAACTTCGAGGTGGTGGTTGCCAGCGCTCCCCAGGCCGGCGGTGTTCCCGCCGGCAGTGCGCCGCCCGGCGCGACGGTGACGCTGGAAGACCCGCTGAACCTGGTGGTCTACTTCGACGATTTCAACATCCGCCCTGCCCACCGCGCGCGGGTGCTGAAGCAGCTCACCGAGTTCCTGGCTCATCAGCTCGCGCCCGGCGACCGGGTGATGCTGGTCACCGAGGACCTCGGCCTGAACGTCCGCGTCCCCTTCACCAGCGACCCGGCCGCCGTCGCCAAGGGCCTGCGGGAGATCGGAACCCTCGCGGCGCACGGCGACGAGAGCGACCGCGACCGCGCGCAGGCCTTCCGGTCGATCATGACCATCCAGCAGGATTCCCTGGCAGACCCCATCGATCCGATCCCCTGCCCGCAGAACATCGTGACTCCGGCCCACTCCTTTGCCACGTCCCGGCGCCAGGAGGTCCTGCGGACGATCAGCGGCCTGACCGTCCTGGTCAATTCGCTCTCCGGCGTGCCGGGCCGCAAGGCGCTGCTCCACGTCAGCGACGGCCTGCCGCTCAACCCCGGGGAGGAGCTGTTCCAGCTCCTGCTCGAGCTCTGCGGCGGGCTGGGGAACTCCGGACTCGGGAGAAGAGATCAGCGCCGATCCTTCGGATCCTGGCGCGACGTACGACGCGCGCTCCATCGGTCCCCAGGCCTACCAGGCGGCTTCCCAGGCCATGCTGGACGCTCAGAGCTACAGCGTCGCCAAGAACCTGCAGGCGCTGGCCGCCCATGCCAATGCCCAGCGGGTGACCCTCTATACCCTGCAAGCCTCCGGGCTGCAGGGGACCGCCGCCGCCGACGCGAGCGTCGGGCCGGAGGAACGGCTGCTCCAGGCCCCCTCGATCGGGACGTCCCTGCGGGCGAACCACCAGAGCTCGCTGCAGCTCCTGGCGGACGAGACCGGCGGGCGCTCGATCCTGGACGCCAACAACGTCCTGCCGGATCTCGCCCGCATGCGGGAGGACTTCTCCAGCTTCTATTCGCTCGGCTTCACCCCGGCGCACGCCAGCGACGGGCGCGAGCACAAGCTCGAGGTCCGCGCCAAGCGGCCGGGGGTCCGCCTGCGCTACCGCCAGAGCTACCGCGACAAGCCGGCGCTCGAGAAGGTGGTGGACCGCACGCTCGCGGCCCTCTACTACGACATCGAGGACAACCCGCTGGACGATCGCGGTCGAGATCGGCGACATCGCGCCGGCCGAGGGTGGGCAGTACGCCGTGCCCGTCCGCCTCAAGATCCCCCTGTTCAAGCTGGCGATCCTGAACCACGAGGAGGTCTTCCAGGGCAAGCTGCGCCTCCTGGTGGCGACGCGCGACGCGGCCGGGGGCACCTCCCCCATGCGCCAGGTCGAGGTGCCGCTCAACATCCCCCGCAAGGAGGTGCTGAGCGCCCTCGGCCAGTACTACATCTATACGCTGACGCTCAAGATGAAGCCCGGCGTCCAGCACGTCGCCGTGGCCGTGCGCGACGAGATCGCCGCCGCGACCTCCTATCTCAGCCGGTCGGTGACGGTCGGCGCGACCGCGGCCAGCCGTTGAGAGGGACTCAGACCGTCGAGAGAATGATCTTGCCGAAGGCGCCCCCCCGCTCGAGCGCCTTGTAGGCCTCGGCGGCGCGCTCCAGCGAGAAGATGCGGTCGACCACCGGGCGGAGCCGGCCGTCGCGCAGGCGCGGCAGGGCGAAGGCGGCGAAGTCGGCCGTCAGCCTCGCCTTCTCCTCGCGCGGCCGGGCGCGCAGGACCGAGCCGATCACCCGCAGCCGCCGGCTCATGATGAAGCCGAGGTCCACCTCCGCCTTGCGGCTGCCGACCGTCCCCACCACCACCAGCCGGCCGCGCACGGCGAGCGCCGCGAGATGGCTGCCGATCTCCGGGCCCGCCGTGTAGTCGAGCACCAGGTCCGCGCCCCGGCCGCCGGTGGCCTCGCGCACCTGCCCGGCGAGATTCGCCCCTTCGAGACAGATCTCGTCGATCCCGAGGTCGCGCAGCATCTCCAGCCGCTCCTGGCTGCGGCCGGCGGCGAGCACGCGCGCCCCCAGCTCGCGGGCGAGCTGCACCGTGAAGCTCCCCATGCCGCCGGTGGCGCCGGTCACCAGCACGGTCTCCCCCGACTGGAGCCCCCCCTCGACCACCAGGTTCACCCAACTGGTGAGCGCGGCCTCGGGGATCGCGGCTCCTTCGAGGAAGGAGAGATTGTCCGGCAGCGGCATGAGCTGTCCGGCCGGGATGGCGGCGCGCGTCGCGTGGGCGCCGCCGCCCACCAGCGCCATCACCCGGGTGCCGGGGAGCCAGGGGCCCCCCTTCTCCCCCTCCAGCACGACGCCCGAGAGCTCGAGGCCGGGCACCTCGCTCTCCCCCGCGGGAGGCGGATAGTTGCCGCGCAACTGGTGGAGATCGGCGTGATTGAGGCCCGCGGCCTCGACGGCGACGAGGACCTCGCCCGGCCGCGGAATCGGGTCGGGAAGGTCGCCGACGACAGGGGTGGGATTGTCGCGAAGCTGGCGGTCGATAGGCAGGATGGCGCGCACGGCGCCATCCTACAGCAGAAACCTCAGGGACATCAGGCCCGCAGGGACCCCAGCACCCATCGTCCCTGCCGTCCCTGGTGTACCTGGCGTCGCTGTTCGACTAATGCGTGCCGACCGGCCGCGCCTTCGGAACCGGCGCGGGATCGGGCTGCGAGGGCTCGACCGCCTGCGGCTTCATCTCCGCCTTGGCCAGGTCGCCGAGGCCCATGGCCCCCTCCTCCAGCCAGGCGTGCTTGCCTTCGAGCACCCGCAGCGCCACCTTGTACTTGCGGACGTCGTCGTTGGCCCACAGCTCGTGGAACAGGTGGACGACCCGGCGGCGGGAGTTGCGGGCGAAGAGGTCGGCCAGCTCGGCGGCGTTGGCCGCCTCGGGGTGGCCGGCCACCTCCATGGCATGGGCGCGGGTCACCGAGGTCGCGATCGCGAACAGCTCGTTGGCCACGTCCACCAGCCGGAAGAGGAACGCCTGCTTGTTCTGCAGCTTGCCCTGGAAGACCATCATGCCGTGGAAGATCTGGCGCGACAGCCGCCGGGTGTTGCGCTCGACGAAGCGGAGGTGGGTCGCCAGCGCGCCGAACTCCGTGTAGCGCGGCCACTGCCCCCAGCCCAGCCAGCGGGTGGGGTACCAGGAGGCGTAGAAGGCGGAGATCTTCGGCAGGTCGGCGAGCTTCTCGGCCACGCTCTTCTCGGGATCGATCATCGCGCCGGCCACCTGGAGGTGCTTGTCCACCGCCTCGCGGGCCATGAACAGGTGCATGATCTCGGACGAACCCTCGAAGATCTTGTTGATGCGGTAGTCGCGCATCATCCGCTCGACGCCGATCGGCACGTCGCCGCGCGCCTTGAGCGAGGTCTCGGTCTCGTAGCCGCGGCCGCCGCGGATCTGCATCGTGTCGTCCACGATCTCCCAGGTGCGGTCGGAGTTCCACTCCTTGCAGGCCGCCGCCTCCAGGCGGATGTCGTAGCCCCCCTGGTCGGACATCTCGGTCGCCAGGGCGACGATCGACTCCATGGCGAACGTGGTCGCCGCCATGTCGGCGATCATGTGGGCGATCGCCTCGTGCTTGCCGACCGGCCGCCCCCACTGCACGCGCTCGTTGGCCCAGGTGCGGCAGACCTCCAGGCAGTGCTTGGCCGTGCCCACCGAGCCGTTGGGGATCGACAGGCGGCCGTCGTTGAGGGTGGTGAGAGCGATCTTCAGCCCCCTCCCCTCCTCGCCGATCAGGTTCTCGGCCGGCACGCGGACGTTCTTGAAGCTGATCACCGCGTTGGCGAGCGCGCGCAGGCCCATGAAATGGCAGCGGTGCTCGACCTTGACGCCCGGCCAGCCCATCTCGACGACGAAGGCGCTGATCTTCTTCGACTTCGGGTCGCGGGCCATCACCACCAGCAGCTTGGCGATCGTGCCGTTGGTGCACCAGAGCTTCTCGCCGTTGAGGATGTAGTCCCCCTCCGGGGTCTTCTCGCAGGTGGTCTGCAGCCGCGCCGGATCGGAGCCGACCTGCGGCTCGGTCAGCGCGAAGGCCGAGATGTCGCCGGCGGCGCAGCGCGGCAGGTACTTCTTCTTCAGGGCCTCCGAGCCGAACAGCTTGAGCGGCTGCGGCACGCCGATCGACTGGTGGGCCGACAGCAGCGCCGAGAGGTTGCCGTCGATCGAGCCCAGGAGCTGCATGACCCGCTGGTACTCGACGTTGCTGAATCCGAGGCCGCCGTATTTCTTCGGGATCTTCATGCCGAAGGCGCCCAGCTTGCGCAGGCCGTCCACGACATGGTCGGGATACTCGCCGGTGACGTCGATCTCCACCGAATCCACCTCGTCGCGCAGGAATTCCTTGATGGCGTTATAGAAGGCGGCGAACTCGGGCCGCTCCTCCGCCGGCAGCGGATACGGGTGAATCAGGTCGAGACGGAAGTTGCCGAGGAACATCTCCCGCAGGAAGCTCGGCTGCTTCCACTCGGTCTCGCGGGAGGCTTCCGCCACCTTCCTCGATTCAAGCTCGCTGCTGATCTGATCCTTCGACATGGTCTCTCCCCTTTGCTTGAGCTTTGAGTGGGCCGGCTCAGAGGCCGTTATGCCGCACTGCGACAATGATACCAGCCCGCCGCTCTCCGCGCCAGTCCATGAGTTTACCGAGATGGCAGAAGAAGTAGCGGAGGGGTAGTGCTACTTCTGAACGCGGGCTTCGCCGCACTGCGGCTCAGCGCCGCTGAATCTTGCAAGAGGGGTTGCCGGTGATTCACTCGCCGGCCGCCCTCGCGCCGCGTGGCGTCTTTAGGACCTTGCTCCTGTGCTAGTGTTTTTTAGCCATGGACCCACACCGGCTGGCGGAGGAACGGAGCGTCGCGTATCACCGCGTCATCGCCGAGCGCCTGCGGCGACAGCCGGAGGTTCTCGCGAGCGCCCGCCAACGGGTACAAACCTGGCTGGCGTCCGGCACTGAGGCGCCGTTCTATGCTCTGAAGTGGTCGGAGGTCCTTGCGGGTGATCTCTCCTCGATCGCGTCGTTCCTGACCGAACGTAGCGAGCTCGCGGACGAGCTCCGGCAGTCGAGCCCCTTCGCCGGAGCCCTCGATCCCCGGGAGCGCTGGAAGATCTGGCGCGAGACCCGGGAACACTTCTCCCAACAGCCGTGACCCGGGAACAGCTCGAGCACCTCATCCGCGCCGCCGCGGTGATCGCCGCCGACGACGAGATCGTCGTGATCGGCAGCCAGGCAATCCTGGGACAGTTCCCTCAGGCCCCGGCTCCCATGCGCGTCTCTGTCGAGGCGGATCTCTATCCGCTGAACCACCCCGAGCGGGCAGACCTGATCGAGGGCAGCATCGGCGAGCTTTCCCCCTTTCACGAGACCTTTGGCTATTACGCTCAGGGCGTTGGCGAGGAGACCGCCTATCTGCCGCAAGGGTGGAAGGAGCGCCTTGTCGTCGTTCAGAACGAGAACACCCGCGGAGCCAAGGGATTGTGCCTCGAAGTACACGACCTGCTGGTTGCCAAAGCGATTGCCGGACGCGAGAAGGACCTCTCTTTCCTGAGGGAGGCCGCCGAGCATCACATGGCGGACGTCGACACCCTGCTCCACCGCCTTGCCACTGTGGAAGCCGCCCCGGAAGTCTTGAAGAACGCCCGCGCCATTATCGAGAGGGCCTTCCGGTGAGACCGTTGTACCTTGCGGCGCCGCCCGTCCCGTCGTAGAGTCCCCCCTCGCCATGTCCGAAAAAGACCTCCAGCAGCTCCGTCTGGTGCTGCGCGAAGCCGTCTACGCGAACCCGATGCCGGTGCGCGAGATGGAGCGCAGGCTGGGCATCGGCCACGGCAATCTCTACCGCATGCTCGACGGCTCGCTCGACATGCGGGTCCGCCATCTCCTCGCCCTCGCCGATCTGCTCGGCGTTCCACCCACCGATTTCCTCGAGATGGGGTGCCCGGACGCCATCCAGCGCGCGCCACGCCGCCTGAGCGACTTGATCGGCACTCCCTCCCGCGGACGCGCCGCCGAGCCCACCGCGGCGGCGCTCTCACTTCCCGAGCTCAAAGAGCTGATTCGCGGCGCGGTACGTGAGGAGCTGGAGAAGAAGGACCAGGAGCCGGAGCGCAATCGCCGCTCCCGCCGCTGAAGCTCGCCTTTCCGCCACCGAAGCTCGCCTTTCCGTTGCCATCTCCGCGCTTTCTGTCCGAGAGCGTCTGAATTCCGTCCGAGAATGTCTGGATTCGGTCCCAGAGCGTGTGACTTCGGTCCGGGATTGTATGACTTTGGTCCTGGATGGATGGAGTTCGGCCCCAGAATCCGAGATTGCACCCTCGAAAGTCGCCCTGCGGCGCTGGAATCTCCTCTTTCTGTCCTGGATTGCGACAGTGCGGTCCGGAATTTCGGCTTTCTGACGTGGAACGTGAGTTTGCGGTCCCGGTACAATATGCTTCTGTCGCAGTTCGCCAAATTCGCTCATGGAAATGGACAGAGCTTTCCGCGCCGGGATCTTCCTGAGCCTCCTCTCAGGCGTTGCTCTCCAGGCGAGCACGATCGACCTCCTGCCCGGCTCCTCCGGTTACGTCCACGAGGTCTTCACCGCCGGCGACGGTCTGCCCGCCGCGGGAATCAGCCAGCTCCTCCAGACGCGCGACGGCTTTCTCTGGCTGGCCACCTTCAACGGCCTGGCCCGCTTCGACGGCGCCCACTTCGAGGTCTTCGACAGCGAACGGATGCCGGCGCTGGGGAGCAACCGGATCTTCAACCTGGCGGAAGGCCGCGACGGCGCCCTCTGGATCCGCACCGAGCAGGGGCATCTCGTCCGTTATGCGAACGGCGTCTTCACCGCCTGCCCGGCGCCACGGGCGGGCGGCGCCGACTGCTCGCTCCGGGAGGTTGGCGCCCCGGGGTACACCCTGCTCCAGGCGGACCGTTCCGGCGCTCTCTGGACCGGAGGCCCGGGCGGCGGCGTGTTCCGCGTCGAGGGGAGCGGATTGCGGGGGGCCCCGGAGGCTCGAGGTTCCGGCCCCCGGAGCAGGCCCTGGGAAGGACGCCTGGGAAGTGCGCTCCAGAACCCTCTTCCACGACGGGCGTCCGGTGCTCACGCTCCCCCCGGATCCTGGCGGCCTCGGCCCGATCTATCGCGGCCGCGACGGCACGGTCTGGGTCGGCACCTCGCGGAGAGGGGAGCTCCACGCGTTCCACCCCGCCCGCATCGCCACGTTCGCCGAGGGGCTTCCGAGCTCCGCCGTCTATCCCGTCTATGAGGATCGCGACGGCACGATCTGGGCGGGAGGTGGCGATTTTCTCGCTCTTCTCGCTCCCGGCGCCGAACGCTTCCGCCCCCTCCCCAATCCGGCGGGCCCGGGGCAGAGCGTCCTTGCGTTCCTGCGCGACCGGCAGGGGACCTTCTGGATCGGCACCTCGCGCGGGCTCTACACCCTGGACGCGGACGGGATCAAACCGGCCGGCGACGAGCGGAGCCGGAACCTGGCCGTCAGGGCTCTCTTCGAGGACTCGCGCGGCGGCTTCTGGGCCGGCACGGAGCAGGGGCTTTTCCACCGCGAGCCGCTCGCGCAGGGGGGCCGCTGGAGCTGGCTGCGGGCGGCGGACGGCCTGCCGTTCCCCTGGCTCCGGGTGATCCGGGAGACCCCGGACGGCGCGCTCTGGATCGGCACCAACGGCGGCGGCGTGATCCGTCTCGCGGCCGGCCGCTTCACCGCGATCACTCACGCGCAGGGGCTCGCCAGCGATCTGGTGCGCGGGCTTTTCATAGCGCCGGACGGCCGCCTCTGGGTCGCCACCGAGAACCGGGGCTTGAGCCGCCTCGATCCCGCCTCGGTCGGCCGGCCCGGGGGGCCGCGCGTCGCCGTGGTGGGCACCCGCCAGGGGTTGCCGGTCAGCGGCGTCCATCAGATCGTCGCCGACGGCCTGGGCAATCTCTGGATGAGCAGCAACGAGGGGATCTTCCGGGCCCGCCTGGACGACCTGAACGCGGTGGCCGACGGCCGGCTCCCCCGCCTCGAGACCATCCTCTACACCGAGCGCGACGGCATGGGCGTGCGCGAGGCCAACGGCAGCGTGCAGGACGCCGGATTTCGCGACCGCGAGGGGAGGATCTGGTTCCCGACGCTGGACGGGGTGGTGCGCCTCGATCCGCGCGAGCTCCTGCGCCGCTCCGATCCGCCGCCGGTCTATGTCGAGGGTCTCCGGCTCGGCGAGGAGGAGACCCCTCTCGGCGCCGCGGTGCGTCTGCAGCCGCAGCAGCGCAGCTTCGCTCTCGAGTTCACCGCCCCCTCGTTCCTGGCCCCGGAGCGCCAGCGGTTCCGCTTCCGGCTCGTCCCCTACGACCGCGACTGGATCGATTCCGGCGCCCGCCGCGAAGCGTTCTACACCCAGGTGCCGCCGGGCAAATACCGGTTCGAGGTCGTGGCCGCGGGTCCGGACGGCGGCTGGAGCCCCCCCGCGACGATCCCGGTCGAGCTGGTCCCCCGTTTTTACGAGACCGGCTGGTTCCGGGCGCTCTGCACGCTGCTGGCCTGCGCGGCGGGCTTCGGGCTGTCCCGCGCCTGGGGAGCCCGCCAGCGGGCCCGCCGGCGCCAGCTCGAACGGCTGGTGGAGGAACGCACCGCCACCATCGCCCGGCAGGCCGAGAAGCTGCGGGAGCTCGACGAGCTCAAGTCGCAGTTCTTCGCCAACGTCTCGCATGAGCTCCGCACGCCGCTCACGCTCACCCTCGGCCCCCTCCAGGACGCTCTCGACGGCCGGTTCGGGCCGCTGCGCAAGGATCTCGCCGAACAGGTCGAGGTGGCGTTGAGCAATGCCCAGCGCCTGCTCGGCCTGGTCGACCAGCTCCTCGACATCGCGCGGCTCAACGCCGGACGTCTGCGCCTGCGGCTGCGGCGCGACGATCTCGCGGCGGCCGTGCGTCAGCGCGTGGAGGCCTTCCTCCCGCTGGCCGAGCGGCGGGGGATCGAGCTCTCCCTGGCGGACCCCGTGGAGCCGGTCGAGGCCTGGTTCGACGAGGTCCAGATCGAGAAGGTGTTCGACAACCTGCTCGGCAATGCCCTGAAGTTCACGCCGCGAGGGGGGAAGGTCCAGGTCACGATCGCGGCCCCGCCGGGAGACGGACCGGTCGCGGTGAGCGTCCGCGACACCGGGCCGGGCATCCCGCCCGACCAGATTGGAACGGATCTTCGAGCGCTTCTACCAGGTGGAGGGGACCGCCCAGCGGCGGTGGCCGGGCGCGGGCATCGGCCTCGCCCTCGCCAGGCAACTGGTCGAGCTGCACGGCGGCACGGTCGCGGTCGAGAGCGCCGAGGGGAAGGGGGCCTGCTTCACCGTCACCCTGCGGCGTGACCGCGATCACCTCCCCGCCGAGCTGCTGTCGACGAGAGGCCCCGGGAGCGCGAGAAGCGGCCGCTCGGCGCCATCGCGATCCCGTCGGAGACCCCGGACGAGCCGATGCGGTCGTTCGATCTCGCCGATTTCGACCGCGAGGACGACCGCACGACGATCCTGGTGGTCGACGACCATCCGGACGTCCGCGCCTATGTCCGCCGGCATCTGGAGCCCGACTACCGCATCCTGGAGGCGGCGGACGGCGCCGAGGGGCTGGAGCAGGCGCGGCGTTTCGTGCCCGACCTCGTGGTCAGCGACGTGATGATGCCGGGGCTGGACGGCAACGCCCTGTTCCGCAGCCTGCGCGAGGACCCGGAGCTCGAGCTGGTGCCGGTCGTGCTGCTCACCGCCAGGGCCTCGGCCGAGAGCCGCATCCAGGGATTGCGCGACGGCGTCGACGACTATCTGGTGAAGCCCTTCGACGCCCGCGAGCTCAAGGCGCGGGTGGACAACCTGATCGCCTCGCGCAAGCGCCTGCTGGCGAGGTTCGAGACCCGGCCGCCGCAGCCCCTGAAGGCCTCG
The DNA here is from genome assembly GCA_963761645.1 of uncultured Acidobacteriota bacterium. GTDB lineage: Bacteria > Acidobacteriota > Thermoanaerobaculia > Multivoradales > UBA5704 > DATARR01. The sequence goes on from CAVXIG010000016.1 coordinate 43,918, forward strand.
CAAGGTGAACGCGACCTCGGCCGACGCGGCGTTCCTGGCCCGGGTGCAGGCGGTGGTGGAAGAGCGCCTCGGTGACAGCGAGCTGTCGGTGGAGGCTCTCGCCGAGGCCCTGGGCTGCGACCGCTCCTATCTCCTCCGCAAGCTCCGCGCGCTGACCGGCGAGACCCCCTCCGGCCTGATCCGCTCGCTCCGCCTCCAGCGCGCCGAGCAGCTCCTGCGCGCCGGCGCCGGAGCGGTGAGCGAGATCGCCTACGCCGTCGGCTTCAAGAGCGTCGCCCACTTCTCCAACGCCTTCCAGGAGCGTTACGGGGAACGGCCGTCGGCGTTCGCGGCGCGGCACCGGGGGCGGTAGGAAAAGTCGCGCCAGGGACGAGCAGGGACAGCAGAGGACTACAGGAAGACAAATGCGAATCAATTATCCACGCTACCCTGCCTGGTCCTTGATATCCTTGATGTCCCTGCTGTCCCTGACGTCTCTTGCTGTCATTTCTGCCCCGCAGGCTCTCAGCTTTTTGCGTTCCCGTGACATCCCGTTGCCTGTGGGATGCCATCCCCCGGAAAGCAAGGATCGTCCTCCTGGAAGCAAGCGCGCATGAGATCATCTCCGGCATAATTCCGCCGCTGTCCCGTTGAACATCGATTGCCTTTGAAGGGAGAATCTATGCGTCGAGCCCTGGTGGCCTCAGCGGCCGCTCTACTCCTTTGTCTGTCCGCCCTGTCGGCGAACGCTCAACCACTGGTCAAATCCGCGATCCAGGTCGATGCCGGAAACACCAAGCAGACCGGCCAGACCTTCGGCTATCGGCTGACCTATAACTGCAGCAGCACGTCCGGCCCCTGCCTGAACGCCGAGGTCGTCGACCTGCTGCCGGCCTCGGTGCAGGAGCTCTCGACCGTCCCGGCCAGCCCCACCGGCGACGTGGCGGCGATCAACGTCACCCCGAACTACATGGGGACCGGCCGCACGCGGGTGCAGTTCGTGATGATCAATCCGCTGCCGGCCGGCAACAGCGGCGACCTGCTGATCAACGTCCGCTTCCCCAACGGCTCGACGCCCAACGGCACCGTGGCGATCGAACACGGCGGACGGCATCAACCTCGGAGCGACTCCCGGGACGACCACGACGCCGCCGGTCACGGTGACCGCCGTCGCCGCGGTCCAGGTGAGCCTCCAGAAGACTTTGACCACGAGCCCGGCCAACCTCGACCTGCCGGAGAGCTACCGCCTGCGCATCGCGGTCTCCGGCAACCCGGGCTCGCTGAACCTGACGGCCGTCGGCCCGGTGGTCGACACGCTGCCGCCCGGCGCGGTGTTCAACGGCGCCACTCCGGCGGCGGACTGCCAGCCCGGCTGCGTCGACACCACCCCCGCGACCGTCACCTGGACCAGCCCCTGCTCGCTGCCGGTGACGGCGGGGAGCAACTGCGACATCCAGGTGAACGTCACCTTCCCGAGCGCGACCTTCCCCAGCGGCACCAACGTCACCAACAGCTTCACCGCCGACGGCACGCCGCTCGGCCAGCCGTCGCAGAACCTCGGCGTCGGCACGGTCACCCATCCGGTCACCACCTTCGTGCCGAACCCGGGCGCCGGCTTCCAGAAGAACATGGCCGGCGGCAGCCCCAATCCGCCGACGCTGAACCAGACCTTCAGCTACGACCTGGTGCCGAGCAACAACGGCAACGTGCCGCTGGACAACCTGGTGGTCGTCGACACGCTGCCCGTCGAGATGCAGGTCGCCAGCGTCACCACCGGCGCCTACAACGGCCTCTCCGACTTCGCGGCGGGCGTGGGCGTGCGGGTGAGCTACGAGAAGAACACCGCCCCCGGCGTCTTCACCCTCTGGGGGAGCTCGCCGAACGCCACCACCAATACGACGCTGACGGCGCCGCCTCCGGGCCTGGGCGCCGGCGAGTACATCACCCGCATCCGCTGGGAGTACGGCCAGGCGCAGCCCGGCATGAGCCCCAGCACCCGGCCGCTGATCACCGGCCAGATCGTCAACCCGGACAACGCCGGCGGCCCGGTGGCGATCGGCGACACGATCCAGAACTGCGCCGACCTCACCGCCGTCTACACGGCCGGCCCGACCAACGTCACCCGCAACGCCTGCCGGAGCTTCGTGCTGAGCGGCCCGTTCGTGCAGCTCAACCCGGCCAAGGACAACCTCTCCGGCGGCGGACCGTTCAACCCCGGCCAGACGGTCTCCTGGCGCCTGCGGGTGCGCAGCGCCGCGCAGTCGAGCGATCCGGTGCCGCTGGAGAGCCTGATCGCCACCGACCTGCTGCCGGTGGACCTCGTCTTCTCCACCTGGACCTTCGACGACCAGGGGACCGGCCTGCCGGCGCCCCAGAGCTTCCAGCAGATCCCGAACTTCGCCGGCACCGGCCGCACCCTGCTGGTCTGGCGCTGGAACGCCGGCAGCGGCAACCTCGGCGTCAACCAGCAGGTCTGGATCAACCTCAGCACCACCATCCGCAACGGCGCGCGCCTTCGGAGCGCTCGCCAACGACTTCACGCTCGACAGCGACGCGCCCGGCCTCGGGCTGCGCTGCTCCGGCTGCTTCCCAGGCCGACGCCCTCGACTCTCGACGGCGACGCCGACACCGCCGAGACCCTCTGCCGCGCGACCGGCACCGCGAACGTGGCCCCGATCGCCCAGCTCATCTCGAGCAAGACGATCCAGGGGACCTGCGACGGCGGCTCCGTCGCCACCTCGGCCGGCACCCTGACCGGCGGCGCCCTGAACTACCGCCTGCGGGTGCAGAACCCGGGCTCGGTGCCGATGCGGAACTTCGTGCTGATCGACATCCTGCCGTTCGTCGGCGACACCGGCGTGCGCGACTTCACCAACCCGCGCGGCTCGCAGTGGACGCCGCTGCTCTCGGCGCCGATCACGCCGCCGCCGGGGACGACGATCTACTACTCCACCTCCGGCAATCCCTGCCGCCCCGAGGTGGGCGTGACGGTCCCGGGCTGCGATCCGCCGAACTGGACCACCGTGCCGCCGGACCCGATCACCAGCGTCCGCTCGTTCAAGGTGGAGTTCGGCGACCGCGTGGTCGGCCCGGCCGACACGCTGGACTTCTTCTTCTCCATGACCACCCCCGGCACCGTGCCGGCGGGCACTTTCGCCTACAACTCCTTCGCCTACCAGGCGGACCGCGCCGACGGCCTGGGGTCGCTCGCCGCCGAGCCGCAGAAGGTGGGGGTCTCGCTCGGCAGTTGCGAGGCGGCGAGCCTCGGCGACTACGTCTGGGTGGACACCAACCGGAACGGCATCCAGGACGACGGTCCGACCGGCGTCAACGGCGTCTACACGCGGCTGTTCACGCCGGGCGCCGACGGCGTGGCGGGCACGCCCGACGACGTCCCGCTCTCCTCCACCGTCACCAGTGACGGTCCCGGCAACGCTCCGGGCTGGTACCGCTTCCCGGGCCTCGCGCCGGGCAGCTACTTCGTCTGCTTCACGCCGCCGCCGACGTTCGACGTCACGATCCCGAACCAGGGGTCGGACGCCAGCGACTCCGACGTCATTGCCGCGACGGGCTGCACGCCGGTCGTCACCCTGGCGGCAAACCAGGACGACCCGGATCTCGACCTGGGCCTGATCGCCACCCAGCTCGCCGCCCTCGGCGACTACGTCTGGTTCGATCGCGACAGCGACGGCATCCAGAACGAGTCGCCGTTCGACGGCGTCAACGGCGTCACCGTCCGGCTCTTCCTCGACGACGGCGACGGCAATCCCGAGCCGGGCGCCGGCGACGTGCTGACGGCGACCACGGTCACCGCCGACGACGTCTACGGCCGTCCGGGGTACTACCTGTTCGACGGGTTGATCCCGGGGCTCCGCTACTTCGTCCAGTTCGTGCGGCCCGCCTCGGCGACCGCCTTCACGACGCAGAACGCGGGCGGTGACACGACCGTCGATTCCAACGCCCGTCTCGCCGATGGCGCGACGGCTGAAGTGACCCTCGCTCCGGGCGAGGTGAACCGGACGATCGACGCCGGCCTGATCACCGCCGGGGGCACCCTCGCGCTCGGCGACCAGGTCTGGATGGACACCGACGACGACGGCGTCTACGAGCCCGAGAACGGCGAGATGGGGATCGACGGCGTCCGCCTGAACCTCTATCTCGACGTCAACGGCGACGGCCTGCCGACGCTCGACGAATACTCCGGCACCACCATGAGCTCCACGGTGAGCGGCTTCGCCGGCCGCTACCGCTTCGCCAACCTGGCGCCGGGCACCTACATCGTGGTCGTCGACCCCGCGAGCTTCGGCGGCGGCGGCGCGCTCTCCGGCAAGGTGTCGAGCACCGGCAACGACCCGGCGCCCGATCCGGACGACGACGTCAACGGCGACGACAACGGCACTCCGGTGGGCGCGCTCACCGCGAGCCTCCCCGTGACCCTCACCGACAACGGCGAGCCGACCTCCGAGGACGGCGACAACGACACCAACCTCACCGTCGACTTCGGCTTCATCGCCGGCGGCGCCGGCGCGGCCGAGCCGCGGTACGACTACGGCGACGCGCCGGACGTCACCGCCGGCACCGCCCCGGGGGACTACAACACCACGGCGCTCGACAACGGCGCCGCCCATCTCCTCGGGGTGGCCAACGCTCCCTATCTCGGCGCCTGCGTGGATGCCGACGGCGGCTTCAACCAGAACCCCGCCGCGACCGGCGACGACCTCGCCACCTCCGACCTCACGATCGGCACCTGCAAGAACGGCGGCGACGACGAGGACGGCGTCTTCTTCAACGGCCCGTTCGTCCCCGGCGGCACGGCGACTTTCAACGTGACCGCGGGCGGGCCGTCGGACTGCGTCCTCAACGCCTGGGTGGACTGGAACGGCAACGGCGTCTTCGGCGACTCGTCCGGCGAGCAGATCGCGGCCGACGTGACCGTGACCTCCGGAGATCCCTTCCAGCTCTCTCCCGCCGTACCGGCGGGGGCGGTCCCGGGCCTGACCTACGCCCGCTTCCGCTGCTCCTCGGCGACCGGCCTCGGACCCACGGGTCTCGCCGCCAACGGCGAGGTCGAGGATTACCTGGTAGGGGTCGTCGGCACCGACTTCGGCGACGCGCCGGCGAGCTACGGCACGCAGGGCGCGGGCGCCGCGAGCCACACCGTCGATCCGCTGACCACTCTCACCCTCGGCTCCTGCGTCGACACCGAGGCCGACGGCCAGCCCTCGGCCGGCGCCGACGGCGACGACACCGCCGCCGGCACCAGCCGCGTCGGGAGCTGCTTCGACGACGAGGACGGCGTCACCTTCACCTCGATCCTCACCGCCTGCCAGACCGGGCAGGTGACGGTCACCGCCGGTGCCGCCGGCAATCTGGACGCCTGGATCGACTTCAACGGCGACGGCGACTTCGCGCGACGCCGGCGAGCAGATCTTCGCCAGCCGGCCCCTCGCCGCCGGCAGCAATCCGCTCATCCTTCATGGTCTCCTGCGCGGCGGTCCAGGGGGGCACCTACGCCCGCTTCCGCCTCTCCTCGGCCGGCGGCCTCGGACCCACCGGCGCCGCGGCCGACGGCGAGGTCGAGGACTACGCCGTCAACGTCGGCTCCGTCGACTTCGGCGACGCGCCGGACAGCTACGGCACGACGCTGGCGAACAACGGGCCGAATCACCGCGTGGTGACCGGCTTCTCCCTCGGCGCCACCGAGGACAGCGAATCCGAGGGGCAGCCTTCGGCGAGCGCCGACGGCGACGGCGCGGACGAGGACGGCGTCAGCTTCCCCAACGGCGGGCTGCTGGCCGCCTGCTCGGCCGTGGTCATCCCGGTCCAGTTGACCAACACGGCGGGGATCGCCACCCCCCGTCTCGACGCCTGGATCGACTTCGACGGCGACGGCGCGTTCAACGACCCGCGCGACCGGATCGCCAGCGGCCAGGCGCTCAACGCGGGGGCCAACACGGTGACGGTCAACGTCCCCTGCGACGCCCGCTCGGTCTTCTCCTACGCCCGCTTCCGGCTCACCTCGGCCGGGGTCTCCGGCCCCGGCGGCGCGGCCGCGGACGGCGAGGTCGAGGACTACGCCGTGACCGTCGCGGGGTACGACTTCGGCGACGCCCCCGATCCCACCTACCCGACCCTGCTGGCGAACAACGGCGCCCGCCACATCGTCCTGCCGCTCAACAACCCGACCCTGGGGCCGACGGTGGACACCGAGCCGGACGGCCAGCCGAACGCGACGCTCACCGGCGACGGCGCCGACGAGGACGGCGTCACCTTCCCGAGCCCCCTGATCCCGGGGCACCCGGGGTTCGTGCAGATCCGCACGGGAGCGACCGGAGGCTTCGTGAGCTGCTGGATCGACTTCAACCGGAACGGCTCCTGGGCCGACCCCGGCGATCAGGTGCTCACCGACGTCCAGCTCGGCGCCAACGCGTCGGTCTACCAGCAGTTCCCGGTGCCCGCGGGCCTGACCGAGGGGAAGACCGCGACCCGCTGCCGCATCAGCTCGCAGACCGGCCTGAGCTTCACCGGCGGAGCGGCGGACGGCGAGGTCGAGGATCACCCGGCGACGATCAGCCTGATCGAGATCCCGACCCTCGACACCTGGGGCCTGCTGGCCCTGGCCGCGCTGCTGAGCCTGGTGGCGGTCTGGAGGATGAGACGGCCGGCGACGAAGTAATGTGAGCAAACCGTAGGGGCGGGGCTCGTCTCCGCCCCTGCGGTTCAGGTCCGCTGCCGCAGCGCCACTCCCACCCCGACCAGCACCAGCGCCGTGCCGGCGGCGATCCGCGCCGTGAACGGCTCTCCCATGAACAGCGTCCCCACCGCCACCGCGATCACCGGCGTCGCGTAGTTGATCAGCGACATCCGGGTCGCGGTCTGCTGCTTGAGCAGCCAGAAATAGACCGTGAACGGCACCGCCGAGCCCATGATCCCCAGGTAGAGCACCGCCGCCACGGACGGCGTATCGAAGTGGACGGCCCGCCCGCGCTCGGCCGCCAGCGCCAGGGCGCCCATCAGCAGCGCCGTGATCCCCATCGGCACCGCCGCGATCGAGATCGGATGGACGCCCGCCCCCCACTTCTTGACCAGGATGCTCCCGATGCCCGCGCAGAGCGGCGAGATGAGGAGCACCGCGGCGGCCGTTCTCACCTGCGCGCCGCCGAGAGCCTGGAAATCCTCGGAGAAGATCACCGCGATCCCGGCGAAGCCGATCAGGATGCCCAGGGTCCCCGGCACGGTCAGCCGGTCTCCGGCGCAGAGCGAAGTGAGCGGCGACCGCCACGATCAGCGGCATGGTGGCGAAGAGCACCGCGGCCAGGCCGGAGGGGACGGACTGCTCGGCCCAGTAGAGGACGCCGTAGGGGATGGCGAAGGTCAGCAGCGAGTTGGCGATCCAGAGGCGCCACTCGTTCGGGCTCCGGCCCAGCTTCACGCCGAGGAGCGGCGCGAGCGCCAGCAGCGCCGCCGAGGCGAGGGCGAAGCGGAGGGCCACGCCGGTGAACGGCGGGATGCCCCGCAGCCCGATCCGGATCACCGCCCAGGTGGTGCTCCAGATCAGGATGAGCCCGGCGAGGGCGGCCCAGGTGAGAGCGCGGGTCGATTTCACGGGGATGCCCGGCGCTCCCACGAAGCCGCCTTACGGGTAGATCTTGTACAGCATCCGGGGGTACGGGATCGTCTCGCGCAGGTGCGTGAGCCCCGTCATCCAGGCCACGAAGCGCTCGAGCCCCATGCCGAAGCCGCTGTGCGGGAACGAGCCGTACTTGCGCACGTCGAGGTACCACTGGAACGCCTCGACCGGCAGGTTGTGCGACTGGATGCGCTGCAGCAGCAGGTCGTGGTCGTGGATGCGCTGGCTGCCGCCGATGATCTCGCCGTACCCTTCCGGCGCGATCAGGTCGAGACCGAGCACGACCTCCGGGTTCTCCGGGTCGGGCTGCATGTAGAAGGCCTTGAACGAGGCCGGGAACTGGGTGACCATCAGCGGCTTGTCGTAGCCGGCGGCGAGCAGCGTCTCCTCGTCGGCGCCGAAGTCGTCCCCCCACTGGATGGGGTTCCCCTTGTCGTTGAGGATCTTGACCGCCTCGGTGTAGGTGATGCGCGGGAACGGCGGCACCACCGCCTCCAGCTTCGCCGTGTCGCGCTCCAGGATCTTCAGCTCCTCGCGGGCGCGGTCGAGGACGCGGGCCACGAGGTAGCCGACGAACTCCTCGGCCAGCGAGCAGAGCCCCTCGAACTCGAGGAAGGCGACCTCGGGCTCCACCATCCAGAACTCCATCAGGTGGCGGCGGGTCTTCGACTTCTCGGCGCGGAAGGTCGGGCCGAAGCAGTAGACCTTGCCGAGGGCCGCCGCGGCCGGCTCCAGGTAGAGCTGGCCCGACTGCGAGAGATAGGCCTTGTCGCCGAAGTAGTCGGTCTCGAACAGGGTCGAGGTGCCCTCGCAGGCGGCGGGGGTGAGGATGGGCGAGTCGATCAGGGTGAACTCGCGCTCGTAGAAGAAGTCGCGGATCGCCTGCTCGACCTCGCTGCGCACCCGCAGCGACGAGCGCTGGCGGCTGGAGCGCAGCCAGAGGTGGCGGTGCTCCATCAGGAACGCCGTGCCGTGCTCCTTGGGGGTGATCGGGTAGTCCGGGGTCGCGTAGAGGAGCTCGAACCCCGAGCACTGGATCTCGACGCCGCTCGGCGAGCGCTTGTCTTCCTTGACGACGCCGGTGACGCGGACGGTCGACTCCTGGGTGGCGCGCTCGATGTCCTCCCAGTCCTTCTCGGAGACATCCTTGCGGCCGGCCACGGCCTGGACGGTGCCGCCGGTCACGCGCACCTGGAGGAAGGCGATCTTGCCGCTCGAGCGCTTGTTATCGATCCAACCCCGCAGCTCGACCGTCTGGCCGACGTTGCGGGTCAACTCGCGAATTGTAGTAACTGGTATGGCTGATAGCCTGGCTCATGGGGGCGGGATTGTACTCTACTTCTCCGGCAGCCGGGCCAGGGCGTCGGTTGGCGGCCCGCTGCTCCGCGATCTTCTTGCTCGGCCCCTCGCCGCGGCCGCCGAGCTCGCCCGCCAGCCAGCATTCGACGACGAAGGTCTTGTCGTGGTCCGGCCCCACGGAGTCGGTCACCCGGTACTCGGGCAGGGCCCAGCCGAGCGCCTGGACGACCTCCTGAAGCTGGGTCTTGGCGTCGGTCACCGCCTGCCGGGAGCGCTCCATGAAGGCGTTCTCCAGCATCGGGAGGATCGACCGCCGCGCCGTCTCCAGCCCGCCGTCGAGGTAGAGGGCGCCGAAGACCGCCTCCATGGAGTCCGCGAGCAGGGAGGGCTTGGTGCGCCCTCCCGAGCGGTCCTCCCCCACCCCGATGCGCAGCGAGTCCCCGAGCTCCAGATACTCGAGCGTGCTGCGCCAGGGTGTCGCGGTTGACGAGCTGCGCCTTGTGCTTCGACAGCTCCCCCTCCGGCAGCTCGGGATGGTTGGCGTAGAGCCACTCGGCGGTCACCACGCCGAGGACGGCGTCGCCCAGGAACTCCAGCCGTTCGTAGTGCTCCGGAATCCCCTGCTCGTTCGCCCACGAGCGGTGGGTGAGCGAAAGCTCCAGCAGGTCGAGCCGCTTGAAGCGGTACCCGAGGCGCTTTTCGAGGGGTGTGGGATCGCGGCGGCCGAATGCCATGCCGGGCATAGTAGCAGCGGAGGAGCCCTGGCTCCTCCGCCGCCCGGATTCAACTCATTTGGCGGGGGCTCAGAAGGGGCACGGACCGTTCACGCAGTTGTAGCACCTGTAGGTGGCGTTGAGCGTGGCCGAGGAGCCGCTGCAGGTCGAGGAGGTGACGACGAAGTAGCAGACCCCGTACTGGCAGGCCGAGTTCGCCTTGTTCTCCGCGTTGACCCGGGCCGCGGCCAGGGCGCCGTCGCAGCCGAATCCGCTGCCCGAGCCCGTCGTGAAGCGGTTGACCGTGCTGCAGACGTACGAATAGGCATAGGCGGGGGTGACGGCGTGGAGGGACATGACGAGCATCAGAACCACGATGAGCAGCAGGGGCACTCGCGAGGACCGGAAAGTCTTCAGCAACATCCACCTCCTTGGTATCAGGTGAGATCTTTCTCGCCTTCTCTAAAGAGGGTGCTGAAAACAGGAAATCTGTAGCCGACGGGTCTCTACCGCCGCCCGAACCGCCGCTCCAGGTCCGAATCCGTCATCTGCAGCACGATCGGCCGGCCGTGGGGGCAGGCGTAGGGCTGCTCGGCGGTGAACAGCTCGGCGACCAGGGCCTCCATCTCGGGCGCGGAGAGCGGGTGGTGCATCTTGATCGCCGCTTTGCAGGCCATGCTGGCGGCGAGGTTTTCGAGGATCTGGCGCGCGAGGTCGGCCCCTCCCGCCGTCCCATCCCCGGAATCCGCCGCCAGACTCCGCAGGAGCCTCTCGGCGTCGGCCGCCGAGAGCGCGCCGGGAGTCGAGGTGAGGGCCAGGGTGTTGCCGGAGAGGACGGTCAACCCGAAGCCGTGCTCTTCCAGACTGGGCGCGAGCTCGGCAAGCCGGAGCCGCTCCGCCGGGGCCAGATCGAGCAGGACCGGCGTGAGGAGGTGCTGCACCGGCGGGCGTTCGGCGGCCATGGCCCGGCGCAGCCGCTCGTAGAGGATGCGCTCGTGGGCGACGTGCTGGTCGATCAGGTAGAGGCCGTCCGGCCCCTCCAGCATGATCAGCGTCCCCTTGTACTGCCCCAGCAGCCGGAACGGACGGGCCTCTCCGTGCCTCCCCGAGAGCGGCACCATCGGCCGCTCGATCGGAGCGTAGGAGGGCGTCGCCAGCCGGGTGGGGATGACGGGGAGCTCCACGGACCCGGAGGGTCCCGGGGCTCCCGTCACCTCGGCGGGTCCGGACGCGGGGCGATCCCAGGCGACCGGAGCCCGCTGCTCGCCAAGCCCCTGCCAGGCGAAGGGGACGTAGGGCTCGGAGGCCGGCGGCCGGAGCGGGGCGGCTTCCTCGCCGCGGGCGCGCTCCAGCGTGCGCCGGAGGGCCTCGTAGATCCGGTCGAGCAGGCCGGGATCGCGGAAGCGGACCTCCGCCTTCTGGGGGTGGACGTTGACGTCCACCTCCTCCGGCGGGATGTCGAGGAAGAGGAAGAGGGCCGGGAAATCCTCCCCCTTCCACTCGTCGCGCACGGCGCGGTAGAAGGTGGCGAGCACGGCCCGGTCGCGGATCAGGCGGCGGTTCACGTAGATGAAATGGCGCCGCCCCCGCGCCGTCGCCGGAGTTCCCACGAAGCCGTGGATCGCCTCCTCCTCCCTCCCCTGCCCCGCCGGGATCTCGGCGAGCTCGCGGGCGAGCTCGAGGCCGAAGATCTGGCCGATCCGCTCGCGGGAGCCCGCCGCCGTGCCGGGGGCGGGCAGGGCGTCCAGCAGCTCCCGCCCCTCGTGGGAGACCTGGAAGCGCACGTCCGGCCGCGCCAGGGCGTACCCCTGCACCACCTCGACGCAGCGGCGCAGCTCGGTCTGGGGGGCCTTGAGGAACTTCCGCCGGGCGGGCACGTTGAAGAAGAGCGAGCGGACGTCGATCGTGGTGCCGCGCGGCCGGGCGAACGGCTCGGCCACCCGCACCCGTCCCCCCTCGATCAGCGACCCGGTGCCCCTCCCCGGGCTGCTCGGCGGTGGTCATCTCGACCCGGGCGACGGCCGCGACCGTGGCCAGGGCCTCGCCGCGAAATCCCAGGGTGGCGACCCGCTCCAGGTCGTCGAAGCTGGCGATCTTGCTGGTGGCGTGGCGGTCGAAGGCCGAGAAGGGCGTCGTCCCGCCCCATGCCCCAGCCGTCGTCGCCGATCGCGATCCGCGCCTTGCCGCCGCTCTCGAGCTGGATCTCGATCAGCCCGGCGCCCGCGTCCAGCGCGTTCTCGACCAGCTCCTTGACCACCGACGCCGGGCGCTCCACCACCTCGCCGGCGGCGATCTGGCTGACCAGGGTGTCGGGGAGGAGATGGATGCGGGACATGGAGACGGAATAAGTCGCGTCGGAACGAGTCGGGCGGCACAGGCGGACCGGCTCGCGGAGAGTCTATACTCAGTGGAGAGGGCCGAGAGTTCCCTCATCGGCTGGAGAGAAAGACATGCAAGCCTATAAAGTCGCAACCCGAATCGATGACAGCGGGGCCATTCGCCTCTCCGAGTTACCCTTCCAGGCCGGAGAGGAGGTCGATGTCATCATCCTCCGGCGTGAGCCCAACGGTTCCGCCGACGACTTGCCGGATGCTCTTCGCGACCAGTTGCCTCCCGTGACGCGACGCCTGCTGGGGGTAGCGCGAGGAGCCAGCGAAGCGGACTACAAGCGCTATCTCGACGAGAAATATCGGTGAGGGTCCTCTTCGACATCAATGTGGTGCTGGACGTCCTGCTCGGACCGGAAGCCCTTTCGGGAGATCGCGGCGCAACTTGTCGCCAGGGTCGAACGAAAAGAGCTGGTCGGGTTCTTGGGCGCTACCACTCTGACGACGATCTACTACATCGTCGCCAAGGCTTCGGGCAGAGAGGCCGCCCGGTCGGCGGTCCTCGATCTGATCGGATTTTTCCAGGTTGCGGCAGTAGACCGGCGTGTACTCTCCGCCGCGATTGAATCGTCCATCAAGGATTTCGAGGATGCCGTGCTCATCGAGGCCGGTGCGATGGAAGCTGTCGATGCTGTCGTAACTCGTGATCCCGATGGGTTTCAGGACGGCAGACTTCAGATCCTTTCGCCACGGCAACTCGAGGCGATATTGAGCCAATAAGGGAGTCAGTAGGAGCGAGCCGGTCCGGCCCGCCCCTATTAGCCTGAAGGCATCAGCTCTTCTTCGATCCTGCCTCGGCAAGGCGCGCAGACGCCGCCACCCGCTCTTCGCGCTGATCCGCCCGCACCTTCGTCTCGGAGGCCTGGGCCTCGCGCTCGACGTCGGTCCCCGGGATGTCCCAGGTGAAGGATTCGGTGGTGCCGAAGCCCGCCTTCGCGGCCGTAGTCGTAGGAACCGGTCTCGCCGGAGGCGACGGGCTCTTCCCCGGCGTGGGAGCCCTCGATGTGCATCGCCGCCTCTTCGGGGCTCAGCTCCTCGCCCTGAACCTCTTCGGGGTTTTCCGCCCCGTATTCGTAGCTCTTCTCGTCCTTGCGGTCGTGAGAGCCGTGGTAGATGTCCTCGCTGTAGCCATAAGTCCGTTCGGAGTCGTCCATTTATGTTCCTCCTGTCCCATTCAGACTTGCAAGGAGCGGGCCGCTGCGCCGTCAGGCCTTGGCCGGGGCCGCCGCCATCGACGCCGGGAGAACGGTTCCCGCGCTCACCCCCGGATGGCGGGCCGGGGGCTTCGGCGCCTTCGCCGACTCTTCCGCCTTGCGGTCCAGGCTCGCCCGCGCCGCCGCCAGACGGGCGATCGGCACCCGGTAGGGGGAGCAGGAGACGTAATCGAGGCCGGCCCGGTCGAAGAAGTCGATCGACCGCGGATCGCCGCCGTGCTCGCCGCAGATCCCCAGGTGGAGGTCCGGCCGCGCCTCCCGGCCGCGCTCGCAGGCCATGCGGACGAGCTGCCCCACCCCCTTCTCGTCGATCGACTGGAAGGGGTCGTGCTGGAGGATGCCGGACTTCAGGTATTCCGGCAGGAAGCGGCCGGCGTCGTCGCGCGAGTAGCCGTAGGTCATCTGCGTCAGATCGTTGGTGCCGAAGGAGAAGAAGTCGGCGTGCTCGGCGATCTTGCCGGCCATCAGGGCGGCCCGCGGCACCTCGATCATGGTGCCGATCAGGATCTCCAGACGGACCCCCTCCTCCTCGAGGACGCGGTCGACGACCGCCGAGACCATCTCCCGCAGGCGCACCATCTCCGCCTCGGTGCCGACCAGCGGGACCATGATCTCCGGCCGCACCTCCTCCCCCGCTTTCGTCCGCACGCAGGCGGCGCGGACGATCGCCTCGACCTGCATCTCGTAGATCTCCGGGGCGGTGATGCCCAGGCGGCAGCCGCGCAGGCCGAGCATGGGGTTGGCCTCCGCCAGCGCCTCGGCCCGCGCCTTGACGGCGGCGGGGTCGATCCCCATCTGCTTGGCCAGGATGCCCAGGGCCTTCCCGCCGTGCGGGAGGAACTCGTGCAGCGGCGGATCGAGCAGGCGGACGGTGATCGGCTTGCCGGCGAGCGCCGTGAAGATCCCCTCGAAGTCCTGCTGCTGCATGGGCAGGAGCTTGGCGAGGGCGGTGGCGCGGCTCTCATGGTCGTCGGCCAGGATCATCTGGCGGACCCAGGGGATGCGCTCGTCGGCGAAGAACATGTGCTCGGTGCGGCAGAGCCCGATCCCCTCGGCGCCGAGCGCGGCGGCCACCCGGGCGTCGCGGGGGGTGTCGGCGTTGGCGCGGATATGGAGCCGGCGCTCGCCGTCGGCCCACTCCAGGAGCTCGAGGAAGCCCGCGGAGGTGGGCGAGGGCTCGGCGCCGTCGAGCAGCACGCGCAGCACCTCGGACGGCCGGGTGGGCAGGGCGCCGGCGATCACCTCGCCGGTCGTGCCGTCGATCGACAGCTCGTCCCCCTCGCGGAAGGTCTTGTCCCCCACCCGCACGACCCCTTCCTCCTCCTGGACGTCGAGGTCGCCGGCGCCGACGATGCAGGGCTTGCCGAGGCCGCGGGCGACGACGGCGGCGTGCGAGGTCATGCCCCCCCGCGAGGTCAGGATGCCGGCCGCGGCGTGCATGCCGACGATGTCCTCCGGCGAGGTCTCGGCGCGGACCAGCAGCACCGGTCCGGAGGCCGCCATCGCGGCCGCCTTCTCGGCGGTCAGGGCGATCCGCCCGGAGGCGGCGCCCGGGCCGGCGGGCAGGCCGTGGGCCAGCAGCGAGCCGCCGGCGACCGCCTTCTTCTTCGCCTCGGCGTCGAACTCCGGGGCCAGGAGCTGCGCGAGCTGCGCGGGCTCGACGCGGCCGAGCGCCTCGCGCCGATCGATCAGCCCCTCCTCGACCATCTCGACGGCGGTGCGCACGGCGGCCGGACCGGTGCGCTTGCCCGCCCGCGTCTGCAGCATGAACAGCTTGTCGTGCTGGATGGTGAACTCGACGTCCTGCATGTCGCGGTAGTGGCGCTCCAGCTTCTCGCAGACCTCGCGGAGCTGGCGGCTGGCCTCGGGGAAGTCCTCGGCCAGACAGTCCCGGCCATCCTCGGCGACGATCGGCTTCGGCGTCCGGATCCCCGCCACCACGTCCTCCCCCTGGGCGTTGGTCAGGTACTCGCCGTAGACCCGCCGCTCGCCGGTCGCCGGGTTGCGGGTGAAGGCGACGCCGGTCGCGCAGTCGTTGCCGCGGTTGCCGAAGACCATGCTCTGCACGTTGACGGCGGTTCCCAGCAGCCCGGAGATCCCCTCGATCTTCCGGTACTCGCGCGCCCGGGGGTTGTTCCAGCTCGCGAAGACGGCGCCGATCGCGCCCCAGAGCTGCTCGCGCGGCTCCTGGGGGAACGGCTTGCCGCAGCGCTCTGCGATCAGATCCTTGAAGGCGTCCGCCACGCCGCGCAGCGACTCGGCGGTCAGCTCGGCGTCGTTGGCCGCCCCTTGCGCCTCGCGGGCAGCCCCGAGGATCCGCTCGAACTCCGCGTGCGGCACGTCCATCACCACGTCGCCGTACATGGTGAGCAGCCGGCGGTAGGCGTCGAGCACGAACCGGGCGTCCTCGCCGCGTCCGATCCAGGCGGCCACGACCTCCTCGGAGAGACCGAGATTGAGGATGGTGTCCATCATCCCCGGCATCGAGCGCGCCGCCCCGGAGCGGACCGAGACCAGCAGCGGATTGGTCGGATCGCCGAAGCGCTGGCCGGTCTGCTCCTCGAGCCTGCCGAGGTGCTCCGCGACCTCGCGCTCGAGGTTTTCCGGATAGCCGCCGTCGTGCTCTTGGTAAAACGTGCAAACTTCGGTCGTGATCGTGAAGCCCGGCGGGACCGGGATGCCGAGCCGGCTCATCTCCGCGAGCCCGGCACCCTTCCCGCCGAGCAGGTTCTTCTGGGTCCCGTCACCTTCCGCCGAACCACCGCCGAACGCGTAGACGTATTTGGCAGGCATGTCTCTTCCTCCGGATGCGCGGGCGCTTCGATCTTCTGGATCGGCCCAGGATCAGTGTGGACACAACACTCCCTTACGACACCACCCGGAGCAGCAGGATTCTTGCCAACGGCATCCGCTGTTACACTAGAGGTTGGGCCAGCTCCACACTATTCATGAGACGAGGGCTGCGATGATGGACATCCAGAAGATCGACACTCTTCCCGCGCTGGACGATCTGCTCGCGAAATCGAAGGAGACGCCGGTCTGGGTCTTCAAGCACAGCCTGACCTGCCCGATCTCGGGCGCCGCATGGAGCGAGTTCCGGCAGTTCGCCGCCAACGCGTCCCAGCAGGCCGGGGCGATCTACGCCCTGATCGAGATCCAGAGGGCCCGGCCGGTCTCGACCGCGCTCGCCGAGCGCACCGGCGTTCCCCATGAATCCCCGCAGGCGATCCTGCTGCGCAACGCCCAGGTCGCCTGGCACGCGAGCCACTACGAGATCAATCTCACGGCTCTCGAGAGGGCGTGAGGCGGTCCAGCAACTCCCGGCTCAGCTCCGACGGAAGCCGATTCATCGCCGCTCGAACGGCTTTGACCACCGAAGGGCTACGGTGCAGCGCCTCCCAGGCGAGCAGGACGTCACCAGGGCGGTCCGAGAGGAGGACTTCGAGCAACGCGCCGGCCTGTCGCAGATCCTTCGCGGCTTTCGTCTGCTCGGACACCGGTCTCCGTTGGGAGATCCAGAGCTTGTGAAAGGCAAACCGGGCAGGGTCCGGCACATTGACCAGAACGCCGCTGCCACCGACGACGACCGCCTGCGCGGGGGTCTCGATCAGGTAGTCCAGGAACCGGAGTGGATGGGCGGCGACCCCGAGGGCCGGCAGGAAGACCGGCTCTTCGGATTCACGGCCGAGGAGCGGCGTCAGAAAGTCCACTCGCAGATCCCGGCCCCGGAGCTTGAACGAAGTGCTCGGCTTCCGGGCATCGACCGAGAGGACCGGGAGAGCCCGAGATCCGATCCGGTCAACAACTGCTCGACATCCAGCGGAGCCGTCTCGACGGAGAGGGCGATCCCGATGGCACGGTCCTGGGCGATGTCGATGTCCTGGGTTCGCATCGCCTGCTGCTCGAAGCGGACGCCGAGCATGTTGCCATAGGCGCTGAACGCCTGGGTGCCGACGAGGATCCCCCCCACGCGGAACACTCCCGCCTGGGCGAGCAGAGAGAGGACGCGAACGGCCGGGGCGCTCTCTGTCGCCGCGCCTCCCGCGATGAGCATGCTGCAAAGCCTGGCCCGCTGGTCCGCGTCGGCGACGAGCCGGGCGCGAGCTTCACGGGCTCCGGCGATCCAGGCCAGCAGGGAGGGGGACTCGCGGCCGAGGTACTGCTGCCGCTTCCGATTCCCCTCCATCCGCTGCAGGTACCAGTAGGTCCCCCCCTTGATGTTCTTGGAGACGAACGTGCCCTGGGGAGCTTCCGTCATCGCCGCTTCCGCCTCTCCCTGGATCGTCTGATCGAGGAGCTCGGCGTAGAGGGTCTGCACCGACTCGGAAAGCCGTCCGAAAGCCACGGGAGAAACCTCCTGGAGAGTTATACGCAGCTTACGGGGTCCTGCGTATAACCGGAATCTTACGTCAATCAGGTGCCAGCCTCGCCGAGGCTTCGCCTGGGGGCGGGGTTGGTGCACAATGAGCGTGCTATGACTTCTCTGGAAAAAGCAACGCTCGCCGCCGGCCTGCTCGCCCTCACCCTCGCCCTGCCCGCCGCCGCCACTGAAGAGACCTTCGATCTCGAGCCCTTCGGCAAGGTGACGGTTTACCACCAGACTCCCGCACCCGTCGCACGTCGCCCTCTTCATCTCGGGCGACGGCGGCTGGAACCTGGGGGTCGTCGACATGGCCCGCCAGCTCGCGGGCCAGGACGCCCTGGTCGCCGGCGTCGACATCCGCCACTACATGAAGGCCTCCACCGCCAGCCCCGACAAGTGCTGGGATCCGGCGACCGACTTCGCCGAGCTCGGCCGCGCCGTCGAGAAGCGGTTCGGCTACACCTCGCAGGTCCCGCCCGTGATCGTCGGCTACTCCTCGGGCGCGACCATCGTCTACGCCGCCATGGCGCAGGCGCCCCCCCATACCTTCCATGGCGGCTTGAGCCTCGGCTTCTGCCCCGATCTGATCGTCAATCACCCGATCTGCAAGGGGCGCGACCTCTCCTGGATCCGCGACCCGCAGGGCAAGGGGGTCGACTTCCAGCCCGCTCCCCTGGCGGACCGCTGGCTGGCTTTCCAGGGGGACGTCGACCAGATCTGCACCCCGGAGGACACCCGGACCTATCTCAAGAAGGTGCCGAACGGCGAGCTGGTCTGGCTCCCCAAGGTGGGGCACGGCTTCTCGGTGCCGAAGAACTGGATGCCCCAGTTCAAGGACGGCTTCGCGCGCGTCGCCGGCGCGTCCCGGTAATCCCGGTAGGAAGAGGAGGGGGGCATGCTGACGGCCGAGGAGAAGTACCGGCTCCTCCTCGAGATCTCCGAGGCCGCCAATTCGCAGATCGAGATCGCGGCCGTGCTCGAGGCGGTGGTCGAGGGGCTGGAGCCCGCGATCCACGTCGACGCCCTGGCGGTGACCACCGTCCACGGCGACCACCTGGTCCCCCACGCCGTCTACATCCGCGGCGTCGAGCGGCGGCAGGGGGACTCCTTCGCCGACACCCTGGAGCGCTGGATGCGCCTCTCCGGCGGAGAATTCATGCCGAAGCCTCCCGGTGGCCTGCCGCTGGCCGGGACGGGAACGGAGTACGTCGGGCGGGCCGGCCGGGCGTGGATCTGCGAGGACCTGGCGCAGGGGACGCGCTTTCCCGAGGATTCGCGCCTGCTCGCGGCCGGCATCCGCTCCTACGTCCGCGTCCCCCTCAGGGTGCGCGACCAGTTCGTCGGCTCGCTCGCCTTCTCCCGCGGCACGCCGGGCCCCTTCCCGCCCCAGGAGGTGGACGTCTTCGAAGCGCTCGCCCGGCCGATCGCCGCCGCCATGGCCAACGCCCTGGCGTTCGAGGAGATCGCGCGGCTCAACGCCCGCCTTCACGCCGAGAACCTGGCCCTGCGCCAGGAGATCGACGAGCGCTCGATGTTCGAGGAGATCATCGGCTCCTCGCCCGCCCTGCGCGAGACCCTCTCCCGGGTCGACAAGGTGGCGGCCACCGACACGACGGTGCTGATCACCGGCGAGACCGGCACCGGCAAGGAGCTGGTGGCGCGGGCCATCCACCGCCGGTCGGGGCGGGCGCACCGCGCCCTGGTGGCGGTCAACTGCGCCGCCCTCCCCCCCTCGCTGATCGCCTCCGAGCTGTTCGGCCACGAGAAGGGGGCGTTCACCGGCGCCCTGCAGCGCCGCGCCGGCCGCTTCGAGCTGGCGGCGGGGGGCTCGATCTTCCTCGACGAGGTCGGCGAGCTCACCCCCGAGGTCCAGGCCTCGCTGCTGCGGGTGCTCCAGGAGGGGACCTTCGAGCGCGTGGGCGGCGGCCAGCCGATCGCCACCGACGCCCGCGTCATCGCGGCCACCAACCGCGACCTGTCGGCGGCGGTGGCCGACGGGACCTTCCGCAGCGACCTCTTCTACCGCCTGAACGTCTTCCCCATCGCCATGCCTTCGTTGCGGCAGCGCAAGGAGGACATCCCGATCCTCGTCGAGTACTTCGCCGCCCGCTACGCGCCGCGCTTCGGCAAGCGCTTCCAGAGCATCGAGAAGAGCTCGATGGACCGCATCCTCGCCTACTCCTGGCCGGGCAACGTGCGCGAGCTCCAGAACGTCATGGAGCGCGCCGCCATCCTCTCCGAGGGGGACGTCCTGCGCATCGACGAGCCGCTGCTGGCGAGCGCCGGGGGCCCTCCCGCCGCGCCCGCCGGAGTCCCCCTGCCGGACAGCCTGCGCGAGGCCGAGAGGCGGCGGATCGAGGAGGCGCTCGCCCAGTCCGCCGGCCGCGTCTCCGGCGCCAAGGGGGCCGCGGCCCTCCTCGGGCTCCCCTCCACGACGCTCGAATCGCGGATCAAGAGCCTGGGGATCGACAAGCACGGTTCCGCCCTGGTCCCGAGATTCGTGCAGATTGAAAGTCTGACTTTCAATCTGCACGTCTGATATTCTCGCGTTCATGATCGAGCGGCTTCTTCAGCCACGTCTCCTCGACCTGGCAACGCGTTACCCGGTCCTCACCCTGACCGGTCCGCGCCAGTCAGGCAAGACGACGCTCAGCCGCATGGCATTCCCCGACCGGCCTTACGTGTCGCTGGAAAATCCGGCCCAGCGCGAGCTCGCCCAGGAAGATCCGATCGCCTTCCTCGCTCGCTACCGGGATGGCGCCATCATCGACGAGGTGCAGCGGGTGCCGCAGATGTTCTCCTATCTGCAAGGCCTGGTGGATGAGGATCCCCGGCCCGGCCGCTTCCTGCTCACCGGCTCCCAGAACCTGGCGCTGGTGAATGCCGTGACCCAGTCCCTGGCCGGCCGCACCACCCTGACCGAGTTGCTGCCGCTCTCCCTGGAAGAGATCCGCCGCTTTCCCGACCCGCCCTCAGACCTCGACACGCTGCTCTGGCAGGGCGGCTATCCACGGATCTATGAGCGGCACCTCCCCGCCCACGAATGGCTGGCGGACTACGTTGCCACCTATGTCGAGCGCGACGTGCGGCAGCTCGTCAACGTCGGCGACCTTCTGCTGTTCCAGACCTTTCTCCGTCTCTGCGCCGGCCGCACGGGGCAGATCCTCAATCTCTCATCGCTGGCCAACGACTGCGGCATCTCCCATCCCACCGCGCGCTCCTGGCTCTCCGTGCTGGAGGCGAGCTACATCGTCTTCCGCCTGCCGCCGTTCTTCGCCAATTTTGGCAAGCGGCTCATCAAGTCCCCCAAGCTCTACTTCTACGACACCGGCCTGGTGGCGGCCCTGTTGAACATCGAGACCCCGCGCCAACTCGAAAATCACCCTTTGCGGGGAGCCCTGTTCGAGACCTGGGTCACCGGCGAGATCGCCAAAGCGTATCTCCACCGGGGACGCCGGCCGCGGCTCTCCTTTTACCGCGACAGCGGTGGGCTGGAGATCGATCTCATTCTGGAGAAGGGCACTGACCTTGTGTCTGGTGGAGATCAAATCGGCGCAGACCCCGGCGGGCCAGTACTTCAACGCCTTCGAGCGTTTCGCCGCTCTCGACCAGCATCCATCTCCGGGGATCGCCGGCCGGGTCGTCGTTTATGGCGGCGACGAATCGCAGCCGCGCAGCCGGGGCACGCTCCTGTCCTGGCGGGAGCTCGACGCCTTCGACTGGGCCGGCAGCGTGCTTTAGCTCCTCAAGTACCGAAGCGTTCTGCCAGAAGGTCGCGCAGCCGCTTTCCCGTCCTTGTCGAAATCTGTTGTCCGCCGCTGTCCACAATCCCCACGCATCCTTCCAGCCGCTGGTAGGCGGAACAAGGCTCTCCTTCGTCGGCAAGAGGGTGATCGCATCGCGTGTCACCTCGGATTGCGCTTGTCCCTGTCGCACTGACGACCGTTTTGCCCTCTGCACTACATTGACTTATCACAGATGACGAATAGGACCTTGCCTATACCTTCAGCCGAACCTTACGAAATCTCGTAAATCTACGAGATCTCGTTACGACTCTCCTTCGTAAATTCCCGTAAGTCACTGATTCTTCGACACCGGCCTTCTGGCACGGTTCGTGGACTATGTCCCGCCGGGAGTCGAGATGATGCTGAGAATCGAAACCCGAACCGACACGACATCCACCGTGACCTATGCCCTGGCCGGGCGGGCGACGCAAGAGCACCTGCCGGAGCTGGTCCAGCTCCTGGCGGCACGAGCGCGCCCGCGGACGCCGGGTGACGCTCGACCTCGAAGGGCTCGTCCTCGCCGACCGGGAGTTCGTCAAGCTCCTGGCCTGTGGCGAGGGCGCCGGGGCCGAGCTGGTCCATTGCCCCGCTTACGTCCTCTCGTGGATCCGGTGCGAGGGGGAAGAGGAGAGGAAACCTTCATGAAGACACAGATTCTGGCGGCGCTGCTGGCGCTGGGCGATCGCGCTTCCGGCCGTGGGTCAGGAGACGGCCCCGCAGACGGCTCCGCCGCCGGTGCGGCTGTCCCTGGCCGACGCGATCACCCGGGCGCTCGACGCCGGCACCGCCGTCCGCATCGCCACCACCAGCACCCGGGTGGCCGAGGCGCAGGCGCAGGAGGCCCGCTCGGCCCTGCGGCCGCAGCTCAGCGCCGGCGGGCAGCTCGCCAACGAGACCATCAACCTGGCGACCTTCGGCTTCACCGTCCCCGGCCAGCCGAACGTGACCGATCCGTTCAACGTCGTCGACGTCCACCTGACGCTCGCCATGAACATCATCGACTTCGCCGCCCGGCGGCGCTACGCGGCGGCGCGGGCCGGGGTGAAGGTCACCCAGGAGGACCAGCGCCGGCTGGAGAACGAGGTGGCCGCCGCGGTGGCCTCGCTCTACGTCTCCTACGGCCGCAGCTCGGCGCGAATCGACGAGATCCGCGCCAACGTCGACCTCTTCCAGCGGCTGCGGCAGCTCGCCTTCGACCAGAAGAACGCCGGCGTCGGCACCCGCCTGGATACGACGCGCGCCGACTTCCAGCTCGCCCGCCAGCAGCAGGCGCTGCTGGTGGCGACCAACCAGCGCGACTTCTCCCGGCTCGCCCTGCTGCGGGCGATCGGCGCCGACCTCGGCGCCGGCCTGGAGCTGACCGACGACTGGACGCGGGCGGCTTTTCCCAGCCGGTGCCGCCGTTGCAGGCGGCCCTCGAGCACGGCGCGCCGGCGGCGGCCCGAGCTCACGCTCCTGGAGCAGCGGCTGCGCCTCGCCAACCTCAACATCGAGGCGGCGCGGGCCGAGCGGCTGCCGACGGTCGGCGCCCAGGCCCAGGGCACCGAGAGCGGCAACCGGGTGCGCGACATCGAATGGAGCCGCACGGTCGCGGCGGTGGTCAACGTGCCGATCCTGACCGGCCGCCGGATCGAGGCGCGGGTCGCCGCGGCGACCGCGCAGCGCGACCAGCTCCTGATCCAGCAGAACGACATCGAGCGCCAGGTCGAGCAGGAGGTGCGCCAGGCGCTGCTCGCCTACGAGAACGCCCGCAGCCGGGTCGAGCTGGCCGGCCAGAGCCTGAAGCTCGCCCAGGACGAGCTCGAGCTGGCGAGCGACCGCTTCAAGGCCGGCGTGGCCTCCTCGATCGAGGTCGACAACGCCCAGACCTCTCTCGCCGCCGCCCGCGACACCCGCGTCGACGCGCTGGCCGACGAGGCCCAGGCGCGCTTCGACCTCTCGCGGGCCACCGGCGAGATCCGCAATCTGATTCCGAACGGAGGGTAACGAGATGAGCAGTCCATTGAGAGTCGAGAAGACCGAGCCGGCCGAGGCGACGCCCGCGGGCGCCCCGGGCCGCAAGCGGGGGGGAGTCCGCAGGATCGTGATCCTCTCCGTCCTCGCCATCCTGATCCTGGTCGGGCGGCGTCTGGGGGTTCCAGACCGTCGTCTTCTACAAGCACCACGCCACCACCGACGACGCGCAGATCGACGGCAACATCAACCCCGTCCTCCCCCGCGTCTCCGGCTACGTGCAGGAGGTGCTGGTGAAGGACAACCAGGTGGTCCATCCGGGCGACGTGCTGGTCAGGATCGATCCCGCCGACCTGCAGGCCAAGGTGGACCAGGAGCAGGCCGCGCTGCTCAGCGCCGAGGCCGCGGTGGCGGTCGCCGAGGCCGCGGTGGCCGGCGCCCGCTCCACCGTCGTCGGCTCGCAGGCGAAGGTGGCCAGCAACCAGGCGGACGTGACCGCGGCCCGCACCCGGGCCGAGCAGACCGCCGCCGACCTCGCCCGCTACAAGCAACTGCTGAGCAAGGAGGAGATCTCCCAGCAGCAGTACGACGCCGCGAAGGCGGCCGCCGACTCCGCCCGCGCCGCCGCCGAGGCCGCCCGCGCCACCACCGAGTCGTCGCGGGCCACGGTGATGTCCGGAGGGTCCCAGATCGAGGCCGCCACGCGCCAGGTCGCCGCGGCCCAGGCCCAGGTGGCCCAGCACCGGGCGGCGCTCGAGGCCGCGCGGCTCCAGCTCTCCTACGCCACGCTCAAGGCGCCGGTCGCCGGGATCGTCTCGAAGAAGGCGGTCGAGGTGGGGCAGTTCGTCCAGGCCGGCCAGCCGCTGCTCGCCATCGTCCAAGGGAACCAGGAGACCTGGGTGAGCGCCAACTTCAAGGAGACCCAGCTCGCCAAGATGCAGCCCGGGCCAGAAGGCCGAGATCGAGGTGGACGCCTACCCCGGCGTGACCTTCCACGGCCAGGTCGAGTCGCTCGCCGCGGCCACCGGCGCGCGGTTCTCGCTGCTGCCGCCCGACAACGCGACCGGCAACTTCACCAAGGTCGTCCAGCGCGTGCCGGTGAAGATCGTGTTCACCGGTCCGCCGGACCCGCGCCATCCGCTGCGGGTGGGCATGAACGTCAACGCCACCGTGAATCTCGGACTGAGAAGGGAGGCGGGACAGCTCATGCCCCAGCAGGGCGCCAACAAGTGGCTCATCACGATCACGGTCATCCTGGCCTCGGTGATCGAGCTGATCGACACCTCGATCGTCAACGTCGCCCTCCCCCAGATGATGGGCAACCTGGGGGCGACGCTCGACCAGATCGCCTGGGTGGTGACCGGCTACGTGGTCGCCAACGTGATCGTCATCCCGATGACCGGCTGGTTCGCGGCGAAGTTCGGCCGCCGCAACTACTTCATCGGCTCGCTCGTGCTGTTCACCATCGCCTCGTTCTTCTGCGGCCACGCCACGAGCCTCTGGGAGCTGGTGATCTTCCGCTTCATCCAGGGGGCGGGGGGCGGCGCCATGCTCTCCACCTCGCAGTCGATCCTGGTCGAGACCTTCCCGCCCGAGGAGCTGGGGCTCGCCAACGGCCTCTTCGGCCTCGGCGTGGTCGTCGGCCCGACGGTCGGCCCCACCCTCGGCGGCTGGATCACCGACAGCTACTCCTGGCGGTGGATCTTCTACGTCAACCTGCCGATCGGCATCGTCGCCATCCTGATGGCCATGGCCTTCCTCCCCGAATCCCAGGTGGCCCGCAAGATCACCTCGGTGGACTGGGCGGGGATCGGCCTGCTGATCCTCGGCATCGGCTCGCTGCAGATCGTCCTCGAGCGCGGCGAGGCGGAGGACTGGTTCTCCACCCGCTACATCACGATCCTGGCGGCGACCGCCGCGGTCGCCCTGACCGGGTTCATCTGGCGGGAGCTGACGACGGCGCACCCGATCGTCGACCTGCACGTGCTGCGCGACCGCTCGCTGGCGGTCGGCACGGCCTTCACCTTCATCCTCGGGTTCGGGCTCTACTCCTCGGTGTTCATCTTCCCGGTGTTCGCCCAGAACCTCCTCGGCTTCACGGCCATGCAGACCGGCCTGATCCTGCTGCCGGGCTCGCTCGCCACGGCGGTGATGATGCCCCTGGTCGGCAAGGCGCTGCAGAAGGGGGTGCCGCCGCAGCTCATGAACGCCGGGGGGTTCATCTGCTTCTTCCTCTTCACCTTCATGCTCAGCCACTCGACCCTCAGCTCGGGGCGCGGCGATTTCTTCTGGCCGCTGGTCTGGCGCGGCGTCGGGCTCGGGCTGCTGTTCGTGCCGCTGACCACGATGGCGCTCTCGGGGCTGCGCGGCAAGGACATCCCCCAGGGGGCCGGGCTCACCAACATGATGCGCCAGCTCGGCGGCTCCTTCGGCATCGCCCTGGTGACCACGTTCATCCAGAAACGCTCGTGGACGCACCGCAACAACCTGCTCGCGCACATGTCGATCTACGACACCGCCGTGCGCGAGCGCCTGGCGGCGATCACCGGCGGGCTGGTGGCCAAGGGATCGGACCTCTACCAGGCCCAGCAGCAGGCCTACGGCGCCCTGGAGGGGGCGGTGATCAAGCAGACCTACCTGCTCACCTACATGGATGCCTTCCGCGTGGTCGGCATCTTCTTCCTGCTCTGCATTCCGCTGCTGCTGCTCTTCAAGCGGGGCGGAAAGGCGGCGGCGCCGGTGTCGATGCACTGAGCTGGAGCAGCAGCTCGGTGGCGTAGCTCCCCCGCTCGTCCCGGACCCACATCTCTCCGGGTCCGGGGAGCATCTCCACCACGTGCAGGGTGGTATCTCCAGAAACAGCGCGGCGCAGCAGGTCGACCGCGAGCGGCGAATCGAGGTCGGCGTAGAACGGCTTGGGATCGGCCGCGGTGTGGAGGAAGACGTGGCGGGGGATGCCGTGCTTCCGCCGCCAGCGCGCCACGCCGGCGAAGAGGGCGGCGTCCGCCGGCCTCGGGGATCTCGCCCGGGGAGACGATCCAGCGGCGGCGGAAGAGCACCAGCCGGCCGCTGGCGAAGCGCGGCCAGCGGAAAATCCCGGGGACGTCGAAGCCGGGGAACCAGGAGAGCGGCTGCAAACCCTGGCGGCCGATCTCCACCAGGAAGGAGATGAACCCCTCCGGGCTGACCCCGCTGCTGATGACCGGCACCACCTCGACGCCGTCCGCCTCCCGGCGCAGCACGAATCTCCCCGCGCCTGAATCCCAGCGCACGGTCATCTCGCGCAGGTGGATCACCTCGGCGCCCGGGCTCGCCCGCATTCCCGGCAGCTCGATCTCGTGGCGGAAGAGGCTCGGCCGCAGGCCGGCGTTGGCGCTCCGGCCGAGGTGGTTGTAGGTGACCTCGGCGAGCACCGCCCCCTCCCGCTCCAGCGGTTGCCAGCTCCGCAGCACCTCGCGGGATACCGGGTTGTCCGGATCGGCGCCGCCATGCAGATGGGCGAAGCGGGCGAGCGCGATCCCGGCGCCGAAGAGGGCGTTCAGGACCATGCGGTAGCGGCCGGCCGTGATCTCCTCGGGAGACCGGGCGGCGATCTGGAAGAGGGCGCCCGCCGACCAGACCGGCTCGGGAGGCAGGCCGTCCAGCAGCACGTCCCAGTCCGCCTCGGAGATCTCGACCTCCTCCTGGTTCATCCGGGCGCGCGCCGCGAAGAAATCCCGCGTCCGCGCGAAGACCGCGCCGGCCTCGGTGGCGCCGGGGGGCGCCGGGGGGAAGGCGTCCGGCCGCTGGTCCTGCGCCTCGGGCTCGAACAGGCCGTGGTAGAGGTCGAGGAGCGGGACGTCCGTGTCCGCCGGATGGCGCGAGAGGAAGCGCCGCGCCCAGGCCTCGCGGAAGGCGAGCTCGGGGTAGAGGCCGGCGAAGAGGCGCGCGCAGCGGCGCAGCGGGATCTCCAGGTCGGCGCGCACGCGCTCCGGCAGGGTGACCTCGACTCCTGAGGCCGTGTCCACCCGGAACAGCTCGTCCCCCTTGAGCGGGTGGACGCGCGGCAGGGGCGCGATCCGCTCCTCCAGGCGGTCCATGGCCGCGATGCGCTCCTCGGGCGCCAGCCCGGGCAGGGCCGCCACCTCGCGCTCGACCGCTTCGATCTCCGGCAGCCATGGCGCGTCGCAACCGGCGCTCCGCATCGCCTCCGCCAGGAAGGCGAGGGGGCGGCGGGCGTTGTAGGGGGGCTCGATCTCGGCGATCAGGATGCCGGTGCCGACCAGCTTCTCGAAGAAGGGGGCGAGCTCTTCCACCTCGATCCCGTAGCGGCCGGCGACCGCGGCCAGCAGCTCGGGGACGGCGAGGCCCCCTTGGCCGCCTCCTCGAAGAAGAGATCGAGGACCGGCTGCGCCGGGGTGCGCGAGAGCACCTCCAGGTCGCTCTCCAGGCGCGGCGTGGTGGGGCGCCAGAAGATCCAGGCGCCGTCCTGCCGGCGCAGGGTCGGGTTGGGGCGCGGCACGATCGCCGGCCAGGCGGCGCGGTCGGCCCCGGCGCAGGCCGCGACCTTGCGCGCCTCGGCGACCGAGAGCAGCACGTCGAGCCGCGCCGGCGATGCCGCCCTCGACCCGCGCCTCCTCCGCCGCCGATCCAGGCCAGGGCGGTGGCGCAGAAGACGGCGTTGGGGCTCGTCTTGGTGGCGAAGCGGCCGGCGTAGGCCGCGAGCTTGGCCGCGGCGTGGCGCTCGTCGTGCCGCCAGCGGCCGGGATCCATCTTCGCCAAGGCCCGCAGCCGCTCGAGCAGGGAGCGGCTGACCAGCCGCATCCCCTCCTGAAAGGTGGGATCGCCGGCCAGCGCGAGCAGGGCGCGCCGCGACCGCAGGAGATCCCGCTGATAGGCGCGCTCGTACTCGGCCAGCAGATCCGCGTGCCCGGCCCGGCCGGCGAGGTGCTCCGCGACGGCGGCGAAAAGCTCCGGGGGGAGCGCCGGCCGCGCCGCTTCGAGCTGCGCCGCGGAGACCCGCCGCCGGTTGTGGAGCGCCCGCCGCAGGGCGATCACCGCCAGCCGCCCGCGCGCCGCCTCCGGATCCTCGCCCGGCGGCTCCCCCGCCGCCGCGTAGAGGGCGTCGGTGAGCCCCGCCACCTCGGCGTCGAGCCGGTCCTCGAGCTCCAGAACGGGAGCCAGACGCGCCAGGGCCTCGGGAGCGGCGAGCGGCGCCAGGGACTCGAAGGGGAACGCGGCGATCCGCAGCAGCGCGAGCCGGGCGCTCAGGCGGGGCCCCCGCCGTCCTCGACCAGCCGGTACATGAAGTAGCGCAGCAGGGCCTCGGGGGTGGGGTCGATCCCCAGCCGGTTGCAGTGCATGTGGGCGTAGGACCAGGAGAGCTCGGCCAGGTCCTGGTGGATGCGCCCGGCGGCGTGCGCCTCGAGGATCGCCTCGACGACCGGCGCGCTCGCCGCCAGGCACTCCCGGGCGATCCGCGCCGGCTCCTCGCCCCCCCAGAGCAGCTCGGGATGGCGGCTCTGCTCGCCGGTGAAGAGGTCCTGAAGGCCCGGCTTCAGCGTCTGATAATGCTTCTCGACCGTCTCCAGCTCGGCCTCTTTCCAGGTCCCCATCTCGCGCGTCCACCGGAAGCCGACCGCGTAGAAGGCGAGGCGCTGCGCGCGGTCGAAGCGGAGCAGGTCGAGCAGCCCCTCGGTCATCAGCATCGACCACTCGCGCCGCGTCTTGGCGAGCAGCCCCTGGCGCTCGGCCTCCATCAGGTCGAGACAGGCCAGCGAATCGTGCAGGAAGAGCTTCTCGGCCAGGGCCATCCCCTCCTCGCCGCCGTAGCGCTCGAGCTCCCGGTCGTACTGGGCGAACTCGATTCTCTCGACGGCGCCCGCGGCCTGAAGGGGCCCGAGCTCCCGCTCGACCCGCTCGCGGACCGGTCCGGCGATCCAGTCGGGACTTCCCGAGGACGCGGAAGCGCACCTGCCAGCTCGGCACGTTGTAGCGGGCGAAGAACAGGGAGTGCAGCTCGGGAGCGCCGCGCAGGTCGCGCGCGATCGGCGTCGCGAAGTCGGCGAGGATCCGCTCGTGCTGCTCGCGAGGCGCGTAGAGCATGGTGAAGAGACAGAGCTGGTCGTTCAAGCTTTCGCTCCGGGGGCGCGGAAAAGAACACGGACGAACAGGGACGGACACGGACGAACAAGGGTCCGCGGTCCCTGTTCGTCCGTGTCTGTCCCTGTTCGTCCGTGTTCTGGCTTTGCTTCTAGCTGGTCGCCGTGGCCGTGAACAGGCTGCCCGCCGTCGAGATCGAGATCGGACAGGTGCACTTGTTACTGGTGGTGGACGAGCCGCAGCCAGGGTTGCAGGACTGCTCGAGCGCCTCGACCTCGAGAGACAGGGCCTGCGGTTTCCTTTCGGGGTTCTTGTTCATGGATTTCTCCTTTCATCCGCGGGGGCAACTTGCCCCTACTTTGGCAAGTGCTTCATCAGCCCCGGATCGGGACGATCTATAGAAAATGGCGCATGAACGATGCCTGTAGACCGCCCCCCCGGACTTCCGATACTCTCCCCTCACAACATGACGGTATCCGAATCCAGCGATCGACGCGGCGCGTGGGCGTCAGAGTTGCATTCCGTTTTTTTCCAATCGCCTGGATGCTCCGGCGATGCTCCGCGAGCGCGATTAAACTCTATGCCCTTGTCCTATCGCCACCGGCTGGTTCCCAAGCCTCTGCCCTACGCCGATCCTCTGTCGGACGAGATCACGTGCGGCGACTTCGAGTGCGCCCGCGTCGAGTGCCCCGAGGATCTCCCCGCCGCCGATCCGCGGATCGTCGACGTCGCCGTGCTCGACATGAACCACGGCTGGCCCAACCTCGGCCACGACTGCCTCATCCACGGCCTGCTCGACGCCTCCTGCGAGCTCCTCCCCGTCGCGGCGGAGACCGGCATCCGCATCCGCGCCATCTCCTTCGACGTGCGGCGCTGCGGCATGATCCCCGAGCTTCCGGGCGGGCGCTTCGCGCTCTACATCGGCACCGGCGGCCCGGGCCACATCGATCCGTACCAGAACGACGGCATCTCGGAGTTCAGCCAGGGCGTCGACGAGGACCCCTCCTGGCAGGCGCCGCTCTACCAGCTCTTCGACGGCATCGTCGCCGACGAGAGCGCGGCGCTGCTCGCCGTCTGCCACACCTTCGGCGTGATGTGCCACTGGTCGGGGCTGGCCCGGCCGGTCCTCCGCGGCCCCGAGAAGGGGGGCAAGAGCACCGGCGTGCTGGAGAACGTGCTCGATCCGAAGGCCCGCGAGCACCCCTGGTTCCGCCGCTTCGACGGCGAGCTCGCCGACAGCGGACGCCTGCGCGTGCTCGACAACCGCCTCTTCGACCTCATCCCGGGACACGAGACCTTCCCGACCGGCACCCTGCCCGTCGGCTGGGAGACTCTCGGCGTCGGCGGCCCGCCGGGCGACGCGATCACCATGATCGAGTTCGCGCGCGACGCCGGCGGCATCATGCCGCGGGTCTTCGGCGTCAACCACCATCCCGAGATCGTGAACCGCGCGCGGCAGCTCGTGATCCTGGAAGAGAAGCTCGAGCGCGGCGAGGTGAGCGCGCAGTGGGTGGAGGAACGGCGGGAGATCCTGACCCGCAACTACCCGGGCGAGAGCTCCGAGCACCTGCTCCAGCTCACTTCCAACTACACGCTGCTCCGGCCGCTGCGCTTCCACCTCTGGCGCCAGATGCGGCTGCGGGCCGAATCGCTCGGGCTGGCCGTCGGCCTGCACGAAGACCAGGTGGCCCTGGGGCTGCCGGTTCCGGGCGCGGTGCCCATCCTCGAGATCCGTTGAGGCCAAACCGACCGTGATCCCACAGCCCCCCTTCCCCGCCGATCTCAGCCCCGAGGCCGAGAGGGCCGAGTTCCAGCTCCTCAAGCCGAAGCTGCTCGAGGTCTGGAACGCCCTCACCATGCAGGACGAGACGGCGCACACCTCGGTGGTCGTGCCGTCGATGACCCTCGACCAGAGCGAGCTGCGCAAGCTCGCCGGCGCCAGCTTCTACGAAGAGCGGCTGCTCTTCCTCCTGATCCGGCTGCGCAACCCGCGGGCGCGCGTCGTCTACGTCACCTCGCAGCCGGTGCACCCGATGATCCTGGACTACTACTTCCAGCTCCTCGCCGGCATCCCCGCCAGCCACGCCCGGGCGCGCCTGACGCTGCTCTGCGCCTACGACGCCTCGCCGCGCTCGCTGACCGAGAAGATCCTCGAGCGCCCGCGGCTGATCGAGCGCATCCGCGAGGGGATCCAGGACCGCTCGCGCGCCTACCTCACCGTCTTCAACTCGACGCCGCTCGAGCGCAAGCTCGCCGTCCTGCTCGGCATCCCGCTCAACGGCGCCGACCCCGATCTCGCCCACCTCGGCACCAAGTCCGGCAGCCGCAAGGTGTTCCGCGAGGCCGGCGTCCCCCTGCCGGAGGGGTTCGAGGACCTCCAGAGCAAGGAGCGACATCGAGGAGTCGCTGATCGAGCTGGCGGCGCGGCGGCCGGGCATGCGGCGCGCCGTCGTCAAGCTGAACGACAGCTTCTCGGGCGAGGGGAACGCCATCTTCCGCTATCCGGAGGTGGAGAGCCGGGCGGCGATCCGCGAGGCGCTGCACCGCATCGAGCTGCCGGTGCCCGAGGAGACCTTCGACGAGCTACTGCGACAAGTTCTCCCGCATGGGCGGCATCGTCGAGGAGTTCATCGAGGCGCCCGAGAAGGTCTCGCCGAGCGCGCAGCTCCGCATCAGCCCGCGCGGCCAGGTGCTGCCGATCTCCACCCACGACCAGATCCTGGGCGGCCCCAGCGACCAGGTCTTCCTCGGCTGCAGCTTCCCCGCCCGCGAGGACTACCGGCAGCGCATCCTGGAGGCCGCGATGCGGATCGGCGAAGTCCTCGCCCCCAGGGCGTGGTGAGCCGCTTCGCGATCGACTTCCTGCTCTGGCGCGAGCGATCCGGCCGAGGAATGGAACATGGCGGCGCTGGAGATCAACCTGCGCATGGGCGGCACCACCCACCCCTACCTGGCGCTCCAGTTCCTCACCGGCGGCCAGCTCGATCGCGAGACCGGCCTCTTCTACTCCCCCACCGGCCTCGCCAAGTACTACCGGGCGACCGACAACCTGCGCTCCGACGCCTACCGCGGCCTGCTCCCCGAGGACGTGATCGACATCCTCACCGAGAACCGCCTCCACTACAGCCACGCGCACCGACTCCGGCGTCCTCTTCCACCTGATCGGCGCCGTCTCCGAGTTCGGCAAGCTCGGCCTCACCGCCATCGGCAACAGCCGCGAAGAGGCCGACGCCCTCTACTACAAGACCCTGGAAGTGCTCGACCGCGAGACCGCCTACGGGCGGCGGTCGGGGTGAGGCGTCTTTTCCTCCACCCGGAACGGGGGGAGGCCAGGAGGGGGGCTTTGCGGAGTCCGCGGGACCGCTCCTTGTCTGGGGCGCCCCCTCCTGACCTCCCCCTGAAGGGGGAGAAAAAGACGCCCAGGCACGTTTTCGCCGCGACGTGTGTCTAAGGAAATGAGCGGCCCCAAGACCGGGGCCGACCAGATCCGTTGGGGAGGAAACACCCCATGTCACGCACCGTCACGATCCTCGGCCTGCTGACTCTCGCCGCCGTCGGAATCACCGCCAACTCTCACCCTCGGCTCGGCCAGCCCTCGCGCTCCGCCAGTCCAGCGCGGTTCCACCTCGTCCCAGAGCGCCGCGTTCCAGCCGTCCACGTTCCAGCCCGCCTCGTTCCGGTTCGCGAAGAGCGCGGCCGATGATCGCGAGGCCGAGCCGGCCGCCCCGATCGGCCTCACCGCCTCGGACGGCACCGGCCTGGCGCTGGTCGCCCTCGAGGCCAACGGCGTTCTCGAGCCCCCGCTCGCCTTCACCGAGCTGCACCTGACCTTCGACAACCCGCGCAACGAGACGATCGAGGGGCGCTTCCGCATCGCCCTGCCGCCCGGCGCGGCGCTCAGCCGCTTCGCGATGAAGATCGACGGCGCCTGGCAGGAGGGGGAGGTGGTGGAGCGCCAGCGCGCCCGCCAGGTCTACGAGGACTACCTCCACCGCCGGCAGGACCCCGCCCTGCTCGAGCAGGAGGCGGGCAACGAGTTCTCGGCCCGCGTCTTCCCGATCCCGGCCCGCGGGCGCAAGGAGCTGATCGTCTCCTACTCGCACGCCATGGCGCGCGCGGACGAGCCCTACGTCCTCCCCCTCCTCGGGCTCTCCAAGGTGGGCCAGCTCGACGTCCGCGTGCTCCTCGGCGGACAGACAAAGAGTGACGCCGCGGCGAGCAATCTCGGCGGCGAGGTCAGCGACCGCCGCGTCGTCGAGCTGCACAAACAGTCCTGGACCCCCGACCGGGACTTCGAGATCGCTCAAGGAAGCGCCGCCACCCGCGCCGGCCTGCGCCAGGGCAACCTCGCCGTGGTGCGCGTCGCGGCCCCCGTCGACCCCGTGGCGCAGGAGATCGCCGGCCTCTACGTGCTGGTCGATTCCAGCGCCTCGCGCGCCCTGGGCTACGCCACCCAGGTGCGCCGGATCGGCGAGCTGATCGCCGGCCTGCGCGCCGGCGCCGGCGGTTCGACGCCGGTCGGGATCGCCGCCTTCGACCAGGAGGTGGCGCCGATCTTCGAAGGCCGGGCCTCCGGCTTCGGCGAGGAGGAGCTCCAGCGCCTCAACGCCCGCCGGCCCCTGGGCGCCTCCGACCTCGAGGGCGCGCTCGCCTGGCTCGGCGACCGCCTGCCCCGCAACGGCCGGAAGTTCCCCCGGGTCCTGCTCGTCACCGACGGCGTCGCCACCGCCGGCGAGACCGAGACGCGCGCGCTCAAGGCGGCCGTGCATGCCCTCGGCGCCAGGGGGGTCGAACGGCTCGACGTGCTGGCCGTCGGCGGCCTGCGCGACGAGGCGGCGCTGCGCGAGCTGACCACCGGCAACCTCGCCCAGGACGGCCAGCGGATCGACCGGCTCCGCGCCCCTCTCCGAGATCGCCCGCCGGCTGACCCTCGCCTGCCGCTCCGGCATTCCGGTGACGATCGAGGGCGCGGCCTGGGTCTGGCCCGAGACCCTGGACGGCGTCCAGCCGGGGGACGAGACGCTGGTCTACGCCGATCTGCCGGCCGACCGGCCGTTGCGCCTCGCGCTCGCCGGCCGTCCCGTCGGGCTCGGCGAGCCGGCGTCCGCCGAGCGCCCGCTGCTCGAACGCGCCTGGGCCCAGGCCCGCATCGAGCGGCTGCTCCACCTGCGCGAGATCACTCCCGACGGCGACGAGGACCTGCGCCGCGCCCTCGGGCTGCAGATCGTCGAGGTGAGCGTCAAGCACCGGGTCCTGAGCCCGTTCACCGCCATGCTGGTGCTCGAATCCGAGTATGAATACCAGCGCTTCGGCCTCGACCCGAAGAGCCTCGCCAACATCCTGACCGTCGGCCCGGGCGGGCTGGACGTGCTCGCCCGCGGAGCGTCCTCCCGGCTCGCGCGGCCCGGCGGGCGCAGGCGGCTCTCCAAGAGCGGACGGGATCGACAACCTCGACTCCCTCGGCTACGTCGCCCCGCCCACGGACGCGCCATCCCAGGACGCCGAGGCCCCGGGGATCGAGGGATGGAGTCGAGGGTGGCGTCGAGGGCGGGGTCGTCGGCGGCGTGCCCGGTGGAGTGGCCGGTGGCGTGGTCGGCGGCGCGCCCGACGAGGCGCCCCTGCGGGTGTCCGGAATCCCGCAGCCGGTCGCCGCTGCCGCCTCCCCCGCCGCCGGCCCCGCGGGTCGCCGCGCCCCAGGAAGAGGAGCCCTTGGCGGAGACGATCGCCGCCGACAGACCGTCGCCACGGCCGCAGAATCGGAACCGCGCCAAAGAGCGACAGGCCGCGCCGTACACCGGGCGTTTCGCCGAGGTGAAACAGCACCTGGCCGCCGGCCGGACCGCGCGGGCCCGCGCCCTCGCCGAGGCCTGGAGCACCGAGGCGCCGGGCGACGTGCTGGCCCTGCTGGCCCTCGGCGAGGCCTGGGAAGCCGCCGGAGAACCGGCTGCGGCGGCCCGCGCCTACGGTTCGCTGATCGATCTCTTCCCGAGCCGCGCCGACATGCGCCGGCTGGCCGGGGAGCGTCTCGAGCGGCTGAACGAGCACGGCCTCGAGCTGGCGATCGACACCTACCGGAAAGCGGTCCTCGAGCGGCCGGACCACCCCTCCGGCCACCGCCTCCTCGCCTGGGCCCTGCTGCGCGCCGGCCAGTTCGGAGACGGCCTTCGAGGCGCTCGAAAAAGGTCTCGAACAGAAGTACCCGGGAGGGCGGTTCGCCGGCGTCGACCAGGTGCTGACGGACGACCTCGGCCTGCTCGCGTCAGCCTGGCTGCGCGCCGAACCGGCCCGCCGCGGAGAGGTGCTCGACCGCCTCCAGGCCCACGGCGCCGAGCTCGACGGCGAGCCCTCCCTGCGCTTCGTGCTCACCTGGGAGACCGACGCCAACGACGTCGACCTCCACGTCTACGACCGCCAGGGCGGGCACGCCTTCTACGGGCAGAAAACCTTGCCATCCGGCGGCGAGCTGTACGCCGACGTCACCACCGGCTACGGCCCCGAATGCTTCACGGCGCCGGCGTCGGCCGCCGGCGAGGCCGCTCCCTACCGGCTGTCGGCGCACTACTACAGCCGGGGCCCGATGGGTTACGGCATGGGCACCGTCCAGATCGTCAGGAGCGACGGCCGGGGCGGGCTCTCCGTCGAGCCGCGGCCGTTCGTGGTGATGACCGACAGCGCCATGGTGGACCTGGGATCGGTCCAGGAAGGCAAGGCGAGCCGCTGAGTAGGGATCAGGGACAGCAGGGACAGGCAATATCAAGTCCTTGTTGTCCCCAGCCCCTCAGGTGAGGGGTTTTCCTTCTCCACTCGTTTAGCTGTGCAGAGCGCATATCAGCCACGAAAGTGCGCGGATCGACTCATCACACAACGAGCTTCCTCCATCGCCAGGACGAGCGTGCGAGAGGGGCGTACTCAAGGAGGAGAAGACAATGAGAAACCTGATGCGGATTCACTGTTCGGCCATCGCCCTGTTGATGGTCCTTCTGTTCGGCAGCCTGGCCGCCACGGCCCAGGGCCTCGAAGCCCAGAAGAGCGGCGCGCTCACGCCGGTCGTCCTGTTCCCGGGCTTCCATCTCACCGTCCTCAAGGTGGCGGTGGTGGGACAGTCCGCCGCCCCGGGATGCCCCGTGTTCGGCGTCTTCGAAGACTTCTTCCCGAACGCGCAACTCGGCCAGTTCAGCCAGGTCTGCCGGGACAAGATGCTGACCACGGTCTACGACGCGGACCCGTCCAAGCCGATGTCCAAGCGTTTCTCCAACCAGCCGGGGGTCTTCACCTGGATCGGCGACTTCGGCAAGACCTCCAGCGCGCCCTTCTACGAGCCGCTCTATCAGTTCCTGGAGGCGCACGGCTACACGCGCAACTTGAACCTCCGCGTCGCCGGCTATGACGGCCGCCTCACCCCGGACATGGACAACTTCCTGAACCGTACCATCGCGCTGGTCGAGCAGACCTACCGCGACAACGGCAACACCCCCGTCCACCTGGTCGGCCACTCCAACGGGCCGCTCTACGCGCAGTACCTGCTCACCCACACCTCTCAGGCGTGGAAGAACAAGTACATCCACGGCTTCACGCCGTTCGCCGGCAACTGGCCGGGGCAGGGCGTCCTCTACTCCGTATTGTTCACCGGCCTGAACATCGCCGAGCTTCACCCTGCCCCAGGATCCCGCGAACGCGGCCAGCAGCGCCAACATGTACCTGACGCAACCCGTCCAGCTACATGAGCGCCGCCGACCCGAAGATCTTCGGCAACCAGGAGGTGGTGGTCGAGACGTTGAACAACGGCAAGTCGTACACGCCGAAAACCTACAAGAAGCTCTTCCAGGACGCCGGCCTCGGCCTCGCGCAGGAGCTGGGCGCCTACTACATCGGCTTCGTCAAGTTCACCGACCCCGGCTCCTTCCCCAACGTCGACGTCTACGCCGAGAAGGGTTCCGGGATTCCGACGCAGATCGGCGCGGTGCTCGACAACCTCACGGTCGGGCAGATGCTCGACACCAGCGATCCGTCGCGGTTCATCGTTCGGCTTGGCGACATCAACCAGGAGGACATCACCAACGACTCGATTCAGGTCTGGAGCCAGATGTCCTGCTACCGGTTCGAGCTGACACCGACAACCCCGGGGTGGATCACTTCTCCCTGATTGGCGACGCGGCGGTTCTGGATCGCCTGCTGACCAATCTCCAGCGGACGAAGTCGGTCTGCCCGTAGGTCTGCCCGTAAAAAGAAGCTGATCTCCAAGCCACGGACGCCGCCGCCCCGCTGGGACGGCGGCGTTTCCTGTTCTGGCGGGATCAGCAGGAAAGGCTGGTCGTCGGCCGCGTGCCGCACCGCGTCCAGCAGGAGCGCAGGGCGGTGTTGCAGTTGGTGACGCAGGGGTCCTTGACCGTGCAGTTGTTGACACAGGTGTCGTACCGGTCCTCGCAACTGTTCCGGCAAGCGTTGTAGGCGTCGATCGCCACGCAGTTGAGAGTCTGGCCGCAGCAGGTGACGCTGGTGCCCGCGCTCGTACAGGTGCCGGTCGCCACGTTGCAGGTCAGCGAGGACCCCGACGAGCAGGTCGCGGTACAGACCTGCGAAGCCGAGACCACGGCCGGCCGCCCATACACCGCCAGGAACACGATCGCCACCAGGCCAGCCATCAAGAAAAATCTCCGGCATGAGCCCCTCCTTCGGTCTGAATCGGGTCTTCGAGGGTCTTCCCTCTCCCTCTCCGGTGTATGGAAAGGCCGGAGGCGCGCTCAAGGTCAGGATCACGATTGACCTGAACGCCATCCGGGAGTAACCTTGGTGTCAGGGTTGGTCAACCTGGAGATTCTGACGATGTCCCAGATCATCTACAATCTGGTATGAGGCAAAAACTTCTCTCTGCCGACTTGTCGATCGCGCTGCGAGCGGTGAGGAGATCATCCTGTCCAAGGCCGGTAAGCCACTCGCCAAGCTCGTGCCCTTCCACTCGGTCTCCCAAGCCGCGCGAACCCGGCGGATGGAGAAGGTCAGGTGCGCATCTCGGAGGACTTCGATGCGCCCCTGCCGCCGGAGATCCAAGACGCTTTCGAGGGGCGATGGGTGACTCCGGCGAACCGGCTCCTGCTCGATACTCATGATCTTCCTCTGGTGGCGCGGGGAGCCTTCGCGGCTTAGCCCCGAGGTGCGGAGCAACATCGCAACGGCGGACATTGTGTTCGTGAGCGCGGCTTCTGCGTGGGAAGCTGCGATCAGAGTCCGCCGTGGGCCGCCTCGAGCTTCCGGACACGATCGAAGCCGGTCTTCTCGCCAGCGGTTTCGAGAAACTCCTCATCACGTTCGCTCACGCTGAGCGCGCCGCGCGGCCTTCCTCCCCACCATCGAGATCCGTTCGACCGCATGCTGGTCGGCCAGGCGCAAGCTGAAGGCTTGACCCTTGTCACTCACGACCGGCTCTTGGAACCTTACGAAGTCGAGATCCTCTGGGCTTGACGCAAGGGCATTACTCTCCGCCTGGATCCAAAAAGAGGCCAGAGAGGACGGCCGCCACGCCGCCTCCCTGGCCAAAGGTGAATCAATTGTCAAAGAGCCTGCAACCGTCTCGCGACGTCCTGCGCTACGGGTGACCCGACATCATCGACGTCAGGCGGTGGTCGGGGGCGGCGGCGCCGGGGGCTTCGCCACCTCGGTGGTGGCCCGGGCCCGCGAGCGGAGCGGCTTGAGGTCGAACTCGACCAGCTTCTCCGCCCGGTTGCCGTAGCGCTGCCGGACGCCGTTGCGCAGGAAGTTGGCCAGCTTGCGGCCGTCGGCGAGCATCGCCTGCAGACGCTTGCTCGCCTCCTGCTTGGTGGCCGCCATCGCGGTCTGCTGGGCCGACGTCTCCCGCGCCGCCGTGAGCATCGCCTTGAGCTGCGTGCGGTAGCTCTCGAACTGCGGGAAGTCCTGGCCGTTGGCCTCCAGCGAAGCCAGCAGGCGCTCCCATCCGTTCAGGGTGATTCCGTACTTCGGTTCTCTCGCCATGGTCCTTCTCCTTTATCAGGCCCGTCATGGGCCCCTATCCGCGCCTGAATTGGCGACGGAAATCCCGCTGCCTGTCACCTCGGCCCCTCGGCTGTTCCCGTTTCAGCGTTCCCCTGAGAGGCCGGGGGGTGTTCGCTTGCGATATGAATACTATCCATCATAGTCTCTGGTCTGTCAACCCCCTTGCCCAGAAATCTTCGGCTCCCCTCCGAAGCTTTACGCTTGGCGATGAATGGGACCAATGTGCTCTTCTGGAACGGTTACGGTATGATTCCCCGGAGATCAGAGCTTAACTCTCATGGGGAATGACTGAAATGGCAGGGGAATGAAGGGTTCCCCCGGCTCTCTCAAGCTTTCCCCGGAGGGAATGGCACATTCCCTTATTGTGCATAGTATATTTAGCCAGGGGACATGTCTTTCCCCCTCGCGGGGACCTCATTCCCCGGGGGGAACGCCCGATAGAGCGGCGATCCCCCGGGACGATGCACGGGGAACGCGGCGGATGGACGCCTCGCGCCGCGTTCCCTCGAGCTCGGCGGGCGTTCCCCGCGGGGAAAACGCGCCGGAGACTGGGGAATGAGTCGCGAGGGGCGGGGAATGCGGCGCGAGCGAGCGGTTGCGGGCTCTTTGACAACTGAATTTTCACCAGGGGAGCGGGAGTCGTACCGTTCCCCTGGCCTTCCTAACCACGGAGGGTCCGGCTAGACTCCTCCGCGATGAAGACGGGAGCTCAGATCGAGGACGCCGTGCTGGATCTCCTGCGCTCGCGCGCTCCTCTCGCCGGGAACGGCGTGCTGCCGGAGGATCTGCGGCTCGGCGCGGGCGGCCTGGGGCTGGACTCGATCGCGATGGTCGAGCTGCTGCTCGACTGCGAACGGCGGTTCGGCGTCCCGGCGACCGGTCTGCTCGAAGGCGCTCCCCTCACCGTGGGCCGTCTCATCGCTCACGTGCGCGACGCAGTTCCCCAGTGAACTGGCCCCGCCATACCTTTGACATCCTGGAGCGCGGGCTGGCGCCGCTGGTGGCGCGGCACCCCCGCATGGCATTGCCGGCGGCCTCCGGTCTCGGAGCTCTGCGGAACCGGCTGTCCCGCCGCTGGCCCAGCCCGGAGCAGGTCCAGGCTCTCTTCCCCCATCTCGTTCCTCGCGCGGCGGCGCGCGTCGCCTGGAAGATCGGCGCTCTCGAGGCGCGCAACCGGCTCCTCGTCGACGCCATCCGGAGGGAGGGGCTCGAACCGGTCCGGCGGCTGATGCGCCCCCTCTCGGAAGCTTTCGCCGCGCTCCGGCCGCCGCTCATCCTGGGGACCTTTCACGTCGGAGCGGTGCAGGCGCTCGGCGCGGCGATCGAGCGGCTGCCCGGACCGGTGCTCGTGCTGCGCCTGGGGGCGCTGTACTCCCCCCGCCCGCCGGTCGAAATCCTGTCGACGGAGGGGGACGACCAGCGCCGGGCTTTCTCCTTCCAGCGCGCTCTCGACCATCTGAAGGAGGGTGGCTTCGTCGTCCTGGCGCTCGACGGGTCTCCGGGTCCGGGTCTGCGGGTCCCCTGCCTCGGCCGGACCCTCGAGCTGGCGCGCGGCCCCTTCGCGCTGGCGCGGCTCACCGGCGCGCCGCTCGTGCCGCTGGTGGCGCGCTGGCGGAAGAGCGAGGTGGAGGCCGAGGTGGGCGCGGCGATCGGCGGGATGGAGGAAGGAGCCCTGGCCGCGAGCGCGGCGCGGTGGCTGGAAGGCTATCTGATGGCAGCTCCCGAGGAGATCGGGTTGGGGTTGGTGCGGGCGCTGCTGGGAAGAGGGTAGGAGTGGGAGGAGGGTGGTGAGGTAGTGGAAAGTTAGACTATAAGGTTGTAGATTTATAGAAGTTTACGGATATAGGCAATTGGGCAAAGACCGCAGACAGAAAGACCAGTAACCCGTATACATAAGCGAACTCCAGAGGCGTTTTTGATCTAGAGCTTCGCAGTATTCATCAAAGAGATCTCTAAGAGTGGGTTCAAAAACCTCTAAGTACACTCGGGGTGAGAACAGAAACTCTGCCATGATTTAGGAGTGAGCCTGGAGCACTCTCAATCTGGACGGCACGATTAAAGAAGGCAGGGCTGTATTTAGAGACTATCATCTCGCCCAACCTCTGACTTACGCTAGAATTTCTTAGCGGGGAGACTATGGCTTCCAATTTTTTCAGGATCACTCCCTGTAGTCTACAACTGCACGGTCAAGCTTTAAACGAGGAGAGGGAGGAGTAGACTCCTGGTAGACAATGGCTGTCAAGCTTGCTGAGTGCCTGGAAAAATCGAGAACGATTGAAATCAATGAGCCTTGAAAAAACCCATCCCAAGACAAGCCATTCTTTCTCCAGAGCCCATTTCAAGCCGCCACCATAAAACTGCAATCGTGAGAGTGGCGACGTTAGCCTTCCAAATCTCTAGAGAATTTCAAAGCAGAAACAATCATTTCGGCGAAGGAATCTTCAATATGCGGGAAGAGACTTTAGTTGCTTCCTTTTTAAATCATGCCCCCTCGCCACGCCAGCGTAGCATTGGCTATTTCCCAAGCTTTCAGTACCTGGCTCCATACCCTGTAGTCTGGAACAACCTCTTAGGCATGCCGCTCCCGTCATCTTGGGGAACGTGCGGGACTCTACGTACCCCTTATCTGTCATTCGATCTAAAGTGACGTAAACGGTCCCACGCTTTAAATCCCCTGGAGTGTTGACCAACTCTAACCCGTACATCTCCCCTTTGGCGATCAGTAACGGAAGATGAGAGCTTCTTAGAGGAAATTTGGGATATTATAGATGGAGCTTACATTGTAAGAGTGGAAGGAAGAGAAAGTAAAAAGTTTGAGTAGAAGGAGATAGTTAGGTGAGGAAGGTGGTAAAGTTTTTCACCCCGCCCCCCGCCGCGCGCTGAACAGCACCGCCCCCCGCCGCTCCAGATCCCCCTCGATCAGCTCGCGGCGCAGCTCCGGGTGGCGGATCTTGCCGTTGGCGGTTCGCGGGAGGGTTCGCGGCGCCAGCACCACCACCCGGTCGGGGGCGAAGCCGAGCGCCTTCTCGATCGCCGCGGCCACGTCTTCCGCGATCCGGGAGGGCTCGCAGGCAGGGTCGATCTCGATGGCGACGGCGATCTCCTCGGTGGCGGCCTCGGGGCCCGGCGGCAGTCCGACGGCGGCGGCGATCCGCAGGCCCGGCACGCCCGCCGCGGCCTCCTCCACCTCGCGCGGCGCCAGCGGTGCGCCCCCACGCTTGATCATTGCCCGCTTGCGGCCGAGGACGTAGAGGTGGCCGTCGGCGTCGAGCCGGCCGATGTCGCCGGTGTGGAGCCAGCCGTCGCGGAGGACCTCGGCGCTCGCTTCGGGGGCTTCGAAATAGCCCGTGAAGACGACGGGGCCGCGGACCAGGATCTCCCCCGTCCCGCCGGCTTCCTGGGCGATGCGCACCTCGACTCCGGGGACCGCCCGGCCGCAGGAGACGTTGCCGCGGGCATCCACGCGCAGCGGCTCGCCCTGGCGCAGGCCGGTCACTCCCAGGGTCGCCTCGGCGAGCCCGTAGCCCGGCCGGATCACCCCCGGCACGCCGAAGCGCTCCTCGAAGGCGAGGATCGTGCTCCGCCGCACCGGCTCGCCGCCATTGGTGGCGAAGCGGAGCGACGAGAGGTCGAGTCCCGCGGGATCGACGAGCCGGGTGGCGAGCCGCCAGGCGAAGTCGGGCGCGCCGAGGATGGTGGCGCGAACCTCGGCGGCCGTCCGCAGCCAGAGCGGGAGGGTGCGGATCGCCGGCGGCACCAGATGGCAGGGCGCCCCGAAGTAGACCGGGCCGAGAACGAAGCGGAGCAGGCCGAGGTCGTGCCAGGGGGGCACCCAGCTCACCAGGACGTCGCGCGGACCGATCTCCAGCATCTCGCGGGCGGCGCCGAGCGAGGCGAGCGCGTTGGCCTGGGTGATCATCGCCGCCCGCGCCTCGCCGGAGGTGCCGGACGTCGGCTGCAGGAAGGCGATCTCCTCCTCCCCTGTCTCTGGCCGGCGCGGCGGCGTTGTCCTCGGCACTCCGCGAGCTCCGCGCAACGCAGCCCGGCCCCGGTCAGCGCCTGAGCCAGCCCCTCGTTCTCGGGTCCGGCGATCAGGACCAGACTCGGACGCACCCGCTCGGCGCGGCGGACGGCGGCGGCGGACGGGCCTCCGGGAGCGAAGGCGCAGGGGGCGGCCCCGAGGCGTTGCAGGGCGAAGAAGACGCGGATGAAATCGAGCCCCGCCGGCAGGAAGAGGACGACGCGGTCGCCGCGCCCCACGCCCAGGCGGGCCAGCCCGCCGGCCAACGTTCCGGCCTCGGCATGCAGCCCGCCGTAGCTCAGGCGCTCGCCCCCTTCGCCGAAGGCGAGCGCGTCCGGAGTCTCGCCGGCCCGGCGGGCGAGCACGGCGTCGATCGTGCGGAGGCCGGAGAGCGTGCCGGTCGTCAGGGAGTGCCCTTCCGCTTGTAGTGGATCGGCCAGTTGACCTGCCAGGTCTTGCCGTCGTCGGTGGAGGCCTCCCAGCGCCAGTCGAACGAGTCGGGCTTGATGTTGGTGAAGACCATCCGCATCAGGCGCGGCTTGCCGTCCGGCCCGACGGCGTGACGGCTGAGCCGCATCTCGCCGTTCTGGAAGGCGCCCGTGAAGTCGAGGTACCCGCCCTGGTCGTCCACCCAGGTCTGCTTCCACACCTTTTCCCGCACGCTGTAGGTCGAGACGCTGCGCCCGTTGAGCGGCTGCGCGCCGCCGCCGGTGAAATTCTCCTGGATCACGCAGCCGCCCAGGATCTTCTCGACCCGATTGGTGCCGGTGCCCGCGGGGCCGCCCCCCTGCGCGGGCCAGGTGAGGTCCCACTCCCCCACCCAGAAATCGAGCTGGCGGAACTCGGGCGCGGCGCAGGGGGCCGCGGGCTGCTGGGGCGCGGCCAGCGCCGGGGCCGCCAGGGCCGCGATGATTGCGAGCAGAAGCGCCTTGGTCATCTCGGGTCTCCTTGTCGTCGAGATTCTGGATGGTATCTCAGGGTGGAGTCGAGGACGTACACGGACGGCATGGACGCACAC
The DNA here is from genome assembly GCA_963761645.1 of uncultured Acidobacteriota bacterium. Lineage (GTDB taxonomy): Bacteria > Acidobacteriota > Thermoanaerobaculia > Multivoradales > UBA5704 > DATARR01. The sequence continues at coordinate 88,369 of CAVXIG010000016.1, forward strand.
GGACGCACGAGGACGGGATGGCGGTGCTTTGACGTAGCATGCGGGGCATGAACCGAATCTTGAAGCTTGACCGTGGGCGGCTTTCGTGCTGTTCGCCGGCTCCGCCCTCGCCGCGGACCGGCGCCCTCTCCTGATCTCGATCGACGATCTGCCGGTCGCCGCCGGCGATCTCCATGCCGATCCGGCCGGGCGGGCGCGGATCACCGACGGCCTGCTGTCGGTCCTCGCCAAGCATCACGTCCCCGCCGTGGGGCTGGTGATCTGGGGGAACGTGAAGAGCGACGCCGACCGCGACCTCCTCCGCCGCTGGCTGGCCGCCGGGCACGAGCTCGGCAACCATTCCGCCCACCATCTCGACCTCACGAAGACCGGCGCCGACGCCTATATCGCCGACGTCGAGGCCGGGCGGGCGGGGCTGGCGGATTTCCTTGCCAAAGAGGGGAACCGCAAGGTCCGCTTCTTCCGCTACCCCTTCCTCGACGAGGGGGACACCGAGGCCAAGCTCGACGCCGTCCGCGCCTATCTCGCCCGCTCCGGGCAGCGGAGCCTGCCGGTGACGATCGACGATCAGGACTGGAGCTTCGAGAAACCCTGGATCGAAGCGCGCCGGCAGGAAGACGCGGGAGCGCGGGCACAGGTCGGCGAGGAGTACCAGGAATCGCTCCACGTCGAGGTCCGCGACCAGGAGGGGCGAGGGGACCGGTTGTTCGGCCGTCCGGTACCGCAGATCCTCCTCCTCCACGCCAACGAGGTCGGCGCCGCGCAGTGGGACCGCCTGTTCACCTGGCTCGAGGAGCGCGGCTACCGCTTCGCCGCCGCCGACGAGGTGCTCGCCAATGCAGCGTTCTCCGAGGAGCCGCGGTACGTGGGACCCTCCGGCTTCGGCCTCTGGGACCGGCTCGCCGCCCTCCGCCGCGCCGGGGACGCCCGCGGCGCCGTCGAGGCGCTGCTCAAGACGCAATCGGACGCCTGGAACCGCGGCGACCTCGAGACCTTCACCTCGGTCTACGCCGAGGACGCGGCCTTCCTCACCACCACCGGCCTCACCCGCGGCCGGCAGCAGGTGCTGGAGCGCTACCGCCGCCGCTATCCGGACCAGAAGGCGATGGGGACGCTGAGCCTGGAGGTGATCGAGGCGCGCCCCGCCCAGGGGGTCGAATTCACCCTCCTGGGAGACGCCCGGCCAAGCCGCGTGCACAGCCCTCTCGGTCGCCGCCCGCTGGAAGCTGGCCTATCCCGATCAGCCGGACAAGAAGACGGCCGAGGGGTTGACCCTCCTCGTCCTGCGGCGGCACGGGGATACCTGGGAGATCGTGCAGGACGCGTCGATGTAGGCGCGGTCCGCCGCTGCGCTGTTGTTGCCGGCCGGTGAAACTAGATGTATCCTCGATGCAAGCGGTCGTAGTTTCCCACATCGGCTCGTCCCGGCCTGACCTGAGGAGAAACACCATGCGATCGAAGGATGTCCTTCCTGCCCTGTCCGTTCTTCTTCTGATGTCGACTGTGGGCTGTCAGGCCCGCGAGCCGGAGAACCAGCCCGCGGCGACCAGCCCCGCCGCCACGGCCGCCCCTGCCACGACTCCCCCGCCAGCCGTGGAGGCTGCCGTCACGACGGCTTCCCAGGCGGCCCCGGCGACCGCGGCCCCGACAACCGCTCCGCCCCCCGCCGCCGCCCTCGCCAGCCAGCAGACCAACTGGCCGGGGATCGTCGCCGAGGTCACCGAGTTCCGCCGCAAGGGATCGACGCTGACCGTCAAAGTGGTCCTGCGCAACCAGGGGAACGTCGAATCCGAGCCCCGCGTCGCCTACGACGAGCTTTACGTCATGGACCTCGGAGCCGGCAAGAAGTACGAGGTGCTCAAGGACGAGAAGGGCAACTACATCGCCGCCCTCCGTTCGGGCTACCGCGATCTATGGTTCCAGAAGCTGCAGCCGGGAGAGACCTACACGATCTGGGTGAAGCTCCCGGCGCCGCCCCCGGACGTCAAGACGGTGACGCTCCAGATCCCGGGCGTCCCGCCGTTCGAAGACCTGGCGATCCAGGACTCGTGATGCCTCGCCGGCGGTTTGCCATCGCCCTGCTGGTGCTGGCGCCCTTGCCCGCGCTCGCCGAGGATCCCCCCTATGCAGCGGGGCCGTGGGATCGGGCGACGGAGGTGGCCGCCGAAGCGGCAGCCGCCCGTCTGGGGGCTCAGCGCACCCTCGGCATCCAGCCGTCGGTGCTCCAGATCCAGGGCCTCACGAGCGGGATCGGCGGTGTCAGCCAGGGGGTCGGCGGTGCCAGTCAGGGGATCGTGGCGACCGTCCAGGAGGTCCATCAGGCCATGCAGGCGCTCGGCGCCACGGAGTCGGCCCTCGAGGTGAGGGTGGACCTCCCGGCGGACGTCCTCTTCAACTTCGACAAGGCCGACGTGCGGCCCGACGCGGCGGAAGCGCTCGGCCGCCTCGCCACCGTGATCCGCGGCTATCCCGGCGGCCGGGTCGAGATCGAGGGGCACACCGATGCCAAGGGGAACGCGGCCTACAACCAGAAGCTCTCGGAGCGCCGCGCCGAGGCGGTGAAACGGTGGCTGGCCGAGCGGGAGGGGATCGCGGCGGACCGGCTCGGCACCCTCGGCGCCGGAGCGAGCCGGCCGGTGGCGGACAACTCCACCGACGCCGGCCGGCAGAAGAACCGCCGCGTCGAGGTGGTGATCCGGAAGCCGCGCTGAAGCGCCGCCCCCAGCCACTTCGTGCACACCCCTTGCAGCAGACTCCCCGCCATGAGCGAGGCTGGACCGCCACCCAACCCAGCGGGCTCGGCTTCATGGTGCGCGCCCTGCGGCACCCCAACTACCGGCTCTTCTTCGCCGGCCAGACGGTCTCGCTGGTCGGCACCTGGATGACCCGGATCGCGACGAGCTGGCTGGTCTACCGGCTGACCGGCTCGGCGCTCCTGCTCGGGCTCGTCGGCTTCGCCGGGCAGATCCCCTCGTTCCTGCTCGCCCCCTTCGCCGGCGTCCTCGTCGACCGCTGGGACCGCCACCGGCTGCTGGTGGTCACCCAGATCCTCGCCATGCTCCAGTCGGCGGCGCTGGCGGGGCTGACGCTCGCCGGCGTCATCAACATCTGGCACGTCCTGGTGCTGAGCCTCTGCCAGGGGCTGATCAACGCCTTCGACATGCCGGCGCGGCAGGCCTTCGTGGTCGAGATGGTCGAGAAACGGGAGGACCTGCCGAACGCCATCGCCCTGAACTCCTCGATGGTCAACGCCGCCCGCCTGCTGGGGCCGTCGGTGGGCGGCGTGATCATCGCCGCCGTCGGCGAGGGGTGGTGCTTCGCGCTCGACGCCGCGAGCTACCTGGCGGTGATCGCCTCGCTCCTCCTGATGCATCTGGCGCCGCGGCAGCGCCGGGCCGCCGGGCAGAGAGACGCAGGTGCTCGCACGAGCTGCGCGAGGGGTGGGCCTACGTCGTGGGCTCGCCCCCGATCCGCAGCATCCTCGTGCTGCTGGCGCTGGTCAGCCTGGTCGGGATGCCCTACACGGTGCTGATGCCGGTCTTCGCCTCGAAGATCCTGGGCGGCGGCCCGCACACCCTCGGCTTCCTGATGGCGGCGACCGGCGTCGGCGCGCTCTCGGGGGCGGTCCTGCTCGCCAACCGCCGATCGGTGCTCGGACTCGGGCGGGTGATCCCCATGATGTCGGGGCTGTTCGGCGCCGGCCTGATCGGCTTCTCGCTCTCGCGCTCGCTCTGGCTCTCGCTCCCCCTGCTGGTGGCCACCGGCCTCGGCTTCATGGTGCAGATGGCGGCCAGCAACACCCTCCTGCAGACCCTGGTCGACGACGACAAGCGCGGGCGGGTGATGAGCTTCTACACCATGTCGATCATGGGGATCACGCCGTTCGGCAGCCTGCTGGCGGGCGGGCTCGCGAGCCGGATCGGCGCCCCGCGCACGCTCCTCTTCTGCGGCGCCGGCTGCATCCTCGCCGCCCTCTGGTTCGCCAGCCTCCTCCCCGGGCTGCGCGAGCGGGTGCGGCCGATCTACATCGAGAAGGGGATCCTCCCCGCGATGGCCGCCGACGGCATCAGCGCCGCCACGCAGTTGACGGTGCCGCCGGAGCGGTGAGGCTGCCGCATTTCATCCAGACGCCTTCCCGGCGCGGTATACTGGCGGCGCTTTTTCAACTCGTAACTTTAGGGGTCCGTTTTGGCGAGCCTTTCTTTATCCATCTCCGAGCAGGTCGCGGAGCGGCTGGCGCCCTACATCGGCGAGTTCAACGCCCGGATGTGGGTGAAGACCGTCGCCCGGCGGGAGCTCAGCCTGTCTCCCGAAGAGTTGAGGTCCGCCCATCTCGCCACCCTGGTGGATGGCTTGCGCCCGTTCCTCGGCGCCCTGATGGGGCGCGGCGCGGCGGACGACCTCCTGGCACAGATCGGACGCGAGGTTCGCTGATGCGCTTTCGCTGGCTGGCGGCGTTCCCCCTGCTCTACGCGGCGGTCTTCATCGCCATCGCCTGGTCGCTCGGCGGCGGCGAGGCTCTCGCCGCGTTCGCCGGCGGCCAGAAGATCCTGGTGCGGCTGCTCGCGATCGTCGGATGTTTCCTGGCGGTCTCGGCCTTCGAGCGCGGCGATCACCTGCGCACCGCCTGGCTCTGGCTCGGCGCCGGCAGCGTCCTGATCCTGCTGCGGGATCTGCTGCGGTTCCTGCCCCCCTTTCAGCCGGCGACCGCGGGTCCGGGGGCCCAGACGCTGGTCAGCGGGCTCGGCATCCTCAGCAACGTCGCCCTGCTGATCGGGATCTGGATGCTCGCCCGGTCGTGGCGGATGGCGGCGATCATGATGCCGGGCGGCCGCTCCGGCTTCGTCACCGTGGCGCTGATCGCCGCGGCGCTGGCGGTCGCCGTGGCCGGCCCGGGAGCCTACAAGAGCGCCCTGGCGGTCGCGCATGGGGACGGCGGCGCCCTGATCGTCCTCGTCTCGGCGGTGGTGGACATCCTCTCCCTCTGCCTGATCAGCCCCCTGCTGCTGACCGCCGTGTCGCTGCGCGGCGGGCTCTTCTCCTGGCCCTGGGGCCTGATCACCGCCAGCCGCCTCTCCTGGCTGCTCTACGACGCCGCGGTCAGCTTCGCGCCGCCGGGCCGGATCCCCCTCGACGACCTCTTCCGCGGCCTCGGCCAGAACTACCTGTTCGCCGCCGGCGTGGCCCAGCTCCTGGTCGTCCGGCAGGTCCGGCGGCGGACCCTCAAGAAGCAGACTCCCCTGTCCGAGTTCTTCCAGCAGTCCCCCTTGGGCGATCTCGATCTGGAACGCGACAAGAGTCCGCTCAAGCCTGGACCGGAGTAGCCCGGCGAAACCCGCTCAAGATATCGTAACGCCGCCTCACAAGATATCAACGAGATGATATAGGTGATATCCTGCTGCCTGGAGGTGATCTCATGAGCGTGCGTAAAACGAGCGTGGAAATTAACGAGGAACTGATGATCGCGGTCCAGCGGGTGCTCTCGACGGCGACCCTAAAGGAGACGATCGAAGAGGCGTTTCGCGAGGTCTTGAGGGCTGAGGCCCGGCGCGAGGAGGTTGAAGCCCTCTCCACGATGAGCGGCATGGACTTGGCGAACCAGGACGTCATGTCCAGAGCCTGGCGCTCGTGAAGGCTCGCTACCTCATTGACAAGAGCGCCCTGGCTCGAATGCCGATCGAAGCCGTCCGCAGCCGGCTGGCGCCTATTATTGAGGCGGGAGAGGCTGCGACCTGCGTCATCATCGACTTGGAGGTTCTGTTCAGCGCCCGCAATCACGAGGAGCACGAACGCATTCGGGGACGCAGGTCTCTCGCTTACTACTCCATCCCAATCACCGAATCGATCCTTCGGCGCGCCATCGACATCCAGGCCGAGTTGGCCCATACAGGCCGTCACCGCGTTCCCATACCCGATCTCATCATCGCAGCCACCGCGGAAGCGGCCGGCCTGACCCTGCTCCACTATGACCGCGACTATGACCTGATCGCCGAGGTCACTCGACAGCCGACGGAGTGGGTGGTCGAGCGCGGCTCGGTCTAGTTCCCCAGTGCTTTCGTTGAAGGCGTTCTAAACGCAGGGGAGAGGCTTGTCCCCTCCCCTGCGTATGGAACAGACTTTGTCAGGTGATCGTATGCCCAATGTCCTTCCTCAGCCGCCCGTGAAGACCCCCTGCCCCGGCGCCAGCAGGGCGTCGGGATCGAAGGCCCGCTTGGCGGCGAAGACTTGCGGCCAGCGGTTGCCGAAGTGCAGACGCCAGTCCTCGGGGCTCATCGGCACGGAATCCACCGGATAGAAGAAGCCCCCCACGGCCCGCGCCTGCTCGTAGAGCCGGCGGTTCGCGGCGACCAGCTCCGCCGAGCGCTCCGGCGTGGGCGGGATGGCCGTGCGCAGCAGGCCGAAGAGGAAGAAGGTCTCCCCCGCCGGCACGCGGAGGTTGGGCGTGTCGAAAGGGTTTCCAAGGTAGGGGTAGATGAGGATCGGCCCCTGCCCCACGTCGGCGGGATCGAGGGCCGCGAGAGTGCCCCCGATGAAGCTCTCGGCCCGGCTCGTGGGCACCAGCAGGTCGATCCAGGGGTGCGGGAAGGACCAGACTCCGATCTGCTTGAGGAACTCGACGGTAGGCGCCAGACGGTTCAGGTAGTCGAAGTAGGGGACGTCCTCGGACGTCTGCTGGCCCGGCACGAAGCGGAGTCCGGCCAGGAGGGCCGCGTCGCTGGGCTCATGCCCCGGCGCGAAGTTCTTCGTCGCCTCGAGCGTGTAGTTCCACCCGCCGCCCTCAAGGGCGTTGACGAACCCCTGAACGGTGTCGAAGCGGCCGTCGTGGATCAGGACGAGCAGATCCGACAGGAAGATCGAGAGGTCGTCGTACGTCGCCTTATAGTAACGGGTGCTGGGCAGGGCGGGCACGAGACGGACGCGGGCGCGCACGATGACGCCGAACTGGCCGAGCCCGGCGCGGACGGCGTCGAAGAGCTGCCGGCGATGGGTGAGCCGAGCAGGTCACGAGCTCGCCCCGGCCGGTGACCACCGTCAGCTCCAGCACGTTGTCCACCTGCGCGCCCCGGCGGAAGGACTGCGACCCGACGCCGCCCACGGAGAGGGTGCCGCCGATCGACAGGTCGATGTAGTCGTTGAGGACCGCCGGCGCCAGCCCCAGGGGAAGGGTCTGCCGCGCAGGTCGCTCCAGAGCAGGCCGGCGTCCACCAGGGCGTCGCCGGCGTTGATCTCGTGCACGGCCGCGAGGGTGGACATGTCGATCACCACTCCGGCCGCCACCTGGGCCTGGCCGAGGGTGCTGTGCCCCTGGCCGCGCGCCGCGACCTGGATGCCGTGTCGGCGGGTGAAGTCGATCAGGCGGACGACGTCCTCGATCGAGCCCGGCTTCAGCACGGCCACCGGGCGGCGGTGGATGGCATGGCCGAAATCGTCAGAGGCGGCGCTCAGGGCGGCCTCGTCGGTGAGGAGCTGGCCGTCGAAATCGGGGAAGCCGTCCACCGGCCGGGAGCGGCCGGAGGCGAGATCCGCCGCCGTCGCCCAGCTCCCCAGATGGGCATCGAAGCCCACGACGGCCACCGCCGCCAGCGCGCCCCGCAGGAAGTTCCGGCGGGAGACCTCGGGACGTTCTGCCTTCTGATCATTGGTATTGTTTTTCATTGAAAATCCTCTCCTAAGTGTCTGTTAACACTCTCCAAAACTGCTTCCGTCGGCTTGAAAGGAAGCTCCGTTGAGAGGATAACGCCGGAAATCCTGGAATCCACTCCCGGGAAGTTCGCGTGTCTCCCCAGCCGCCGGGGAGACGGAGTATCCTGCCGCTGATGAGCCCTCTCACCCCTTCCTCCCCCGGCGTCCGCCGGATCGAGGCGCCCGTGCTGGTGGATCGCAAGGGGACGGTGTGGATGCCGGGGCTGATCGACGTCACGCTCCGGCTCGGGGAGCGCGCCGTGCTGGCCGAGTCGCCGCCGCCGGAGATGCCGCCGAAGCTCGCGCAGCTCCTGCGGGATGGCGCCACGCGCTTCGCGGGGGCCCGGGGCTCTTCCGGCACTTTCACGGTGTCGTTCCTCGCCGATCCGGCCAGCGGCGAGCAGCGCTTCCTGGGCACCGTGCCCGGCCTGCCGGCGGCGGTGGCGGTCGTCGAGTCCCGGAACGAGCTGGATCTCGTCCGCCCTGGAGAGCCACCTCTCTCGCGGCGGCACTCTCGACGGCGAGCTGCCGGCGCCCCGCGGCCACGCTCTCCAGGTCTGCCTCTCGGCCCTCGATCCCGAGGCGGGCTTCGTGCCCCGCCCCGGCGTGGTGGAGGCCCTGCGCCTCCCCGCCGGTCCGGGCCTGCGCGCCGACGCCGCCGTCGACGAGGGGGAGGTGCCCGCGCGGGGGGAGGAGATCGCCCGCGTCACCGCTCACGGACGGACCCGGGCCGAGGCGCTCGCCCGCCTCCAGCGCGGCCTCGCCCGCACCGAGGCCTCCCTGCGCGACGGCGCCACCGACAAGGCCTTTCTCACCGAGGTCCTCGACCGCCCCGAGCTGACCGCCCGCGGACCCGTGGACCCGGGGTGGCTCGACGCGCTGGTGGCGAGCGGCGAGCACCTCCCCCGGCGCGGCGCCGAGGCGGCCCTGCTGGGCGCGGCGGTCGCCGGCTACGAGGCGGATCTCGACCTCGCCCGCGCCCGCTTCTACGCCTCGGCGGCCCGCGGCCGGCCCGAGGTGCCGAAGGAGATCGGCCGCGCGGTCGAGCTGCGCTACCGGGGGCAGGAGTACGTCTTCCGCGTCTCCCGCCTCGACCGGCGGCGCTTCCGCCTCGAGGTGGACGGCCTCCGCCTGGAGGTGCTGGCCGACCGCCCGGGGCGGACCGGCCGCGCCATCGCCTGCGGCGAGCGGAGCTGGCGGATCGCCATCGCCACGCAGGGGGACCGGCAGCTCGTGGAGGTGGACGGCATCCCCCACCGGATCGAGCGCGAGAGCGGCGAGGTGGTGCGCGCTCCGAGCCCGGCGGTGGTCGTCGCGCTCGCCGTCGACGAGGGGGACGAGGTGGCCGCCGGCGATCCCGTGGCGGTGCTCGAGGCCATGAAGCTGGAGACGACGGTGCTCGCCCCGCGGTCCGGCCGGGTGCGCAGGGTGCTGGCGCGCAAGGGCTCCCACGTGGGGACCGGCGCTCCCCTCCTCGTGCTCGCGCCCCTGGCCGCCGAGGACGGCGCCGCGCCGGCCGCCGGCCGGAAGGTGCGGTTCGACGCGCTGGTGCCGCCCGCGGACGGCGCCTCTGATCCCCGCCGCGAGAGCCTGGAGGAGGCTCTGCGCCTGATGCTCGGCTACGACGCCGATCTCCAGACGGTCGAGCGCCTGGTCTCCGGACGAGCCGCCACCGGCGCGGACCTCCCGCGCGAGGAGGAGATCCTCCGCGCCTTCGCCGACGTCAGCTCCCTCTTCCGCCCCCAGCCGGCGGAGGGTCGGACGGCCGCCACAGCCCCGAGGAGTACCTCTTCACCTATCTGCGCGACCTCGACACGCGCGGGGCGGGCCTCCCGCCCGCCTTCCTCGAAAGGCTCCGCCACGCCCTCGGCCATTACGGAATTCGAGAGCCTCGACCGCTCGCCGGAGCTCGAGGAGAGCCTGTTCCGGATCTCCATCTCCCAGCGGCTCCCCTGGCAGGTGCCGCCGGTGCTCGCCATCCTGGAGAGCTGGCTGGAGCGCGGCGACCTCCCGGCCGGCCCCGGTCTCCGCGAGCTCCTCGACCGCATGGTCGCCGACACGCAGGGGGGGCGCGAGCCGGCGATGCACGACCTCGCCCGCGAGGTGCGCTACCGCGTCTTCGACCGCCCGCTCCTGCTCGCCGCCCGCGAGCGGATCTACGCCGCGGCGGCCTCCGATCTGGCGCGGCTGGCGGCCGGCCCCGGTCCGGAGGAGACGAGAGGCGCTCGTCCGCGCGCTGGTCGAGAGCACGCAGCCGCTCCATCTCATCCTCTCGCAGCGGTTCGCGAGCGCCGGCAAGTCGGAAGCCCTGCGCGCGGCTCTCTCTGGAAATCATGGTGCGGCGCTTCTACCGCATCCGCGAGCTGGGCAGAATCGAGAGCTTCCGCGTCGAGGGGCAGACCTTCGGCGTCGCCGGCTACGAGCACCGGGGCTCTCACGTCCACCTGATCGCCACCCATGCCGGGTACGAACGCCTCGCCTGGAGCCTGCGAGACGGTGCGCCGCCTCGCCGGCGAGGCGGCCGCCGGTCGCCGAGATCGTGGTGGATCTCTACCTCTGGCGGCAGGGCGAGCCCCTGGAGGAGGAAGCGGTCGCCGGCGAGATCGCCGGGCTGCTGGCCCGCCTGCCGATGCCGGCGGGGTTGAGCCGCGTGGCCGTCGCCCTCTCCGGGCCGGCCGGCACGCAGCACTTCACCTTCCGGCGCGAGGCGGACGGCGCGTTCCGCGAGGAGCAGGTCTACCGCGGCATCCACCCCATGCTCGCCCTGCGGCTGGAGCTCTGGCGGCTGCGCAACTTCCACCTCGAGCGCCTGCCCGCCCCCGACGGGATCTATCTCTTCCACGGCGTCGCCCACGAGAACCCCCGCGACGAGCGGCTGTTCGCCGTCGCCGAGGTGCGCGACCTGACCCCGGTGCGCGACGAGGCCCGCCGGATCGTCCATCTGCCGCAGCTCGAGCACCGGCTGATGGAGGCGCTGGCCGGGCTGCGCCGCTTCCAGGCCCGCCGCGCCACCGCCGAGCGGCTGGCGTGGAACCGCGTGCTGCTCAACGTCTGGCCGCCGGTCGATCTGCGGCCGGACGAGATCGACAGCCTGGTGCGCCGCCTGGCGCCGCTCACCGAGGGGGTGGGCCTGGAGAAGGTGGCCGTGCGCTGCCGCATCCCCGACCGCGAGAGCGGCGAGCTGCTCGACCGGGTGCTGGAGATCTCGAGCTTCGAGGCGGCGGGCGTGGTCCTGCGCTTCCGCAAGCCGTCGGAAGCGCCGCTGAAGCCGCTGCGGGAGTACGCCCAGAAGGTGGTGGACCTGCGCCGCCGCGGCCTCCCCTACCCCTACGAGGTGATCAAACGGCTGGCGCCACGCGAGCAGCAGGCCGACATCCCCGCCGGCGACTTCGTCGAGCACGACCTCGACGAAACGGGGCGCCTGGTGCCGGTCGAACGCCCCTACGGCGGCAACACGGCCAACGTCGTGGTGGGCGTCGTGCGCAACTTCACGGCGCGCTATCCGGAGGGGATGACGGAGGGGATGACCCGCGTGCTCCTGCTCGGCGATCCCAGCCGCGACCTCGGCGCGCTGGCCGAGCCCGAGTGCCGGCGGATCCTCGCCGCTCTCGACCTCGCGCGGGAGATCGGCGCGCCCGTCGAGTGGTTCGCCCTCTCCGGCGGCGCCCGCATCGCCATGGACAGCGGCACCGAGAGCATGGACTGGATCGCCCTCGTCCTGCGCCGGCTGGTGGAATTCACGCAAGGCGGCGGCGAGGTCAACCTCGTGGTGGCGGGCATCAACGCCGGGGCCCAGCCCTACTGGAACGCCGAGGCCACGATGCTGATGCACACCAGAGGGGTCCTGATCATGACCCCCGAGGGGGCGATGGTGCTCACCGGCAAGCGGGTGCTCGACTCCTCGGGAGTCGTCTCCGCCGAGGACAACTTCGGGATCGGCGGCTACGAGCGGATCATGGGCCCCAACGGCGAGGCGCAGTACTTCGCCCGCGACCTCGCCGACGCCTGCCGCATCCTGCTGCGCCACTACGAGCACACCTACGTGATCCCGGGCGAGCGCTTCCCGCGCCCGGCCCCCAGCAGCGATCCGCGCGAGCGCGACGTCCGCGACTCCCCGCACGGCGGCCTGTTCCGCACCGTCGGCGAGGTCTTCTCCGCCGCCACCAATCCGGGGCGCAAGAAGCCGTTCGAGATCCGGCGGGTGCTGGCCGCCGTCGCCGACCAGGATCACCCCCCGCTGGAGCGCTGGTTCGGCATGCGCGACGCCGAGATCGCCGTGGTCTGGGACGCCCATCTCGGCGGGCACCCGGTCTGCCTGCTGGGCTTCGAGTCCAAGCCCATCCCCCGGCTGGGCTGGGCTCCGGTCTACGGGCCGGATCAGTGGAACGGCGCCACCCTCTTCCCCCTCGCCGCCAAGAAGGTGGCGCGGGCGATCAACGCGGCGAGCGGCAACCGGCCGCTGGTGGTGCTCGCCAACCTCTCGGGTTTCGACGGCTCGCCGGAATCGATGCGCCTCTGGCAGCTCGAGCACGGCGCCGAGATCGGCCGCGCGGTGGTGAACTTCCGGGGGCCGATCGTCTTCTGCGTCATCTCCCGCTATCACGGCGGCGCCTTCGTGGTCTTCTCCCACACCCTCCACGACAACATGGAGGTGGCGGCGCTGGAGGGGGCCCACGCGTCGGTGATCGGCGGCGCCGCGGCCGCCGCCGTGGCCTTCACCCGCGAGGTGGACGAGCGGACGCGGCGGGATCCGCGGGTGGTCGAGCTCGAGCAGGCGATCGCCGCCCCCGAGCGCGGCGACAAGGCGCGCCTGCGCTCCCAGCTCGAGGAGACGCGGGAAGCCGTGCGCGCCGGGAAGCTGGACGACGTCGCCGTCGAGTTCGACGGCGTCCACACCGTCCAGCGCGCGCTCGAGGTGGGCTCCATCCACCAGATCATCCCGCCGGAGCGGCTGCGCCCCTACCTGATCGAAGCCGTCGAGCGCGGCATGGCGAGAGAGCTGGCCGGCCCGGCCTGAGCCTCCGGCCGGCGGACGAGCTTGCGTACGAGGACCTGCCGCAGGCGGGCCGCTTCGGCCTCCACCGGCACCTCGCGCCAGCGGGGATCGTGCAGGAGATCGTGCTCGATGCGTTCCAGGGCGCCGGGGACCGTCCTGCGGAGGATCGCGGAGGCGGACGAGGTAGAGGACGCGGGCTCCGCTCTCCTCCTCGAGGGTCCGGAGCTGCTCCGGCCCCTGGTAACGCCAGAACGGCTCGTGGACCAGACCCGGCCGGGCGGCGGAGAAGGCCAGGATCTGGGTGGCCACACCCCAGTCCGAGGCGATGAAGACCGTTCCCTTCTCCCGCTCCGCCGCGAACCGGCCGATCGCCGCCAGCGACGGGTCCCAGGCGGACGACGCCCGGCCGGTGGCCAGCGCCCGCTCGGTCTGGACGAGCCCCGGCAGCCGCGCGGCCAGCCAGAGAACGGTGAGAGCCGCGAGGGTGATCCCGAGGGCCTTCCGTCTCCCGGTCCCGCGCGAGAGAGCCGGCAGCGCGAGGGCCACGGCCGCGTATTGGAAAGGGGTGCCCAGGAGCCAGTGATGGATCCAGGTGGGGCGCGGCAGGAAATAGAGGCCGAGGCAGACGGCCCCGTAGCCCGCCAGGGCGATCCCCGCGCCGCGAATGGAGGGCCGGGATGTCCGGCCTTCCCCCCCGATAGCCATGGACATGACGATGACGCAACGGCGGCGGCGATCGCGGCCTCCAGGATCTCCAGCCGGGGGAGGCGGCCGAGCCCCAGCACGAAGCTCCTGACGCCTGCTCCCTGCCCCAGCGCGAGATAATCCCCCACAAAGGCCAGGAAGCCGGCCGGCGAGCGTTCCACCCCCGGCCCCCCGCCAAGGGAGATCGGCTGGCCGTGCACGGCGAGCGCTCCGAGGTGAACGGCCGCGAGCGGCAAGGCCCCGGCCGCGAAGCCCGCCACGACGGCCAGGAGGTGGCGGCGCTCCCTCCGGCGGGGGCTCCCGAGGACCATCGCCGCCAGGGGCGGAACGAGCACGAGCGCGCTCAGCTTCTCGAACGCGGCAAAGCCCACCAGCCCGCCGAGGCCCACGGAGCTCCGGACCGAAGGCCCTTCCCCGGCCTCGCTGCCGATCCAGAGGCCGAGCAGCGCGAGCCGGATCGATAGCGACAGCGCCACCGGCCCCCAGTCGAAGCGGCCGGCCAGCAGCACCGTTCCGTCCGTCAGGAGCAGGGCGAGGAAGACCGCCATCGCCCACGGCGGCAGGGCCGGCCCGGCGAGAACGCAGAAGAGGACGATCCCGGCGGCGATGAGGAGGAGCCCGGACAGACGCCAGCTCGCCAGCGTGAACCGCGCCCCCGTGAGACGCAGCCACGCGCCGTAGAGGTTCGTCTTGACCGCCCCGCTGTAGGGCATGTTGAGGACGCAGACGCCATGGAACGCCCGGCAGAAGACCGGCGGCGGCGGCGCCCCCAGCCATGTGAAGGCCCCTACGGCCTGGTGCAGCTCGTCGTACTGCGGCCCCTGCGCCTCGATCCGCACGCTCGCGAGAAGGACGAAAAGAATCGCCGCCGCGAGGCCCAGGCCCACGGCGGTGGCGAGAGGGGAAGAAGACCGTGGGCCCACGGGGCCGGATCATTTCACGCCGACGGCTTCAGCGATCCTGCCGCAGGAGCTGCTGGGCCACGATGTAGCCCGAGCCGCCGTTGACGCCGTGGCCGGGCCAGGTGGCGGCGCCCAGGAGATAGACGTTGGGCACCGCCGTGCGATGGCTCGGCTGGCTCGGCAGCGGGCGGAAGAGATAGCTCTGCGCCAGGTCGTGCGAGCCGCCGTACGGGTCCCCCGGCCCCTGGTTGGGGCTGAAGCGGGCGAGGTCGCCGGGGCTGATGACGTGGCAGCCCAGGATGGCCCCCCGCAGGTTCGGGACATGGCGGCCGGCGACATCGAGGACTCGGTCGGCGAAGCGCCGCTTGAGGTTCTCGGTCCAGGTGCCGTCCCCGGTCTCGATCCGCCCCGCCGCGTCGCCGCGCGGGTTGCAGGGCACCTCCAGGATCTGCAACCGCGCCACCGCCTTCCCCTCCGGCGCCCGCGAGGGGTCGATGCCGGTCGGCACGTCGAAGGAGATCGTGGGCTCCTTCGGGAGCAGCCCGGAGAGCGCCTCCTGCACGTGCATGCCGAGCCCGGAAAGGCCGGGCGTCAGGTGCACCAGCCCTGCGGTGTCGAGCCGCTCGTCGGCGAAGCGCGGCGCCTCCGAGAGCGCCAGGTGGATCTGCAGGCAACCGCGGCCATAGCGGTACTTCCCCGCCTCCCGGCGGAGCGGCGCCGGCACAACGGCGTCGGCCAGCAGGCGCAGGTAGAGCTGGTCCGGATTGGTGGAGGCCACGACGAACCGCGTGGCGCGGATCTCCTCCCCGCCCTCGGTGCGCACGCCGACGGCCCGGCCGCCCTGGACCAGGATCTTCTCGACGCCGCTCTCCGTGCGCAGCACCCCGCCGTGGTCCTCGATCAGGCGCGCCAGGGCGCGGGCGAGCTGCTCGCTCCCCCCCTCGGCGGTCGCCATGCCGCCGCCCATGATGGCCGCGAGCGTCAGCGGCACCCAGAAGCCGCTGTTGGCGCCGTCGGGCGTCCGTCCGAGGTGGAGCACCCAGGGGGCGATCATGCCGCGGAACACCCGCGAGCGGAAACGCGCCTCCAGCACGTCGCGGGCGGGGAGCAGGAAGTCGGAGGCGAACGGCGACGGGCCGGTCCCCTCCGGATTGACCATCAGCCGGCGCAGGAAGGGCGCGGCCTCCGGCGAGGCCAGATCGAGCCCGAAGAGCGGGAAGATGTCGGCCGCGTGGGCGTTGAACTCCCCCATCATCTCCGCGAAGGCGGCGCCGTCGCCCGGAGAGAGCCGGTCGGCCTCGGCGACGTTCGCCTCCAGGTCGCGGAAGAAGACGGCGGACTGGCCGTCCGGCAGCGAGGCGCCGGTCGGGCGGTCGGTGTTCAGATAGCGCAGGCCGCGTCGGGTGAGCTCCGGCCCGAGCTCGGCGTAGGCCTGCGAGGTGACGAACAGGGGGTGGGAGCTCGAATAGACGTCGTGGCGGAATCCGGGGACCGTCAGCTCCTCGGTCCGCACCAGGCCGCCCACCCGGTCGTTCCGTTCCAAAACCAGCACGCTCCACCCGGAGCGCGCGAGATAAGCGGCGGCGATCAGCGCGTTGTGGCCGCTGCCGATGAAAATCGCGTCGAACTGACTTCACGTCGTTGTTCCTCCAATGCGGCAGCCGGGGTGATACCCCGGTCTCCGGGAAGACAACGTCGTCGGAGGGGTGATTTCCTCACGGAGCCGTAGCGCGGGAGTGAGCTATGATGGCGCGGCAAAGACGACAACAGGGAGGAGATCTCTCCATGGGCCCACGACTCTCGCCCACCGTGTGCGGCGCTCTTGCAGTCTCAATCGCTCCGCTCCTGCTGGCCGGTGGCTCTCTGCGCGCGGCGCAGGCACCGCCTCAGCCCACGGTGCATGCCGCGTACGTGCTGCTCGCGGAGTCTCCCGCGGGGAACACCGTCGCCTTCGCGCGTGTGATCGTCGATCCCGGCCAGGCCTGCCCGACGCTGATCGACGGAGCGAAGCGGACCGCGACGACGCCGCGCGGCAATCCACATGGGTTCACGGTCAAGGTCTGCGAGGCCCGCTACCCGTTCGGGCGCTCGCTCGCGGTCGAGGGCGGTCCGAAGCTCCCCCCGGTCGTTGAAAAACCCTCCCGGATCGCGGTGCTCGGCGATTCCGGCTGCAAACCCAAGGATCAGCAAGGCTGCGGGCTGGATGACCCCGAGTGGCCTTTCCCGGCCCTGGCCAAAGCCGCCGCCGCCAACCGGCCGGATCTCGTCCTCCATGTCGGCGACTACAACTATCGCGGTACGCCGAGCGGCTTCAAGGTCACGGTCGACGGCAAGGAGGTCCAGCGCTGGTATTACGATGCCGGCGACGGCGACGGAACCCTCGGAGCAGTGCGGGCTTCCCGGTCCCTACCTCAGCCAGAACAGTAAGGGCAATCCCGACGCCGACAGCTGGAATGCCTGGTGGCTGGACTTCTTTCAACCCGCCGGCGACCTCCTGACCGCGGCACCCTGGGTCTTCGCGCGCGGCAATCACGAGTTGTGCAGCCATGCGGGCCCGGGCTGGTTCTACTTCCTCGACCCGAGCTCGGAGCTGCCCGAAGGCGGCGGCAGGCAGCTCGCCTGCCCGTCGCAGGACGGTGAGGGTCCGGCCCTGCCCCATCTCCAGCTGACCGGGCCCCAGGTGCTGCACCTCGGTGATCTCGACCTGGCGGTGATCGATTCCGCGAACGCCTGCGATCAGTTGCCGGGCCTGGTCGACGTCTACCGAGGGCAATTCACCGCGGCGGCGCGGCGGCTCCGCGGCCGGACCGCATGGCTGATGACCCACCGGCCGATCTGGGGCGTCGTGGAGGCGTCGGCTCCCCTGTACGGTTGTGACGGCCAGCCGCGGAGCGGTCCTGCGCTTCCCTACGGAGAGCTCAACCAGACCCTCCAATGCGCTCTGCGGGGTGAAGCCGGAAAAGCCCTGCTTCCCAAGCTCGACCAGATTCTCGCCGGCCACATGCACCGTTTCGAGACCCTCTCCTTCGCACCCCCAACCGGCCGTCCGCCGGTGCTCATCGTGGGCAACAGCGGGGTCGCCGAGGACACCGGACCGCCGCTCGGCGCCTTCGCCCAGACAGTGGACGGCGCGCCCGCTTCGGGGTTCTCGATCCTCCAGTTCGGGTATCTGGAGCTGGCGCGGAACCCGGACGGGAAAGGCCCGTGGCGCGGGGCGATCGTAGCTTTCAACCCCGCGGCCTGGTCGCCATTCCTACCTTCCTGCGCCGCGCCGGATGCTGTGGATCAGGCTCTCTGCGTCAAGCCCGGAGGGAAGCCGTAAAGTTTGGAGGGACGCCCGCGCGACCATTGCCGCGAATTGCCGGCACCTCTTTCAGCTGCCCATCAGTGCACAATCTAGAAGTACAAACATTACGCAAGTGATCGAGGACCTCGCGGTCCCCGTGCTCTCGCCTTTGGCGTTCGTGAAAGCGCGCCAGCTAAAGATTGATCCCCCAGCCGAGGCCGCCCGGTAACCTTGAAGTTTGACGGCGGGCCATCAAGGGTTTAGCCTTCACTAGTTCGGCAAAGAGTCGATCTAGGGCCGACCTAACCGGAGAGTCTGATTGGAGCTCGCGCACTGATGCCCGCGCCCTCATTCAGCGGTTCACTTACGGGAATTTCGTTGACCATCCGACCCCCAGTCCCGAGGAAGATTTCTTTCTCGGCGGCCCGAGCACCCAGCCAACGCCCAGGGAGCTCTGAGGCTCGCTTCGGGCCCTCACCTTATGGCGGGACCGCCCGCGTTTAGGCGCTGGGAGCGAAAACTTGGAATCGAGTCACGCCTTCGACTATCACCTGCTTGCCGCCTGGAACGCTTGGCTCAGCGGTCGGCTTGGCAGCCACGACACGCTATTAGCCCTTCCAATACTGTGGTGGGGGCGCGTTGGCCTTATGGCACAATTTGTGGCATCGATTCTTCTGCTGTGGAACGGCACCGACTCGAACTGGTTCAGGCGGTTTATCCCGCCAGTTGCAAAGAAAAGCCCTGTGAACTGCCTGTCGAGCCTTGAGCTACCAGGGTTTGCTCCCTGGAATCACCTTGCCGCTGGATTTCACCGTGGGTGAGATCCAGGAACCAGTAATTTCCACGTAAAAAGCGACCTTGGGACTGGTAAGATGGTGTTGTCAAGACGCCACAAACCAACCCACAGAGGCCGCTCGCATGAAGCTTAGCAGACAACAAGTTCAGCGCAAAACCCACGCCCTTCCCGACCTGCGATTCGAAGATCAGCAACTGACTTCCTTTGCCGGGCTGTTTCTGTTTCAGTCTCTCTTTCAGCGCCTGGATCTGAAGCAGCGACTGCGCGACGCTTTCCGCCACCTCCAATCGAGCCGTGCCTACGATCACGGCTTGGCGGTGCTGAGCCTCGTCGTTCACCTCCTGCTCGGCTATCGTCAGTTGCGCGACTCCCGCTACTACAACGATGACCCCATGGTGCAACGGGTTCTGGGGCTGGATCGTTTGCCCGATGTCGCCACCATGAGTCGCCTGCTCGCCTCGACGGACACTCGCAGTGTCGGGAGACTCGCAAGCTGAACCGTCAGACGGTTCAAGATCGTCTGGTCGTCCTCGGCTTGCGGCGCGTGACCCTGGACTTCGATGGTTCGGTGATTGGCACCGGCCGCTACGCCGAAGGCACGGCCGTGGGCTTCAATCGCCTGAAGAAGGGGCAGCGCAGCTACTACCCCCTGTTCTGCACGGTGGCTCAAACCGGGCAGGTGTTCGATGTCCACCATCGCCCCGGCAACGTTCATGACTCCAATGGAGCCAAGGAGTTCATCCTCGCC
This sequence comes from uncultured Acidobacteriota bacterium, assembly GCA_963761645.1. Classification (GTDB taxonomy): domain Bacteria; phylum Acidobacteriota; class Thermoanaerobaculia; order Multivoradales; family UBA5704; genus DATARR01. The sequence continues at coordinate 107,485 of CAVXIG010000016.1, forward strand.
TGCGTCGAGCATCTGCGCCAAGCCCTGCCCGGCGTTGTCATCGAAGTCCGAATGGACGGCGCCTTCTTCAGCGATGCTCTGGTGACCCTGCTGACGCGCCTGGATGTTGAATTCACCATCTCCGTGCCCTTCGAGCGCTTCGTCGAGCTCAAGGGCAAGATCGAGAAGCGGCAGCAGTGGCAGCGGATTGGGGAGGGTCTGGATTACTTCGAGCTGCGCTGGAAGCCTCAAGCCTGGGATCGTCGTTATCGTTTCCTGTTTGTCCGCAGTCGTGTGGTGATCCGAGACAAGGGACCCGTCCAACTGGATCTGTTCGTCCCTCAACTGGCTGGGCATGAATTCAAGGTGGTGGTGACCAACAAGAAGATCCGCGCCCAGGAGGTGATTGCCTACCACAACGGCCGCGGTGCTCAGGAAGGCGTTTTCGCCGAGCTGAAATCCCAAGGGCAGATGGACTACGTTCCGACCAAGACGCTGGCTGGCAACCAGATCTTCCTGCTTTGCGCCGTGCTGGCTCACAATCTGAACCGGGAAATGCAGATGATCGGCAACGAGCCCAGCCGAAAAACCACGACCCAGCGCTCGCCGTTGTGGAGGTTTGAGCGCCTCGAAACCCTGCGCCGCAAGCTGATCCAGCGAGCCGGCCGGTTCACCCACCCGCAGGGGCGGCTCACCTTGACCATGAGCGCTAATCCCGCCGTGCGAGAGGAGTTGTTGCATTACAGCCAGGTCCTCAAGAGGGCGGCTTGATCGCCCGCCCCAGATTTTTGCAACAGTTGGGTTATGCTCTGGTTGCCCGAGGCAAAACGGTGGGTAAACTCGTCAGGCGGTAATGGCCCGACTCCGCCACGAGGCGCTGAAATTGCCTTCGAGGCCTTCGCGATGTTGTCCTTGATAGCTTCATTGGGCTTGATCTGGTGGACCTCCCACTGGAAGATATTAGGAGGCTTTTTCAAATGGTTAGACAACGACACTTCCCGGAGTTCTGACCTGGCCTTGGCATTGATGCTTCTGGGAGGCTTCCTTGTGATCTTCGTGGGAGTCGGAAGCTGCATTTTCTGGCTGGAGAAGGTTCTTCCAGCCTTTCCTGTCAGACTTAGGGTTCCTGCTGTTTGCCTGTTGGTGGTTGGGTTTCACTTTGCTCTGCTTGCTTCGTAGGTGGAGGCCGCATGGTGATGATGGCCTACCCGCCTTCGCCCCCTCCTCCGCCTCGTCCACCACCACCTCGGTGAGCCGGGCAGTGCGGGAGACGGCGCGGCCGATCGCCTGCAGGAGGGCGATGCGGTTGCGGCGGATGTTCGGGTCCTCAGCCATCACCAGCACCTCGACGAAGAAGCGGTCGAGCACCGGCGCGAGGTCGGCGATGAGGCGCAGGCCTCGCTCGTAGTCGCTAGCGGCGGCCGCCTCCTCGATGTCGGCACGCCAGAGGAAGCGCCTGGCACGCGTTCCTCTGCACCTGTTTTGCGAGGCTCTCTGAGATTCTTCGTCAGTCCTTTGACGCTGACGCCACCGTTGTACTGCCCATCCTCAATTCACCAATCCATGTTGATGGCCTGATCTGCAAAGTAGATCTGTCGATCAATAAAGGAATCGAATTCGGAGTCGGAACCCATTGCACTTTTATACTGTTCACGAGACTGGGCGTCAAAGGCTACACTCAGTCCTGTTCGAATAAATTTATAGCCATGCCTTGACTCGGGAGCGTTCTCAATAAAATCCTCGACAGAATCAAAGAACCTGAATACTTCGTCGACTTCAGCAACCTCTAGGTGGCGAAAGAGTGGATGGAACGGGTTATCGAACCTAGTCAGGGTGAAGGGAATGGCCCCGACCGCGTCAACGTGTACGAGTATCGAACCGCCTCCCTTCTGAAGATTACCGTGTGCAAAAAAATTTCTATATCTTTCTTTAAAGATCCTTAGCTGGTCACAGTAAAACTTTGCCTTGGTGCCATTTTTTGTATCGAAAACCAGCATAAACTTCTCATCCCAATTAAATCCGATGAATTGGGTTATGGAGGGCTTAACAGGCAACTCATCAAGAAAAGCAGCCAACAAAACTAGGATATGTTCGAGCAAGCTGAAGAATGCATCAATTGCCGCCACCGCATAGTGACTAGATTCCTGCATCGCGCGAATTTTCGCATTGAAAGCCTCGAGGGACACGGAAGATTCGCTGTAGAAGTTAAAATCCCCCTCGGATCGAAGAGGGGCGGTGTCTGCGGGAGTTTCCAGCGGGAGAGGTTTGACTGACGCTCCCGTCGATTCGCTTCGGCGTTCAATATACCAAGATCGGAAGAAAGAATACCGATCATAAAGATTATAAAAGTCATTATTTAACGTCATTCGGCCTTCGTTGATTTTTTGTCGAAGAAGAGGCTCAGCGAGTTTTTCGATGAACGGTATTGCTTTGTTGATTGTGTTGAGCGCACGTTGAACGAGAGCTTCGTTAGGCGGATTTGAGCCCAGACAGAGAATCTGAAAGCCAAACTTCTGATGTCTCAAAAGAAGAGACTGACCCTGAAAGAGTACAGGGATCTCCCAGGCTACCTTCTCAGAACGGCCCCAATATTGAAATTTCAAGAAGTAGACAAACATCAGAAATACGATATACGGAGGCGGAGCACTATTTTTAAACTCGACGCTCCGCACATTGGAGCGGTCATTCCAGCGTGCCACTTCTGTTTCCGGCGAGAAGGGCATAAGTCGAAGTCGCAACCTCTGATTGAGGTCACTCGTTTTCTGGTCTAACGGCGCCTGCCTTCGCTCATCCTTGGGCATTCCCGCTCCTTTGCGATCGGTCAATTTGTGATATGCCCGTTGCAGCGCAACTCACGGTCTTGGCTTTGCCGGGCTCAGCACGCGCGGCACCTGCCCTCACATTCATTGACAGCTTCGAGCTTGGTGGAGGACCAGACGGGGAACCCTCCTCTGCTCCCACCTTTCATCGCGGGGCCACGCTTACGGCCTCCCAGCGCCAGGGGACCGGCGTGTGCTGCCGCCGACCTCAGATTCTGATCGGCCCCCTACCCCGCCTTCGCCCGCGCCTCCGCCTTGTCCACCACCACCTCGGTGAGCTTGGCGGTGCGGGAGACGGCGCGGCCGATCGCCTGCAGGAGGGCGATGCGGTTGCGGCGGACGTTCGGGTCCTCGGCCATCACCAGCACCTCGACGAAGAAGCGGTCGAGCACCGGCGCGAGGTCGGCGATGCGGCGCAGGCCGCGCTCGTAGTCGCCGGCGGCGGCCGCCTCCTCGATGTCGGCGCGCAGCCCGGCGAAGGCCTCGGCGAGCTCCTTCTCCGAGGGCTCCATCAGCAGGGACTCGTCGAGCGGCGTCTCGGCCGCGTCCTTGACGATGTTGGCGATGCGCTTGGCCGCCAGCACCACCGAGAGGAAGGCCGCCTCCTCGCGCACCTTGTGGAGGGCGTCCACCCGCGCCTTGAGGTCCGGCAGGTTGCTGACGCCGGCGGCGAGCGCTGCCTCGATCTCGTCGTAGGCGTAGCCGGCGAGGCCGAGGATGTAGCGGATGCGGTCGTAGAGGAACGGGCGGAGATCCTCCAGGATCTGCTCGGCGCCGCGGGTGAGGCGGTCGCCGTAGAGGCCCGCCGCCTTGACCGCCACCGCCTCGAGGTCGATCGGGAGCCCGCCCTCGAGCGCGATGCGCACCACCGCCTGCGCGGCGCGGCGCAGGCCGAAGGGGTCCTTCGAGCCGGTGGGGATCATCCCCAGACCGAAGATGCCGACCAGGGTGTCCATGCGGTCGGCGAGGCCCGACGACCTGCCCGGCCCGGCCGCGCGGGGTGCGGTCGTCCGCCGAGGCCGGCATGTATTGATCGTAGATCGCCTGCCAGACCTCCTCCGGAGCCCCGTCCTCGCGGGCGTAGATGCCGCCCATGATCCCCTGCAGCGAGGTGAACTCCTTGACCATCTCGGTCGTGAGATCCACCTTGAGCAGGCGGGCCGCGTCGACCGCTTGCGGCTTCTCCGACCCCCAGCCGAGCTGGTCGCAGATCTCGGCCGACAGCGCCACGATCCGCTCGGTCTTCACCGCGTAGGTGCCCAGCTTCTCGTGGAAGTTCAGGCGCTGGAGCTGCTCGGCGCGCTGGGCGAGCGGCGTCTTGCGGTCCTCGCCATAGAAGAAGCGGGCGTCGGCCAGGCGGGCGGCGACCACCCACTCGTTGCCGGAGCGGGCGCGCCCCGCCGGATCGTCCGGCCGGTCCATCACGGTGAGGAAGTACGGCAGCAGGCGGCCGTCGCCGTTGGGGGCCGCCACGGTCAGCGCGCTCTGGTGATCGCGCAGGCTGGTGGAGAGCACCTCGGCCGGCAGCTCCAGGAAGGCGTCGCCGAACTTCCCCTCCATCACGCCGGGGATCTCGCAGATGGCGGCCAGCTTTTCGATCAGCGCCGGGTCCTCGACCAGCCGGCCGCCCAGCGCCTCGGCGCGGGCGAGCATGGTCGTCGTGGAGGGTGCGTCCGCGCTCGGCCGGGCTCACCTCCAGGGCGCGCGCGGCGAGATGGCTCCGGTAGTCCTCGACACTCTCGACGCGGAAGACCGCGGGAGACAGCGTGGGGTGCCCGAAGCTCTCGTCGCCGGCAGCGATGCCGAAGAGGTCGAACGGCACGACCTCGCCGTCGAGCAGGGAGACGATGCCGTGGATCGGGCGCACCCACGGCCCCTCGCCGCTTCCCCACCGCATGGTCTTGGCCCAGGAGATGCCGGTGAGGATGCGGGGCACGATCTCGGCCAGCACCTCGCGCGTGGCCCGCCCCGCGATCTTCTTGGTGGCGGCGAGGTACTCCCCCTTGTCCGTGGTCACCCGCGCGAGCTGATCCGGCTCCAGGCCGGTGCGCTTGGCGAAGCCGAGCAGGGCCTGCGTCGGCGCGCCGTCGGCGCCGAAGGCGGCGCGCACCGGCGGTCCCATCACCTGCTCCTCGCGGTCGGCCTCGCGCTCGGGCAGACCGGAGAGGATCAGCACCAGCCGGCGCGGCGTGAAGCCGGTCTCGACCTCGCTGGGAGCGATGCCGCGCGCCATCAGCTCCTCGAAGACGCGCGTCGCCAGCTCCTTCACCCCCGGCTCCAGCATGCGGGCCGGGATCTCCTCGCTTCTCACTTCCAATAGGTATTCACCAGAATAATCACCGCGCGGCATCTGCCACCTCCGTCGTCATCGCCTGTCGCGCCTCGCGAGCCTCCCCCTGGAGCAGCGGGAAGCCCTGCTGCTCGCGGCTCTCGACGTACGCCTTGGCGCAGCCGACCGCGAGGTCGCGCACCCGTTTCATCAATCCCACCCGCTCGGTGACCGAGACGGCGCCGCGGGCGTCGAGCACGTTGAAGCTGTGCGAGCACTTGAGGGCGCACTCGTAGGCGGGCAGCACCAGCCCGGCCTCCAGGCAGCGCTTCGCCTCGCGCTCGTAGCCCTCGAACTGGCTCTGCAGAAAGGTCACGTCGGCGACCTCGAAATAGTAGCGGGAGAGCTCGTACTCCTCCTGCTTGCGGACCTGGCCGTAGGGGATCCCCTCCACCCAGTCGATCTCGTAGATGCTCTGCGAGAGCGAGAGGAACATGGTGAGCCGCTCGAGGCCGTAGGTGATCTCGGCGCTGATCGGCTTCAGCTCCAGGCCCCCCGCCTGCTGGAAGTAGGTGAACTGGGTGATCTCCATGCCGTCGAGCATCACCTGCCAGCCGACGCCCCAGGCGCCGAGCGTGGGCGCCTCCCAGTTGTCCTCCTCGAAGCGGAGGTCGTGCTGGGTGAGGTCGAGCCCGATCGCCTCCAGGCTGCGCACGTAGAGGCGCTGCACGTCGAGCGGCGAGGGCTTGAGGATCACCTGGAACTGGTGGTGCTTGCCGAGCCGGAACGGGTTGTCGCCGTAGCGGCCGTCGGCCGGCCGGCGCGAGGGCTGCACGTAGGCCACCCGCCAGGGCTCGGGGCCCAGGACGCGCAGGAAGGTATCGGGATGCATGGTGCCGGCGCCCACCTCGAGGTCGAGCGGCTGCTGCAGCACGCACCCCTCGCGGGCCCAGAACTCCGAAAGCTTGAGGATCAACTCCTGGAACGTTTGCATGAGAATCGCTTTCCCCGGGGAGAGGGGGAGACTTCAGCCCCTCCGAAAGATTGAGCGGGATAGCCTATCAGCTCCGGCGTCAGCTCAGACGCGCGAGCGTCTTCTGGATCACGTCATAGCTGCGCAGCTCGCGCTGGAGGAAGTGGCGCCGCACCTGGGCGCAGAGGTCCTCCACCTGCCGCAGCACCGCGGATGCCGGGGGGCTTCCGGCCGCCGCCGGCAGCCCCTCGCGGCCGATCCGGCGCAGGAAGTCGAGCGTCGCGGCGGAGATCCGGAGGCCGATCACGCCGCCGCATTCGAAGCAGAGCATCGTCTCGCCGCCGCGCGGCAGGATGGCGCCCTCCGGCGGGAACGGCCCGCCGCAGGAGGGGCAGGAATGGGGGGATGGGAAGACCCCCGCCAGCCGCAGCACCCAGGACTCGAAGTAGCGGGTGGCGAGGTCGCGGTCCACCCCGGCGAGCAGGGCTTCGAGGGTGGAGTCGAGCAGCCGGAAGAGGTGATCCGAGGCCTCCTGCTCCTGCGCGAACTCCAGCAGGTGGTCGGCGAGATAGCTGCCGAGCAGGAGCCCTTCGAGGTCGGTCTGCAAGAGATGGGCGGTGCGCACCAGCTCCACCGTGGAGATGCGGACGAGATCGCTCCCCTCCTTCTCGAACCAGGTCACCTCCACCTTGGCGAGCGGCTGGAGCTGGCCGCCGAAGCGGCTGTGCTTCACCCGCGCGCCCCTGGCCACGCCGCGCTTCTTGCCGTACTCGCGGGTGAGGAAGGTGACGATCCGGTCGCGGTCGTGGAGGTCGGTGACGTCGAGGATCAGCGCCTCGGCGGTTTGCAGTCCCATCGCGGACATTATATCATGAGGAAGGTCCGACCTGGCACGTAAACTATTGATCATAAAGGCCAAGTAACGCCTGACCCCCGATCCCATGAGCTCAGAACATCTGGTCTATTCGAACGCCCACCATAGCCTCGTCGTTCAGGCGCTCTGCCGGGACCTCCTCGCCAAGGGGATCAGTCTCGACATTCATACCGACGACGAGATGCTCAGCTTCTTTCTTCACGCCCAAGGGCGCGATCTCGAGCAGGCAGTCGCCATGTATCTGGAATCAGGGAGGCTGATCTGGGCGACGGAGCGGCAGATCCTGGCCTGGAGGTTCGGGCCTCAGCCCTGGAGGCGCCGAGTCCTGGATTTCGCGAGCGGCTTTGGCCGGGTGACGCGGCACATGGTGACCGAGGTGGAAAGAGAGGACGTTTGGGTTTCCGATATCTACGCGAAAGGGGTCGCCTTCCAGGAGCGGCATCTCGGGGTCCATGGCATGGTCTCGACCACCGAGCCGGAAAGCTTCCTCTGCGATCTGACGTTCGACGCGATCCTCGTCTCTTCCCTGTTTACCCATCTTCCGGAAGCCAGGTTCGTGAGCTGGCTCCGGCGGCTCGGCTCGCTCGTCGCCCCCGGGGGTCTGCTGTTGTTCAGCGTCCACGACTTGGCCTTGCGGCATGACGGGGAGGGTGACGCGACGGCCGGCATCCTTTTCCAGGAGATCAGCGAAAGCGGCTCGCTCGAAACCAAGGACTACGGAACCTCCTGGGTCAATGAAAGGTTCGTGCGCAGCGCCGTCGAAAAGGCGATCGGCCCCTATCCGACTCTGCGGATTCCCAGGGGGCTGGCCAGCTTTCAGGATCTCTATGTGGTCGTCAAGGAGAGCGGCACCAGCGCGGCGGATCTGTTTTCGAGCTTGAGGATCGAATGTGAGGCCGACGGATTTCTGGAGCACTGCTCACTCGCCGGGGAACGAAACCTCCGGCTCAGCGGCTGGGTCGCGGACCGGGTGGTGAGGCAACCGCCCCAGGAAATTCGGATACAGATCGACGGCGAAGACGTGCTCTCCTGCCGGGACCTCGAACCGCGTCCCGACGTGGAGCGGACGTTTCCCGACGATCCGACGAACATCGTCGGCTGGCACGCTACCGTGGAGCTGCCGCGGGCGGTCGATGGGATCGGATCGGCCGAGCTTGCCGTATACGCGGTTTATCCGGCGGGCGAGAAGAGGCGCCTCTATTCCGGCTCCGTCGCGACGGCGTGTCTCCGGTCGGCCCAACTCGACACCGCCATCCTTCAGCGCGAATTGACACGGCGAGACGCCGAGCATCGGCAGGAGCTCGAGAAACGCGAGACTGAGCATGCCGACCAATTGGCTAGCAGGCAGGAACAGATCGAAGCCCTCTCGCGGCGGACCCGCGCGATGGAGGCCAGCCGGTTCTGGAAGGCGAGGAACCTCTGGTTCCGCGTCAAACGGGCCGCCGGTCTGACCACCGAGATGTGACCGCCGTCAGTTACACCAATTAGGCCCCTGAATCGATTGAATCGCTAGATTCGCGTTCGCCGTGCAGAGGAACGGGCATGTGGTTCCGGGCGCGTTCGCCGTGCAGGTGTGATTGTCCAGGGTCGGCGTCCAACTCGTGCACGTCTGGCCCGGTGGGCAAGGAGCCGGCATCACGACAAGCTGAATCCGCCGGTGGCTATAGGTGAAGGTGCGGCCCGAGCACAGGTCATGAAGCCATTGCTGAGCCGCGTAGGCCGGTTGCTGTAAAAACCCGCTCCGCAGCCTATATCAGATTGTTGATGAAAGGTTGACGAGATCGCCTCCGGGGAGTGACCGACGACACCCAGGTCAAAAGCGAACGGCATACCGTTTTCAAGGAGCTTAAGGATGAGCTCGGTCTCTCCCGAGGTGGCCATCGAGAACCTGGCGGGCGGTGAGGGTCGAGATCACCAGCGCGGTGATCAGCATCACCCCGAAGGTCAGCAGGTATTCGGTGTCGGAGACGGCGAGGGTGAGGTAGGGGCGGACGAAGAAGAAGTCGAAGGCCGCGACACCCAGCACCGAGGCGAGGATCGCGGGTCCGCGGCCATGGCGGGCGGCGGTCCAGATCACCGCCAGCAGGAAGAGCATCGCCAGGTTCACCTCCTTGAATCCGGGGCGGATCAGGAGCGAGATGCCGGCGGCGAGCGCCGTCGCCAGGACGGCTCCCAGGTAGCCCCGCCAGTCCGATCGCGTCCGGCGCTCGCGGGCCGCCGGCGCCGGCCACCCCTCCCCCGCTTCCCCGGCGATGACGTAGACGTCGATGTCGCCGCTCTCGCGTTCGAGCTGATCGCGCACGGAGCCGGCGAGGAGATCCCGCCAGCGCTGGCGGGTGGGCTTGCCGACCACGATCTTGACGCGGGCGATCAGGGCCGGATTCGTCGGCCCGAGGTTCGAGCCTCCCGAGGCGGCGGCGTTGCAGGGGAACGGCGCCGTGGCCGACGGGCGCCCCCAGAAGTAGCGCGGACCCCGCGAACGGCTGGCCGATCAGCTCGGAGCCGACCGGCTCGCCGTTCCTCACGATCAGGCTGCCGTTCGCCTGCCGGGGAAAGACGGCCTGCGCGATCGCGGTGACGGCGAGCGGATAGATCAGGCCGGTCAGGACCGTGAAGACCAGGAGGATCAGGATCGCGGTTCGAAGTTGTCGCAGGGTCATGCCAGCCCCAGTCCGTGGACGACGAGATCGATCAGCTTGATGCCGGCGAAGGGGACGATCATCCCGCCGAGGCCATAGATCAGCAGGTTGTCGCGCAGCAGCCGCGAGGCCGGCCGGCGGCGGAACTTGACCCCCTTTGAGCGCCAGCGGGATGAGCACGATGATGATCAGCGCGTTGAAGATCACCGCCGAGAGGATGGCGCTGTCCGGGCTCGCGAGATGCATCAGGTTGAACCGGTTCAGCGCCGGATAGGTGGTGGCGAAAGCGGCGGGAATGATCGCGAAATACTTGGCGACGTCGTTGGCGATCGAAAACGTGGTGAGCGTGCCGCGGGTGATCAGGAGCTGCTTGCCGATCTCGACCGCTTCGATCAGCTTGGTCGGGTTGGAGTCGAGATCGGTCAGGTTCGCCGCTTCCTTGGCCGCCTGGGTGCCGGAGTTCATCGCCACCGCGACGTCGGCCTGGGCGAGCGCCGGGGCATCGTTGCATCGAGTCGATCGCGCCGGACGAGGTCGCGGTGGTGGCGGCGGCGAACAGGGCCGAGCGGGCGATGCCAAAGCGCACCTCCTTGCCCTCCATGTTGCCCCTCTCCACCCCCAGGGCCGCGAGCCGCGGATTGCCCGCCGCCTCGGCCCAGTAGCCGAAAACCTGGAATGTGAAATGGATTACCCTCGAGTGTCATTCCAGAGCAATGAGTCAAACCGCGATATCCATCCCGGATGTGACGATCCTGCTGAACGCCGCGCACCAGGGGGATCTGGGCGCCGAGGCGGAGCTGTTCAACCGCCTCTACACGGACCTCAAGCGCCTGGCGCACGCCCAGCTCGCCCGCGGGGGGCGGCCGGGCGAGACGCTCGACACCACCGTCCTGGTACATGAGGCCTACCTGCGGCTCTCCGGGGGCTCGCGCCTCGACGCCACGAGCCGCGCCCACTTCTTCAACCTCGCGGCGCGGGTGATGCGCAACGTGGTGGTCGACTTCGCGCGGCGGCGGGATGCCGAGAAGCGCGGTGCCGCGCTGCGGGTCTCCTGGCCGGAAGGGTTCGACCCCGCGGCCGCGGGCGAGGGCTCGGGGATGGACCTGCTGGCCCTGGATGCCGCGCTCGCCCGGCTCCGGCAGGAGAGCCCGCGGCTGGCGCAGGTCGTGGAGCTGCGCTTCTTCGCCGGGCTCCCCCTGGAGGAGATCGCCGCCCTGCTCGACGTCGGCGAGCGCACGCTCAAGCGCGACTGGCGCAAGGCCCGCGCCTTCCTGCTCGTCGAGCTGAGGCACGATCACTGATGGCGAGCCCAGCCCTCGCCCCCTGCTCGCGCTGGGAAGAGCTCTTCGACGAGCTCGCCGAGCTGCCGCCGCCCGCCCGCGCCCGCCGTCTCGCCGCGCTGAAGGATGAGGACCCGGCGCTCGCCGCCCGCCTGTCGCGGCTGCTGGAAGCGGACGGCGAGACCACGGATTTCCTCGGCCGGCCTGTCGTGGAGCTGCTCGACGCCGCCGGGGAGAGCGCGGCCGAGCCCTCCCTGCCGGCCGGCACCCGCGTCGGCACCTGGCGCCTGCTCGGGCTGCTGGGGCGCGGCGGCATGGGCGAGGTCTATCTCGCGGAGCGCGACGAGGGGACCTTCCTGCAGCGGGCGGCGCTCAAGCTGATCAAGCGGGGGATGGACTCGCGGGCGATCGTGCGCAGGTTCGTGCGCGAGCGCCAGATCCTCTCCCGGCTGGACCATCCGGGCATCGCCCGCCTGCTCGACGGCGGCAGCGCCGCCGACGGCCGGCCGTTCTTCGTGCTGGAGCGGGTGGAGGGCGTGCCGATCACCGGGTATTGCAATTCCAAAGCGCTCGGCCTGGAGGAGCGGCTGCGGCTCTTCCAGGGCGTCTGCGCGGCGGTCGACAGCGCCCACCGCCGCCTGGTGGTGCACCGCGATCTCAAGCCGGCCAACATCCTGGTTTCCGAGGACGGCAGCGCCAAGCTGCTCGACTTCGGCATCGCCAAGCTGCTGGCCGGCGACGAGGAGGATGAGACCTCCCCGCTCACCCAGCTCGACGCCCGCCTCCTCACTCCCGCCTACGCCGCGCCGGAGCAGATCCTCGGCGAGCCGATCACCATGGCGACCGACGTCTATGCCCTGGGCGTGCTGCTCTTCGAGCTGATCACCGGCGGGCTGCCGCACGCGCGCGAGCGCCGGTCGCTCGGCGCGATGGCCGGCGCGGTGGCGCGGGAGACGGTCGAACGGCCGAGCGCGGTGCTGCGGCGGATCGCCGCCGGGGATGGCCCGCGCCTCGCCCGCCGCGTCGCCGGGGACCTCGACCTGATCGTGCTCACCGCCCTGCACCGCGACCCCGCCCGGCGCTACCGGTCGGCGGCCGCGCTCGCCGAGGATCTCGCGCGGTTCCTGGGCGGCCGGCCGATCCGCGCGCGGGCGGACAACCCCCGCTATCGGCTGCGCAAGTTCGTCGGCCGCAACCGCCTGCCGGTGACCGTCGCGGCGCTCGGCCTGGTCGCGCTCCTCGCCGGCCTGGGAATGGCGCTCTGGCAGGCCGACGCCGCCCGGCTCGCGGCCCGGCGCGCCGACGCCGAGGCGCGGCGGGCCGAGCGCGTGAAGTCGTTCCTGCTCTCGGTGTTCAGGCAGTCGGATCCCGAGGATATCGACGGTGGAGCCGTCTCCGCGCGCGAGCTGCTCGAACGGGGCGCGAAACGGATCGACGTCGAGCTCGCCGGGGAGCCCGCCACGCAGGCCGAGGTGCTCGACGCCCTGGCTCGCATCGAGGCCAACCTCGGCCTGATGGATCCGGCGCTGGCATACGCCCGGCGGGCTCTCGCCTTGCGGGAGGCGAACCTGCCGCGGGGGGACATCCGGATCGCGGAGAGCCGCGTCCTGCTGGGGAACACGCTGAAAGATCATGGCGATGTCGATCAGGCCCGGCAGACGCTGGAGCGAGCGCTCGCGGAGACCCTGGCGGCCCGCGACGCCAGCGGTCTCGAGGCGGCCGAGGCCCGGCGTTCCCTGTCCAAGACCCTGCTCCTGTCAAATGACCGGGGGCGCGCCCCCGGTCTGCTTCGCCAGGCGCTCGCGACGTCCCGCCAGATCCGCGGGGACGCCCACGTCGAAACGGCTGCGACGCTGCTGGAGCTCGGCTCCGCGCTGGAGGTGAACCAGCAGTACGGGGAGGCCGAGCAAGCCTACCGGGGGGCGCTGGCGCGGCTCGAGCGCACGCTCGGGAGCCACCATCCGAAAGTGGCGGCGGCGCAGACGTCCCTCGCCGGCCTGCTCGACCGCCTGTCGCATCCGGCCGCCGCCCGCAAGCTTTTGGAGAAGGCCATCGCCACGCAGCGCGCCGTGCTCGGCCCTCACCATGTGCAGCTGGCCGATACCCTCTTCTCGTACGCGCTGCTGCTGATCGGCCGGCAGGAGCTTCCGGCCGCCGACGCGGCGTTGCGCGAAGCCCTGGGCATCTACGGACCGGACCGCTATGAGGCCGCCCACTGCCTGCGCTACCTGGGGCTCTCGGCGATGGACCAGGGGCGCTATCAGGAAGCCGCCGGACTGTTCACCCGCGCCTTCGACACATTCAAGCGCACGCTGAAAGAGAACGAGGTCCAGCGCTGGCGGGCGATGGCCAATCTCGGGTGGGCCCACCTGAAACTGGGGCAGGTGCCCCTCGCGCGGCGAGAGCTCGCCGCGGCCGTGGCGCAGATCGAACAGCTCACCGGCCCGGAGAGCTACGAGATACGCCTGCCGCTCAAGGAGCTCGGAGAGACGCTGATCAGCGCCGACGCCACCACCGAGGGATTGGCGACGCTCGAGCGCGTGCGCCGGCTGGAAGAGAAGCTCTTCGGCACCATCCATCACCGGGAGGTGGCCGGCTCGGACCTCCTGCTGGCCCAGGCGTGGCTCGCCCGCGGCAAGGCCGCGGACCGGCAGGCGGCACGCCGCTCTCTGAACGAATCCCTGGCGATCTTCTCCGGCCTCAATTCCACCGATGTCCTTTATGGCCAGGTCCTGTTCGAAAGCGGCCGGCTCGCCCTCGCCGAAGGGGCCCAGGCCCGGGCCCGCCGGGAGCTCGCGGCGGCGGAGCCGCTCCTCGCCGCGCGTCTCGGGCCCGCGCACGCGAGGGTCCGCGAGGTGCGCCGGCTGCTGGCGAAGCTGGAGTGAAGAACAAGGGACATAAGGGACCGCAGGGACTCCAGGAACCAGGATCGTTCGTCCCTGGAGTGCCTGCGCTCCCTTATGTCCCTTGTTCTTCTTCAGCAAGGAACCGGTACCCCACCCACGGCTCGGTGCCGATGTAGCGGAGAGTCGCGGGATCGGGCTCCAGCTTGCGCCGCAGCGAGCCCACGTGCACCCGCACCGTGTCGGCCGTGGTGGCGGGCGCCCCCTTCCAGACCGTGGCGATGATCTGGCGCAGGGTCACCGGCCGGCCGGCATGGCTCGCCAGCAGTTCGAGGATGGCGAGCTCGGTGGGAGTCAGGCGGATCTCGTGCCCCTCCTGGACGACCGCGCGGCGGGCGAGGTCGATCTCCAGACCGCCGGCCTCGGCGAAGCTGCGGGCGATCCGCAGGCCGAGCCCGCCGGAGGCGCTGTCCCCGGAGCCTTGGGCGGCGCCCGGCCGCAGATCCCGGGGGGTCTGGAGCATCCGCCGGACTCCGGCCGGAATCCCCGGGCCGCGGTCGCTCACCTCCACCCGCACCCGGCCGAGGCTCTCGACCTCCAGGCCCATGGCGGTGAGCGGCGTGCGCAGGTCGTGCGAGACGGCGCGCAGCAGCGAGGTCTTCAGGGTGTCGCTCTCGCGGACCGCCTCCAGGTGCGCCGCCTCGCAGAGCAGGCGCTCGCGCTCGACGGCGTGACGCCCAGCGAACCCCGTGGCGCTCCCCGCGAAGCCGGTGGCGTCCCCCACAAAGCCCGCAGCGTTCCGACAGAACCCCGCAGCGTTCCGGTGGAGCTCCGCAGCGTTCCGGTGGAGCTCCGCGACGTTTCGACAGAGCTCCGCGACGTTTCGATGGAGTTCGGCGACGCTTCAATAGAGTCCGCCCACGTTGCCGTGAAGCCCGCCCACGTGCCGCGGAGCTCGCCCACGTCGCGGAGAGCGCGGAAACCCTGGCGGGCTTCAAAATAACTCGGGCGAAGAGGAAAACAAGTCCGGCGAACAGCGGCATCCCCCTGCGCTATGCTCCCCGGATGATTCCGGAGACCTTGCGATGACCCTCGGCGCCGATCCGTTCCTGGCGACGCTGGCGCTGATCGGGGCGGTGATCATCATCTCCGCCCTGCTCTCGGGGCTGATCGAGCGCAGCGGCGTGCCGCAGGTCGGCGTGCTCCTCGCGCTGGGCGCCGTGCTCGGCCCCTATGGCCTCGGCCTGATCGACCCGCGGCTCGACTCCCCGGCGCTGCGCGCGGTCTCCATCCTCAGCCTGACGCTGGTGCTGTTCACCGACGCCCTGTCGCTCGATCTGGCGCAGATCCGCCGCCATCTCCGTCTCACCCTGCTCGTCGTCGGCCCCGGCACGATCCTCTCGGCGGTCCTCGTCACCCTGGCGGGGTATTGGATTCTCGACCTCGCCTGGCCCGCCGCGGCCATCCTCGGCGCCGCGCTCGCCTCCACCGACCCGGTGCTGCTCAGGGGCCTGCTGCGGCGCTCGGATCTCCCCTCCTCGGCCCGGCTGGCGCTGCGGCTGGAGAGCGGCCTCAACGATGCCGTCCTGCTGCCCATAGTCCTGGTCGCCATGGCGTTCCTCGGCGAGAGATCGCTCGCCCACCCCGCCGACTGGTCGCGGATGGGACTCCAGCTCTTCCTGCTCGGCCCGGGGGCGGGGGTGGCGGTGGGGCTGCTGGGGGTGGCGACCCTCGATCTGGTGCGGCGGCGGCTGGGCATCCGCCGCGACTACGAGTCGCTCTACTCGCTGGGTCTCGCGTTCGCGGCCTACGCCGCCGCCGAATCGGTCCACGGCAGCGGCTTCCTCGCCGCGTTCGCCGCCGGCATGACGATCTCGATCTTCGACGTCGAGCTCTGCGACTGCTTCCAGGAGTACGGCGAGACCACGGCCGAAATGGCCCTGCTCTTCACCTTCGTGCTGCTCGGCAGCTCGCTGATCTGGACCGGCTTCACGATGATCGACGGCTGGACCCTCCTCTTCGCCCTGATCGCCCTGCTGGTTCGCCCCGTCGTCCTCCTGCTCGCTCTCGCTCCGATGCGGCTCGACCGCAAGAGCCTGGCGCTGATCACCTGGTTCGGGCCGCGCGGCCTCAGCTCGCTCCTGCTCGTGCTGCTGCCGGTGTTCGCGGGGCTCCCCGGCACCGCGCGCCTGTTCTCGATCTGCAGCCTCGTGGTGCTGTTCTCGGTGGTGATCCATGGCGGCTCGCTGATGCTGCTGGGAAAGAAGGCCGGCATGTCCTCGGAACCATCGCCGGAACCGCCGCCGGAGCCTGCCCCGCCACCGGCGCCCCGGAAGACCAGCCTGCCGGTCCTGACGCCGGAAGCGCCGGCCCACGCTCCCGTGCAGATCGGCGTCGAGGAGCTGAAGGCGCTCCAGGCGGCGGGCGAGCCGGTGGTGATCCTCGACGTCCGCAAGCCGCGCTCCTTCGAAGAGAGCACGACCACGGCGGCGGGGGCGGCGCGGGTCGACCCCGAGCGCGCGGTCCAGGATGCGGAGCGGCTCCGGCTGCCCAAGGAGGCGTGGCTCGTCGCCTTCTGTGCCTGAAAGAACGAAGCGACGAGCGCCCGGGTGGCGCTCGAGCTCCGGCGGGCCGGCTGGCCCCGGGCCGTGGCCCTCACCGGCGGCTGGGACGCCTGGCAGGCGGCGGGATTGCCGGTGCAGCCCCGGAAGTAAGGAAAGGAAAAAGAGACCGCAGGGACATAAGAGACAGCAGGGACGCCAGAAACAAACAACAGGGGCCTGAGCGGTATCCTGCCGGTCCTGTTGTCCCTCAAGTCCCCGCCGTCCCTTCGTCTCGTCCCTTTGTTCTCCGCCTCCGGTCAGCGCCCCGGAGTCGTGGCGGGCGCTCCGAAGTCGACCTTGGGCGCGACGTCCGATCCGGGAGTGGCCTGGAAGTACGGCCGGGGCTTGAACCCCATCATCGAGGCGAAGAGGGCCGCCGGGAAGCGGCGGACCTTGGTGTTGTAACTCTGTGCCACCTCGTTGAAGCTGCGGCGCTCGACGGCGACGCGGTTCTCCGTCCCCTCGAGCTGCACCATCAGGTCGCGGAAGCCCTGCACGGCCTGGAGCTGCGGGTACTGCTCCACCACCACCATCAGGCGGGAGAGGGCCGAGGAGAGGCCGTCCTGGGCCTGCTGGTACTGGGCGAACTTCGCCGGATCGTTGAGGATCTCCGACGTCGCCTGCGGGGTCATCTGCCCCACCCGGCTGCGGGCCTCGATGACCTGGGTGAGCGTCGACTGCTCGAAATTGGCCGCCCCCTTGACCGAGGCGACCAGGTTGGGGATGAGGTCGGCCCGGCGCTGATAGACGTTCTGCACCTGCGCCCACTGGGCCTCGACCGCCTGCTGGGACCCCACCAGGCCGTTGTAGGTGCCCATCAAAAACAGCCCGAGGACCAGGACCGCCACCACGATGCCGATCAGGCAACCGTACTTTTTCATGTTCTCTCCTTCCGGCGTCTGCCGGCACGCGGGGGGATCATATCGCGGTCGCCGTTCCGTGATGAGATGGCCGGGGTGGAACGCGGCGTGCAGGCCATGGCGGCCGATGGCGTCCACCAGGCGAAAGCTGATCCTCGGCGTGCTCGCCATCCTCCTGCCGGTCTTTCTCTACCGGGTCTTCGCCGTCTACACCGTCCGTTCCGGCGAGTGCCGTCCGCGGCCGGCCGACCCGGGCCTTCGCCGGCTGACCCGCGACGAAGACGGCAAGCCGTCAGCTTTCCGGAGCGGACCGGCTTTCCGCCGCAGCGCCGGCCTCTCGTCGTGATGACCTACAACATCGCGGGGCACGACGAGCTGATCGACGGCGATCACGTGCGGCAGATCGCCGAGGCGATCCGGCGCCTCCACCCGGACATCGTGGCCTTGCAGGAAGTGCACCGCAAGACGTGGCAGTCGCGCTTCCGCGATCAGCTCGCGGAGCTGGAGTCACGCACCGGCCTCCACGGCTACTTCGCCCCTAGCTATGTCCGCTGGGGAGGCGAATTCGGCAACGCGATCCTCACCCGCGGCCGGATCGTGGAGGCGCGGGTGCACCCCCTGCCCTGCCTCGGAGAGCCGCGGGCGCTCCTCGAGGCGACGATCCGCATCGACGGGGCCACGATCAGCCTCTACGCCACGCACCTCACGACGTGGGGGCGTCTCAACTCGAAGATCCGCGGGGAACAGTTGCGCTGCCTCGCGCGGGAGGTCCGCGCCAGCCGCTACCCGTACATCCTTGCCGGCGATTTCAACACGGGGCCCCATTCGCCGGAGATGGAGGCCTTCCGCCGCGAGAACGTCGCGCAGCTCGCCACACGGGCGATCGGGCCGACCTTTCCGCAATGGAACGAGCAGATCGACTACATATTCGCCGACCACGGCTGGCAGGTCCGCGCCTCGCGCACCTGGCCGATCGAAACCTCGGACCACCTGCCGGTCACGGCGGAGCTGATGTGGGAGCGGTAACGCCGCGCGGCGCATCGGTATCGCCGGCCACCATTTCGAGCACCCTTACTTGTAGACGGCTGGCCTCATGCCGGCCGGACGACAAGACAAGGAGATGAGCCATGAAGACCATCCTCCTTCCGCTCCTCGCCCTGGTCCTCTGTGCGCCGTGCGTGGCCCAGACCCCGCCGGCGGCCGCGCCCTCCGCCGTTGCTCCATCGCCGGCTCCCTCGAGCGTCGCGGCTTTTCTGGCCACCCTGTCGGGCACCGACACGGCTGCGAGTTCATCTGCATGGCGCCCTGGGGGAAGACCGGGGAGTGCCCACCGTTCATGTGAGATAACTCCGAATGACTGACTGTCCACCTCGCGATCCGAAGGGAGTGTCATGACGAAGAAGATGGGTATGTTCCTGTTCACTCTGGCCCTAGTGGCCATGGCCCTCGTCGACCGGCCGGCGGCGGCCGCCGCTTGCGTGAAGCCCACCTGCTCTTCATCACCAACCTGCTGCAGCAACTCGGAGTGCGTGGCTTGGTGCCAATCCATCGGCGGCGGCGCGGCGGTCTGCCTGAAGCCTGGAACGACGGGGGGGTGCTGCGGCTGCAGGCCGCTCGAAGGCTGACAGGCCAGGGCCTCAGGGCTTCGGGCACCTGTCCCCAGCCTATCTCCCCGCCGCCTGGCGCAGCCGCTCCACGTCCCGTACGGGGGGCTGTCCGAACAGCCGCTTGTACTCCCGGCTGAACTGCGAGGCGTCGTCGTAGCCCACCCGGTAGCCGGCGCTGGCGGCGTCCAGGTTTTCGCCGAGCATGATGCGCCGGGCCTCCTGGAGCCGGAGGTGCTTCTGGAACTGCAAGGGGCTCATCGCCGTGACCGCCTTGAAATGGTGGTGAAAGCCCGAGACGCTCATCCCGAGCTCCTGTGCCAGGCTGTCGATCCGCAGCGGCTGGTCGAAATCCCTGCGGAGCCGCTCGACGGCGTCCGCGATGCGGTCGGTCTGGCCGCCCAGGAGCGCCACGTGGCGGAGCCGGTTTCCCTGCTCCCCCATCAGTAGCCGGTAGACGATCTCCCGCGTGATCAGCGGCCGCAGAACCCGCGCTTCGGCGGGCGAGTCCAGGAGCCGCAACAGGCGTACCACGGCATCCAGCAGGTCCGCGTCCAGCGGGCTCACGTCGAGCGCCCGCATGTCGCCCCGGTCCCGGGATGAAAGATGGCCCGCCTCCACCATTACCGAGCCGACGAGAGCCGGGTCGAGGTCCAGGCGGAGGCTCAGATACGGCCGCTCCGCCGACGCCTCGAGAACCTGGCCCACGACGGGCAGCTCCACGGTGGCGAGCAGGTAATGGCCTGGGTCATAGCGGTAACGGCTGTCCCCCAGCAGCACCTCCTTGCTCCCCTGCGCGATCACGCACAGGGAAGGCCTGGAGACTCCGTGGAGCTGCTCTGTCGGGGTCGAGAAGCGGTTGAGGAGGAGTCCCGTCAGCGGCTCGACCGCGCCGTCTTCCGGGATGGCCCGAGCGATGCGCTCCGCCAGCTCCTCCCGGTAGGCGTACTCCCGGTGCGTTCCAATCTCTGATCCCTGGTGGTCTGTCGAGCTCATATCCTCATCCTAACCCCGTCCGGCAGACGCTGGATTCCTTCTGAAGAGATTTGCAGGATCGTCCAAGGATCTTCCAGAATCGTCATACCGCCCCGCGCTTTGGAGCCCTACCATGGGCTTGCAAGGACGGGGGCGCACCTCACCGCGTCGCGGCATCCTGGATTCCTATTTGCATGCTCGCTTCCCTGGCCGCGGAAGCTCCCCGTCACCCTTTATCGTCGGTCCAGCCGCCCTTGAAAGGAGATGTAGTGAGCAGCAGGAAGATCTGGTTTATCACTGGAGCTGGCCGTGGCATGGGCGTCGATTTCGCCAAGGCCGCCCTGGCCGCCGGCCACGCGGTCGTGGCGACCGGCCGGAACCCTGATGCCGTCGCCAAGGCCCTGCGTCCGTCGAACGATCTGCTGGCCGTCAAGCTGGACGTCACCAGCCGCGGCGATGCCGAGGCGGCGGTGCGGGCCGCTGTCGACCGGTTCGGCCGCATCGACGTGCTGGTCAACAACGCGGCCAGCTTCTATGCCGGCTACTTCGAGGAGCTGACGCCGGAGCAGATGGAGCGGCAGTTGGCGACGAGCCTCATCGGCCCGATGAACGTCACCCGCGCCGTCCTGCCGGTGATGCGCAAGCAGCGCTCGGGGCACATCATCTCGATCTCGTCGTCGCGCGGGCCTCGCGCCGGCTTCGAGTTCGTGCACCGCCTACGCCGCCTCGAAGTTCGGCCTCGAGGGCTGGATGGAGTCGCTGCAGGCCGAGGTCGCGCCGTTCGGCATCACCACCACCATCGTCAATCCGGGGTTCTTCCGCACCGAGCTCCTCACCGAGCAATCGACGAACTACGCCGAGCCGTCCATCGCGGACTACGACGAGCGCAGAGCGCAGCAGCTCGAGTTCTGGAAAGCGCAGAACGGCCAGCAGTCCGGCGATCCGGCCAAGCTCGCGCGGGCGCTCCTCACCATCGCGAGCCAGGAGCCGCCGCCGCGCCGCTTCATCGCCGGCGCCGATGCCATCGCCACCGCCGAGCAGAAGGTCGCCGACCTGAAGGCGCAGATCGACGGCGCACCGGGACCTCTCGACCTCGCTCGATCTCGACCGCGAGCCCGCCGCAATGGCTGTGTAGGGGAAGAGGCTGAATGAGTGTTCGGCGCGCGGGACGCGCGACCAACAGGTGAGCACAATGAAAATACGCATCATCATCGAAGGCACGCCGATCACCGCGACTCTCGGCGATAACGCAACATCCAGGGACTTCGTATCGCTGCTTCCTCTTCGACCTCACACTGGAGGATTACGCGGCCACCGAAAAGATCAGCGACCTGCCGCGGCACCTGTCCACGGAAGGCGCACCCGCGGGCGTTGACCCGGCGATTGGCGACATCACCTACTACGCGCCATGGGGAAATCTGGCCATTTTTCATAAGGATTTCCGGTACTCGGATGGCCTGATCCGGGTGGGAACGATCGACGCGGGCGTTGAAGCCCTGCGCCAACCCGGTCCGATACGCGCGACGATCGAGCGCGTACACGAACAGTGATCACAAGCTAAGGAGATAGAGAGGTACGCGTGCCCCGTCCGGGGAACGATCGGTACCAAGGAGGACCTTCAATGAACGACGACTTCGACGAGATTTCGGAACCTGAGCTGACGGAAGATGAGGAGGCGCTGCTCGAGGAGATGCCGGCGCTGGCCGGCGCCGGGGTGACGCGACGCACGTTCCTGGGACAGACGATCGCGGGCGGCCTCGGATTCCTCGCCCTCGACCTGCTGGCGCAGGAACAAGCCTTGGCCGCGCTGAGCCCTGCGCCCGGCGCGGTGGCTGCCGCGGCGCCCGCGGCGGAGAATCTCCTGAAGGTCGCGCTCAAGGTCAACGGCGCGACGAAAACCCTGGAGATCGATTCACGCGTCGTGCTGCTCGACGCGCTGCGCGAAAGGCTCGCGCTCACCGGCACGAAGAAGGGGTGCGACCAGGGCCAGTGCGGGGCCTGCACCGTGCTCGTCGACGGGCGGCGCGTGCTGTCATGCCTGACGCTCGCCGCCAGCGCCGAGGGCAAGGAGGTCACGACGATCGAGGGGCTGGCGAAGGGCGACCAGCTCCACCCGATGCAGGCGGCTTTCATCAAGCACGACGGCTTCCAGTGCGGCTACTGCACGCCGGGGCAGATCTGCTCCGCCGTCGGCACTGCTCGAAGAGGCGCGGCGCGGCGACGTGAGCCACGTCACGGAAGACGTGACCGCGACGACCGACCCGGCTCACCGACGACGAGATCCGCGAGCGGATGAGCGGCAACATCTGCCGCTGCGGCGCCTACCCGGGGATCGTCGCGGCGATCCAGGAGGTCCATTCCGGCCGGCAGACGGCGCAGACCTGGCGCTTCGCCGACGAAGAGCAGTTGGCCCGGGTGAGAAAGGAGGACGCCGATGAGACCGTTTAAGTACGTGCGCGCGAGCGACCCGAACGCCGCCGCCGGCGCCGTCGCGGCGAACCCGCTGGCGAAATTCCTGGCGGGCGGCACGAACCTCCTCGATCTGATGAAAGAGGACGTCGAGCGCCCGACGAGCTGGTGGACCTCACGCGCCTGAAGCTGAGGGAGATCAAGCCGGAGCGCGGCGGCGTCTCGATCGGCGCCCTGGCGACGAACACGGAAACCGCCAACCACCCGCTCATCCGCAACAACTACCCGCTGCTGACGCAGGCCATCGTCGCGGGCGCCTCCGGGCAGATCCGCAACATGGCGACCAACGGCGGGAACCTCCTGCAGCGCACGCGCTGCCAGTACTTCTACGACACGGCGATGCCGTGCAACAAACGGGAGCCCGGGAGCGGCTGCGGCGCCCGCGAAGGGCTCAACCGGATTCACGCCATCTTCGGCTGGAGCGACAAGTGCGTCGCCACCTATCCGGGCGACATGGCGAACGCGCTCTACGCGCTCGACGCCGTCGTGAGGGTCAGGGGCGCGGGCGGCGTCGAGCGCACGATCCCGATCAACGAGTTCCACCGCCTGCCGGGCGACACGCCGGAGAAAGACAACAACCTCCAGCATGGCGAGCTGATCGTGGCCATCGAGCTGCCGAAGTCCAACTTCGCGAAGAACTCCTATTACCTGAAGGTCCGCGACCGCGCCTCCTACGCCTTCGCGCTGGTCGCGGTCGCCGCCGCGCTGGAGCTCGACGGCGGCACGATCCGGCAGGCGCGCGTCGTGCTCGGGAGCGTGGCCCACAAGCCCTGGCGGAGCCGGGAGGCGGAAGCCGCGCTCTCCGGAAAACCCGCGTCCGAGGAGAGCTTCCGGCGGGCCGCCGAGGCGGCGCTCGCGGATGCGAAGCCCCTGGCGCACAACGCCTACAAAGTCGAGCTCGGGAAGCGGGCCATCGTTCGCGCGCTGATGCGTGCGAGCAAACTCGCGTGACGAGGAGGTCATCGATGCCGAGATACATAGGAAAAGAGATGAGCCGCGTCGACGGCGTGGCGAAGGTGACGGGCAAGGCCAAGTACGCGGCCGAGTTCCAGGTGCCGAACCTCGCGTACGGCTTCATCGTGCTGAGCACCGTGACGAAGGGCACGATCAAGGCGATCGACACGCGGGAGGCCGAAACCTCTCCCGGCGTGGTCCGCGTCTTCACGCACCTGAACACGCCGAAGCTCGGACCGGGCTCTTCGGAGGAAGCGCCGCCGCGGGGCACCCGGGAAGAGAAGGACAAGTCGTTCCGGGCGCTCCAGTCCGACAGAATCTTTTTCAATCGGCAGCCGGTAGCGCTCGTCGTCGCCGAGACCTACGAGCAGGCGCGCCACGCCTCGCGCCTGGTGAAAGTCACCTACAACGCGGAGAAGCACATGACCGACACGGAGGCCGTGCGCGAACGCGCGCGCGCGCCACGGCAGGGGCCGCCGCCGAAGCGCCGCGGCAACCCCGAGGAGGCGATGAAGAGCGCGCCGGTGAAGATCGAGGCCGAGTACCGCATTCCCATCGAGCACCACAATCCGATGGAGCCGCACGGGGCGATCGCCGTCTGGCAGGGGGACAAGCTCACGATCTTCGACAAGACGCAGGAGGTCTACAACGTCCGCGAGCACCTGGCTTCGAGGCTCGGCGTCCCCGAGGAGAACATCAACGTCGTCTCGCCTTTCGTCGGCGGGGCCTTCGGATCGTCGCTGCGGCCGAACTACTACCCCGCCCTGACGGCGATGGCGGCCCGCGAGCTCAGGCGCCCGGTCAAGGTCGTCTACACGCGCACGCAGATGTTCACCGGCCACGGCTACCGCCCGTACACGATCCAGAAGGTCGCGCTCGGCGCGGACCGGTCGGGGAAGCTCTCCGCGATGATCCACGAGGCCGTGCACAACACCTCCATCGTTCGAGGATTTCAACGACGGCACCACGAATTTCACGCGCCAGGTCTACGCCTGCCCGAACCTCTACGCGCCGCTGAAGATCACCGGCACGGACCTCAACACGCCGACCTGGATGCGCGCGCCGGGAGCCGTCAGCGGCATGTTCGCGCTCGAATGCGCGATGGACGAGCTGGCGTACGCGCTGAAGATCGATCCGCTGGAGCTGCGCCTCATCAACTACGCCGAGGTGGACCCCGAGAGCGGCAAGCCGTTGTCGAGCAAGGCGCTGCGGGAGTGCTACCGGCTCGGCGCGGAGAAGTTCGGATGGAAGGACCGCAAGCCCGAGCCCCGCTCGATGCGGGACGGGCGGCTGCTGGTCGGCTGGGGAATGGCGACCGGCGTCTGGGGCGCGTTCCAGAGGCCCGCCAACGCCAGAATCACGTTGCGCGCCGACGGCACGGCGCACGTCGTCAGCGCGACCAGCGACATCGGCCCCGGCACCTACACGGTGATGACCATGATCGCCGCCGAGTACCTGGGGCTGACGCCGGAGCAGGTGAAGTTCGAGCTCGGCGACACGAACTTCCCGCGGGCGCCCTCGCAGGGGGGCTCGCAGACGACGTCGAGCGTCGGCTCGGCCGTCTACGGCGCGGCCCTGGCCGTCGGCGCGAGGCTGCTGGCGCTGGCGAACCAGGCAGCGGACTCGCCGCTGAAGGCGGCCGCCGATTCCGACGTGGAGATGCTCGACGGCCGGCTGCGGCTCAAGAGCGATCCGTCACGTTTCGTCAGCGTCGCCGAAGTGATGAGGCGCAACGGCCTCACCGAGATCACCGAGACCTTCGAGTCGAAGCCCTCGAAGGAGCGCGAGAAGTACGCGCTGCTGGCGCACGGCGCGCAGTTCGTCGAGGTGAAGGTCGACCCGGACCTGGGCACCGTCCGCGTCACGCGCGCGATCGAGGTCACGGCGTGCGGCAAGATCATCAACCCCAAGGCGTCGCACAGCCAGGAGATCGGCGGCGTGGTCTGGGGCATCGGCATGGCGCTGCAGGAGGCCACCGAGATCGACCACCGCTACGGCCGGATCATGAACCCGAACCTCCAGCACTACCACGTGCCCGTCAACGCGGACATCCACAGCGATCGAGACGATGTTCGTCGAGGAGGACGACACGATCGTCAATCCGCTCGGCGTCAAGGGCATGGGCGAGCTGGGGATGGTCGGCATCCCGGCCGCGATCGCCAACGCCGTTTTCCACGCCACGGGCAGACGCATCCGGGAGCTGCCGATCACGCCGGACAAATTGCTGTAAGAGAGCTGGAGTCAAAGATGAACGAAGTGCGAGCGTTGGTCGAAGCGTTCGACGCGGCGAACATCCGGGGCGAACGGTGCGCGCTGGCGACGGTCGTGAGCGTCGAAGGGTCGTCGTACCGCCGCCCGGGGGCGCGGATGCTGGTGTGCGAATCTGGTCTTCATACCGGCACGATCAGCGCCGGCTGCCTCGAAAGCGATGTCATCGAGCACGCGAAGCGCGTTCTGCAAACGGGCGCGGCGAAGCTCGTCGAGTACAACACCGCCACGACGAGCGACGAGGAGATCTGGGGGCTGGGGCTCGGCTGCAACGGCATCGTGCGCGTGCTGATCGAGCCGCTCGCCTCCGGCTCCCCCTGCATCGAGGCGCTGAGACGTTCCTGCGAGGCGCGGCCTGACGCCGCGCCCATATCTGTGGCGACCGTGTATGACGTGGACGGCGCCGCGAAGGTCTTCATCGAAACGCTCCTGCCACCCGTACCCCTCGTCATCTTCGGGGCCGGGCAGGACGCGCTGCCGGTCGTCGAGCTGGCGCGTGAATTGGGTTGGACGCACAGAGGTCGTCGATCCGCAGGCCCGCCCGGTCAGCCTTTCCCGGTTTGCCATCGCCGACCGGGTCACCCTCGCGCGCCCCGAAGACGTCGGTGCGCAGGTCGGCATTACGCCGCGGACGATGACGCTCCTGATGTCGCACAATTACGCTCATGACCTGGCATTGCTCAGGTTTCTGCTGGCCTCACCCGCCCGCTACATCGGAGTCATGGGCCCGCGTAAACGGACCGAACGGATGCTGAGGGAACTGGCGGCGGCCGAAGGGATGGCACGCCTGCATTCACCGGCCGGCCTGGACATCGGCGCCAACGGTCCCGCCGAGATCGCGCTGTCCATCGTCGCGGAGATGCGCGCGGTGCTCAACGGCCGGCGCGGCGGGATGTTGCGCGAGCGCCGGGGCTCCATTCACGGCAGTCCGGCGGACGGCGAATGCGTCACCGTGGCCGAGGAGCGGGTCCTGGCTGGAGCGGCGGCATGACGGGCGCGGTGATCCTGGCGGCGGGGTCATCCTCCCGCATGGGCAGCCCGAAGCAGATCCTCCCATTCCGCGGCATCAGCCTGCTCAGGCACGCCGCAATGGCCGCGCTGGACGCGGGGTGCTCTCCCGTCGTCGTGGTCACCGGCGCCTGCGCGGAGCTGTCCAGGCGCGAGTTGGAGGGGCTCGACGTGCGGGAAGCATTGAATCCTCGTTGGGAGACCGGGATGGCATCGTCGATCGGCGCGGGGCTCGAAGGTCTTCTCGGCGCGGATCCGGAGGCGGCCGCGGTCGTCTTCATGCTGTGCGACCAACCTCACGTCACAGCCGGCATCATTTCTGGCCTTGCCGCGGCGCACCGCGTCACCGGCAAGCCCGTCATCGCCTCGACCTATGGCGGCAGCTTCGGCGTGCCGGCGCTGTTCAGCCGGCCGCTCTTCGCCGAGCTGGCACGGCTCGAAGGCGGGGCCGGCGCAAAGCAGGTGATCGAGAGATATGCTTCGGAGGCGCACTTTTTACCCTTCCAGGGCGGTGAGGTGGACGTGGATACTCCTGATGATTTCTCGCGCCTGATTGCAACGGGGCTACAGAGAGAGCTGAAGCGGCGATGAGGGTGTTCGAGGTCGTCATCGCGATGCTGCTGACCGGCGCGGCCCTTGCCGCCCTGGCGCGGCGGATGGGCGCGCCCTACCCGGCGCTGGTGGCGCTCGCCGGCGCCGCGCTGGCGCTGATCCCCGGCATGCCGACCCTCGTTCTCGATCCCGAGCTCGCGCTGGCGCTGTTCGTCGCGCCCGTCCTGGCTCGACGCCGCCTTCGATTCCTCGCCGCGCGACCTGCGCGCGAACTGGCGCACGGTGGCCAGCCTCGCCCTCGGCGCCGTCGTCCTCACGATCGCCATCGTCGCCGTCGTTACGCGGCTGCTCGTCCCGGACATGCCCTGGGCGGCGGCGATCGCGCTCGGCGCCATCGTCGCGCCCCCGGACGCGGCGGCGGCCACCGCCGTGCTCAAGCAGCTCCGCCCGCCACACCGGCTGCTCGTCATCCTGGAGGGCGAGAGCCTGTTCAACGACGCGAGCGCGCTGCTCGTCTACCGCTTGGCGGTCGGCGCCACGGTCACCGGCGTGCTGTCCGGGTGGAGCGTGGTGCCGACGCTGCTCGTGGTCACGTTGGGCAGCGTCGTCCTCGCGCTGGCGCTCTCGCCCCTGACCCTTTTCGTGAACGCGCGCATCACCGACGTCTCGACCGCGGTGGTGTTCCAGTTCTGCACCACGTTCGGCGTCTGGCTGCTCGCCGAGCAGTTGCACCTCTCGGGCATCATCACGCTGGTGGTCTTCGCGATGACGGCGTCGCGACGCGCGCCCGAGATCATGCCGGCGCGCATCCGCATTCCCGCCGTGGGCGGTGTGGGAGGTCGCGGTGTTCGTGCTGAACGTGCTCGCGTTCATCCTCGTGGGGTTCCAGCTCAAGTCCATCGCCGCGCGCGGGGCGATCGGGACGCCGCTACGTGGTCGTGGCGACGGTGGTGTGCGTCGCGGTCATCCTCGCGCGCATCGCGTGGGTGACCGGCGCCGCGGCGTTCAGCCGGTGGCGCTGCCGTCCGAGCGCGAGCGGGAGGCCCGGACCGCGCGACGCGGTGGCGCTCGATCCGCGCGGCGCGGCGGTGGTGGGATGGTGCGGCATGCGCGGCACCGTGACGCTCGCCGCCGCGCTCGCGCTCCCCACCGGTTTCCCCTATCGGGACCTGATCCTCGTCACCGCGTTCGGGGTGGTGCTCGGCACCCTCGTGTTCCAGGGGCTCACGCTGCGGCCGCTCCTGCTGCGCCTGCGGCTCGAGGATGACGGGACGGTGGACCGCGAGGTGCGCTCCGCGCGGGTCGAGACGCTGCGGGCGGCGATGGAGGCCGCCGCGGAGTGCCCGGGAGCCGAGACCGCGGAGCTCGTACGGCACCGCTACGACCTGCAGTTGCGCCGCGCGGAAGAGGAGCTCGGCGCGCCCGCAGGTGCCGCGGCGGATACCGGCGGCCAGGAGGCGGACGCGGCGGTCGTGCGCGCCGCGACCGAGGCGGCGCGGCGGCGGCTGATGGCGCTCCGGGCCGATGGCACGATTGGCGACGCCGCGTTCCAGCGCGTCGAGGAGGAGCTCGACTGGGCGGATCTCGACTGGGCGCAGTTCCTGCGCACGGCGGAGGACGAGGGGTAGGCTCTCGCCTGCTTTAAAGCGGAAGGAGAAAAAATGCAGAAGCGCAAACTTGGCAACAGCGGCCTCGAAGTCTCGGCCATCGGTCTCGGCTGCATGGGCATGAGCTTCGGCTACGGCCCGCCCAAGGACGAGCAGGAGATGATCTCCCTGATCCGCGTCCGCCGTCGATCTCGGCGTCACCTTCTTCGACACCGCCGAGGTCTACGGTCCGTTCGCCAACGAGGAGCTGGTGGGCAAGGCGCTCGCCCCCATCCGCGAACAGGTGGTGATCGCCACCAAGTTCGGGTTTCACCTCGACGCCGACGGCAAGCAGGCCGGCCTGAACAGCCGGCCCGAGCACATCAGGGAGGTCGCGGAAGCGTCGCTCAAGCGGCTCGGCATCGACGCCATCGACCTGTTCTATCAGCACCGCGTCGACCCCGACGTGCCCATCGAAGACGTGGCGGGCGCGGTGAAGGAGCTGATCCAGGAGGGCAAGGTCAAGCACTTCGGCCTCTCCGAGGCAGGCGTGCAGACGATCCGCCGCGCGCACGCCGTCCAGCCCGTCACGGCCCTGCAGAGCGAGTACTCGCTCTGGTGGCGGGAACCGGAGGCGGAGATCCTCCCGGCGCTCGAAGAGCTCGGAATCGGCTTCGTTCCCTTCAGTCCGCTGGGCAAGGGCTTCCTCACCGGCAAGATCGACGAGAGCACCTCGTTCGACAGCACCGATTTCCGCAACACGCGTCCCCCGCTTCTCTCCCGAGGCCCGGAAGGCGAACCAGGCGCTGGTCGATCTGCTCGGCGAGCATCGCCCAGCGCAAGGACGCGACGCCCGCCCAGATCGCGCTCGCCTGGCTGCTCGCCCAGAAGCCCTGGATCGTGCCGATCCCGGGCACCACGAAGCTGCACCGCCTGCAGGAGAACGTCGGCGGCGGCCGCCGTCGAGCTCACCGCGGACGATCTCCGCGACATCGAAAGCGCCGCGTCCGAGATCACGGTGCAAGGCGCCCGGTACTCCGAGACCTCGCAGCGAATGGTCGACCGCTGACCGACAGGTCAGAAAGGAATTTGCAATGGAAATCAAACGAAGCGGCTCGCAGCCCTCGGGCAAGGGCCCGGCCGACTGGTTCACCGGCACCGTCCGTATCGACCCGCTGTTCGCGGCCAACGCTCCGGCGCGGGCGGCCGGCAACGCCGTCACGTTCGAGCCCGGCGCGCGCACCGCATGGCACACGCATCCCCTCGGGCCAGACGCTGATCGTCACCGCTGGCTGCGGCCTCGCGCAGCGCGAGGGCGGGCCGATCGAGGAGATCCGGCCCGGCGATGTCGTCTGGTTCGCGCCGGGCGAAAAGCACTGGCACGGCGCGTCGCCGACGACCGCCATGACGCACATCGCCATCCAGGAAGCGCTGGATGGCAAAGCCGTTGACTGGCTGGAAAAAGTCAGCGACGAGCAGTACAACAATCAGGCGAAATGAGCTCGCCGGCCGTTCTCATCCGTCCCGCGGCGCCCGCGGACCTCGAGGCCATCGGCCGGCTCGGAGCGCTCCTCGTCCGTACGCACCACGACTTCGACCCGAACCGCTTCCTCGCCGCGACGCCGGGGACCGAGCACGCCTACAGCTCGTTTCTCGGGAGGCAGCTCGATGGGCCAAACATCATCATCCTCGCCGCCGAGCGCGACGGCGAGGTGGTCGGCTATACATACGCGGGAGTCGAGGGGAACGATTACATGGCGCTGCGCGGCCCGGCGGGCGTGCTGTACGACATCGTGGTCGATCCCGCCCATCGCGGGCAGGGAGTCGGCCGGGCTTTGCTCGACGCCACGCTGGAGGCGCTCAAAGCGAAAGGCGCCCCCCGGGTCGTGCTCTCGACGGCGGAGCGGAACGAGTCCGCCCAGCGCCTGTTCGCTCGCGCGGGTTTCCGGCGGACGATGATCGAGATGACTCGCGAATCAGGCGGAGCTCCAAGTCCCACGATGATGAAATGATCGCGCGCTGCGGCTGCCTCGCTTCGGGGGACAGCGGCGTCCGGGAGTTCAAGATGTCCGACAGACGGCGACCTGATGGAGAAAGCTCGGGCGCCGGGGGCATGAATCCCGAACGTCGCCTCGGCGCCTGGAAGAGTCGGCGAACCAGAGCTTACACAGGCCCAGGGCAGAAGGGCCCGCCGCAGAAGGAGAACTGGTATTCCCACAGGCCGTTGATGCATTCGTAACGGTCCTTCGGGGTTGTCTGCCCGCCGTCACAACTGCAGATGGGACCGGCGGTCACGTTCCTGATCGTTCCGCTGGTGCAGCAGGGCGTGCAATAGGTGGTCACGCCGTCGCACGTGACGGAGCCCGGCCCCGCCGGACAGGTCTGGCTCTGATTCACGGCGCTGCAGGTGTTGCCGCTGCACGAGACAGGAGCATTGAGATCCCCACAATTGGCGGTGCACGTCGATTTGGTCGGGAGACCACTCAGGGAAAAGGGCTGCTTCACCGGCGCCGTGGCGGTAGAGCTCAGCACCGGAGCGGAGAGGGTGAGGGGTGGCGCCGCAACGGGAGGCGGTGTGGCCAGGGCGCCGGCGAGTACGACGAAGCTCAAGACTGCGAACATGTCGACACCTCCTTCAGTTCCGGTGCCGTGCGTGGCGCCGGAAGCTCTACAGCGATGCTCAGGATTGAGCCTCTGACATCAGAGCCATTGCGCATTTGTTATCTCACAAATGCAATTGAGCGTCAACATAAGGTGCCGGCACCAGGGACTGGCCAGCCAGTCCCCAGCCGAAAGGGTGCCAGCCGCCGCCCCTACGCTTCGCCGCCGGAGTCCGATCCGTCTAAGCGGGGGCTTAACTCCCCCGACGGGGAGACCTGTACCCGCTGCGGGGAGGGTATACCTGAGCGGGGGCTTCATTCCCCCGGCGGGGAGACCCCTGTACCCGCTGGGGGGAGGGGTATCCCTGAGCGGGGGCTTAACTCCCCCGGCGGGGGGAGGGGTATACCTAAGCGGGAGCTTCATTCCCCCGGCGGGGAGACCCCTGTACCCGCCGGGGGGAGGGGTATACCTGAGCGGGGGCTTAACTCCCCCGGCGGGGGGTCGTGTCCTAATAGTGTGTAGGTGGTAGGGGGCGCATACGGGGCGTAAGGATCTGAGGTAGCTTCCCCTGGACGGGGGGAGCGTTTCCCCCGATTCCCTACAGACGGCCCGGCGGGTGTTACGAGCACGCCGCCGGACCTGACCCGAGCAAGGAGCCAGTCCATGCCCGAGCTGCCCGATTCTACCCCGCCGCCCGCCGTTCCTCCCGCGATCGATCCCGCCGCCTGGGAGGACTATCCCCGCCTTCCGCGAGACGTTTCTGATGTACTTCACACCCCCGGCTACGCCCACGCCCTGCGGACGGTGGGCGAGATGCTGCACACGATGATCCTTGAGAGCTACGACCCGTGGCCCGGCTGGCCAGAGTCCTCGACACGGACGGAGATGCGCGCCGCCCTGGCGGACCTGCGCCACCTGCAAGGCTTCCTGGCGTCCGTGGGGAGGGAAAAGGATCTCTCCAGTCTGGACCCGGAGGACGCCTACCTGTCCAACATCGCCGCGAAGCTCGCCCGCCAGATCGGCCACGCGGCGGACGGCATCGAACGCGAGCTGGCGGGGGTGCGCTGATGGGATGGGAATCGAAACTCTCCTACCCTCCGGATGCCACGCGGAACGTCTCGGTCAAGGCTACGCCCGCCCAGAAGAGCGCCTGGGAGGTCGCGGCCAGCCGCCACGGCAAGGCGAGCGCGGGCGCGTTCCTGGCATGGGCCGGGGATCTTTACCTCTCCCTGCAACGCGCCTATCACGACGCCATCCAGGCGCACGACGACTCCCTGAATCCTGTCGGCTACGCGGAAGAGGTGAAGCGGCGGGAAGAGCGGGAGGGCGAGCGGTGAAGCTCAAGACGGCCAGCTTCACCGTCCGCGCCACCATGGCGCAGTCCGTGCGCTGGAAGCAGGCCGCAGAGGCGCACGGCCATGTGTCCGTGGGGACGTGGCTTGCGGAAGCCGTAGACGCCCACCTGGAGGCGCGCACGCGGGCCGGGAAGCCGCTCCCCCTGGCATGGGGCAAGGGGCGGTTCCGCGTGCGCCTGGAGGACGGTGCGGAGCCGGAGCTGCCGGGTTGGATCGCCCGCCCCTTCGGCATCTTCCGAGGGACCGACGCCGGGCCGGGATACCATGGGTGTCACCTCTACACCCTCGCGCACCTTCCCTCCCTGCGGCTCGTGGCGACGTTCCGGACGGCCCGCCACTGCAAGGCCCTCGCTTCCGATCTGGCGCGCCTCTGGGTGCGTTGGGGAGGGAACGAGCCCGCCGAAGATCCCGGACCGCTCATAGAGCGCCACCGCCGGGAAGCCATGTAGCACCGGGCCGGTTCCGAGAGGGACCGGCCCTTTTCGCTTACAATACGCTCAAGCGCGGCTAGGCTGATCCCCGAACACCGGCCCCCACAGCCGGCCCGCCGCGCTGCGTTTTCTTCCCCGTGGGATTGCGCCATGTGGGGGTGCCGTGGACGAACACCATGAAGGAATGCTTGCGACGTGGACCGGGACGGCTATGACCTTCCTTACCGCCCTGGTAGGTGCCGCCGCAGTTCTCTACCCTCAGCGTCCGGTTCTTTGGGGTTTGCTCGCCTTGTTTGCGGTCGGTGCAATTCTGTCGTTTGTCCAGGTCTTCAGAATTAGACGGCGCGCTGCGCAACGCGCCGCCATTGTGCCCCAACCGAAGTTCACAAGCGACGGTCTCTCATGGAAGACCCTTGCAGGCAGGTTCTCGCGTGTCACCGGATACCAGACCATTATCAATGTTTATTCGGACGAAGCGGGAGGGCAACAATTGCCTCAACCACTGATTCTAAAAGTGACTTGCTCACGCGAGCCCGTGGATGCGTGGGCGACCTTCTATGCGGACTCGCGAAATTTAGACCTCCGACTTCCCCCTGTTCGAGGAAGTATCAAAGAGGGCAGCGTTTATATTGATTTGAAAGAGCCTAAGCTTCGGTCTCCTGCCATGCTCGCAATTTCCGTTCTAGGAGACAAGGACACTGAGGACGAGATAGTGGTTGAGCGAGTCGAGCGTCACATACCATTACAGCGCATCTAAGCCGTCAGTAGATCCCGCACCGACCACGGCGCCCGGGCGATCCCCGCCGCCATGGCAGGCGTGCAACGGATGCCCCGGTGCATCCAAGTGAAGTTGTAGGCCGCGAAGTGGAGCGCCAGCGCCGCCCGCAAGTTGTCCCGCTTCCGGCTGAAAGCGTTGGTGAGGCGAGTAAACCGCCGCATTTGCATGCGGATGTGAAGGTTCGACCGCTCAACGTGAGAGGTGCAGATCCGCTCTTCCGCCGGGCTTCCCGAGACCGCCACCTTCTCCGCCGATATTATGCGCGCCGGAGAGTACCGGCGCTCTGCATCCACCGTTTCCGCGCTGTAGGTCTTGATGAGCTGGCCGAAGTCCACCCGGCCCCCCAGGTGCCGCTCGACCGCGCCGGGGTAGCCGTTGAATCCGTCCGTAGAAATCTGAAACCGGCCCGACGTTGCAGCGTCCATCTTCGCCATGAAGATCGAAGCATCTTCCGAGGTGCGCCGTCCCATGTGGAAGCCGAGCAGCAGCTTGCTATTCCGCTCGATACCGGTGAACGTGTAGACGTCGCCCATCTCCGGGTCCGTGTTCTTCTTGAGCTTCTTTGTGCGCTCTTTCATACCCACGAAATTCCACAATTCGTCACACTGGACGTCCGCCACCTGGACGCCACGCACCAGCCGATTCATGAGCGCTTCGCACTTCGCGCCAGCGACCCGCAGGAGGCTGCAAATCGTGTCCCGGTGGACACCAGCAACCCGCTCCGTTGAGCGGATCGAGGAACCTTCCGTCAGAAGGGAGAGGCAGAGGACGGCCCGGTCCATGTCCAGCCGCATAGCCCCCAGAGGACGCGGCGGGATGATCCCAAACGTCACCTTGCACGCCTTGCAGTGCCGGCGGGGGTTGCCGCCCCGATCCTTGCCCCAGCCAATCGTCGGCCCGCCGCAGGTGCGGCAGGGGGGGACGGTGGCGGGAGTGGAGTTCGGCGCGTTCATCGTTCGTCTCAGTGTCTGTAGTGTATCCAATGGCTACACAAAAAGCAAGTGGATTAGAGCACTTTTCTCGCCTTGACTTGTGTATCCAACGGATGTACGCTGACGCCATGGACAAGAATCCTCCGAAACGTAGGCACTCGGCGGCGCTCCACATCCGCCTAGTGCCCGAGCATGAAGAGACGATCCGGCAAGCCGCCGAGCTGGCGGGGACCAGCCTGTCCGACTGGCTGAGGGACAGGATGGTCCGCACCGCCCGGCGCGAGATCGCGGAAGCCGCCCGCTATGAAGCGGCGGGGAAGGCTCAGGAGTAGAAGCCCGAGCTGCCAGCGATAGGGTGGACGGGGGCTGTTGAAGCTGCGCATGGCATCTCCCTCTTGACCCGGGGGAAGCCACGGCTTAGGATGGCAGATGTCTAGGCTGTCATCCGTGGGGCTGTAGCTCCCCGGGACGATTAGAAAGGCCCGCTTCGGCGGGCTTTTCGCTTACATGGTCTTCCTCTTTTCCATCGCTCCTCCTTTCAGCGGCATAAGACTCTCCTTAAAATTGACCTCGTGTCAACATTCGGCTACGCGCCTGCATTTACGGTAGCGTAAATGACATCTTTAGAGCGCTTCGCTAGAACAATTAAAGCTATCAGTAACTCACCCTCCGGATGACTCCAGAGGCGGAAAACTACTTTGGAGGGATAGCTTACTTTGGGGTGGATTGTCCAGAGGAAACCAGGAAATTAAATCTCGATTCTTAATACTACAAGAGCGCTCATGTAGTGTTAAGTGCTCCTTTTGCGTCCCTGACTACCCTTGCTCCGTTCGCTCCTGAAGTAAACTCTTTCATGCGGGACGGCGGGGGAGAGCCTTGTAGCGCGGCTGGGATGGGAGTACGCGGCGCTCGTAGTAGAATAGGGCCGTCAGGCGGGGTCGGTCAGAGGCTCCGCGCCCCGTCCCGCCGACCCCTCCAGCACCAACACTGAATTAGGACACGACCCGGCGGGGGGAGGGGTATACCTAAGCGGGGGCTTCATTCCCCCAGCGGGGAAACCCCTGTACCCGCCGGGGAGAGGGGTATACCTGAGCGGGGGCTTAACTCCCCCTCCCAGGGGAGGCGTGTCCTAGCGCCTATCAAAACCGCGCGGAGCGGAACGAGTCCGCGCAGCGCCTGTTCGCTCGCGCAGGATTCCGGCGAACGATGATCGAGATGACGCACGAGTTGGAGGGCGCCGCGGGATGAGCCTCTACGCTTCGCCGCCGGAGTCCGGTCCGTCCAACTGGCGCACCTCGCACTCGAGATCCCACTCATCCCCGTGAACCTCGAGGAACCGCCGGGTGTGCTCGATCGCCTCCTCCTTCGAATTCGCCTCGAGGATCGCATAGCCGCCGATGACCTCCTTGGTCTCGGTGAACGGTCCGTCGACCGTCGACAGCTTGCCGCCGCGCAGGCGCACGCGCACGCCCTCGGAGGTCGGCCGCAGCCCGGCGGTGTCGACCAGTACGCCGGCCTGGGTCATCTCCTCCATCAGCTTGCCCATATCGGCCATCAGTCGCTCGGTGGGTGCCTTGGCAGTCTTTTCGTCGATCCGGATCATCGAGAGGAATCGCATGGATCTTGTCTCCTTGTTATCGTTTGCATGGCGCGGGGCCGCCGGATCCTCCAGCGTTCAGCACCCGCTCCTGACACTACGTCGAACGAAGGCCGGCCAAATCGACAAGACGCGCGGGGCCCGCGCGGCGTGCTAGATTCTCCCGCCATGAGGGCCTACCTGGACCTGCTCCAGCACATCCTGGACCACGGCACCCCGAAGTCCGACCGCACCGGCACCGGCACGCTCTCGGTCTTCGGCTACCAGATGCGCTTCGACCTCTCCCAGGGGTTCCCGCTGCTGACCACCAAGAAGCTGCACGTGCGCTCGATCGTCCACGAGCTGCTCTGGTTCCTCGCCGGGGATACCAACGTCCGCTCTCTCCACGAGCACGGCGTGACCATCTGGGACGAATGGGCGGACGCCGAGGGGGAGCTCGGGCCGATCTACGGCGCGCAGTGGCGCTCCTGGCCGGCCCGGGACGGCGGCACGATCGACCAGATCGCGCGCGTCGTCGAGGCGATCCGGAAGAATCCCGACTCGCGGCGGCACATCGTCAGCGCCTGGAACGTGGCGGATCTCGATGCCATGGCCCTGCCCCCCTGCCATGCCCTGTTCCAGTTCTGGGTGGCCGAGGGGCGGCTCTCCTGCCAGCTCTACCAGCGCAGCGCCGACATCTTCCTCGGCGTCCCCTTCAACATCGCCTCCTACGCGCTGCTGACGCTGATGGTGGCCCAGGTCTGCGATCTCGCCCCCGGCGACTTCGTCCACACCCTGGGCGACGCCCACCTCTACCAGAATCATCTGGAGCAGGCGCGGCTCCAGCTCACCCGCGAGCCCCGGCCGCTGCCGGCGATGACGCTCAACCCCGAGGTACGATCGATCTTCGATTTCCGCTTCGAGGATTTCACTCTCAGCGGCTACGATCCGCATCCGGCGATCAAAGCGCCGATCGCCGTATGAATGGAAAAATGCCCCGGATCTCGCTGATCGCGGCGATGGCCAGGAACCGCGCCATCGGCATCGACAACCGCCTTCCCTGGCGCCTGCCCGCCGACCTCAAGCGCTTCAAGGCGCTGACCAGGGGGCACACGCTGGTGATGGGAAGACGGACCTTCGAGTCGCTCAACGGGCCGCTCCCCTGGCGGACCACGATCGTGGTCACCCGCCGGGAGGACTACGCGCCGGCAGGTGTGTTCGTCGCCCATTCGCTGGCAGAGGCCCTGGAGCGCGCCCGACAGGTGGAGGCGGAGGAGATCTTCATCGCCGGCGGCGAGGAGATCTTCCGCCTGGGGCTGGAGGTGGGCGACCGGCTGCAGTTGACCTGCATCGATCAGGACTTTCCCGGCGACACCTTCTTTCCGGAATTCGATGCTTCCGCCTGGCGGCTGGTCGAGCGGGAGGATCACGCGGCCACGGAGGAGATTCCATTCGCCTACAGCTTTCAGGTCTACGACAAGATCCCGTGAAGCCGCTCCGTCTCCTCCTCCTCGCGCTCGTCGTCCTCGGCGTCCTCGCCGGCTGCTCGCGTCCGGAGAGCGCGCCCCAGGATGTAGAGGCCACGGCGATGATCCGCAAGGCGCGGATCCACCTGATCGCCATCGAAGGGCGCGGGGGATCAGGCGATGCCGTCGGCTGCGGCGACCGCACCGGGACCCTGGACGTCGAGCTCCCGACCTCCGAGCCGGCGCTCTGGGGCGCCCTCCATGCCCTGCTCGACGCCGGCAAGCGCTACCAGGGTTCCGGCCTCTACAACTCTCTCGCCAACTCGCCCCTCAGGGTCGAGCGGATCGACCGCCGGGGGGGCGAGGCGCGGGTCTACCTCACCGGCTACCTGGAACTGGGCGGCGAATGCGACAGCCCGCGGGTGCTGGCGCAGCTCACCCGCACGGCGACCCAGTTCCCCGACGTCAAGACGGCGGAGTTCTTCCTCGACGGCAAGCCGTTGAAAGACCTGCTTTCAGGCAAGGGAACGTAGGGGCGCGGCATGCCGCCGCGCCCCTGGGGCGCGCTACCCGCCCTGAGGGAAGGGCACGCAACGGCAGCAGTTGTTTGGCTTCTGCAGCAGACGGAACCCTTCCGGACAGGGCGCGCACAACACCGCCGCGCAGGATGTCGGACGGGCGGCCTCGGCCGGGGGCAAAGTGGACGCGGCCCAGGCGCCGAGGGTGACGAGACCCAGCAGAATCACTCTTTTCATGTTGTACCTCCTCGAAAATGTGGAGAGACTCGAGAAGACCGGCCGCGGCCGGTCCGGGCGCCGTCAGCCGAGGGGACCGTTGGGACCGGCGTGGGGGATTGGCACGCAACGGCAGCAGTTGTTCGGCTTGAACAAGATCCGGAAGCCTTCAGGGCAGGGCGCGCAGCGGACCAGGGCGCAGTCGATGGGAGGGTCGGCGTTCGCCGGGGGCAATGACGTCAATCCCCAGCAGCCGAGCGTGACGAGACCCGCGAGCATACATCTTCTCATGGGACCTCCTGTCGCAGTGGAAGAGCGAAAGCGCCCTTCCAGCTCAATTTTCTAGCAAAAATTGAGCCGAAAGCGCCGGCCGTGAGACACGGCCGGCGCGAAGGTGGAGCGCTTTTAGTCGGCCTTGCAACGGCAGCAGTCGCTGCCCGTCGGAGCCAGATGGTAGCCGACGGGGCAGGCCGCGCAACGGACGAGCGAGCAGTCGACGGACTGGGCGGAGGCCTGCGGAACGGAAAGCTGACCCACGCCAAGGGCGCCGGCGAGGACGAGACCTGCGAGTACAATTCTCTTCATAACGGAAACTCCTTCTTCCTGAGTCAGGATGGCGGGCCGCAAGCCCGTCACCCGGTTGGACGTGGGGTCTACGGACGGCGGTCGTCCGCCGTCTATCCCCGTGCGGGGAAACGACGCCCTTGCGCGATCCCCTCACCGGTCACCCTGGTAAATTCAAGTTGAAAAAGACCGCCGCTTCGCTCGCGGGAGCGAGGCAAGCGGGCGGTTGAAAAGAGGGCGAGAGAGTGAAACCCTCGCACCCTCGGGGGAGCGTTGGAAGTGTTTTCTGGTTACACCGGAATGCAGCGGCAGCAGTTATTTCGGCGTCGGGGAGAATACCGTGCCCGCGGGCAGGCCATGCAGCGGACGCCGTCACAGTTGGCGGCGCTGGCCGGGGTCGGAATCAGGGCGATACCCCAGGCGCCCAGGGCAATCAGGCTGGCGAGGATCAGTTTCTTCATGGAAGTCGATCTCCAAGTTGATTAAAGACGCCGGCGGTAGCGCCAGCGCACGTTGGTTGAAGTGCGGAAAGACTGGAAAACCGGGACAGGGATCAGGCAAGCGCTATCAGCCCGCCGCCCGCGACTGAAATCCCGGGCGGCGGATCCTACCCTACTTCGTAGCCGCCGCCACCGGCCGCTCGGCCCGCTCCCGGAACCACGCCGCGGTCCGCGCCAGCCCCTCGCTCAGCGGGATCGGCTGCGGGAGGTCGAGCTCGCGGCGGCCGAGGCTGCCGTCCACCACCGAGCGCTGCTGCTCCCCCTGCTTGGCCGCGCCGTGCTGGGCCTGGAGGTCGGTCCCCAGCGCGCGGGCGATCTCCTTGTAGAGATCGACCACGGAGGTCTCGATGCCGGTGCCCACGTTGTAAATGTTGAACCCCGGCCGGCCCACCGCCGCCAGGTTCGCCCGCACCACGTCGGAGACGTGGACGTAGTCGCGGGTCTGCAAACCCTCGCCGTTGATGGTCGGCGCCTGCCCGCCGAGCAGGCGGTTGAGGAAGATGGCCACCACCCCGGCCTCGCCGTGCGGGTTCTGCCGCTCGCCATAGACGTTGGCGTAGCGCAGGCAGGTGGCGTTGAGCCCGTAGGTGACGTAAGTAGTAGAAGAGGTAGCGCTCGAACGAGAGCTTGGAGACGCCGTAGGGGGAGACCGGACGCGCCGGATGGTTCTCGTCCGCCGGGAAGTAGTCCTGCTCGCCGTAGATCGCGCCGCCGGTCGAGGCGAAGATGATCTGGTGCACGCCGCCGCGGCGGGCCGCCTCGGCGAGGTTCAGGCTGCCCAGGATGTTGACCTCGGCGTCGAACACCGGGTCCTCGACGGAGCGGCGGACGTCCATCTGCGCGGCGTGGTGGACGAGGATCTCCACCCCGGCGTTGCGCACCAGGTCCGCCGCCTCCTCCGAACGGATGTCGAGGACGTGCAGCTCCGCGCCCTCGGGCACGTTCTCCCGCTTGCCCCCCGACAGATTGTCGATGATCAGCACCCGGCGCCCCGCCGCGAGATGGGCGTCGGCGACGTGGGAGCCGATGAAGCCAGCCCCGCCGGTAATGCACACGGTTCCCTTGGATCGATCGTTGTTCATGGCGCAGGAGCTTATAGCAAGAGCCACGCCAGAACAGGCGGCGTGATAAGTTTGTATGCAATGACTCGCGATGCCGAGCGCGACCGCCGGACCGCCCTGATCCTGGCCCTGCTGGCGCTCCTGGTCTACAACGCCAACTTCCGCCTGGTGGGGGCCGGGGACACCTACCCCGCCCGCTTCCTTCCCTTCGCGGTCTGGAACCACGGCACCCTCTACATCGATCCGATCCGCGAGGTCACGGCGCAACGGAGCCCGGATCCGTACTGGATCCAACCGACCCCGGACGGCCGCTGGGCCTCCCTCTATCCGGTGGTCACTCCGCTGCTCGCCGCGCCGCTCTACCTCCCCGCCGCGATCTGGGTGCGCTGGAAGGGTGAGACGTACGAGCGGCTGAGCTGGCTTGGGGACCTCCTGGAGAAGCTCGCGGCGTCCGGCATGATGGCGGTGGCGGTGGGCTGGATGTATCTGCTGCTCCGCCGCCGTCTGTCGCGGCCGGACGCCACGCTGCTGACGCTGGCCTTCGCCTTCGGCACCAACACCTGGATCACCGGCAGCCAGTCGCTCTGGCAGCACGGCCCGGCGGAGCTGCTGGCCGTAGGCACGCTCTGGTTCCTCGACCGCGAGGAGCTTTCGACCGGGAGCCTCCTGGCCGCCGGGGCGCTCGCCGGGCTGATGGCGGCCAACCGGCCGACGGACCTGCTGTTCACCGCGGCCTTCGGGGCTTATGTCCTGATCCGGACACGCTGGCGGGCCGTCTGGTTCGCGGCGGCGGCGGCCGTGCCGGGGCTCCTCGCCGCCGCGTACAACCTGACGATGTTCCGCAAGCTGGGCGGCGGCTACGGCGCGATCGGCCTGATCGGCGGCGACTTCTTCTCCCACCCGGTCCTCCGCGGGCTGGCCGGGATGCTGGTGAGCCCGGGCCGGGGGCTGTTCGTCTACTCACCGTTCTTCCTCTTCCTGCCCCTCTTCGCCCACCGCGTCTGGGCGCTCCGCGAGCGGCGGACCCTCACTCTCTGCCTCGTGGCCGGCGTGCTCCTCCAGCTCCTGCTCTACGCGCCGACGGACTGGCGGGGGGGCTCCTCCTACGGCTATCGCTACCTCTCCGACATGGTGCCCGTCCTGATCTGGCTGCTCGCCCCCGTGCTCGCCTCCCTCGGCCGGACGGCGAGAGCGGTCTTCCTGGCCTGCTGCCTGTTCGCCGCCGGCGCGCAGGCGATCGGGGCCTTCAAGTATTCGGGGATCAGCGAGCTGGTGATCAACGATAGCGCCGACACCGGGATGCGGAACGTCTGGAAGATCGAGGCTTCGCCCATCCTGGTCGAGGCCCGGCAGCCCCGCGCGCCGTTCTCCCTGCTGCGCGCGGCGCTGAACCCGCCCTGAAGGGTCAACTCCCGCTGGAAGCTCCCGGCTCCAGGCAGATGGCGGTCAGGTAGAGGCCGAGGGAACGATTGTCGGCGAGACCGTGGCGAGCGGGGACGAAGGCCGAATCGGTCGTGACCTCCACCAGGGCGGGATCGTCCAGGGGGGCGCCGCTCAAGGGGGCGGAGAGGTGGAATGGACCGGCCGGCAGCTCAGCTTCCAGCACGGGGTGGCGGTTCACGCTGAGCGTTACCCGCACCGGCGCCGGACGGAAGTTGTTGCCGCTCACCAGCAGCTCCGGCCGGGTCTGGCCGGTGGGGATCGCCAGAACGACGGAGCTGCGCTGAGCGCTCCAGCGGCCGGTGCCGTCCGGCTCGTACCACCCCGCGAGCAGCGAGAGATCCCCATCCTTCTTCTTCCCGATCTGGGCGCAGGAGGTGACGGCGCCGGCGCCCGCCCAGCCCAGCCTGCCGTCGGGGAAAGGGTCGGCCGGCCCGATCCGCCGCGGCACTCCACGTCGCGGCAGAGACTGGCCGGCGGCGAGGTAGCCCAGGTCGGCCAGGCTCCGCATCAGCTCTCTCCCCAGGTTGGCGTCCTCGCGCCGCAGGCGCTTGCGGGAGTAGGCATTGTAGAGATCGGTCAGCTCGCCGGTGAGCCGCGTGAAGACCGTGCCGTCCTCGGGGCGGCCGAGGAGGTTCGCGCGCTCCCCGGGATCGGCGTCGAGGTCGAAGAGCTCCTTGCGGTAAGGGTTCTTTTGCAGCACCACCTTGTAGCGCCCCTGGGTGAGCGCGAGGGCGGTGCCGTCGACGAAGTCGAGCTGGGCGAGGAACTGCCGGTCCGCCGCCAGGGCCTCTCCGGCGAATCGGCCGGCGAGGCTCACGCCGTCCAGGGCGCCGTCGCCGTCGGGCCGGCGCACCCCGAGGAGCTCGAGGAGCGTGGGAACCACGTCCATCAGGCTCGCCCGGCCGGGGTGAAGGCCGGCGGGGACGACGCCCGGCGCGCGGATCACCAGGGGGACCCGCAGGATCTCCTGATAGACGGTCTGGCCGTGGCTCATGCGGCCATGGTCCCCGAGCTCCTCGCCATGGTCCGCGGTCACCACCAGCACGGTGTTCTTCATCAGCCCCCGTTGCGCCAGCCGGCCCACCAGTTGCCGGAGCCCCTCGTCGGCCTGCCGGATCTCGCCGTCATAGGAGTCGCGGGCCCGCGCCAGCAGCTCCGGAGATCGCTGCACGAAATGAGTCGCGTCGATCTCCTCGATCGTCACCGGGTGCGACCGCAAGGACGCGGGGAGCGGCCGGCCGTCCCAGCCGATGTCGGGGTCATAGGGGATGTGGGGATCGATGTAATGGACGTAGAGGAAGAACGGCGGCTTGAGCCGGTCGAGCTTCGGCAACAGGTCGCGGTTCAGCGCCGCGGCTTTGACGTTGTCGCGAAAGAGGAAGTCGTCGAACCCGCGGGTGAACCCGAACGCCTGCGAGATCCAGCCGTTGGCGCTCGCCCCCAGGGTCTGGTACCCCTCGCTCCGCAGCCGCTCGGCCAAGGTGAGGGCGGCGGCAGGCAGGCCGTCCACGCGGTCGATGGCCTGGTGGTGCACGGGGTGGAGGCCGGTCAGCAGCGAGGCCGTGGCCGGCTTCGTCCACGGCGCGGGGGTGATGCCGTCGAAGGCGGCCCCCTGCCGGGCCAGCTTGCCGAGGAAGGGCGCCGTGTCGCGGGAGTAGCCGTAGGTCGCCAGGTGGTCCCGGCGGAGGGTATCGATCACCACCACCACGACGTTGCCCCGGTGGGCCGTCGGACGGCTCTGCCGGCAACCGGCGAATCCGGCGGCAAGCGCGAGCAGCAGCGCTCCGGCAGCGAGCCTGCCGGCGGATCCTCCACTCGCCATGGGCTCAGGCCGGGAGGGGCTTGCGGGAGACCGCGATGATCCCCAGGCCGGCGCCCGGGACGAGGTGGTCGACCCGCCGGATCGCCGGCACCAGGGTATTGAAGATCTTGAGCTGGTTGCGGCTGAAGTGGCGCCGCTTCATGAGCTTGCCGTTGAGGAACCAGCCGGGCACGCCGAAGTGGTTGAAGTCGCGCAGCGTCTCGAGCTCGAAGCCGATCGAGCGCAGCTCTTCGCCCAGCATCTGCTTCGAATAGCGGCAGCGGTGGCCCAGCACCTCGTCGAGGCTCGAGTAGAGCGTCTGCCCCTGCGGCACGTAGAGGACCAGGCGGCCGCCGGGCTGCAGGGCGTCGTACATGTTGCGCAGCGCCAGCAGCGGATCGCGGACGTGCTCCAGCACGTTCAGGCAGACCACGGTGTCGAACTTCCCCTGCCACGGCTCGAAGCACTGCGAGTCCTCGAGATCGATGCGGGCCACCTGGAGATAGGGCTTTCCCAGCGAGAGGTTCTTCAGGTAGTCGAGATAGTGGGGATTGATGTCGCTCGCGAG
Organism: uncultured Acidobacteriota bacterium; assembly: GCA_963761645.1. GTDB lineage: Bacteria > Acidobacteriota > Thermoanaerobaculia > Multivoradales > UBA5704 > DATARR01. The sequence goes on from CAVXIG010000016.1 coordinate 151,850, forward strand.
ATAGAAATCGCGCGGCAGCAGCCAGGTCGTGATGTTGCCGATACCGGCGCCGATCTCGAGCACCCGGGCGCCGACGTGTGGGGCGATCGCCTCGGCCATCCAGCGGTTGAAGTGCTGCGCCTTCTCCAGGCTGTGGAGAATGTGGGAGCCGTATTCGTCCTCGGCGTAGATGTCGTCGATCAGGTGGTACTTGACCATCGTGCGGAACGCCTTGAAGCCGTCCTTCCAGCCGATCTTCTTCCCCTCGCGGTAGGTGCGGCCGAGATAGCTGATCGGCACCTCGAAGATCCGGCACTCCCGCTTGGCGACCTTGGCGGTGATCTCCGGCTCCATGGCGAAGTCGTTGGAGCGGATGGGGATCGACTTGAGCAGCGGCGCCCGGAAGATCTTGTAGCAGGTCTCCATGTCGGTCAGGTTGAGGTCGGTGAGCCAGTTGCTGAAGCGGGTCAGCAACTGGTTGCCGAGCGTGTGGCGGTAGTTGAGGACGCGGCGGCGCTCGCTGGGCAGGAAGCGCGAGCCGTAGACGACGTCCGCGCCGTCCTCCAGGAACGGGCGGATCAGGCGCGGGTAGTCGCGCGGGTCGTACTCGAGGTCGGCGTCCTGGAACAGGATGAGGTCGCCGGTCGCCTCGGCGATGCCGCGGCGGATCGCCGCCCCCTTCCCCTGGTTCTTCCCCTGCTCCAGCAGGCGGATGCGGTTTGGGTGCTCGGCCGCCAGCCGGCGGAGGATGTCGAGGCTGCCGTCCTTCGAGCCGTCGTCGACGAGCAGCAGTTCCAGCTCGCGGATCTCGGGAGCGGACACCGCGAGCACCCGGTTGACCAGCTCCGCCACCAGGAAACGCTCGTTGTAGACCGGTACGACGACACTCAGCTTGACCCCGGTCGGGGTATTTTCTTCTTTCACGGACGGCTCCTGCTCCCCTCGAAGGCGGTGCATGATAGCACCCCGCTCAGCGGCCCGCCCCCGCGGGGAGCTGCGGTACCGGTGCCAGGCGGTCGAGCGCGTTGAGGGTCCATTCGGCGAGATACCCCTCGCCGAAGACCAGGGCCGGGGTGTCGCCGTTGGCCTGGAGGTCCGCCAGCCGCGCCCGGGTGAGGGCACGGGTCAGCTTCATGTCCACCGGCGCGATCGGGGCGCCGCCATACTGCAGACCGAGATAGAGGGCGTAGTAGTCGTCCTCCGGGCAGCCGGCGGCGACCTGGCGCCAGGCGGCCGCCGCCGCCGCGCCGGCGAGCGAGCAGAGCGGCGGCCCGGCGGCGACGCGGAAATGCACCGGCCCGATCTCCGCGAAAGTCGATCTCGCCGCCCGAGCTCCCCCAGGCCGCGAGCGCGGCCCGCCGGGGGGCCACCCGCTCCTCGGCGGCGGGGAACTCGGCCGCCAGCGGCGGCCCGGCATAGACGATCGCCGACGCGCAGGCCATGGCGGTTTGCAGCGGCGCGCAGCTCAGCGGGTAGGGGACGTAGCCTACCTGCCAGGGGTCGGTCTTCCCCTCGAGCATGAAGGCGGCGTCGAGGTTCTCCGGACCGAGCAGCCGGCTGTCGAGGGCCACCACCGGCCGCCCCGCGGCATTGGCCACCGGATAGGGCGGAGCGGAGAGGCAGGCGCAACGCCCCGGGCTGCCCGGCGGCGCCAGGGTCCGCAGGCGGGCGATCGTGGCCCCGACCAGGTCCGGGTATGGCGTCAGGCGCACGCCCCAGGGGACGCCGTCGATGTTGGTGTGCAGCCAGCCGTAGCGGCCGGCGACCGGCTGGAAACCGACTCCGACGCCGAACAGGTTGACCGGGATCAGCACCACCCCATAGAGCAGCATCGCCGCCACCGCCGCCTGGCGCCAGCGCGGGGAGAGGGTGGCCAGCCCGGCCCCGGCGGCCACCGCCAGGGGCACCGCCAGGAGGGCATGGTCGCGCGTCGTCCCCGAGTTCCCCAGCAGCAGGACGACGCCGGCGGCCGACATCGCCGTCCAGACCGCCAGGAAGCCGGCGAGGCGGCGGCCGGCGGGAGCGCGCAGCAGGAGCAGCAGCGCCAGAACCGCCAGGATCAGATGGAACGGCAGGAAGACCTCGAAGATGCGGATGAAGATGCCGTACAACGTCTCGGACGCTCTCTGCTGGTAGAGGGCCCGCGCCTGCACCGCCCAGAAGGAGAGCGGCTCGCGATTGATCCAGAGCGAGGCCGGCAGCGGCAGGAGCCCGAGGGCGAAAAGGCTCAAGCCCCGCCAGGCCCGCCGCCTGCGCTCGGTGCCATCGGGCGTCAGCAGCGGCCGGGCGACGTAGAACACCAGCGCCAGCCAGCCGAAGACGAGCGACATCTTGGCGATCAAGGTTCCGGCGCTCAGCAGCCCCGCCCACAGCGACATCCCGGGACGCGACCATCCGTCGGTGGCGAGCATCGCGAGCGCCGTGGCCGCGAACGCCGCCACCAGGAAGGGAGTGGGGCCGAACAGGTGGCTCCAGATCAGGATACAAGGGGTGAGGACAGCGTAGACGGCGGCCGGCGGTCCCGCCCCCTTGCCTCCCATCCGGCGCGCCAACCCGGCGATGCAGAAGGCGGCCACGATCAGGCAGAGGAGATTGACGAGCACCCCGAGGTCGTAATCCGGCCGGAAGAGCTGCCAGACGATGGCGACCGCCAGGTAGTAGGGCCAGCCGTACCAGGGCTTGACCTGATCGAGCCGCGCCTTGAAGAGGACGCCCAGCGAAGGGGGGCGGTCGGCAGCGCCGAAGGCGGCGGTCCGCGTCTCCAGCGCCCGCTGCACGTGCTGCGCCTCCTCGCGGTCCATGAACCGGTCGCGGTGCACCCAGACCACGAGGGCCGCGCAGACCATCGCCAAAACGAGGATCACTGGCCAGAGAGCGGCGATCCGCGGTCCGGCGGAGGTCTCGAGATTTACTGAATTCACCGCCGGATTCTAGTCCGTTCTTCTCTATGAAGGTCAAAATGACGGTCAAATCGGGGAAGATGCCGCCGTGATGCTCTCCCACCGACGACGTATCGCGCTGGGCGCCGCGCTCCTTGCCGCCGCCGTCCTGGCGATCTACGGCGCGTCGATCGACTACGAATTCGTCTACGACGACCACGTCCAGATCGAGCGCAACCCCTGGCTGCGCGATCCCAACGGCTTCCGCCTGTTCCTGACCCGCCCTTTCTGGGGTTTCTACCAGGACCGCGGGGTGGGGCCGTCGAACTACTACCGGCCGGTCTTCGGCTGGGCCTACTCGCTGGTGGCGCGGGGGTTCGGCCTGCAGCCGGCGGCGTTCCACGCCACCTCGGTGGCGCTGCACATCGCCGTCACCCTGCTGGTGGCGCTCGGCGCCCGCCGGCTCTTCTCCGCCTGGCGCGGGGATCGGCGCGGAGACGTCGCGGCGCTCGCGGCCGGCCTGCTCTTCGCCGTCTACCCGGCCCACGCCGAGGCCGTCGCCTGGATCGGCGACCAGGTCGATCTCCTGACCGCGCTGTTCGTGCTGCTGGCTCTCTTCTCCTACCTTTCCGAAAAGGATCGCGGCGGATGGATGGGGTGGACCGGCCCGTTCGCCTACCTCCTCGCCTGCCTCGCCAAGGAGCCGGGTACGGCGCTGCTCCTGGTGCTCGGCGCCGTCGAGGTCGCCGAATGGCGGTGCGAGGGCTCGCCCGGCACGGCCCTGCGGCGCGCCTCGGCGCGGCTCGCCCCCTCTCTCGCGATGTTCGCCGTCTACGTCGCCCTGCGCATCCATGCCCTCGGGGGCTTCTCCCCCCGGAGCTACGGCGTGACCGCCTCCCCCGCCGGCGCCGCGGCCTTCGCCGCGGGCCTCTTCGCGCGCTATCTGGCGTTTCTCGCCGCCCCCTTTCCCGCCCGGGTGCTGGCGAGCGTGCCGGCCCCCACCCTCCTCTCGCCGGTGGCGATCGCCGGCCTGGCTGCGGCGGCGGCCGCCCTCCTCGGGCTCGCGGCGGCCGCCTGGAGCGGCAGGGCGCGGCGGGAGATCGTCCTGCCGCTCGCCGTGATCGTGGCGTTCCTGCTGCCGGTGCTCGCCGCCAACTCGATCGGCGGCTCCAACTTCTCCGAGCGGTATCTGTACCTCCCCTCGATCGGCCTCGCCTGGCTGTGCGGCGGGCTCGCGGCCTGGCTTGCAGGGATCCTTCCGGCCTGGACGCGGAAAGCGCGGCGGCCGCGGGCCTGGCGCTCCTCGCCGCCCTGGGAGTTACCGCCTGGGTGCGCGCCGAGATCTACCGCAGCGACCTCACCCTGTTCCGGGCCGCCGTGCGCACGAATCCCAACTCGGAGATCGCCCGCAACAACCTCGGCATGGCGCTGTTCAATCATGGGCGCAACGACGAGGCGGAACGCGAATACAAGCAGGCGTTGCGGCTCGATCCCAAAGCCGTGGCGCCGCTCGCCAACCTGGCGGTGCTGCGCGAGAAGAAGGGGGACCTCGGCGGTGCGGAGGCGACCTTCGAGAAGGTCCTGCGGCTCTCCCCCATGCACACCATCTCCGTGGTGCACCTCGCCCGCATGCAGCGCAAGCGGGGGGACCGGGCCGGGGCGATCCGCCGGCTCGACGCCCTGTTCGCCGCCGGCGGCGAGAGCTACGACACCCTGATCGAGCGCGCCGACCTCTGGCTGGAAGATCGCCATCCCGAAAAGGCCCTCCCGCTGCTCGCACGGGCCGTCCGCACCTTTCCTGATTTTTCGCGCGGCTGGGGCCTCCTCGCCCGGGCCTACGCCGATCGCGGAGAGACCGCGAAAGCCGCCGAGGCGGCGCGCAAGGCGGCGAAGATCGATCCCAAGAACACGGACGCGCGGAAGGTCTTCGGGAAAGCAATCCCGGGGAAAGCCTCTTGAATCTCCTGATCTGCCCCGTCCGCGATTGCGGCGAGCCCCTGGAGCGGCGGGAGCGCGCCCTGGCCTGCCCGCGCGGGCACTCGTTCGACCTCGCTCGCGGCGGCTACGTCAACCTGCTCCAGCCCCAGGACCGGCGATCGAAGGAGCCCGGTGATCCGCGAGAGGCGGTGGAGGCCCGGCGGCGGCTCCTCGACGCGGGGTATGGCGCGGCGCTCCTGCTCGCCATCCTGGAGGAGGTCCGAGCGCTCGGCCTCCCCGCCGGCGCGACGATTCTCGACGTCGGCTGCGGCGAGGGGTACTACCTCGGCTCGCTCGCCCGCGAGCTCGGCTCTCGAGGCGCACGGGGTCGACCTCTCGTCGGCGGCGATCGCGCTGGCGGCGCGGCGCTATCCGGAGGGGACCTGGGTGGTCGCCAACGCCGACCGCTTCCTCCCCTGGACCACCAGGCGCGTTCGACCTCGTCCTCTCGATCGACGCCCGGCTGAACCCGGCCGAGATGCGGCGGGTGCTCAAACCCGGCGGCCGGCTGCTGGTGGCCGTGCCGGCGGCGGACGACCTCGTCGAGCTGCGCGCGGCCGTGCTCGGCGAGGGGGTGCTTCGCGACCGTCTCGAAGGGGCCGCCGGAAGGCTGGCGGCGGATTTCGAGCTGGAAGCGCGCCGGACCGTCCGCGACCGCGCGCGCCTCGGGCCGGACGAGGTCCGCGACGCCCTCGCCGCCACCTACCGCCTGCGCGAGAGCCGGCGCCAGGCGATCGCCGGCATGGACGTCACCCTCAGCCACGACCTCGCCCGGTTCAAGGGTAAGATCGCCACCTCCAATGGCCTCTTCCAACGCTCCTCTTGACTGGAACCCGCCGGCCCCGGCGGCCGCGCCCGGGCCGTGCCCGATCGCCCGCCCGGACCGGTCGACGTGATCGTCCCCGTCTACGGCGCCGCGGCCGAGCTCGCGGCGTGCCTGGAGAGCCTGGCCCGCCATACCGATCTCGATCGCCACCGGCTCGTGCTGGTGATCGACGGGCCGCAGGAGCCGGAGGTCGAGGCGGCGCTCGCGAGCGGGGCTGGAAGAGAGGCGCTGGTCCTGCGCAATCCGGCCCGGCGGGGGTTCGTGGGCAGCGTCAACCGCGGGATGGGCCTCTCCGGCCGCGACGCCGTCCTCCTCAACAGCGACACCGAGGTGACGGCGGGGTGGCTGGAGAAGCTGCAGGAGGCGGCGTACTCCCATCCGGCCATCGCCACCGTCACGCCGTTCTCGAACAACGCCACCATCGCCTCCCTCCCCCGCTTCGCCGAGGTCAACGCCCTGCCCGCCGGCTGGAGCGCCGACCGCTTCGCGGCGCTCGTCGAGCGCGCCGCGGCCCGGGAGCGCCCGCGCCTGCCCACCGGGGTCGGGGTCTGCCTCTACATCAAGCGCAAGGCGCTCGACCGGCTGGGACGGTTCGACGAGGAGCGCTTCGGGCTCGGCTATGGCGAGGAGAGCGAGTTCTGCTTCCGCGCCCTGAAGGCGGGGTTCCTCAACGTCCTCGACGACGCCACCTTCATCTACCACGCCGGCCAGCGGAGCTTCGGCTCCTCGCGCTCAGGCCGGGGTGAAGGCGGCCCACCGCGCCATGCGGCGGCTGCATCCGGAGTACATCCCCACCGTGGCGAGCTTCCTGCGCGCGGACCCGCTGAAACCGGCGCGGGAAAGGGTCCTGGCCGGGCTGCGCGGCGGCAAACGGCCGCGCGCCGGCGGCCCCCGGCGGGTGCTCCACCTGGTGCACGGCTGGCCCCCCTGGAACCCGGCCGGCACCGAGGTCTACGCCCGCCGCCTGGCCCTGCGCCAGGCCGCCTGGCGCGAGGTGACCGTCTACGCCCGCATGGCCGATCCCGGGCGCGAGCTCGGCGAGGCGCTGGAGGTGGAGGACGGCGGCGTCCGCGTGCGGCTGGTGGTCAACAACTTCACCCAGCGCGATCCGCTGTCGCGCAACGCCCTCCACGACCGCCGGCTGGCCGCCGGCTTCCGGCGGCTGCTGGAGGAGGAGCGGCCGGATCTCCTGCACGTGCATCACCTCGCCGGCCACGCCGCGACCCTGCCGGGCGTGGCGGCGCGCCGGGGCATCCCGATCCTCTACCAGGTCCAGGACTGGTGGTCCCCCTGCGCGCGGGTCAACCTGCTCGACGGCGGCTGGCGGCTCTGCTCCGGCCCGGCGCCGGCCAAGTGCTCGGCCTGCCTGCCGCTGACCGGGCTCCCCCCGGCGCCACTGCTCAACCGGGCGCTCTACGCCGCCCGCGGCCGGCTGACCCGGCGGGCCCTGCGCCAGGCGGACGCCCTGGTGATGGGCTCCCAGGCGATCCACCGCAGCTATCTCGATCTCGGCTGGCTGGGCCCCAAGGACCGCGCCTTCGTGATCCCCTACGGCATCGAGCGGCCACCGGGGGAGAAGAAGCCACGGCGGCGTCCTCCCGGCACGCCGCTCCGCTTCGGCATCATCGGCTCGATCCTCCCCCACAAGGGGATCCACAGGGCGTTCCGGGCGTTCCAGGGCATCGATCCGGATACCGCGACGCTCGAGGTCTGGGGGGACCCGTCCGCCTCCCGGCCCTACACGGCGGAGCTGGCGGCGCTCTCCTCGCCGGCGGTCCGCCTCGCCGGCAGGTTCGAAGAGGAGCGGCGGAGCGAGATCTTCGCCGGGCTCGACGTGCTGATCGTCCCCTCCCTGGGGCTGGAGTCCTTCGGCCTGGTGGCCCGCGAGGCGCTGGCCGAAGGGGTGCCGGTGCTCGCCGCGCGGCGCGGCGCCCTGGCCGAGCTGTTCGAGGGGGAGGCGGAGCCCTGCGGCGCCCTCTTCGACCCCGAGGACATGGAGGAGCTGCGGGGGTGGATCGAGCGGCTCGCCGCGCGGCCGGAGATCGTCGCCGCCTGGGCCGCGAATCCGCCGCGAGTCAAGGAGATGGACGAGCACGCCGAGGAGATCGAGGAGGTCTACGAGCGGATTCTGGCGGCGCGGCGCGGCGCCGCATAGTAGAATGGCGGCTCCTGCAATGAATGCACCGCTGGCCTGCACCATCGTAGCGAACAACTACCTCGCGTACGCACGAGCGTTCACCCGCTCGTTCCTGGCGCGGCACCCCGAGGGGAAGGTCTGCGTGCTGATCGTGGACCGCCCGCAGCCCGGGCATCGCTACGAGGACGAGCCGTTCGCCGTCACCTTCGCCGATCAGCTCGGCATCCCGGCCTTCGCCCATGTTGCGTTCCTCTATTCGATCGTCGAGCTCAACACGGCGGTCAAGCCGTACTTCCTGCTCCATCTCCACCGCACCCTGGGCGTCGACCGCGTCTGCTACTTCGATCCCGACATCCTGGTCCTGGGTGATCTCACCGAGCTCTACGAGCGTCTGGGACGGGCGGACGTGGTGCTGACGCCGCACCTGACCGCGCCGATCGACGACCGGGCGGTGCCGAACGAGCGGGAGATCCTGCTCTCCGGGATCTACAACCTGGGCTTCCTCGGCGTCGGGTTCAACCAGCGCACCCTCCCCTTCCTCGAGTGGTGGGCGCGCCGCCTCTATCGCGAGTGCCTGCACGAGGTCGAGCGCGGGCTGTTCGTGGACCAGCGCTGGATGGACTTCGCGCCCGCGTTCCTGCCCAACGCCGAGATCCTGCGCGATCCCGGTTACAACGTCGCCTACTGGAACCTCTCCCACCGGCGGGTCGCGAAGGGGAGCGAGGGTTGGCTGGTCATTGGCGATGGGGGTCAACGACGTGCCGCTCCGCTTCTTCCACTTCAGCGGCTACGACTTCCGGCGGCCGGAGCTGATCTCCAAGTTCCAGAACCGCTTCACCTTCGCCGACCGCCCGGACGTCGCGCCGCTGTTCCAGCTCTACGGCGAGCGGATCCGCGCCGAGGGGCAGGAGACGGTCCAGGACTACCCCTACCAGTACGGCCGTTTCGACAACGGCGTGCGGGTGCCCGAGGTCGCCCGGCGCACGCTGCGGCAGGTCGATCCCGAGGGGAAGGGGTGGCCCGACCCGTTCGCCACCGGCGAGGGGAGCTTCTTCGACTGGCTCCGCCAGCCGGCAGGCGACCTGCCGTCGGCGCTTCCGATCCCCCGGCTGGCGCTGATCCTCTGGGACCATCGCCAGGATCTCCAGAGCTTCTTCCCCCGCCCCTGGCGGGAGGACCGCGCCCGCTTCGCCGACTGGTTCGCCGGCAGCGCCGGCGCGCCGGAGAACATCGATCCGGCGTTCACCGTGGCGCTCGCGCGGGCGCCGCGGCCTGTCGAGGAGCTGCCGGCGGCGCGGCGGACCGCGGCGGAGCGGAGGCTGGCCGATCTCTCGTCGCTCTTCTCCGCCAGCTCCTACGAGGCGACCGGCCGCCTCGACTCCGCGGAGATCGCCTGGCTGACCGCCGACGCCGGCCATGACCCGCAGCGGCGTGCCGCGGGTGCCGCGGCTGGCGCTCGAGATGCACCGCCGCCGGCCCGACCTCCAGCGCTCCTTTCCCGATCCGCTCGGGGCGGACCGCGAGGGGATCGCCCTCTGGTACGCGACCTCCGGGCGGCTCGAGTACCGGCTGCCGCCGGTGGTCGTCCACCCCGTGCTCCGCACCCTCCCCTGGCGCCAGCGCGCCTGGGCGCTCCTCTGGTGGCGAAGCCCGCACCGCAGGCCGGCGGAGCCCGCCGCGGCGACGATCCCGCCGCCGCTCCGCGCCGGCCCCCAGGGGATCAGCGTGATCGGCTGGGCGACGGCGCCCACCGGCGTCGGCGAGGCCCGAAACCGGCGCCGGAAACGGTCCTGCCGCCCCGCCACTCCGGCCCCGAGGGGATCAGCGTGATCGGCTGGGCGACGGCGCCCACCGGCGTCGGCGAGGCCTGCCGGGGGACGCTCTCAGCCCTCCACCACGCGGAGATCCCGTGCGCGCTCTGGACCCTGGACGGCCGGGCGGACGGCGCTCCCGGCGCGGCGTGCGAGGAGGACCGCCAGGGGCTCCCCTACGAGCCGCTCCTCTTCCACGTCAACGCCGACATGATGGAGACCGTCCAGAGCCGCATCCCCGGCTCGCTGCACCTGGGACGGCACCGGATCGGCTACTGGTTCTGGGAGCTGTCGCACTTCCCGCTCGGCCTCGCCGGGGCGTTCGATTGCGTCGACGAGGTGTGGGCCCCGACCCGCTTCTGCCTCGAGTCCTTCCGGGCGGTCTCCCCGGTCGAGGTGCGCTGGGTGCCCCCCTGCGTGGTGCCCACCGAGGCGGTGCCGGCGGACCGCGCGGACCTCGGGGTGAAGCCCGGCGAGTTCCTCTTCTTCTTCGCCTTCGACGCCTTGAGCGTGCCCGAGCGGAAGAACCCCGCCGGCCTGCTCGCCGCCTTCGCCCGGGTGGCCCGCGGCACCCACGCCGGCGGGCGGCCGGTCCGCCTGCTGCTCAAGGTGAACCACGCGGAGGCCGAGCCGGACTACGTCGAGGCGCTGCGCGCGAGGCCGAGGGGCTGCCGGTCACCCTGCTCACCGGCACCCTCCACCGCGACGCCCTGAACGGCCTGACCGCCGCCTGCGACGCCTACGTCTCCCTCCACCGCTCCGAGGGGCTCGGCCTGCCGCTGATCGAGGCGATGTACCTCGGCAAGCCGGTGATCGCGACCGGCTACGGCGGCGTCACCGACTTCCTCGACGACGAGACCGGCTTCGTGGTGAATCACCGCCTCGCCACCCTCCAGCGGTCGCACGGCCCCTACCCGGCCGGCGCGGTCTGGGCCGAGCCGGACACCGCCCACGCCGCCGCCCTGATGCGCGCCTTGGCCGACGCGCCGGAGATCCGCGGCGCCGCGGATCGCGGCCGCCCGCCGGCGGGTGATGGAGCTCTACTCCTGCGCGGCCGCCGGCGAGCGCATCCGCCGCGAGCTCGAACGGATCCGCCGGGCGAGGCGGGACGCGGCATGAACGGCGCCGGCTCGCTCGCCTTCCAGATCGCCGGCCGCGTGCTGCGGGCCGAGGGCATGACCGGCCTGCGCGAGCGGATCTCCGACCGCCTGCGCGAGAGCCTGCGCCGGCGCTCGTTCCGCGCCGCCGCGAGCGCCGCGGGGCTGCCGCCGATCCCGGTGCTCAACCTGCTGCCGACGGCGCCCACGCCGCGCCTGGGCGGCATCCAGGCGCAGCTCCTCACCCGCATCGAGAACGAGGCGGAGCGCCGGCCGGTGGCCCTGCTCTACCCGGAGACGGAGGGGTACCGCCTGGAGGTCGCCGCCGGCGGCCGGCGGCTGGCGCTCGGGCTCGAGGAGACGCCGCCGCCCTCGCCGGTGGCCCTGCGCGACGCCGCCTTCGAGCGCGCGGTGGCCCGCGCCGCCGCCGAGGTGGGGGCCCGCGCCCTGCACGTCGAGGGGCTGGCGGGGATCCCCCTGGGCTCGCTCCTGGAGCTCCACCGCTCGGGGCTCGCGCTCGTCCTCTCGGTCCACGACTTCAGCCTCTTCTGCCCCCGCCCGCACCTGCTCGAGCGCCCGCGGCTCCGCTTCTGCGACTACTCGCGCGACCGCGAGCGCTGCGCGAAATGCCTGGCCCAGGACTGGCCGGTGGGCCTGCGGTTCCAGGATGAGCGCCGGGAGATCGCCCACCAGCTGCTGCTCGCCGCCGCCGCCGCCGTCTACCCCTCCGGGTTCCTCCGCGACCGCCACCTGGAGCTGTTCCCCGGCCTGGCCGCCGGACCGGCAGCGGGTCATCGAGCCCGCCGGCCCGCCGCGCCGCGAGGCGGCGGAGCCCCGGGACGGCCCGGTGCGGCACGTCGCCTACATCGGCCAGGTGCAGCCGCACAAGGGGGCGCTGGTGTTCGAGGAGGTGGTGCGCAAGCTGCCGCCGGAGGCCTATCCGGACCTCCGGTTCAGCGCCTACGGCGGCGGCGACGCGGCGCTGCTGCACCGCCTGCGCCTGCTCCCCCGGGTGCGGGTGCACGGCTATTACCGCTCGGGATCGCTGGTCGACCGCCTGCGGCGCGACCGCGTCGACCTCGCCCTGCTGCTGTCGATCGTCCCGGAGTCCTACAGCCTGGCGCTCTCGGAATGCCTGGCGGCGGGGGTGCCGGTGATCGCCTTCGATCACGGCGCGATCGCCGAGCGGGTCCGCCGCCACGGCGGCGGCCTGCTGGTCGCTCCGGAGACCGGGGCGGCGGGGATCGCCCCCCTGGTGGCCGCGCTGACCGATGGCCAGCGGCCAGCGGGTGCCGCCGGGAGAGCCCGGACGGAACCGGCGACGCCGCCGGCGATTTCCAGCGGCTCTACCGGGAATTGGGGCTCAACTGAGACTCCCCGCGCGGCGCGAAGAGCGGGCTGGCGAGGAGGCCTTTCTTCTGCAGCTTGTAGCGCGCGAGGACGCCGAGCACCGCCAGCCCGTAGCGGACGCTGCGCCGGAAGCCGATCTGCGAGGCCTCCGGGAAGTAGCGGGTCTGGATCGGGATCTCCTGGATGCGCAGCCCCGCGAAGACCCCCTGGGCGATGATCTCGGTGTCGAAGACGAAGTCGTCGGAGTTGCTCTCCAGGTTGACCGTCTCGAGATAGCGCCGGCTGTAGGCGCGCAGCCCCGAGTGGTACTCGGAGAGGAAGACGTAGAACGTGGCGTTGGCCACCGCGGTGAGGAAGATGTTCGCCAGGTACTTCCACTTCGGCATCCCCCCCTCGAGCGGGCGGCCGCCCAGCATGCGGCTGCCGAACACGGCGTCGCACTCGCCGCGCAGCAGCGGCGCCACCAGCGCCGGGATCGCCTGGGGGTCGTACTGGTGGTCGGGGTGCACCATCACCGCGATGTCCGCGCCGCGGGCCAGCGCCTCGCGGTAGCAGGTCTTCTGGTTGCCGCCGTAGCCGCGGTTGCGCGGGTGCGCGAGCACGTGGAGCCCCAGGGAGCGCGCGATCTCGACCGTGCGGTCGCGGCTGGCGTCGTCGACCACCACGACGTCGTCCACCCATTCCAGGGGGAGGTCGCGCCAGGTGCGCTCCAGCGTCTTCTCGGCGTTGTAGGCCGGCATCACGACGCAGATCTTCCGCGCCCGCCGGCGCGGATCGATGCCGGGAGGGAGGTCGAAGTCAGCCACCCGGGGATTCTATCCCCAGGACGACGGTTCCAGGAGATCGATTTAGAGATAATAGCGGAATGGCGATGAGCGGCTCCTTCTTCTACCCGGCGCGCCCCCATGACCGGGCGCTGACCGTGGCCGGCGAAGTGGAGCGGCTGGCGCGGGCGGCGGTGCGCCACCTGCGCGCCGGGCGGCTCGGCCTGGCCGGCATCCTCCAACGGAGCGCGCTGGCCCACCCATCGGCCGACGCCGCCGGTGAGATGACCAGCGCCCTGGCGGCGAGCCATCCCACCGGTCCGCCGGTCCTCTATCTGCCCGCCGTCTCCTGGAGCTACCGCTTCCAGCGCCCGCAGCACCTGGCGCTGGCGCTGGCGCGCGCCGGGCACCCGGTGCTCTACGTCGACGGTTTCCTGCGCAGCCGCCTGCTGCCGGCCCGCCGCGTCCTGCACACCCAAGGGGGGCTGCACGTGCTGCGCATGCGCGTCCCGGGGCGGCCGGACCCCTACCGCGAGCCGCTGGACCGGCGCACCGCGGCCCTGATGACCGAGACCATCCTCGCCGGCCTGCGCCACGAGCGGCCGCTGATGGTGCTGGTGCAGCTCCCCTTCTGGGCCGAGCTCGGCCGCGAGCTGGCGCGCCGCCTCGACATCCCGCTGGTCTACGACCGCATCGACCTCCACGTCGGCTTCCCCGGCGTGCCGGCGCGGATCGAGACGGTGGAGGCGCGGCTGATCCGCGAGGCCGACCTGGTCTGCGCCACCGCCGGCCTGCTCGCCGAGCGGCCGCGCGAGGTGAGCCCGCAGGTCCTCCTGCTCCCCAACGGCGTCGACCTCGCGGCCTTCCCAGCGCCGGCGGCGGTGCGGCAGCCCGGCAGCCCGGTCGCGATCGGCTACGTCGGCGCCCTCGGCCCCTGGTTCGACGTCGAGGCGGTGGAGGCGGCGGCCCGGGCCTTCCCGGACTGGCGCTTCCGGCTCGCCGGCCAGGTGGAGGACCCGGAGGTCGCCGCCCTCGCCGGCCTGCCCAACCTGGAGACGGTGGGCGAGATCCCCTTCGCCGACGTCCCCAGCTTCCTCGCCGGGCTCGACGTCGCCCTGGTCCCCTTCCGCGACCTGCCGCTCACCCGCGCCGTCGATCCGGTCAAGCTCTACGAGGCGCTCGCCATGGGGCTGCCGGTGGTCGCCCGCCGGCTCCCCGAGACCGAGCGCTGGGCCGAGCCGCTGGTCTATCTCTACGACGACCCGGCCGGCTTCGTCCGCCAGGTGCGCCGGGCGGTCGAGCAGCGAAGCCCCGAGCTCGCCCGCGAGCGCCGGCGGGTCGCCGAGGGGGAGAGCTGGGACCGGCGCGCCGACGCGCTGCTGCGGGCGGTGGGGGGGCTGGGGGAGGGAAAAGGGACCTGAAGGACAGCAGGGACTGACACGGACCCACACGGACTTACAGGGACAAGGAGTTCCTTGTCCGTGTGAGTCCGTGTCAGTCCGTGCAAGTCCGTGTTCCTGCCCCTGTGGTAAGGTTTTTCACCCGATGATCGACATCCCCCGCTCTGCGCGCATCTACGTCGCCGGCCACCGTGGCCTGGTGGGCTCGGGGATCCTCCGCCGGCTGCGGGCCGAGGGGTTCGACAACCTGCTGACCGCCACCCGCGACGAGCTCGACCTGCGCGAGCAGGCGGCGGTCAACGACTGGTTCCGGGCGAACCGGCCGGAGTACGTCTTCCTGGTCGCCGGCACCGTCGGCGGCATCCTCGCCAACTCCACCCGCCCGGCCGAGTTCATCTACGACAACCTGATGATCCACGCCACGGTGGTGCACGCGGCCCATCTCCAGGGCGTCCGCCGCCTGCTCTACCTGGGGAGCTCGTGCATCTATCCGCGCGACTGCCCGCAGCCGATCCGCGAGGAGTACCTGCTGACCGGCCTGCTCGAGCCGACCAACGAGGCCTACGCGATCGCCAAGATCGCCGGCATCAAGCTCTGCCAGGCCTACCGCCGCCAGTACGGCTCCGACTTCATCTCGGCGATGCCGACCAACCTCTACGGGCCGCACGACAACTTCGACCTCCAGAGCTCGCACGTGCTGCCGGCGCTGATGCGGAAGTTCCACGACGCCAGGACCGGCGGCGGCGAGGAGGTCACCGTCTGGGGCACCGGCGCCCCCCGGCGCGAGTTCCTCCACGTCGACGACCTCGCCGACGCCTGCCTGTTCCTGATGCGCCACTACGACGGCGACGAGCACATCAACGTCGGCACCGGCGAGGACCTCAGCATCCGCGAGCTCGCCGAGACCATCCGCGACGTCGTGGCCCCCGGCGTGCGGCTCGCCTTCGACCCCGGGAAACCGGACGGCTCGCCGCGCAAGCTCCTCGACGTCTCCCGCCTGCACGCCCTCGGGTGGCGGCACCGCATCGAGCTCGGCGAGGGGATCCGCGGCACCTATCGCTGGTTCCTGGAGAACCACGGCGAGGTCGAGCAGCGCGCCGCGGCCCGCGCCGTCGCTTAGGATCCGAAGCCCATGGACACCAAACGCCTCCTGCGCGCCCTCCGCGGCGCCCCCGCTCCCGCCACGCCGCCTCCCCCGCCCGCGGAGGGGGACGAGCTCGAGGCCTCGCCGCCGCTGGAGTGCACCGAGCGCGAGATCGAGCGCTGGAACGCCGAGTGGTTCGAGTACCTGAAACGGGAGTGGGAGTACCAGCTCGCCCCCCACACCGCCTATCCCGACCGGCCGCCGCTGCCCGCCGCGCCGCTCGACCTGCTGCGCCTGCGGCTCGGCCACGGCTGGCCGCTCTCCCTCTACTGCGACCGCGACGCCCTGGAGGGGCGGCGGGTGATGGAGATGGGGTGCGGCTGCGGCAACCTCGGCAAGCTGCTCGGCCGCTACGTGGACTCCTATCTCGGCACCGACTACAGCACCCTGGCGCTGAAGATCGCCCGCCTGGTCTCCCCCGCCAACTGCGCCTACGTCCACGTCGCCGACCGCGCCGGGCTGGAACCCTTCTTCGGCACGATCGACACCGTCATCGGCCGCTACTTCTGGATCCATCAGAACTTCAAGCTCGCCGGCTGGAACCTGGAGTTCCTGGCGCGCTTCCTCAAGCCCGGCGGCCGGCTCTACGCCGACTTCTACTGGCCCGACCCCAAGGCCGAGCAGGCGGTCGTCTTCACGCCCGACCATCCGCTCTCCAAAACCTACCCCTCGGCCACCTTCCGCTACAGCGGCGAGGACGTCCGCCGCCTGATCGAGGGGCGCCCGTTCGCCATCCTGCGCGAGGAGATCTCGCCGGAGATGCAGCGCCGCTACGTGGTCCTGGAGCGCCTGCCCGATCTCTGAATCCAGGGCGAACAGCGAGGCGAACGTGATCGCCTGCACCGCCAGCGTCGCGGGGTACATGAAGCGGAAGTCGTGCGCCGGGGTCGCCGGCAGGTACGACAGATAGAACGCCAGCGGCAGGAGCAGCACCAGCGCCAGGGCGCGCCGGCGAAAAGAGACCAACAAGGCGATCCAGGCGCAATCGGCGAGCAGCCAGATCACGTGGACCCCCGAGATCAGCCGCCAGCCGGGGCTCTCGCCGGCCGCCCGCACCAGACCGGCCAGCCCCTCGCGCACCGGCGCGAAGCGCTCGTTCAACCGCAACCCGTACTTGTTCGCGTCCAGGGTGTCATGGAAGAACACGACCGGAGCGTGGAACCCCAGCAGGGTCGCGAACGCCTCCAGCTTCACCCGGCGAGAGCCCCCGGAAAGCTGCCCGCGGCCCGCAGGTACTCGGCCCGCAGCCGGCCGCCGTCCCACTGGATCCTGCGATCGAGCACCGCCGGATCCGCCCAGAAGGAGACCCCCAGGTCCCCCGGCACGTAGCGCCGGCGGTAGTCCGCGACCTTGAACCTGCTCCTGAAATAGGGGATCGAGCCGCACACCCGGGCGTCGAGCGCGCACATCCCGAAGAGATCGAAGGCCATCATCTGCCGCTCGAGATGGACCTTGCGGACGTGGAACGCCAGATCGAGCGCATTGTCGCAGACCGCGAAGGCCAGCAGCGGCGCCAGCAACATCGCCGCGGCCAGGCGGCGGGAGCGCCGCGCGGCGGCATACCCGAGCACCAGCCCGACGGCCGGCAGCACCACGACCGCGTTGTGACGCACCATGCCGAGGGCGACCGACAGGGCCGTCGCCGCGGCGATCCGGAGCCAGGGGAGACGGCTCTCGTCCCCCTCCTCCCGGTCCACCAGCGGCAGGGCCGTGGCGCAGGTCCAGACCAGGAGCACGGCGGCGGCCGAGTCCTTCCAGAAAGTGACGAGATAGAACGGCAGCGGCGACACCGGCAGGAAGAGGACGAGCACCACCAGGAGCGCGATCCCCTCGGCCCGGCGCGGGGGGACCGCGGAGCCGAAGAATGCCCGCAGCCAGGCGAGGACCAGCGCGCGCAGACCGAACAGCCCGGCCAGGCACTGCACCAGCATCAGCGCCCCGATATTGCGGCCGGCCTTCAGGAACAGGTGCAGGGCGACTGCCAGCAGCGGCGGATGCCAGTCGTTGTAGCGCCCCACCCAGGCTTGGTTGAACTGGATGACCGAGTCGTAGGACATCAGGGCGGGGAAGAACACCCGCCAGAGGATCAGTCCGAGGACGACCAGCAGAAGTTGTGAAATCCGCGCCATGCTCCCAGCCCGGGGGGATTCTACAGCAGACGCTGTGCTACGCTTTCGCCACCTTCCAGAGGGGTCTTTTCCCTGTATCCCGGTCGAATCTCCAAGGCCCTCCGCGGTCGAGAACCCCTCGCGTTCGCGCTGCTGCTCCTCCTCGGCCTCGGCTGCCGGCTCGCCTTCGTGACGATCTTCCCCATCCGAGCCGGTCTCCGACTTCGAGGACGCTGGTCGACTTCGCCCGCCTGATGCGGGACGTCTCCTGGACCGTCCCCTCCTGGCGCTGGATCTATTTCAGCCCCGGCCTGCCGCTCGCCCTGTCGTTGGTGCTGCGCCTCTTCCCCGGCCCGCCCGGACGACGTCGCCCGGCTGGCGACGGCGGCCGTCTGCGGGCTCGTCCCCCTGCTGCCGTTCGCGCTCTGGCGCGGGGTGGTCTCGTTCCGCGTCCGCCTGCTCGCCGGGGTGGCTGCTCGCGCTCTGGCCGGGGCAGGTCTTCTTCTCCGGCGTCGTCGCGCAGGACAACTGGGTGCTGCCGCCCACCGTCGCCCTCGCCTGCCTCGCCGCGCGGGCACTCCTCGCCGGCGGCCGGGGGCGGCCGGTCCTCGCCGGGCTCCTCTATGCCCTGGCGGCGGCCATGCGGCAGGAGATGCTGGTGGCGCTCCTCCCCCTCCTGCTCGCCGGCGCGGGGCTCGGCTCCCGGAGGACTAGAGAAAAGACGCTGGCGCAACGCCGCCGCGTGCGCCCTGGCGGCGGCCCTCCCCCTGCTCCTGCTCGCCACCCAGCGCGAGCTGGCGACCGGCCGCTTCGCCCTCACCTCCGAGCACGCCGGCCTCGCCGTGCTGGGCGCCTACGTGCCGGGCGCCGCCGCCGACTCCTGGGCGGACCCCTGCCCCTACATCGCCTCCGTCCGCCCCTCCCTGCTCTGGGATTACCACCGGATCCGGCGCGAGGCCGGCGGCCTCGCCCTCCACGAAGCCCTGCGGCGGCCCGCCTTCCACGCCGCCCGCATCGCCGCGGCGGTCCTCTCCCAGGCGCTCGACGGCGAGACCAACAACCTCTACTGGAGCGTGCTGATCCCCGGCGGCCTGCCGGAGCCCCTGGCTGCCGCGCGGGCAGCGCTTCGCCGCCCACGCCAAGGGGTGGCTGGCGATCGAGCTCGGCGTCCTCCAGGCGCTCTTCCTCGCCGCCGTGATCCTCGCCGTCGCCTGGCGGAACCGGGCGATCCTGGCGATCTGCGCGGCGATCGCGCTCAAGGTCGGGATCCACGCGGTCACCGTCTCCCAGGGGAGATACTTCCTGCCGGTGACGGCGATGGAGATCCTGGCGATCGCCCTGGCGGTCGAAGAGGTGTTGCGGCGGCGGGGGCGCCTCCCCGCGGCCGCCCTCGCCTGCGGCGCCGCCGCCGTCCTCGCCCTCACCCTCCTCGGATCCCCGGGCCACCGGGTGGGTGCTGAGGCATGACGCCGAACCCCAGCGGACCTACCGTTTCCCCCTGAAGGGACCCGCGCCCGGCGCCACGCTCGCCTGCGTCGTCGATCGCGGCCTGCTGATGGCGCTCAGCGCGGACCAGGCCACGATCGCGCCCCTCCAAGCCGACCCCGCGCCCGGCGAGACCGCGAGCGCGAGCTGCGAGCTGACGGGCACGTCCGCGGCGCCTCTGGCCCTCCGGCTGCGCGACGCGTATGCTCCCGGCGATCTTCCGGGCCGGATGCGCCAGCGCGTCGAGATCGACGGCGTCGAGGTTCTCGACCGCGATCTGGCGGCCGCGCCGGGAGACGGCTGGCTCAGCGTCCCGCTGGGGGCCAACCCGCCGGGCTCGGCCCGGAAAATCCTGATCCAGGTGATCGCCGTGCGGCCCGACCCCGGCGCCGCCTGGGGGCGCGCGGCGGCCACCCCGTTCGAGCTCGCGACGGCCGAGGAGAAACCATGACGCTCACCGAACCCGCCCTCCGCGACGATCCCGCCGCCGACAGCTACCGGCGGGAGCGCGTCGAGCACTGGGACGCGGTCGCCCGCCGCTGGGATCGCCGGACCGGCCTCGCCGGCGCCTACCACGCCCGCCTGGAGCGGGTCTACCGCTTCCTGGTGCCGGCGGGCTCGAAGGTGCTGGAGATCGGCTGCGGCACCGGCGACCTGCTCGCCGCCCTCCAGCCCGCGACCGGCGTCGGGATCGACTTCTCGGGCGAGATGGTGCGCCGGGCCGCCGAGCGCCACCCCGGTCTCCGCTTCCTCCAGGCCGACGTCCACGAGCTGGAGGATCTGGGCGGCACCTCGCAGGAAGACGTTCGACTTCATCATCCTCTCCGACCTGATCAACGACGCCTGGGACGTCCAGCGCCTGCTGCGCCGGATCGTCCCCCTCGCCAACCGCCGGACGCGGGTGATCGTCAACTTCTACAGCCGTCTCTGGGAGCTGCCGCTCGCCCTCGCCGCCCGCCTGGGGCTGGCCCGGCCGGCGCTGTTCCAGAACTGGCTCACCGTCTCCGACGTCGAGAACCTGCTGCGGCTCGCCGGCTTCCAGACCATCCGCCACTGGCAGGAGGCGCTCCTGCCGCTGCCGGTCCCGCTGCTGGCGCCGCTGGCCAACCGCTTCCTGGTGCGCTTCTGGCCGTTCAAGCACCTCGCCCTCGCCAACCTCCTGGTGGCCCGGCCGGCGCCCCGCCCGCTGCCCGCCGAGCCGGTGGTCACCGTCGTCGTGCCGGCGCGCAACGAGGAGGGGAACATCCCCAACATCTTCGCCCGCACGCCCGAGATGGGGGCCGGCACCGAGCTGCTGTTCGTCGAGGGGCACTCGAAAGACGGCACCTGGGCGGCCATCCAGCGCGAGATCGCGGCCCACCCCGAGCGGCGGGCGCGGGCCTTCCAGCAGACCGGCAAGGGGAAGGGGGACGCCGTCCGCCTCGGCTTCGCGGAGGCGAGCGGCGACGTGCTGATGATCCTCGACGCCGACCTCACCGTCCCCCCCGAGGACCTCCCCCGCTTCTACGAGGTCCTGCGCTCCGGCCAGGGGGAGTTCGTCAACGGCGTGCGCCTCGTCTATCCGATGGAGAAAGAGGCGATGCGCTTCGCCAACCTGCTCGGCAACAAGTTCTTCAGCCTCGCCTTCTCCTGGCTCCTCGGCCAGCCGATCAAGGACACCCTCTGCGGCACCAAGGTCCTGCGCAAGCCCGACTACGACACCCTCGCCGCCAACCGCGCCTACTTCGGCGACTTCGACCCCTTCGGCGACTTCGACCTCCTGTTCGGCGCCGCCAGGATGAGCCTGGAGATCGTCGAGGTGCCGGTGCGCTACCGCGAGCGCACCTACGGCGAGACCAACATCCAGCGCTGGCGCCACGGCTGGCTGCTGCTCAAGATGTGCGCTTTCGCGGCCGGGCGGATCAAGTTCATCTGATGGCCCCCCGATGAACCCCCTCAGGCGCTGGCTCGAGCACCCGCTGACCCGCGGGCTCGACATCGACGATCCGCGCACCACCCACCTGCGCCGGCGCATCCTGGCCGGCAAGCCCTTCCTGCGGCGGATCTACCAGGAGTGGTACCAGGCGATCGCCGCCTCCCTGCCCGCCCGGGGGCGCTGCCCGTGCTGGAGCTCGGCGCCGGCGCCGGCTTCCTCGCCGACTTCATCCCCGGGCTGGTGCGCTCCGAGGTCTTCTACACCCCCGGGCTCGAGCTGGTGCTGGACGGCCTGGCGCTGCCGTTCGCGGCCGGCTCGCTGCGGGGGATCGCGATGACCAACGTCCTCCATCACCTGCCGCGGCCGCTCCGCTTCTTCGCCGAGGCGGCGCGCTGCGTCCGTCCCGGCGGCGTGGTGACGATGATCGAGCCCTGGGTCACCCCCTGGTCGCGGTGGGTCTACACGCGGCTCCACCACGAGCCGTTCCTGCCCGAGTCCCGGGAGTGGGAGATCCCGGGCGGCGGACCGCTCTCCGGGGCCAACGGCGCGCTGCCGTGGATCCTCTTCCAGCGCGACCGCGAGCGGTTCGAGCGCGAGGCGCCGGAGTGGCGGGTGCGCTCCGTCGAGCCGATGATGCCCTTCCGCTACCTGGTCTCCGGCGGGGTCACCCTGCGCGGCCTGATGCCCGCCGCCACCTACCCGCTCTGGCGGGGGCTCGAAACGGCGCTCTCCCCCGCCGCCGGCCGGCTCGCCATGTTCGCCCACGTCGTGCTCGAAAGGGGGGGCAGCGTGAGCGGCGACCCGATCGTCCACCGCATCGGCCGGCTGCTCACCCGGGTGCTGCTCGCCCCCGGCCTCCGCGATCTCCCCCTGGCGCGCGCCGCCTACACCCGCTTCTACGTGCTGGGGAAGACCCTGGCGGAGCCTCGCGAGCGCCGCTTCTTCCGCGAGCATGTCGAGCCGGGCATGGTGATCTTCGACGTCGGCGCCAACATCGGCTTCTACACCCTCCTCTTCGCCGACCGGGTCGGCCCCGCCGGCCGCGTCCACGCCTTCGAGCCCGACCCCCTGAGCTGCGGCATCCTGAGCCGCCGCGCCGCCCGCCGCGCCAACGTCGAGATCAACCAGACCGCCGCCGGCGACCGCACCGGCACCATCACCCTCTTCACCAACCGCTCGAACCGCGCCGACAACCGCGTCCACGCTTCTCTCGGAGACGAAACCGCCGAGGCCCTCGAGGTCCCCCTCACCACCCTCGACGACTACTGCGCCGCCCGCGGCATCGATCGCCTCGACGCCGTGAAGATGGACGTCCAGGGCGCCGAGGTGGCGGCCCTCACCGGTTTCCGCCAGACGCTGGCCCGCCTCAAGCCCCGCTGGATGCTGATCGAATTCTCCCCCGAGCACCTGCGAGGCGCCGGCTCCACCCCCGAGGCCTTCTGGAAGATCCTCGACGAGCTCGGCTTCGAGCCCTGGGGCTTCGACGGTTCCGGGAAAAACCTTTCAGATCGAGGACACGGCGGCGTTTACCCGCGAGTATGAGAACGGGTATACGGATGTGTGGGCCAAGAGTAAATGATTCCGGGCCTTCAGCCCGGAGTTTGGTGGTTTAGTTTGAGGCCCAACGGGCCGCCCTCCCTTAGCCCAGGGCAACGCCCTGGGTTACGGGGGGATCATCAACCCATCCGAGCCCCAGCGGGGCGACCTAACCAACGCTCCCCATTGGCCCGTACCGACTGATACACAGACGCCTTATCCACACATCGGTAGCGCGGCCCTTCAGGCCGCACCGGGATTGTGGCTAACGGATCGAACCCAGGGCGATGCCCTGGGCTAAAGAAGGGCGGCCCGTTGGGCCTCAGGCAATGCCCCCTCAATCCCAGACATACTTTTCGTCATAGGCGACCTGATACCTCTTTAGAAACCTCCGGTATTCCTCCTGGAACGTCACCTTCCGGTGGTGCTCCACCTGATTCTGGATGTATTGAACCACCGCGCCGACATTCGACTGACTGACGGAGAAACCGCCATATCCCGCCTGCCAGTGAAACTCCGCGAAGGCCGTCCCTTTGGTCTTGATCCATTTGGAGGAGCTGGTCTTCACGTTTTCGACGACCTGCGCCACGGTCCGGGTCCGTGACAGGCCAAACAACAGATGAACGTGATCCTCGACGCCGCCCACCTGCAAGGAAGGGCATCATCCTCGTGCAACACGACAGCCAGATACGGCTGCAACTCGGCACGGATCTCGGGGGTCAGGACCGGATCGCGGTTCTTAGTGCTGAAGATCAAATGCACCAGGATGCGGGCTAGGGATTGGGACACCGCGTCCACCTTTCATCGTCTTCCCGGGTCAAGTCCCGGAAATCATCGTACCCAGGCCACCCAGGACGTTGCCCTGGACTGAGGGAGGGCGGCCCGTTGGGCCTCAGGCGGGATTCGCCGAGCTCAGGCGTTAATCACATTGTTCCATATGGACTATTCGCAATGGAAGAACATTAAAGCTTGCCTGCTGCGCGCTGAACCTAATCGGTAAAAGCTCGTATCATTATGGTATGCCTTTCAGATTCCTATCGTTCCGGGACCGCGCCCTCCTCGGGCTGGCGGCCCCTGTTCTGTCCATTCTCCTTGCCGCGCCGGCGCGGGCCGAAGCTCCAGCATCAACGGAAATCCTGCCCGTCGGGGAATCCCGCGAGCGGCCGATCGCGGCGGGCGAGGCGCAGGCCTGGCGGGTCGTGGTGCCGCCGGACCGATCGGTGCTGGTGACGGTCGATCAGCAGAGCATCGACCTCGTGGTGGAGGCCCGGAGGACTGGGGACCGCGAACCGATCGCGGTCACCGCGAGCCGTGACAGCTGGGGCTCCGAGGTTTTGCTTCTCGACGGTGCGGGCGAAACCCGGATCGAGGTCCGGTCGCGGGACAAGTCCGCCTGGCCCGGTCGTTACACCCTTCGGATCGAAGCCTTGCCAGAGGGGAAAAGTGCCAGGCGTGACGCTCTGGCCCTGATGAGCCGGGCCGGCCGCGAGACCCTGCCCGATACCCCGGACTCCCGGCGGCAGGCCGAGGCCACATACCGTGAGGCCTTGGCGGCGTGGCGGGCTCTGGGCGACCGCGCCTGGGAAGCCGAGGCCTTGACGTGCCTCGCCATGCTGGAGTCGGAAGCCAGCGATCTTCAAACCTCGACCACGGATTTCCTGGCGGCGTTGCCGATCTGGCGGGAGCTAGGCAAGCCTCGGCGTGAGGCCGTGGCCCTGAACTGGCTGGGCGTCATCTACAAGGACACGGAAGGAACAGAAAAGGCCCGCGAAACCTGGGAGAGCGCCCTTTCGCTATGGCGCAGCCTCGGTGAACAGTTCGACGAAGAGCAGACCCGCGGCAATCTGTGTTTTCTCGAGGCCACCAGCGGATCTCTGCCGAAAGCCCTCGCCTGCAATCAGGAGACCCTCGAGTTCTTTCGCGGGCACGGCGTCACGACGCTGGAGGCGGAGATCCTCAACCGCATCGGCGGCGTCTATGACCGTCAGGGCGAGCCCGATGCCGCGCTCGACTTCTATCAGCAAGCCCTTGCCTTATGGCGCATCCTCAAAGATCGCGACAAGGAAGCGACGACGTTGAACAACATCGCGGTGGTCTACCGCAAGCTTAGTGATTGGCAGGAGGCACTGCGCTTCTACGACCGAGCCCGCGAGGTCAGAGGCCCTCTTGGCGACTCTGCACCGGCAGCCACGCTGCTCAACAACATCGCTTTCTGCTATAGCAACCTGGGCGAGCCGCGGCGTGCCCTCAGCCTCCTGGAGGATGCCTTGAAGCTCCACCGGAAGGTGGGCAACGGTTTGGGGGAGATCATCACTCTGAACAACCTCGGCACAATCTGGCGCAAGCTCGGCGAGCCAAAGAAGGCCCTCGACCAGCACCGGCGTGCCCTGGCGCTGGCGACGCGCCGCAAAGACGCCCAGCAACAGGCGGCCAGCCGGCTGGGCCTTGCCCAAGTCGATCTCGATCGCGGCGATCCCGCCGCGGTGCTCCGCGAGCTCGAGACAGCCCTCCCAGTTCTCCAGGAGAAGGGCGATCGCCATATCCAGGCAAACGCTCTCTACCTTCAGGGGCAGGCTCTCAGCCTGGCAGGGCGACCGCACGAGGCGATCGCCGTGCTCCAGGAGGTCCTGGTCCGGCAGCAGGCCGTGCACGACCGTGCCGGCGAGACCGAGACGCTCTCCACACTCGCCGCGGCGGAACGGTCTCTCGGCCTCGCCGCCGAGGCGCGCTCCCACGCCGAAGCGGCGGTGAACCTCGTCGAGGAACTGCGGACGGGGGTCCTCAGCCTCGATCTGCGAGCCTCTTTCCTGGCGACGCGGCGGCACTCGTATTCGCTCCTGATCGACCTGTTGATGGACCGGAACGCCACCGACCCCGGGAAGGGGCACGACCGTGAGGCCTTCGCGATCAGCGAGCGTGCCCGCGCCCGAGGCCTCCTCGACGTCCTGCGCGCCGGAAACGCCAGCCACACCGCGAGCACCGCGTCCCCGGAGCTGCTGACCCAACGGAGCTCGCTTCTCCGCCGCCTGAGCGCCAAGGTCGACCAGCGATGGAAGGAGAGCGGCCCCAGGGCGGAGGACCTGGACAAAGAGATCGACGGCATCCACGCTGAGATCGATGAGGTGGAAGCGGACATCCGCCGGCACGATCGCCGCTTCGCCGCTTTCAGCGCGCCGCAGCCGGTCAGCCCACAGGAGATCTCCGACGGGCTGGAGCCCGGCACGATGCTCCTCGAATACTCCCTCGGGGACGAGCGCAGCTTCCTCTGGACGATCGAGGCTGGACAGGTCCGCTCCTTCGTTCTTCCCAGCCAGACGAAGATCGAGGCCCTGGCGCGTCAAGTCTATACAGAGATGAGCACGGTCGAGTCCGGGAGCGTGCGCCCAGGGGAGGCGGCGAAGGCGCTGAGCAGGATTCTGCTCGGCCCTGTCTGGAGCACTCCAAGAGGATCCGTGCCGCTCCAGCGACTGGTCGTGGTACCCGACGGAGTGCTCGCCATTCTCCCTTTCGCCGCCTTGCCCATCCCTGATCCCGGCCGGAGCTGGCAGGCGCCGGGGAGCTCTCCTGCCTCTGCTGGAACGTCTGGAGGTGGTCTCCATACCCTCGGCCACCACTCTCGCCGCGCAGAGGCAACCGCTCCAAAGACGCGCGGAAGCCCCACGACGGGCAGCGGTCTTCGCCGATCCGGTGTTCGCCGCGAGCGACCCGCGTCTGGCCCGCCCCTCGGCCGAGGGCACCCGCGGTCCCGGCCCCAGGCTCGAACGGCTGCGCGCGACCCGCTGGGAGGCGGAGGCCGTGGCGTCGCTGGCGCCCGCTGGCGAGGTGACGCTCAATCTCGGTCTGGCCGCCAGCCGCGAAGCCGCCCTCGCCGCCGACCTCCGCGATTACCGCATCGTCCATTTCGCGACCCATGCCGTGGCCGACCTGCAGAACCCCGAGCTGTCCGGCCTAGTGCTCTCGCAGGTGGATGCCGACGGGCACCCCCGCCAGGGCTTCCTCGGCCTGGCGGACATCTACGAGCTCGATTTCAACGCCGACCTCGTGGTCCTCTCCGGCTGCCGGACCGCGCTCGGCAAGGAGGTCCGCGGCGAGGGGTTGATCGGGCTGACCCGCGCTTTCCAGTACGCCGGCGTGCCCCGCGTGGTGGCGAGCCTCTGGCCCGTGCAGGACCGTGCCACGGCGGAGCTGATGACCCGCTTCTATCGCGCGATGTGGCGCGATCATCTGCCCGCGGCGAGGGCCCTGCGCGCGGCCCAGCGGTCACTCCGCCACGATCCTCGCTACAGAGATCCCTACTCCTGGGCCGGCTTCGTCCTTCAGGGCGACTGGCGCTGAAAGTCCCCGGCGAAGCTCTTTCCCGCATCACAAATAGGGTGAGACAATCCGCGCCCTCGTGACAGTCCAACGGATGAACCGAACCGGACCCCCAAAGAGCCCGATAAAAAGGAGTCCGAGATGGCTACCAACCAAAACCTGACGTGGATGATGAACCGAGATTGGCAAGTTGTCGTGGCGGTCCCTGTGAACAATTCCCTGAGCGACAGCATCGTCATGACGGACACTCTGAAGTTCACGTCGCTGGGCACGATCGAGTTCACTCACAACTTCCCGCAGGGCACCAGTACCTCGTCCAGCATCCAACCCTCACCTCAAACCTGGGGCCAGGGGGATCTTCGACAGGCACCGTCACGCCCAACAACCTCAAGGGCACGACCAGCTCGGGAACGCCGTTCCACATCGACTACGTCGCGGGGCAATTGCAGTGCTTCTGGATCCTCCCCAGCGCTCTCGACGGCGCTGGGACATAGTCCTGGCCGTCCTCGGCGGTACGCTGGCCGGCGGAGCGGTCGGCGTGGCAGCCCGTGCTCCATTCACGGGTTTCCTGGCTGGGTTGGTGGCTGCTGGGACCAGCACCGCGGTCGCCGTCTTCCAAGGAGCCTATTACCACCCAAGGCGGCCCGAACGCCACCTGGGTCGCGAACGATGGGGGCTCCGGGGTGCGAAGCCCAAACCGCACGAGGTGCCGGATGAGGTGCCACACACTCTGAAGGCGGTGGGAGCCTGACGAGGAAACCCAGAGGAGCCAAGGCCTTCAGGAGGCCCCTCATGCGCGCGGCCTTGACGCCGGGCCCCGATCTCCGGGAGGATGATGTTCGTCGTTCTCGGAAAATCTGGAGCGGCAGGCGTCATGAGTATCGATGCGGTACCCGAGCCGGACGAGGCGGCGGTCGCGGCCGACCTCGTCCGGCG
>CAVXIG010000017.1:0-70150 GCA_963761645.1 uncultured Acidobacteriota bacterium
GAGAAAGAAATGGCCGCTTTCGATTGTTCTGTGGTTCCAGAACCCCGCGGGGGGGCCTCCCAGCCACCCCACGTTTCTATACTTGGAGACATCTCATGCAAAGGTCTCATTCCGGCTGGTTGACGCTGCCGGCCCTGTTCCTCGCGGCTGTCCTGCCCGCCGCGGCCCAGCAGCCTGCCCAGCCCCCGCAGAGCGTCTTCGGCGAGCAGATCGAGGTGCGGGTGGTCAACGTCGAGGCGGTGGTCACCGACCGGCAGGGGAACCGGGTGACCGGCCTGAAGCCCAGCGACTTCCGCCTCGAGGTCGACGGCAAGGCCGTGCCGGTCGAATATTTCAACGAGGTCCGCGGCGGCCAGGCGATCGCCCCCGGCGAGGAGGACAAGAACTCGCCGGTCAAGGGCCTGCCGAGCCTGGCGCCGGGCAGCCCGGTCGGCACCAGCTATCTGGTGTTCATCGACAACTTCTTCTCGCTCGCTCCCCGCCGGGACGAGGTGCTGCGCTCGCTCAAGAGCCAGCTCTCGCGCCTGGGGCCCGAGGACCGCATGGCGATCGTGCAGTACAACGGCGGGCAGGTCGAGATGCTGTCGAGCTGGTCGAGCTCCGAGCGGCAGCTCGGGGCCGCCATCGAGAAGGCGATCGGCGAGCGGGCCTACGGGATCGCCCGGCTCGCCGAGCTGCGCACCTTCCAGAGCTCGCGGCGCCTCACCGGCGACGTGGGCTTCGAGCCACGTCCCAGCGCCGGTCGTTCGCCCAGCGGCTCGACATCCAGGAGCTCGAGTACGCCCAGCGCCTGGCTTCGCAGACCGAGCGCGCGGTGGCCGCGGCGGCGAGCACGCTGCGCGGCTTCGCCTCCCCCCGGGGCGCAAGGTGATGCTGCTGCTCTCGGGCGGCTGGCCGTTCTCGGCTCTCGACTACGTGGTGAACAACCCGAACCGGCCGGTCCTCGAGCGCGAGGTGCCGCCCGGCGAGAAGATCCTGCAGCCGCTGGTGGATACCGCCAACCGTCTCGGCTACACCATCTACCCGGTGGACGTGCCGGGGGTCGAGAGCGGCGCCGCGGCGGACGCTGCGCTGGCGGCGCCGTCGGCGACGGGGCTCAATATCCGCGAGCAGGAGCACGAGGCGAGCCTCTTGTATACGGCCGAGCAGACGGGCGGCCGGGCGCTGCTCAACGGGCTGAACAGCCAGGTGCTGCAGACCGCCGAGAGCGACACCCGCTCCTACTACTGGCTGGGGTTCACCCCGAGCTGGCAGGGCAACGACAAGCGCCACAAGGTGGAGCTGGCGGTGTTGACCAAGGGGCTCAAGGTGCGCACGCGCACCGGCTTCCTCGACCTGTCGCGCAAGGCCGAGAACTCGATGGTGGTGGAGAGCGCGATGCTCTTCGGCGGCTCGCCCGACACGGTGCCGATGGCGATCAAGCTGGGCGAGCCGGTGGTCTCCGGCCGCCGGGAGATGGAGGTGCCGGTCTCGCTGGCGATCCCGGTGGACGCCGTCACCTTCGTGCCGGTGAACGGCAAGTACACGGCCGAGCTGGAGCTGCGGGTCTCCGCGGTGGACAGCGGCGGGAACCGGGCGCCGGTGCCGGTGATCCCCGTGACGCTCACCGGCGGAGGAGCGCCCAAGGCCGGGCACGTACGTCCGGTACGACACGAAGATCAAGCTGCGGCGCTGCCGCACCACCTGACGCTGGCGATCTTCGATCCGCTGAGCGGCAAGATCCTCACCGCCCAGGCGGACGTGGTGCCGCCGCAGAAGTAGGGCCGCTAATCACCCGCGCGAGTCGATAAGCCCCCTCTCTCCCGGTGAGGGAGGGGGAAGAAGCGGGAGAGAGGGGCCGCCCCTGCCCGTATAATCCCGGCCGGACGGGGTCCAGAAAGAAGAGGTCTATGAAGTCTGCAGCGTCTTTTCGTGGCGTGCTGGCTGTCTCGCCTGGCGCCTGGGGGGCTGGCGAGCCTGGCGGCGCCCAGGCGAAGGGAAGCCGGCCGCCGCGCAATGCGGAGGATCCGGGAGCGTTCGTCGATATCGTCAACGTCAGCGTCGTCAACGTCGACGTCTATGTGACCGACAAGAAGGGCAACCCGGTGACCGGGCTGACCAAGGGCGACTTCGAGCTCTTCGAGAACGGCCGGGTGGAGATCACCAACTTCTACTCCGTGAGCGGCGGCAAGGCGACGGCGCAGCCGGCCGAGCTGGCGGCGGCGGCGCCCGCGGCGCCGCCGCTGCCGGCGGCGCTGCGCCGCCCGCCGGCGGACCCCCAAGAGCGGACGCCGGAGGATCAGCGGCTGCGCATGATGCTCTACATCGACAATTACAACCTGCGGCCGTTCAACCGCAACCGCGTCATGCGCGAGCTGCGGGCCTTCATCGGCAGAAGCTCCGCAAGGACGACCAGATCATGCTGGTCACCTACGACCGCGAGCTGCACATCCGGCACACTTTCACCAGCGATCCGGGCCTGATCGCCTCGGCCATGCTCGATCTGGAGAAGATCTCGGCCCAGGGGGTGCACGCCGATTCGGACCGCCGCGACGTGCTGCAGCAGATCAAGGACTCAAGGAGCGTGGGCGAGGCCGAGACCGCCGCCCGCACCTACGCGGAGTCGACCTTCAACGACCTGTCGTTCTCGATCGACGCGATGAAGAAGATGGTCGACTCCCTGGCCGGCATGCCGGGCGCAAGGCGGTGGTCTACGTCAGCGACGGCCTGCAGATGATCGCCGGCCAGGATGTCTTCTACGCCGTGCAGAACAAGTACCGCGAGCAGAGCACCAGCATGACGCCGACGCTGGAGTTCGACGTCTCCCGCCGGTTCAACGAGCTGGCCGCGCAGGCCAACGCCAACCGCATCACCTTCTACACCATCGATGCCGCGGGTCTGCGGACCTACGACTCGATCTCGGCCGAGAACCAGGCCGCCGCCACGGCTCCGGGCTCTGGCAGCTCATCGACTCGGTGCGCATCTCGAACCTCCAGAGCACGCTGCAGCTCCTGGCGGAGAAGACGGGCGGCGTCGCCATCCTCAACACCAACGTGATCACGCCCCGTCTCGAGAGGGTCGCCCGCGACTTCAACACCTATTACTCGCTCGGCTATACGCCGCCCCACTTCGGCGACGGCCGGTATTACAAGATCGACGTCAAGGTGAAGAACCGCAAGGACCTCCAGGTGCGCCACCGCGAGGGGTACCGCGACAAGAGCACCGAGGCGCGGATGAGCGACGGCACCTTGGCCGCCCTCAACTTCCCCTTCGAGGAGAATCCGCTCGGCGTCACCCTGGAGTTCGGCCAGCCGCGGCAGCGCGAGGACGGCTTCTACCTGGTGCCGGTGCTGGTGCGCATCCCGATCGGCAAGCTGGTGCTGGTCCCCCGCGAGCAGACGGAGGACGCCAGGGTGCGGCTGTTCATCGCCGCCATGGACTCGGCGGCGGCTCCTCGGACGTCCAGCAGACGCCGGTGCCGATCAGCATTCCCAAGGCCGAGGTGGCGGCGGCGCAGAAGAAAAACTACGTCTACTCGGTGACCCTGCTGATGCGCGCGGGAGAGCAGCGGGTGGCCGTCGGCGTGCGCGACGACATCGGCGCCCTGGCCTCGTTCGTGAGCCGCGGCCTGAGGGTCGGCGGTCGAAGCCGTTCGTAAATCGTTAGAAGAACCAGAGGGGGGCGGGATGCAACCATGGATCGAACTGTTTCGCTCGCTGGGGGAGTCCTTGCTGGAGGTCTGGCGGGCCGAGCTCGCCACTCTGCAGGACGATCTCGCGCGCTCGGGGCGCAATCTCGGGGTGGCGCTGGGGATCTTCGGCGCCGCCGCCGTCCTGCTGTTCTGGATCGTCGGTCTGCTGCTCTTCGTCCTGGTCTCGCTCCTCCACGTCTGGATGCCGTGGTGGGCGGCGTCGCTGGTCGTGCTGGCGCTGTTCGTGATCACCGCGGCGATCCTGGCGCGGTTCGGCCTCAAATACATGCGCCGGGTGGAGAACCCGCTCGAGACCGTGCGGCGGCGGGCGGACAGCCACTTCGACTGGTGGCAGCACGGCCTGCTCGCCCGTCCGAAGACGCTGGACGTCGAGCCGGCCGTGGTGGGTGACGGCGGATGCCCTGGGGAGGGAGCTGCCATGAGCGACCGTCTGGAAGAGGCGCGGCGCGAGGCCGAGCGCCGCCTGGAAGAGAGCCGCCGTCAGGCCGAGCTGCGCCTCGCGGAGGTGCGGACCGCGGTGAAGACCGAGGTGGGGATCCTGCCCAGGAAGAAGTACCTGCTGATGGCCCTGGCGGCGGGAGCGGCGGGATTCGCGGTCGCCCTCAAGGGCGGCCGGCGCCGCAAGCAGAAGAAGCTCAGGAAGTAAGGCACTGGGCGGCCTCTCGCGAGGCCGCCTTGCCGTACCCCAGGCTCAGCCCGCGACCGGCCGCTTGAAGACCATGGCGATGTTGTCCGTCGCGCCGGTCTTGAAGTTGACGGACGTGATGGAAACGAGCTCCCACCCCTCTTCCCCCAGCAGGTTCAACTGGGGCGCGGCATTCGGATCGAGGCGATAGTTCTCGCTGCGAATGTTGATGATCTTGTACTCCCATTTGCTCATTTCCACACACTCCTTCCAGAGTTCGATGGGCACAAGGCGAGCTATTGTATCCCGGCCAGATGGAACTTTGTCACCCCGCCGTCACCGGCCGGGCGCCCGTGGGGAGACAGTTCAAGATCCATTCCAGCGCACGTCAACGGTCGCGCCCCGGGCCACGTTCCAGCGCCGGGCCAGATCCTCGCCGTTTATCGACAGCTCGACCGTGCCGAGGGACCCCGGGAGCATCGCCGCCTGGTCCCGCGGGATCTCGGCGTAGTGGGTGACCCGCCGCCCGGTGGCATGACCCCCGACTTCGGCGCGGCAGGGGCCGGGGGGAGCCAGCCGGCCGGGATGTCGGTGATCAGATTGCCGTAGCGGTCGACGTGGATCACTCTCCCCGTGATTTTGCCCGGGCTCCTCTGGGGAGGGGGGGGCGGCAGCCGCACGGGATCGCTCACCTCGGGGCCCAGCGCCTCGAAGCGTTCACCCCTCAGCAGAAAGGCCGCGGCCGGCGCGAAGCGGTCCCGCCCATGGAAGGTCTGTCCGGGGCTGGGCAGGAACAGATCCGCCCGCTCGATCGCGCGGACCGCGTTCGCATCGTCGAGGAAAGGCGTCAGCAGGCCGTTGTCCGGCGCCACGAAGAAAGCCGTGGCGGTGCGGACCGCGAGCATGCGCCGGCCGCTCCCCACCCCCGGGTCCACGACCGCCAGATGGACCGTTCCGTCCGGAAATGAGGACGCCGCCGCGGCGAGCAGGAAGGAAGCCGTCTCGACGTCCCCCGGAGGGACCTCGTGCGATACGTCCACCAGGGTGGTCCCGGGCGCCAGGCGGAGGAGGGTGCCCTTGACGGCGGCGACGTAGTAGTCGGCGGTTCCGAAGTCGGTGAGTAAGGTGAGGATGGGTGTGTTCATGGGATATTTTGTGACCCGCTCGGGGCGTCCGATTCCAATCCAAACGGCCTCTTCCGATACAATCCCGCCCCGTGTCCGCCCCCCGCCATTCCCGCCGCCTTCTTCTGTTCACCAAGCCGGCCCGGGAAGGGCCGGGTGAAGACCCGTCTGATCGGCGATCTTACCGCCGCGGAAGCGGCGGCGCTGCATGCGGCGTTCCTGGAGGATCTGCTCGACCGGCTGCGGGACGGGGGAGTTCGAGCTGCGGATCGCCTGGGCGCTCGAGCCGGGGGAGGCGATTCCGGAGGGGCCGTGGCCCGGGCTGCGCCAGGAGGGGAGCGATCTGGGAGAGCGGTTGTACCGGGCGCTCCATGAGCGGCGGCGGCCGGGGCCGGCGCGGTGGCGGCGCTGGGGAGCGATCACCCCACGCTCCCCCTGGAGATGGTGCACCGCGCCTTCGAGACGATCGAGTCCGGCGCCGACGTGGTGCTGGGCCCCGCCGAGGACGGCGGCTACTATCTGATCGCCCTGCGCGCCGGCGCGGTGACGCCGCGGCTGTTCGCGGAGATCGCCTGGAGCACCGATCAGGTCCTCGCCGCGACGCTCGACCGCTGCCGCGAGCTGGGGCTCGCGGTCGAGCTGCTGCCCGAGGCGTCGGACGTCGACACCCCCGAGGACCTGCGCCGGCTGGCCGCGCGCATGGCGGACGACGACTGGGCTGTCCCCGCACCCGCAGCCCTGCTCGCCGAGCTGGGCCTTCTTCAATCGAAAATCCAAAATCCAAAATCCAAAATGGCCGAGGGTGCGCTATGAGAATCCTGACCGCCGAGGCGATGCGCGAGGTCGACCGCGCCGCCATCGAGGAGCTGGGGATCCCCAGCATGGTGTTGATGGAGAACGCCGCGATCGGCGTCGTCGAGGCGATCGCCGAGGCTTACGAGGACGCCGAGTCGGCGGCGATCTTCTGCGGTCCGGGCAACAACGGCGGCGACGGCCTGGCGGTCGCCCGCCATCTCTCGGTGCGCGGCTGGGAGGTGCGGATCTTCCTGGTCACCAACAGCCACGAGCTCACGGGCGACGCGGCCGCTCAGCTCGCGATCTGCCGCAAGATCGAGCTGCCGATCCTCGACGATCGCCGCGGAGAAGGAGCTGCGCGTGGCCATGGAGGCGGCGGCGGATTGCGACGTCGTGGTCGACGCCCTGTTCGGCACCGGGCTCGCCCGGCCGCTCGAGGGGCTGTTCGCCCGCGTGGTGGAGGGGATCAACGGGCTGCCCGTCCCCTGCGTCGCGGTCGACCTGCCGAGCGGTCTGGCGGGGAGCGAGCCGCGGCCGATCGGCCTGCACGTGAAGGCGGACCTGACGGTCACCTTCGCGGCGCCCAAGGTGGCCCACGTCTTCCCGCCGGCGGCGGACGCGGTGGGGGAGATGGTGGTGACCGACCTCGGCATCCCGGCGCGGCTGGTCGACGACGTCGAGGAGGAGGCCGGGGATCTCCACCTGCTGATGGGCGAGGAGCTGGCGGACCTGCTGCCGGCGCGCGACGCCGGCGCCCACAAGGGGGATTTCGGGCACGCCCTGATCGTCGCCGGCTCGCCCGGCAAGGCCGGCGCCTGCATCCTCGCCGCCCGCGCCGCCGTGCGCGCCGGGGCGGGGCTGGTGACGGCGGCGGTGCCGGAGCCGATCCTGCAGACCGTCGAGCTGGGCTCGATCGAATCGATGACGCTCCCCCTGCCCGCCGGGGTCTCCGGCCATCTCGGCGAGCGCGCCGCCGACGTCGTGCTGGAGGCGGCGGAGGGGAAGGCGGTGCTGGCGCTGGGGCCCGGGCTCGGCCAGGAGCCGTTCACGGTGGCGGCGATCCGCCGCATCGCCCTGGAGTGCCCGCTGCCGCTGGTGCTCGACGCCGACGGTATCAACGCCTTCGAGGGGAAGGCCGGCGACCTCGCCGCCCGCCGGGCGGAGACGATCCTGACCCCGCACCCGGGGGAGCTCGGCCGCCTGCTGGGGATCTCGACCGCGCAGATCCAGGAGGACCGCATCGCGGCGGCGCGCGGCGCGGCCGAGGAGACGGGCGCGATCGTGGTCCTCAAGGGGCACATGACGCTGATCGCCTCCGGCACGGCGGTGTTCGTCAATCCCGACGGGGAATCCGGGGATGGCGACCGGCGGCACCGGCGACGTGCTGACCGGCCTGATCGCCGGCTTCCTCGCCCAGGGGCTCGACGCGCTCGACGCCGCCGTGCTCGCCGTCTATCTGCACGGTCTGGCGGGGGACCTCGCCGCCGCCCGGCTGGGGGAGATCTCGCTGGCCGCCGGCGACCTGATCGAGATCCTCCCCGCCGCCTTCGCTGCCCTCCGCGGGGAGGGTGAGGACGACGACCACGATCACGAGCATGAGCAGAAGCGGAGCGCGGCCACGGAAGGCACCCGCACCGCCGATGAACCGCTGGATTACCCATAGCGAGGAGGAGACCCGGGCGCTCGGCCGCGAGCTGGGCCGGGAGCTGGCGCCGGACGGCGTCCTCCTCCTCTCGGGCGATCTGGGGGCGGGCAAGACCGTGCTGGCGCGGGGGATCGGCGAGGCGCTGGGGATCGCGCCCCGCGAGGTGCAGTCGCCCACCTTCACGCTGATCCGCGAGCACCAGGGGAGCGGCGGGCGGCTGGTCCACGTCGACCTCTACCGTCTGGCGCCGGAGGAGACGGCGGCGCTCGGCCTGGAGGAGCTGCTGGCCGGGCCCGGGGTCAAGGTCGTCGAATGGGCCGAGAGGCTGCCGTTCGCGGTGCCGGGAGCGCGCGCCCTGCGGCTCGCCCGGCTCGCCGAAGCGGCGAAGGCGCAGGCGCGAGATCGTTGAAACCGAAGACAACCAGACATTCCAGATAGGAGGGATCGCATGAGCAAGATCAAGAAGGTGGGAGTCCTGGGCTCGGGCCTGATGGGCTCGGGGATCGCCGAGGTGGCGGCCCGCTCGGGGTACGAGACCGTGGTGCGCGAGGTCAGCGAGCGAGCTGGTGGACAAGGGGCTCGACAAGATCCGCGGCTCGCTCAACAAGGCGGTCGAGCGGGGGAAGCTGGAGGCCTCGGCCCGCGACGAGGCGGTCGGCCGCCTCTCCGGCACGGTCGACCTGGGAGCGTTCGCCGACTGCGACATCGTCGTCGAGGCGATCGTCGAGAACCTGGAGGAGAAGCGGAAGACCTTCGGCGCCCTCGACGAGGCGGTGAAGAAGGACGCCATCTTCGCCAGCAACACCTCCTCGCTGACCATCACCCAGATGGCGATGTTCACCAAGCGGCCGGACCAGTTCGTGGGCCTGCACTTCTTCAACCCGGTGCCGGTGATGAAGCTGGTCGAGGTGGTGCGCACGCTGCTCACCTCGGACGCGAGCTTCGACCGCGCCTTCGAGTTCGCCCGCTCGCTCGGCAAGGAGCCGGTGGCCGCCCGCGACAACTCGGGGTTCATCGTCAACCGCCTGCTCGTCCCCTACCTGCTGGACGCCATCCGCGCCCTGGAGGAGGGGGTGGGGAGCGTCGAGGACATCGACAAGGGGATGCAGCTCGGCTGCGGCTACCCCATGGGGCCGTTCACCCTGCTCGACTTCGTGGGGCTGGACACCACGTACTACATCGCCGGCATCATGTTCGACGAATACAAGGAGAAGCGCTTCGCCGCGCCGCCGCTGCTCAAGCAGATGGTGACCGCCGGGCGGCTGGGGAAGAAGAGCGGCCGCGGGTTCTACGATTACGGCAAGAAGTAGGGCGGGATTAGGCAAGCCCCGGTCTCTGTTACACTTGGTGCCTTTCCGGACGGACCCGGCCCGTGGGGGCCGCCGTCCGGGATATCACCTTAGGCGAACTGGAGGGGCCGCTCACCATGCTCGCGCTCGCCGCGTCGGTTCCTCCGCGACAACCGGATTCTTCGAGAAAACAGGCACGATGACTCAAGTCACTCTCGCCGAGGAGGGTCTAGACACCCTGTTCGGCACGCAGGACGAGAACCTGCGGCGGATCGAGCGGACCTTCGGGGTTGCCCTGACGGCCCGCGGCAACGAGCTGCACATCAACGGCGACCCCGGGCCGGTGCAGGTCGTGGAGCGGCTGCTCGCCGAGCTCTCCGCCGTCACCGAACGGGGGTACCGCTTCAAGCCCGGCGACGTCCAGGCGGCGATCCGCATCGCCGCCGAGGCGCCGGAGACCTCGCTGGTCGAGTTCTTCATGCCCGAGGGGTTCATGGCCTCGGTGAAGCGGCTGGTGGCTCCCAGGAGCTACCGGCAGCAGCTCTACATCCAGTCGATGATCGACCACGACATCGTCATCTCGATCGGCCCGGCCGGCACCGGCAAGACCTACCTCGCGGTGGCGATGGCCGCCGCCGCCCTGCTCGAGAAGCGGGTGCGGCGGATCATCCTGGCCCGGCCGGCGGTCGAGGCGGGGGAGAAGCTCGGCTTCCTCCCCGGCGACCTGGTCGAGAAGGTCAACCCCTATCTGCGCCCGCTGCACGACGCCCTGCACGACATCATCGGCTTCGAGAAGGTGAGCCGGATGATGGAGCGCGGGATCATCGAGATCGCGCCGATCGCCTTCATGCGCGGGCGGACGCTCAACGACAGCTTCATCATCCTCGACGAGGCGCAGAACACCACGCCCGAGCAGATGAAGATGTTCCTGACCCGCATCGGCTTCAACTCCAAGGCGGTGATCAACGGCGACGTCACC
The DNA here is from genome assembly GCA_963761645.1 of uncultured Acidobacteriota bacterium. Taxonomy (GTDB): domain Bacteria; phylum Acidobacteriota; class Thermoanaerobaculia; order Multivoradales; family UBA5704; genus DATARR01. The sequence goes on from CAVXIG010000017.1 coordinate 10,149, forward strand.
CAGGTCGACCTGCCGCAGGGGCGGATGTCGGGCCTGCGCGAGGCGCAGGAGGTGCTCTCCGGGGTCGAGGGGATCAAGTTCTTCTACTTCGACCAGAAGGACGTCGTCCGCCACGTGCTGGTGCAGAAGATCGTCACCGCCTACGACGCCTTCGAGAAGCGCAAGAGCGATCGCGAGGCGGAGGAGCGCGCCGCCCGGAAGGCCGCCGCGCAATCCGCCGTCTCTTCCGCGAGGGAAATAACCTGGGGGGTACCGCAGGGGGCAACTGACCCGAGCCATGGCTCGCGACAACGACCCTTCGACCGTCACCGAGATCCGGCCCGCCACCAGCGGGACCGGTTCCATCCGTCTGCGCAAACGGCCCCGCCCGCGCGACCTCTGGGAGCGCGCGATCGAGATGCCGATGCTCTGGCTCGGGGTGTTCCTGATCCTCGGCACCTGGTGCCTGGTGCCGGGCGCCTTCCTGTTCACCAAGCGCGCTCAGCCCGGCACCATCGCCGACCACGACTACGTGGCCTCGCGCGACCTGCTGCTCAACGACGACGAGGCGACGCGCCGCAAGCAGGCCGAGGCCCGCAACGCCGTGCTGCCGGTCTACGACTTCGATCCGGGGGTGGCGTCCGAGTCCGAGGCGCGGCTGGCCCAGCTCTTCGATCGGGGGCGGCGCCTGCTCGCGCGGCAAGCGGGGGAGAAGGATGGGGAGCCGGCGGCGGTCCGCGAGGCGGTCGTCCATGCGCTGACGGCTCCTCCGCAGCCGCCGAACGCCGCCAAGATCACGCCGGAGCAGGCGGAGTTGCTGGCGCGCAAGGGGTTCTCGTCCGACCTCGAGGAGCGCCTGCGCGGCGCCCTGATCCAGGTGCTGCGCCGCGGCGTGGTGGCCAACAAGGACCTGCTGCTGGAGAACCGCCTTCATGGCGTCACCCTGCGCAACCTCGCCAGCGGCTCCGAGCGCCCGCACTTCGACCTCTTCGACCACATCGGCTATCCCGGCGAGGAGCGCGACCTGTTCGAGACCGAGGTGCGGAGCTGGGGCGGCTACAAGCTGGAGGAGCGCCGGCTGCTGGTCGACCTGCTGCTCGAGAACGCGCCGCCGAACCTGTCGCAGAACCGTAGCGAGACGCTGACGCGCCAGGAAGCCGCGGCGGCCGCCGTCGGCCAGGTCTTCAACCAGATCCGGCAGGGGCAGGTGATCGTCCGCAAGGGGGACCCGATCGATCAGGCCCACGCCCGCATCATCGCCCAGATGAAGGGGGAGCGGCAGTTCCGCCGCCAGATCCCGCCGCTCGCCGCCACCCTGGCGATGCTGGCGCTGATCGCCGCGGTGATCTGGTTCGCCGAGCGGCACGACCGGGTGGCGAACCACGGCCGCGGCCGGCTGTTCGCGGAGAGCCTGATGCTGCTGCTGGCCTCCCTGCTGGGGGCGAAGTTCTGCTTCGTGGTCGCCAACGCCCTCTCGGTCGCCTTCGAGTCGGCGCCGCTCAACTCGGCCCACAGCTATGCCTACGCGATCCCGTTCGCCTCCGTGGCGCTGGTGGCGATGCTGCTCTTCGGGCGCAACATCGCGCTGACGCTGTCGGTGCTCTTCTCGCTCCTCGCCGCCCGCCTGACCGGCGACGGCGAGGCGCTCTGGGTCGTCTTCTACAGCCTCGCCGGCTCGCTCGGCGGCGATCTACACCCTGGAGTGCTACCAGTTCCGCCACCGGCTGGTGATGGTGCGGGTGGGGCTGGTGGTCGGCGGCATCAACTTGATGATGGTGCTGATCCTGACCGCCTTCACCACCGCCGCCCGCGGTCCGATGCAGGTCGGCTTCGACCTCGTCTGCGCCTTCGCCAGCGGTCTGCTGGTCACCGCCGCCGCCAGCTTCGCCATCCCCATCCTCGAATGGGCGCTGGGGATCACCACCGACATCAAGCTGGTCGAGCTGTCGAACACCAACCTGCCGCTGCTGCGGCGGCTCGCCTTCGAGGCGCCCGGCACCTTCCAGCACTCGCTGATGGTGGCCAATCTCGCCAAGGAGGGTTGCGAGGCGATCGGCGCCGATCCGGTGCTCGCCTACACGGCGGGGCTCTACCACGACGTCGGCAAGGTGCTGCGCCCCGACTACTTCGTCGAGAACCAGCGCCCGGGCCACAACCGGCACGACAAGCTGCTGCCGTCGATGAGCGCGCTGATCCTGATCAACCACGTCAAGGACGGGGCGGAGCTGGCCCGCCAGCACAACCTGCCGCGGGTGATCGAGGACGCCATCCATCAGCACCACGGCGACCGGCTGATCAAGTTCTTCTACAGCAAGGCCCTGGAGCAGAAGGACCCCGACGCCACCGACGTCACCGAGGAGAGGTACCGCTACCCCGGCCCCAGGCCGCAGAGCAAGGCGATGGGCGTGCTGATGATCGCCGACTCCGTCGAGGCGGCGAGCCGCACCCTGGTGGAGCCGTCGCCGGCCAAGATCCGCGGCCTGATCCGCGCCATCGTCGACGACTGCCTGCAGGACGGCCAGCTCGATCATACCGATCTCACGCTCTCCGACCTGCGCACGGTCTCGGAGTCCTTCCTGCGGGTGCTCTCGAACATCTTCCACCAGCGGATCGACTACCCGGGCTTCGACTTCAACGCCGGCCCCAAGCGGGAGAAGAAGGCCATCCGTCAGGCCTCATGAGCGATCCAGCGAAACGTTCGAGCCCGGGCGCGGGTGGCGGCCGCGAGATCGTCCTCCTCAATCCCAATCGCTATCCGGAAGCCGGCGCGCGCCGGCTGCTGCCGTGGCTCGAGCCCCTGGTGGCCGCGCTCGCCCCGCAGGCCGAGGCCTTGAGCGTGCGCTTCGTCGGCGACCGCGCGATGCGGCTCGCCAACCGCCGGTTCCGGGGCAAGGACAAGACCACCGACGTCCTCTCCTTTCCCGGCGAAGAGGCCGGCATCGAGGGCTACCTGGGGGATATCCTGATCTCCATTCCCACCGCCCGCCGCCAGGCCATGCGAGGCCGGCCATGGTGTGGACCGCGAGGTGAAGACCCTGCTGCTGCACGGCATCCTCCACTGCCTGGGGCACGATCACGAGACCGACCAGGGGGAGATGGAGCGGCTGGAGCGGCGGCTGCGGAAGCGATGGATCCAAGAGGAGACGCATGCCTGACCCCGATTCGACGATCTCGCCCGGCCTGCTGCTCTGGGCCTTCTTCCTCCTGGTGCCCATCGCGATGGTCGGCGGCGACGCTCTCCGCCCTGCTCGAGCGCAGCGGCCCCATCCGCCTGCGCCACTGGGCGGAGGAGGCCGGGGGCTCGCTGCGCAAGCTGTTCGAGATGCCGGTCCGCTTCGGGGTCTTCCGCTACCTGCTGTCGCTGCTCTCGCGGACGCTGCCGATCGTCCTCGCCGCGCTCCTCGCGTCGAGCCTCGAACACTTCGGGCGAGCCCACCCGATGCTCTGGGGTTTCGCCATCGTCCTCTTCATCGTGGCCGTCGTCGAGGTGATCAACCGGACGCTCGTCGGCCAGGACCCGGAGCGGGCGCTGCGGGCGCTGACCCGCCTCTACCGCGTCGCGCTCTGGCTGCTGTCGCCGCTGGTCCGGGTGCTGTCGCCGCTGATCCCCGCCGAGGCCTTCGAGCGCCACGAGGAGGGGGAGGACGGCTCCGCCTCCGACGAGGAGATCGAGGCGTTCATCGACGTCGGCACCCGCGAGGGGATCCTCGAGCCGCAGGAGGGGGAGTGGCTGTGGGGGATCGTCGGCTTCGGCGAGACCCAGGCGCGCAGCGTGATGACGCCGCGCATCGACATGGTCTGCGCCCCGGTCGAGGCCACCCTCGACACCCTGGCCGACCGCTTCGTCGAGTCCGGCCACTCGCGCCTGCCGATCTACGAGGATTCGATCGACCACATCATCGGCATCATCCACATCCGCGACGTGCTGCGCGCCCTCCGCGCGCCGGAGCCGCCGGCGATCCGCGAGCTGCTGAAGGCGCCGCTGTTCATCCCCGAGACCAAGCCGCTCGGCGAGCTGCTCAAGGAGCTCCAGGCGCGCTTCCAGCAGGTGGCGATCGTGGTCGACGAGTACGGCGGCACCGCCGGCCTGGTGACGGTGGAGGACCTGCTGGAGGAGATCGTCGGCGAGATCATGGACGAGCACGAGGCGCTGGCGGCCGAGCTCGTGCCGCTGGAGAACGGCGCCTACCGGCTCGACGGCCGCGCCCACATCGAGCTGCTCGACGAGCTGTTCGACGTCGAGATCGAGGATCCCGAGTACGAGACCGTGGCCGGCCTGATCTTCAGCGTCCTCGGCTATGTCCCGCAGGTGGGAGAGACGGTGGAGAGCCACGGCCTCCGCTTCATCGTCGAGGCGGTCGCCGACCGCCGCATCCAGACCGTGCGCGTCGAGCAGATCGACGCGGCGGAGGAGGCCAGGGAGGCGGAAGCCTGATGCCGAAGTCCGGAACTGTCGCGCTGGTGGGCCGGCCCAACGCCGGCAAGTCGACCCTCATGAACCGCCTGCTGGAGGAGAAGCTCGCCATCGTCTCCGACAAGCCGCAGACGACCCGCCACCGGATCGTCGGCATCCTCTCGGGCGAGCGCGGGCAGATGGTCTTCTACGACACCCCCGGCATCCACAAGCCGCTGCACCGGCTCAACCGGCAGATGGTGCGCTACGCCCTCGACGCGATGAACGACGCCGACGTGAGCTGCCTGCTGGTCGACGCCTCCGAGAAGTTCGGCAAGGGGGACGCCTACGTGCTCGACCTCGCGGGCAAGGCCAAGGAGCCGCGGGTGCTGGTGCTCAACAAGGCCGACCGGATGAAGAAGCCGAACCTGCTGCCGCGGATCGAGCAGTACGCGAAGACCGGGCTGTTCAAGGAGATCGTGCCGATCAGCGCCCAGACGGGGGAGAACTGCGACCGGCTGCTCGACGTGCTCTGGGACCTGCTGCCGGAGGGGGAGCCGATGTTCGATCCCGAGCTGCTGACCATCCACCCCGAGCGCTTCCTGGTCACCGAGCGGATCCGCGAGAAGGTGCTGGAGCTGACCACCGACGAGCTGCCGTTCTCGACCGCGGTCGTCCTCGAGCGCTGGGAGGAGCCCGCCGAGGGTGAGATCCTCCGCATCTACGCCTCGATCCTGGTCGACCGGCCGGGGCAGAAGGGGATCGTGGTCGGCAAGCAGGGCTCGATGATCAAGGCGATCGGCACCGCCGCCCGGCTCGACCTGGAGGAGTACCTCGAGCGCCGCATCTACCTCGAGCTCAACGTCCGTCTGGAGCCCGACTGGCGGGAGGATCAGGCGTTGCTGGCGCAGATCGACCGGGATGTGGATCTGGGGTTGGGGTAGGGGGCGGGGCGGACGGGTTCCGTGGCCTGCGACCTCATCCTCTATCTCCTTCTCCTAAAGGAGAAGGAGGACGACTTCGAGCCGGGTTGCCCGTAGGGTGTGCTGTGCACACCTTGACGACCTTGAAGGCGCGCACAGCGCACCCTACGGGCTCCACCGGTTCTGTAAGGCCCTCCTTCTCCTTTAGGAGAAGGACCGAGGATGAGGTCGCAGGCCACGGACGTTCCCTCTGGCGTCCCCCCGGGACTTTTTCCCCGCCCGACCCCTCAACTTAACCAGGGTTCATCCGTATACCCCGTGGGGGACCACCCCCTAGACAGGAATCTCCGGGTGCCGTATACGTTTAAGGGAATGATGAGATCTCGCCCATTCGCCGCCGCCTGCCTCCTCCTGGCCTGCCTGCCCGCTCTGGCCGGCTGCTCCGGGCCGGGGGCGCGCGCCGAGTCGGGCCGGGACGGGGATGCCGGGCTGACCGTCCATCGCGGCTCCTTCCGCCAGCGGCAGATCCTGTCCGGCGAGCTGGCGGCCGAGCGCGGCGAGAACCTGGTGGTGCCGCGCACCAACTCCTTCCAGCTCACGGTCCGCTGGATGGCGGAGGACGGCACCCTGGTCAAGGCCGGCGATCCGGTGATCTCCTTCGACAACTCCTCGTTCGCCTCGGACCTGGAGGAGAAGCGGCTCTCCGCCTCCCAGGCCGGGAGCGATCTCGCCACCGCCGAGGCCCAGCTCGAGACCTCCCACTCCGAGCGCCAGTTCAACGTCGCGAAAGCCCGCTCCGAGCTGGAGAAGGCGAAGCTCGCCGCCGCGGTGCCCAAGGAGCTCCTCCCGCTGCGCGAGTACCAGGAGCGCCAGCTCGCCCTCAAGCGCGCCGAGAGCGAGCTCGCCAAGGCCGAGGAGGTGCTCGCCACCGAGGCGAAGGTGAGCTCGACCGGCGTGCAGATCCAGCAGATCACGCTCGACAAGTCGCGGCGCGAGATCCACACCGCCGAGGAGGCCATCGACGCCCTCGACCTCAAGGCCCCCCGCGACGGCATGGTGCTCGTCGGCAACCACCCCTTCGAGGGGCGCAAGATCCAGGTCGGCGACTCGGTCTGGGCGGGCATGACGGTGGCCACCCTGCCGGAGCTCGACTCGATGATCGTCCAGGCCAACCTCTCCGACGTCGACGACGGCCGGATCACGCCGGGCATGGCGGTCCTCTGCACGCTCGACGCCTATCCCACCACGACCTACCGCGGCCGCGTGCTCGAGATCTCGCCGGTGGCGCGGGAGTCGCGGCGCAGCCCCCTGCTGCGCTACTTCCCGGTGCGGATCGCGCTCGAGAAGTCGGACTCCCGGCGCATGCGCCCCGGCATGTCGGTGCGCGTCGAGGTGCTGGGGCCGGAGACCCGGAACGTTCTGCTGGTGCCGCGGGCGGCCCTCGACTTCGCGGCCGGCGGACCGCGGGCGCTCCTGGCCGCCGGCGGCACGGCACCCGTGCGGCTCGGGCCCTGCTCGGCGGCGGCGTGCGTGGTCGAGTCCGGCGTCGCCGAGGGCACCCGGCTGCGGCGTCCTGACGACGGGCAGGACGGGAGCGCCGGATGAGCCCCCGCCAGCGCAGGGTCACCCGTTTCGCGGTGAGCGGCGCGGCGCTGCTCGCCGCCGCGCTCGGCCTCTGGCTGGTGGCGGGGCGGGCCGCGGCCTCGGGGACCGGCGACTGGGCCGAGGTGCGGCGCGACGACCTGGTGGTCGGCGTGCCGGTGTCGGGCACGCTCTCCTCGGTGCAGGCGGTGCGGATCGGTCCGCCGCAGATCTCGCAGATCTGGGATTACAAGATCTCCTTCATGGCGCCCGAGGGCGCTCCGGTGCGGCCGGGCGAGCCGGTGCTCGGCTTCGACACCTCCGAGCTCGAGCGCCAGCTCCTCGACAAGCGGGCCGAGCGCGATTCGGCGCAGAAGGAGCTGGAGAAGAAGCAGACCGATCTCGAGATCGGCCGCCGCGACCGCGAGCTCGAGCTCGCCGAGGCCGAGGCGCGGCTGCGCAAGGCGTCGCTCAAGGTGGACGTGCCGGCCGAGCTCGTCGCGTCCAGGGAGCTCGCCAGGTCGCGCGAGGACCTCGCCCTGGCCCGCCGCGAGGTCGCGTACCTCAAGAACCGCCTCCACCTGGAGGCCGTCGAGGGCGCGACCGAGGCCGACGCGCTGGCGCGCAAGCGCGACCGCGCCGCCGTCCGCGTCCAGGAGATGGAGAACGCCATCGGCCGCATGACCGTGACCGCGCCGCGCGCCGGCACGGTGGTCTACGTCGTCACCGACGATGGGGAGAAAAAGAAGGTGGGGGACTCCTGCTGGCGCGGCCAGTCCGTGCTCGAGATCCCCGACCTGCGCCGCATGGAGGCGGAGGGGGAGATCGACGAGGCCGACGCCGGCCGGGTGACCGCCGGCCAGCGGGTGACCTTCCGCCTCGACGCTCATCCGGACGACGTCTTCACCGGCCGCGTGCGCTCGATCGGCGGCTCCGTGCAGAGCCGGTCGGAGACCGACGCCGTCAAGGTGGTCAAGCTCGACATCGACCTCGACAGCACCGATCCCCAGCGCATGCGCCCCGGCATGCGCTTCCTCGGCACGGTCGAGATCGAGCGGGTCCCCAAGGCGCTGGTGGTGCCGGTCGAGGCGGTGTTCAACCGCGGCTCCGGGCCGGTGGTCTACCGCAAGACCGGCTGGGGGAGCGAAGAGGTCCGCCCCACCCTCGGGCCGCGCAACGACCGGCAGGTGGAGATCCGGAGCGGGCTCAAGGACGGCGACAAGGTCTCGCGCCGCGAGCTGGCGGAGAGCCGATGAACGGGCCGGCCACGAAGGGGACGGTCAAGAGGAAGACGAAAGGGCGGGCGGCCCGCCGTCTGGGCCTCGCCGCCGCGGCGATCGCCGCGCTGGTCGCTCTGGGGGCGTTCCTGCCGCTGTCCCATCCGGGCGCGGACGTGCCCACGCTGCGGATCGAGAAGGCCGAGTTCGTGCGCCGCGTGCCGGCGCAGGGGGAGCTGAAGGCGGTGCGGGCGACTCCGATCTCCGTGCCGGCCGGGGTGCCCGGCCCCTTCCGCATCGGCTGGCTGGCGCCCGACGGCTCGCTGGTGAAGCAGGGGGACGTCGTCATCCGCTTCGATCCCAGCGCCCTCGAAAAGCGGCTGGTCGACGCCGAGGACGATCTCCGCGGGGCCCGGCTGCAGATGGAGAAGGAGCAGCTCTCCGGCCTCTCCGAGGTGCGCAAGCTCCAGAAGGACGCGGCCATGGCGCGGGTGGAGGTGGAGAACGCGCGCCAGTTCCAGAAGAAGGACGCGGGGATCTTCTCCCGCAGCGAGATCATCGAGTCGGACATCGACCAGCAGCTCGCGACCGAGCGGCAGAAGCATGCCGAAGGGTCGCAGAGCACCCACCGGCGGCTCACCGGCACCGAGCTGGACCTGCTGCGGATCAAGGTTCGCCAGGCCGACGCCAAGATCCAGCAGGCGCGGGCCGGCCTGCAGGCGCTCGCCGTCACCGCGCCGCACGACGGCGTGCTGATCCTCAAGCGCAACTGGCGCGGCGACACCACCCGGGTAGGGGACAGCGTCTGGAACGGCCAGCCGCTGGCCGAGATCCCCGACCTGTCGGCGATGCAGGCCGAGGTCTACGTGCTGGAGGCGGACGCCGGCGGGCTCAAGGCCGGCAAGACCGCCACGGTGGCCGTCGAGTCGGCGCCCGGGGTCACCTATCCGTCCCGCATCCAGCGGGTGGACGCGCTCGCCAAGCCGCGCATCCCGGGTTCCCCGGTGCAGTATTTCGGCGTCACCCTGGAGCTCTCCAAGACCGATCCGCGGGTGATGAAGCCGGGGCAGCGGGTGATGGCGACGCTCCTGCTCGACGAGCGCAAGGACGCCATCCTGGTGCCGCGGCAGGCGGTCTTCGACCGCGAGGGGCGCTCGGTCGTCTACCGCAAGGGGCGGCACGGCTTCGAGCCGGTCGAGGTGAAGCTCGGCGCCTCCACCATGGGCCGGATCGTCGTCGAGTCCGGCCTCGCCACCGGCGACCTGCTGGCCCTGCGCGATCCCACGCGCCCGGCCGGCGCGCCCGCGGCCAAACCCGTTCAGAGGCCCTCCGCTCCCCCCGCCCAGCCGCGGGGTGGTGGCGTGATGATCACCATCGGATGACTCCCCAGGAAGCCCTCCGCTCGGCGCTCGACAACCTGGCGGCGCACAAGCTGCGCTCGGCGCTGACCATGCTCGGCATGATCTTCGGGGTCGGCGCGGTGATCGCCATGATGTCGATCGGCGCCGGCGCCGAGCGCCAGGCGCTGGCCTCGATCGAGCGGCTGGGCCTGCGCAACGTCCTGGTCCGCGCCAAGACGTTCAAGGACAGCGAGCTGAAGGAGATCCGCCAGAAGTCGCTCGGCGTCTCGCAGCGCGACGCCGCCGCCATCTCCGAGGCGGTCCCGGGCGTCGACCTGGTCGTCCCGCGCATCCGCATCGACCCCTACAAGGTGATCTCGCCGTCGGGCAAGAGCGACGGCGCCGCCGTCTACGGCGTGACCCCCCGCCACGCCGATCTCGCCCATCTCTCGGTGGCCGAGGGGCGCTTCCTCGATCCGCTCGACGAGAGCACCCACGCCCAGGTCTGCGTGATCGGTCCGGAGGTGCGGCGCGACCTCTTCGGCTACGGCGAGGCGGTGGGGCAACTGGTGAAGGTCAACGACGTCTGGCTGGAGGTGGTCGGCGTGCTCGCCACCGATCTGCCCCAGGCCGCCACGGCCGGCGCCAAGACGCCCGGCGGGGATGAAGAAGGCGGGCCGCCGTCCGCGGCCGGCCCGTCCGCGCGCGAGATCTACCTGCCGCTGTCGACCGCCGACCGCAAGTTCGAGCATCCGACCCTCGCCTCGCCGCTCGACGAGATCGTCATCCGCCTCAAGGAGGGGGTGAGCGGCGCGGAGACCGCCGCGACGATGCGCGACCTCCTCGACCGGCTGCACGGCGGCACCGGCGATTACGAGCTGGTGGTCCCCGAGGCGCTGCTCGCCGAGAGCCGGCGCACGCAGCGGCTGTTCAACGTCGTGATGGGCGCGATCGCCGGCATCTCCCTGCTGGTGGGCGGCATCGGGATCATGAACATCATGCTGGCGACGGTGCTCGAGCGCACCCGCGAGATCGGCGTCCGCCGGGCGGTGGGCGCCCGCAGCAGCGACATCCGCTTCCAGTTCATCGTCGAGTCGTTCGCCATCAGCCTGATCGGCGGCGTCGCCGGCATCGTGGCCGGGCTCGCCCTCGCCCGCGGCGTCGCCGCCTACGCCGGCTGGCAGACCATCGTCACCGGCGCCTCGATCATCCTGGCGACCGGCGTCGCGATGACCGTCGGCCTCGCCTCCGGGATCTACCCGGCGGCCCGCGCGGCCGCGCTCGATCCGATCGAGGCGCTGCGCTACGAATGAGGATTCTGATCCTCGGCGGCACCCGTTTCGTGGGGCGCCATCTCACCGCGGCCGCGCTCGCGGCCGGCCATCAGGTCACCCTGTTCCATCGCGGCCGGACGAACCCGGACCTGTTCCCCGAGGCCGAGCATCTCCACGGCGACCGCGGAAAGGACCTCGCCGCTCTCGCCGGGCGGCGCTGGAACGTCGCGATCGACGTCAACGGCTACCTGCCGCGCGACGTCCGGGCCGCGGCGGAGCTCCTCGCCGGCGCCGTCGAGCGCTACGTCTTCATCTCCACCATCTCCGTCTACGCCGACTTCAAGACACCCGGAATCCGCGAGTACGCCCCGGTCGAAGAGCCGGCGCCGGGGGATGCCGAGGCCGGGGAGGTCCCGCCGGGGGGCTATGGCCGGCTCAAGGTCCTGTGCGAGCGGTTCGTCGAGGCGGCTTTTCCGGAACGGGCGCTGATCGTCCGCCCCTGCGTCGTCGTGGGACCCTGGGATCACACCGGCCGCTTCGCGTATTGGGTCGAGCGGGCGGCCCGGGGCGGCGAGGTGCTCGCCCCCGGCCGGCCGGACCGCCCGGTCGAGCTGATCGACGCCCGCGATCTCGCCGCCTGGGTGGTGAAAATGGCGGACCGCCACGCGGTGGGGACCTTCAACGCGGCGGGCCCCGAAGAGACCCTGACGATGCGGGAGATGCTGGAAGCCTGCCGCGCCGCAACTGGCGGGGGCGGCGGCAGCGCGGCCTTCACCTGGGTGGGGGACCGCTTCCTCCAGGAGCACGGGGTCGCGCTCCCGCTCTGGTACCCCGAGGAGACGGACGGCTACGACCTGGTCGACAACCGCCGCGCCGTCGCCCAGGGGCTCACCTTCCGCCCGCTCACCCGGACCATCCGCGACGTCCACGCCTGGGTCGCCGAGGACCGGCAAGCGCGCGAGCCCGACGATTTTCTGCCACCCGAGCGCGAGGCCGCGCTGCTGCGGCAGCTCAAGCCCCGGCTCGTCTGAAGCCGGCGTGCCGCCCAGGCGGCGTTGCGCCTGGGGCGGATGTTCCGTAACATTCCTGAATCACTCGCGCCTATTCTGCGGCAGGGACTCGCCGTCCCCAGGAAAATCCCGTGAAGAAAATGCCCCCTCTGCTGCTGCTCGTCCTGGGCCTCCTGGTCGGCTATCCGGCGGCCCGGATCGCGACCGCGCCGGAGGAGAAGAAGGCCACACCCGCCGAGAGCGCCGCCGCGGCGAATCGCTCGCTCGAAGGGGAGGACTGCAGGCCGGAGGACAGCCAGGGCAAGAAGATGCCCCCGCATGCCTGGTGCGATCCGGTGCGGGTGCTGCGCGACTTCTTCGGCCTCCCGCCGGCCCTGGAGATCCCCCGCGGCGACAACCTGAAAGAGGTGATCGCGGCGGCGAGAGCCGCCGATTACGATCTGCGCTTCATGGTGGCGCTCGTGCCGCCGCCGTCCGATCCGCGCCTGGACCAGGCGCTGGAGGCGATCCAGAAGGGGTTCGCCCAGGCGGAATCCTCGCGCTCCATCCCCCCGCGGTCCGAGTTCCTGATCGACCGCGTCTGGTTCCCCTGGACGGCGGCCGACGCGGCCCAGGAGAGGTTCGCCCAGAAGGCGCCCGGGATCATGCTGTTCCGCGGCCGGGACCCCCACAGCCTGGCCCTGGTCTTCCTGGTGGTCGAGAGCTCCCGGACGGGGATCCAGAAGGACGCCTTCCGCGAGGCGCTCGAGCTGACCGCCGACCTGCACGAGGCCTCCCTCGAGCCGAAGGTCTCCATCCTCGGCCCCTCGTTTTCCGGCTCCGTGGAATCGCTGCGGCTGGCCCTCCTGAACTGGCGGCAGAGCCGGGGCGATCTGCTCCAGTTCCGCGCCGCCTCCGGCTCCACCACGGCGAGGGGCCTGGAAGATGTCTTCGACGCGATGAGCGTGGACTTCTGCCGCGCCGTGCTGCCGGACGACGTGCTGCACGAAAGGGCGTTCGACTTCCTGAGGCACGAGATGGGCTGGGACCTGGGCAAGGTCGCCCTGCTGACCGAGGCCGATACCGCCTATGGCCAGAAGTTCCTCGAGACCGAGACGCAGGAACAGAAGGAGCGATGAAACCCACCAGCGAGTGGTGCTGATCCCATTTCCCAGCCATATCTCGGATCTCCGCAATGCCCTGGAAGCCGAGCAGAAGGCCCGGAAAGCGGCGCGGGAAACCACCGTTCCGACCGACCGTCCGGTGCGGGACCTCGATCTTTCCGGCCGCGAACCGGCCGGCGATCTGATTCCCACGTTCAGCCCGCTGACCACGTACAGCAACGATCTGAGGCTGTCCAACCTGCTGGGGACGATCGCGCGCGAGGGGATCCGCTACGTCGGCATCGTGGCGACCGACGTCAAGGACAAGCTCTTCCTGGCCGAGGAGGTCCGCAGGCTCGCTCCCGACGTGGTCCTGTTCACGTTCGACAACAACCTCCTCTATGCCTATCCGCAGTACGCGCAGACGATGGACGGCATGCTCGTCTTTTCGAGCTCGCCGCTGTTCACGCAGGGAGCGCCCTGGCTCCCGGCCTCCCCGGAGGACCGCCAGGGGACCCAGCGGCGGCAGTTCAGCGGCGAGTTCCAGCAAGGCGTCTTCGAGGCGGTGCGCTACCTGCTGGGCGCCGACCTCGTGCCGAAGCCTCAAGGCTGGATCGCCGCCGTGGGCAACGGCGCCCTCTGGCCGATCGCGCATCTGTCGGACCGCGACAGCGGCCCGGTCAGCCGAGCTCGCCGACCCGCCTCTGCGGCTCCGTGCCGCCGGCCGATCCGCGGACGAGCGGCCGCGTCGGCAGCGGCTTCGCGGGCAAGGACGATCTGCAGATCCTGCTGGTCGCCGTGATCCTCTACCTGCTCGCGATCGGATTGAACCGTACGGCGCTGCTGGAGAGGGTCGAGGGGTCCGCGCTGGACCTCGCGCCGGGAAACCGCCGCCTGCTGGTGCTCGGGGCGCTGCTGCTCGCCGCGGCGGCCGGCGTGCTGCTGGCCATCGGCAGCATCCCGCTCTGGGCTCCGCTCTTCACCATCGCGCCACGGGTGATTCTGCTGTCCGCCCAGTGGGCCTATCTCGTGGCCCTGGCGCTCGCCTACGCGCTGCTGGTGCGCAACGCCGCGCGGGCGGCGCACGGCGAGCGGATCGGCCCGGCCGTGGGAGCCGCCTGGGCCGCGGGCGGCGTGCTCGCCTTCATCCTGCTCGTCCTGGGGGTCTGGGAGCTCTGCGTGCCGGGGAGCCAGATCCAGTTCTTCCACCTGCGGGCGCGGGCGCTCACCAGCGGCCTGTCGCCGCTGGTCTCGCTCAGCGCCGTGGGCGGAGCGATCTACTTCTGGCTGTGGAGCGAGCTGATGCGGCGGCGGCTGATGGCGCGGCTGGCCACCGACTGCCCGCTCGAGGCGCTCGCCGATCCGGCGCTGTCCGGGTCCCTGCCGATCGTGGAATCGTTCCGGGATCTGATGGCCCGGACCCTGCCGCGAGGGCTCCGTATCTGGGCCCTGCCGGCGACCGCGTTCCTGCCGCCGGTGTTCCTGCTCTGGTGGACCGTCCAGCCGATCGGGGAGACCCGCGGCTACGGACGCCTCTTCGTCCTCTTCCTCGCCGCCGCCTTCTCGCTGAGCGCGCTCTCGTTCTACCGCTTCTTCCGGCTCTGGCGCGGCACGCTCAGGCTCCTGCACCGGCTGGACGACGCCTCCCCCGCGGTGGCGAAGTCCTTCGAGGACATCTCCAGGGAGCTGGACTGGCGGCCGATCAAATCCTTCGGCTGGCAGATCCCCCCCTTCCGGACGCTGGTCCTCTCCGTCCACAAGCTGCGCGAGCTGGTCAAGGCCCAAAAGGTTTCCATCGCGGGATATCCGGACTCGCTGGACGCCCCCTTGAAGGCGATGTTCGAGCACGAGCGGGACGGCGGCTCCGTGCAGGAGATCGAAAACCGGAACGCGCTCGGCAGGATCTTCGCCCGGGCCTGCCTCGATCTGCGCAGCCAGGTCGACGACCCCATCGTGAAGCAGTTCCTGGCGCTGCGGGTGGCGGCCTATCTGCGCTACGTCTTCGCCCACATGCGGAACAGCCTGATCGGCGGGCTGGTCACCGGTCTGCTCGCCGTGGCCGGAGTCACGGCCTACGTGTTCGAGCCCAAGCACTTCGTCTCGCTCGCCGGCTGGATGGCGCTGGCGATCGCGGTGGCCCTCACCCTCTGGATCTTCCTGCAGATGGACCGCAACCCCACCCTGAGCCGGATCGGGGGCACGACCCCGGGGCAGGTGACGTTCGACCGCGTCTTCCTCACCAAGCTCCTCACCTACGCCGGCATCCCCATCCTCGGCCTGATCGCCACCCAGTTCCCGCAAGTGGGGAGAATGCTTGGCCAGCTCACCAGCCAGTTCCTGCGGATCGGGGGCGGCGGGTAAGAGCCGCCATGCTAGAGTCTCCGCGCGGTAGCTGAACCCAATCCCAGGAGGTTTTTTTGATGATGAAGGCAACGTGCGTCCGGCTGCTCGCCGGACTGGCCCTGATGGCTGCTCCGATGACGGCGCAGCAGCAGGACTTCTCGAAGGTCGAGATCAAGGTGATTCCCGCGGCCGGCAACGTCTACATGCTGCAGGGGGCGGGCGGGAACATCGGGGTCTCCGCGGGGAGCGACGGCATCCTGATCGTGGACGACCAGTACGCGCCGCTGGCGGAGAAGATCCGCGCGGCCCTGAAGAGCATCAACTCCGGCAAGCTCAAGTTCGTGCTCAACACCCACTGGCACGGCGACCACACGGGGAACAACGCCACCTTCGGCCCCGAGGCGCCGATCATCGCCCAGGAGAACGTGCGCAAGCGGCTCGCGGCCGAGCAGCACGTCATGGGGGAGACGGTGCCCCCCTCGCCCGCCGAGGCGCTGCCGGTGATCACCTTCCAGGATTCGGTCTCCGTCCACTTCAACGGCGAGGAGATCAAGGTGATCCACTACCCGCACGGCCACACCGACGGCGACAGCGTGATCTTCTTCACCAAGTCGAACGTCGTGCACATGGGGGACGACTTCTTCAACACCCGGTTCCCGTTCGTCGACCTGGAGAGCGGCGGCAGCGTCCAGGGGATGACCGCCGGCGTCGCCAAGGTGCTCGCCCAGATCCCGGCCGACGCCAAGGTGATCCCCGGCCACGGCGACCTGACCAACGTCGCGGGGCTGAAGGCCTACCACCACATGCTGACCGAGACCACCGCGATCGTCCAGAAGCGGATCACGGCGAAGAAGACCCTGGCGCAGATCAAGACCGCCGGGCTGCCGGATCAGTGGAAGGAGTGGGGGAGCGGGTTCATCAAGACCGACGTGTGGATCGAGACGATCTACAACAGCCTGACGAAGAAGATGCCGGGCGAGCCGGCGAGCACGACGCACCACTGAATCCTGCCCCCGGAGCCGCAATGTAACCTCCGCGGAGGCTCCGCGGGTTGACATCACCTCTTGCGCGCATCTCCGCGCGGGAATTCGCGACGCCCAAAAGCATGGAAGATGCGACGTCCTCTCCGCCGCGGAGACGACCCGCTGTCCCCGTGACCTGCGCAGGGTTTCGTAGAGCGTCTGGGTCGTCTCTACGGAACGGTGTTGCGATGGCGCGTGGTCGAGGTTAAGGGGATTTCACAAGAAGAACGTTTCCAACACCTCCGAAACCTCCGCCTTGGGCCAAGCCCCCGACGTGCCGTAGAGACGCCTCAGACGCTCTACGACACCCTCCGCAGGCCACGGGGACGGCGGGGCGTCTCCGCGGCGGCGCCAACGTTCCGAGATCCCTCTCGCCTTTCCGCGTCCTCCATCGCGCATCGCTTTCGTAGGCACCTCGGAAGATCAGACGAGATGTGTAAGAGGGCTCTTCTATATCGAGGAGGGTGGCGCTTGGTTCTGGGCACCAAGGCGAAAGCGGTCAGCAACAGTGACTTCCTCGACCCACAGCCACCGCACCGATCTGCTGCTCTACCCTGCTCAGATTGGGACCTAAGGCTTCAGGTCCGCTCCCGCTTGGCAAGCTCCTCTCTAAGCTTCTTTCGTTTTTCTTCTAGCTTGGACACGGCGTGCCCTCGCAGCGCATAGGGCTGCCCTTCGCACATTGGTCCGAACCAACTGTGAGCGCCGTAGCCGGCGACGACTCCCGGATAGCCGATCGCGAGAGCTGCGTCCACAAGGGTCCACCGGCGGCTCAGCTCTTTTTCTCTGGTGACCTCCTCAGCGAGGCGCGCCGTATCCTGAGAAAGTCTGAGATCTTCGAAAGCGGCGCGGGCGGCGACCCGGACGTCCCAACTCCGATCTCGCACGCGAGGCAGGACCAAGTTTTCTAACTCCTGCGACCACCGCATGGACTCTATCGCGAAGCAGGCCCCTTGTCGTACTTTGGGATCGCGGTCGGCGAGCCAAGCTTGGAGCGGCTCTACAGGATGACGGCGGTCCAAAGCTTCGCCGATGGCGGCGATAAGAAGGAAGTCTTTGGTTGTAGCCAGCCTCTCATGGAAGAGACTGAGCGCAGCCTCTGGGTTGAGCCGCAACAGAGTCTCCGGACACAGTAGCCGATCCCCGTCGTCCGATCGAAAGAGCGCCTTTGCGGCTTCGAAGGCGGTACCAGGTTCAAACTTGGCCAGCCCTTCGATGGCCGCATGCCGGTCCGCTCCATGCCAGATGCCGTGCTGATCGGAAAAGGCTGCGTTGCGCAGGAACTCCTGAACTTTGGGAAGATCCAACGCGGCAAGATACTCGATGGTGTCGCCGGTGTAGAAGAGGAGCTCGCGCTGGTCCAAGTGATGCCAAAGGAGCCGCGCAGCCCGTTCTCGGGTTTCCTCGCGGATTAGCAGATTCATGGCGAGCATCTGACGGTTCCCTCGCTCTGCTTCGCGAAGGTAACGAAGCCGATCCAAAAGGGCCTCGTCGCCTCTCGGCGTCCTGATCGCGCCCAGGAGGGCTCTCACGGCTACCCAGCCGTTCTTGGCCGAATCTAGGTTATCGAGAAAGAGGCTCTCGGACTCAAGATCCTTCAGCGATTCCAGAGCCAGGAGGCAAGCGAGCGCGCGCTCCGAGTCTCGCTCCGCTTCTCCATAGATGGCGCGAACTTCTGGCGCGAACTCCAGACGACCGCTAAAGCCCAATACCAGAAGCGCGCCCGGAGACGGAGCGCCGGAGCGGGAGCTCGCTCAACGCGTCCTCCAACTCCTCTTCGGTGAAGGCGTGCCCCGCCAGATACTTCGGCTACGACACTGGGTGTGCGTAGCCCCAGTCGCAGGCATCCCCGCACCATTTCCCGCCACTGCCCCAAGGCGGCGAGCGCCTTGACCACCTCGTACTGAACTAGCGGGAAGCCGTTCTCCACTTGAGCACCCCGCTCAGGGTCGTGCGCAATCTCGGCGACGAGACACACCGTTTCCTCGTCCGGCCTTCGAATTCCTAGGAGGAGGCCGTCCCGGATGCCCAGCCGTGTCCGGGCGGTCCGCAGATGGTGGTTGGCCAGTCGAGTGAACCCATCGCCCCCGATCTTCTGAAGTACCGAGATTCCGTTCTCCACCTTCCAACGGTGCCAGCCCTCGTCGTTCGGGCCCTGGCGGATCAGGTACTCCGTAAGCGCTTCCTCAAAGCGGGTCCCCCGCCGTTTCTCGAAGTAGGCCAGCAGGTTGAGGCGCGAGACATCTGCCAGGAAGTGAAAAGGCCTGTAGAGCGGGTCCTTGTTTTCAGGTTCCGGCTGCGCTAGAGCTTCTTCGAGCTGATCCCCAGTCACATCCAAAAGGAAGTCGAGAATTTCAGGCGTGATCAGGTTTTCTCGGTTGTCGTAGACCGCCGCCGCGAGCCACGGCTCTTCATGCATCTCGATCTTGCGGCGGAGAATTTCGGACGTGAGATTGTATTGAAGGGCGAGGAGCTGGGGAAGCCACCAGGAACGGGCCAAGAGGAGGGAGGACTCCAGCGGAGCCTTCTCCAGGGCTACGAGGGCGTCCTTGGGATTCAGGAACTCCAGCGCCCGGAGGGCAGCCGGAGCGACGAGATCCTCATCCTCGTGCACCCATCCCCCAAGCCAGGACAGGGCTTCTTGATCTTCGAAGCTCTCGCTGACGTAGGAAAGGGCCCGCTTCTCTGTGTCCGGGGTCTTCTCGAAGACCAATTTCCGCACGCTTCGCCAGATTCGTTCCCCCTCTTCGATCTCGGCGATTTGGACCAATAGGTAGACCAGAGTCACGAAGGGCTCAGTGGTTGGATCGGCGCGCCGGATAGCCCGCTGCAGCCACTCCGGATCCAGCTTGACGCAAGCCGAGAGGGCATCCTCTACTTGGAACCTAAAGAAGAAGCGTTCATCGTCCCCTTCGAGCGAGCGGCGGAGTTCCCAGAGTCTGTCCAGGGCGGCGGGCGAAGGCTTATCAATCAGGATCTCTACCGCCGCCTTTTGGGCTGAGGGATTCGGGTTGCGGAGCAACTCGGTCGCCCGGTCCGGGATTGTGGAGTCTTCGATCTGCTTGAGGATCTGGGTGTACAGATGGCTCACTCTTCTTCCTCCTCTAGTGAAGCCAGCTGCGAGAACAAGTGGGGTACGATCCGCTCTCCCAGGGAGCGCAGGTTCTTCTGGAGGCTCTGCGGCTCCCACTCTTCTGCGAGAGCTATAAGGAATTGGCGCACCGCATCGACCAAACCGAACTCGGGAGCGGCAAGGAGCCAGAGTGTGTCCATCGCGACATAGCCAAGCCGTCGTTGGAGGGGGGTGTTATCTTGGCTGTGGACCGCCCGTGCCACAAGCGTCTCGACGGTGATCTCGCCACTGCGCAAGGCGCTAACCAGACCTTCGGCGACCGCCCAGTTAAGGATACGGTCATGCCATACCTCTAGGCTCCGGCCGCCGTTCGCCAAGCGCAGGAGGCCCGAATCCACCAGTCCCTTGATCTCCCCGTCCCGTAGCCCCGCCATCCACACCCTCGCCATCGGCCAAGGATAGACCTGCTCCTCGGGAAGGCTAGCGGCCAGCCTCGCCACCGCCGAAGCAGCGAGGTGGGCTCCGGCCGTCTGCCGACTCCAGGCCCGCTCGAAAAGGTGATATTCGTTGACCGGCTTCCAAATAGCGCCGCCGCCTTGAAGATCGCAGAACAGCCGCGCGAACAGCGGTAAAGTCATGTGGGTCCGCACGTCCTCAGGGAACTCGATCCAGCCTACACCCAGCCGGCTCTTCAGATATCGGGAAAGCTCTCCTAGGGTGAAATTGGATACCGGGATGGTGTAAAGGCCAGGCTCGGTAAATCGATCGCTCCACCGGCAGCCCAGCACCACCCGTAGCCCGAGCCTCTGCCATGGGTACTGGAGGAGACTCAAGGCGTACTCCTCATCCCTTACTCCGTCGATCAGGACTGTAAGCCAGGGTTCCTTTACTTCCGGCAACTCGCGCCGCACCAAGTCCACGACATCTCGAAGAGACAGCACGGAGCCTGATCCCCAAATCTCTCGACAGAACGCCGTGGCAGTGGCATCGAGGTCGGAAGCTACTGTGCCGGTTCCCTGGATGAGGACTGCCATCTGTTCTTCCTCCGCCAACTCGTATCCCATGCGGTAGAGCTGCCAGCTCTTGCCCTGTCCGTTATCGCCTGTCAAGAGGACGGCTGAGCGAGGACTGACTGGGGGCCGCTCCGATCCCGGAGCTACCACCTTTTCCTCAGGCCTCGGCTCTTCGACGAACAGAAAGCTCGCTGGGTTCACCTCCCGGACATCCCAGTCGCGCCGGTAGCCCAGGGAATCCAGGTAGTCGAACATGTATTGTCGACCCCGGGCCTCAACATCCACCCAGCGCTTGAGGGAGACTTCGCTAAGTTTGTGGCTCTTGAAGAAACCGGTAGACTCGAGCTTGCCGTTGCCATGGCGAGCACGACCGAAGAGATCGCGGATCAGTTCATCCCGTTTCGTCTTGACTTCGCCGAGAGGCGTGCCATGGTTGACCAGAGCACGGTTGATCTTGCGCAGGACCGAGGAGTAGTCTTGCTTGCCCAGGAATTGAAAGCCCCGAAGAAGATGCCAGACCCGCAGTCTCTCCTCTTCCCCTGCCGCCTTGCCTACGAGCGCCTTGGTAACGCATTCGAACAAGCTCCGCTCTGAATACGTCTTTACTCCTACCTTCAAGGTCCGCCGGGAAGCCAAGTTGGTGGAGATTTCGCTCGACCGTGGCACAGGCATTTTTCCCATCCGCTGGAAGAAGGCATAGGCCTCCTGCCACCGCCCCATCGTGCTCTCGGTGACAAAAACATAGGCAGTGGGAACCTCGGTCTCCACGCATCGGTAGAGGCTTGGCAATACCTCTTGGAGAAGTTCGGCAAAGCTCCAGGGTTTTTTGGTGGACCGAGCTTTGATCTGCTCCACACGTCGGTTCTGGCCGAGGCCATACTCAAAATCGATTCCGCTCTCAGGCTCCAGGATGGCCGTGACGCCATGGTCGGACCCAAGTTCGACCTTCCATTGTGTCGCATGGAAGAGCGACCAGAGCAACTGGTATTCAACCCCGTAGAAAGTTGCGGGTCCACCGAAGGGTACAGAAGCAGGAGCCATCGTTAAGAAACTTTATCATCGAGACTTGAGGTAAGCAACGGAAAGGAAGTGCCAGACGATTCTTCGGCGCATCCAGAGATCCTGGGCGCGGCTGTGAATTCCTGCGTCCCCGAAGACCGGAATATATCCTACGATGTATCGAAGTTATTCCCTAAGTCCAATTGTATCTGCCGGTTGTCTCCTCTAGCCTTGGCCCTGGGATCTGGCGCAAGCAGCACAAGGAGGCATGCCGTGAAGATGGGCGACTGCATGAAAGTGATCAACCAGCGGATCTGGGATCATGAACGACACATCGCGCAACGCCGGGCCAAGGGGCTGCAGGTCGCACCTCTGCTCCATCGGATCCGAGAGCTGGAGTCCATCAGGCGAGAGATTGCGGCACTCGCAACGCCGAAAGTAGAGGGTAGCCTCCAAGCCGAGGACACCCGTCCGGGAACTTCCGCAAAATAGAGTGTGGAGCCGGAGAAACCGGGGGCAGACGACTCTTCGGCGCATTACCTCATTGAATGGGTCATTGCCGCCTCCTGCACCGTGTTTCTGGCGCGGAAACTCCATGGAGCGCCGCTCAAACTCGATTTTCTCGTACGGAAACTCGTCGCCTGGAGTGGAAACTCGTCTCCCGGCGCGGAAACTCAGCTTTCCGGCGCCGAAACTCGTCTTTCTGTCGTGGAAACTCGTCTTCTGGCGGAGAATCCGGGTTTCCGGGAACGCGATGCGCTTTTGAGAGCGGAATCTCAGGGTTCGGCGACAAAAAGTCGGCTTTTTCGTACCGACTCTCGGCATACTCGGGCAAAACTCGTGCTTCTACAGTAGAAACTCAGGTTTTTGGGGCGGAAAATCGGGATTGCGAGGTGAAATCAAGACTCGGAGTAAGGGACTATGTGATTCCGCAGCCACTCCGCGAGTTCGGCTTCCGGACAACCGCCTGCCGCAACCCCAAGCATGACGGCGACGACATCAGCCTCGGGAGCTTCGAGGTCCCAGCCGTTGAGCCCGAGAAAGATCACCATCGCGAGGAAGGCGATGCGCTTGTTGCCGTCGTGGTAGGGGTGGTTGGTCGCGAGGCCATACCCGTAGGCCGCGGCCAGTACGGCCGGATCGGAGATCGACTCGTAGGACCACTTGTTGCGCGCTCTGGCAAGGGCGGACTCCAGGGTGTTCTCGTCACGGATTCCCCGCAGACCTCCATGCTCCCGCAATTGATCGAGGTGAACCGTGTCGATCACGAGGCGATCCACCCAGACCGGTTCGTCCATCGGCTATTTCGCCAGCTCCCGCAGGGCATTGCGGTACTTCTTGGCCGCGCGCGCCGCGATCTGGAGCGCCTGCTCGACGTGAGGGTCGTAGGGGGTCAAGAGAATCCCCTTGTCCGTTTCGACGGCGAGGACTCGATCCCCCGGCGCGAGATGGAGACGATCCGCCATGTCCTTCGGGAGCGTCGCGCTGACCGATCCTCCCGCCTGGCGTAGCTTTAGATCCTTGACCATGCCAAAACCTCCAAGGCAGGAGTGTAGCATTCCTGTGCTACTCCGGTGGCCTTCTCACGGGGAGTGGCGGATGGCGCGGCAAGCCCTTCGAAGAGACGTCCCGCGGTCCCCGGGGCCTCCCGAGGGTGTCGTTCAGGACCTGGGAGCGTCTCTATCGCCTCCGATCAACGGTGTCATGGCGGACAGGGGGCCGAGGGGACGGTTCCAGGCGGTTCCGGGTTTCCCGATTTGCCTGCCAATGCCGCCCGCCCGATCAGCCCTACGGCCAGCAATCCCATCGCCTTCACCGCGCTGGCCGTGTCGCTCACGAGCATGCCGGCAAGGAACACGACCGCGCCCACGACGACGATGGCGGCCGACCAGGGATAGCCCCAGGCGCGGAACGGCCGGGTGGCGCCGGGCTCCCGCCGTCGCAGCACGACCAGCGCGAGACAGGAGACGCAGTAGTTCGCGGCCAGGAAGACCGACGCCAGTGCGATGAGCGTCTGGAAGGTGCCGGAGGCGATGAGGAGGACCGCCACGCCGGTCGTGATGCCGGTCGCGACACCGGGTGTGCCGCCCGCGTTGACCGACGCCGTGCGCGGCGAGACGAGCCCGTCGCGCCCCATCGCGAACAGAATCCGCGTGCCGATCATCAGGATGGCGTTCAGCAGCGGCAGGAGCGAGAGGACGGAGAGCACCGTGATGACCTGCTTCCCACGATCGCCGGCGATGATCGCCGCCGCATCCGCGCCCGGCAGCGTGGACTTCGCGAGGTCCGGAATGGGCAGCACGGCCAGGAGCGCGAGGTTCACCAGCAGGTAGACGGCGATCACCGAGAGGACACCGCCGATCATCGCGCGTGGGAGGTTGCGCGCGGGATCACGATCTTCTTCGGTGAAGTAGAGCGCGCTCTGCCAGCCGCCGTAAGCGATCACGACGGCTTGAAGGGCGAGGATGGCGCCTGTGAGGGTGAGGCCGAGCGCGTCTCCCGGGGCCTGAAGGCCTCGAGCTCCACCGGACCCATCGTGAACGCGGCGACGATGAGCGCGACGAAGGCGAGGAACTTCACCGCGGTCGTCCATTCCTGGAATCGCGCGCTGACCTTGAGGCCCGCCCACTGGAGCGCCACCATCGCGAGCAGCGTGACGATCGCGACCGGCCGTACCCAGCCCGCGAGCGCCGGCACGAGCACGCCGCTGAATTCGGCGAGGCCGATCGAGACGTAGGCGAGCACCGTGCAGTAGGTGAGCCAGTCCGTCCATCCGACGGCGAAGCCGACCCAGTCGCCGAATCCGCGCCGCGCGTACACGTAGTAGCCGCCCGCCCGCGGCACCATCGTGCCGAGCTCGGCCAGGCACACCGACCCGAGCAAGGTGTAGAGGCCGCCGACCAGCCAGACGATCAGGATGGCAGACCCACTGTGCAGGTGGCCCGCGACGAGCCCCGGCGTGCGCAGGATGCCGACGCCAATCGTGCTGCCGATGATGACCGCGAGTCCGAAGCCGAGCCCGAGCAGGCGGCGGAGCTGGCCGACGGGGGAGCGGGGGCTCGCGCTCAACGCTGGCCCGCCTCCGCTTGTTGGCTTTGCATTGCGCGCATGCTAGCGCGCCGGGAGCGCCGGAGGCAAACTCGATTACCTGAGTCCAACGCCTGCCGGTTCCCAGCCTTAGCGGGACGGCGCAGCAGCCAAGGAGGCAGCCGGAGATGGTGACTGCCGAAGTGACAACCAGCGCTGGACGAACGACACACGCCACGCCGGCCAAGGGGCGCAGCGCACCTCGCCCACGGACCGAGAGCTGGAGCCACAGGCGAGAGAGCGGCACCGCACGCCGAAGAGAGGGAGCCCCAAGCCGAGGACACCGCGGAACCCGCAAAAGAGTGGGAGCCGGAGAAAACGGTAACTACCCGGCGCACCCAGAAGGTCCTTCCCCTCCAGGCCGTGGGAACGAGGAGCGCCGCTGAAGCTCGATCCGTACGGAAACTCGTCGCCTGGAGTGGAAACTCGTCTCCCGGCGCGGAAACTCAGCTTCCGGCGCCGAAACTCGTCTTCTGTCGTGGAACTTGTCTCTGGCGGAGAATCCGGGTCCGGGAACGCGATGCGGCTTTGAGAGCGGAATCTCAGGGTCGGCGACAAAAAGTCGGCTTTCGTACCGACTCTCGGCATACTGGAAACCCGCCTCCAGAGAAACTCAGGTTTTTGGGGCGGAAAATCGGGAGCGAGGTAAATCAAGGCTCGGAGTAAAGGAATATATGATTCCGCAGCCACTCCGCGAACTCGGCTTCCGAGTAACGGCCTGCCGCAACCCCAAGCATGATGGCGACGACATCAGCCTCCGGGGCTTCGAGATCCCAGCCGTTGAGCCCGAGAAAGATCACCATCGCGAGGAAAGCGATGCGCTTGTTGCCGTCGTGGTAGGGGTGGCTGGTCGCGAGGCCGTAACCGTAGGCCGCGGCCAGTAGGGCCGGATCGGAGATTGACTCGTAAGCCCACTTGTTGCGCGCTCTGGCAAGGGCGGACTCCAGAGCGTTCTCGTCACGGATTCCCCGCATCCCGCCATGCTCCCGCAACTGATCGAGGTGAACCGTGTCGATCACGAGGCGATCCACCCAGACCGGTTCGTCCATCGGCTATTTCGCCAGCTCCCGCAGGGCATTGCGGTACTTCTTGGCCGCGCGCGCCGCGATCTGGAGCGCCTGCTCGACGTGAGGGTCGTACGGGGTCAAGAGAATCCCCTTGTCCGTTTCGACGGCGAGGACTCGATCCCCCGGCGCGAGATGGAGACGATCCGCCATGTCTTTCGGGAGCGTCGCGCTGACCGATCCTCCCGCTTGGCGCAGCTTTAGATCCTTGACCATACCAAAACCTCCAAGGCAGGAGTGTAGCATTCCTGTGCTACTCCGGTGGCCTTCTCACGGGGAGTGGCGGATGAGGCGGCAAGCCCTTCGAAGCGACGTCCCGCGGTCCCCGTGGCCTCCCGAGGGTGTCGTTCAGGACCTGGGAGCGTCTCTACCGCCTCCGATCAACGGTGTCATGGCGGAGAGGGGGACGAGGAGGTGCCAGGCGGCCGCCGGGTTTCCCGATTTGCCGGCCAATGCCGCCCGTTCGATCAGCCCTACGGCCAGCAATCCCATCGCCTTCACCGCGCTGGCCGTGTCGCTCACGAGCATGCCGGCAAGAAACACGGCCGCGCCCACGACCACGATGGCGGCCGACCAGGGATAGCCCCAGGCGCGGAACGGCCGAGCGGCGTTGGGCTCCCGCCGTCGCAGCACGACCAGCGCGAGACAGGAGACGCAGTAGTTCACGGCCAGGAAGACGGACGCCAGCGCGATGAGGGTCTTGAAGGTGCCGGAGGCGATCAGGAGGACCGCCACGCCGGTCGTGATGACGGTCGCGACGCCGGGTGTGCCGCCCGCGTTGACCGACGCCGTGCGCGGCGAGACGAGCCCGTCGCGCCCCATCGCGAACAGAATCCGCGTGCCGATCATCAGGATCGCGTTCAGCAGCGGCAGGAGCGAGAGGACGGAGAGCACCGTGATGAGCTGCTTCCCACGATCGCCGGCGATGATCGCCGCTGCATCCGCTCCCGGCAGCGTGGACTTCGCGAGGTCCGGAATGGGCAGCACGGCCAGGAGCGCGAGGTTCACGAGCAGATAGACGACGATGACCGAGAGGACACCGCCGATCATCGCGCGCGGGAGGTTGCGCGCGGGATCACGATCTTCTTCGGTGAAGTAGAGCGCGCTCTGCCAGCCGCCGTAAGCGATCACGACGGCTTGAAGGGCGAGGATGGCGCCTGTGAAGGTGAGGCCGAGCGCGTCTCCCGGGGTCTGAAGGCCTCGGGCTCCCACCGGCCCCATCGTGAACGCGGCGACGATGAGCGCGACAAAGGCGAGGAACTTCACCGCGGTCGTCCATTCCTGGAACCGTGCGCTGACCTTGAGGCCCGCCCACTGGAGCGCCACCATCGCGAGCAGCGTGACGATCGCGACCGGCCGGACCCAGCCCGCGAGCGCCGGCATGAGCACGCCGCTGAATTCGGCGAGGCCGATCGAGACGTAAGCGAGCACCGTGCAGTAGGTGAGCCAGTCCGTCCACCCGACGGCGAAGCCGACCCAGTCGCCGAATCCGCGCCGCGCGTACACGTAGTAGCCGCCCGCCCGCGGCACCATCGTGCCAAGCTCGGCCAGGCAGACCGACCCGAGCAAGGTGTAGAGGCCGCCGACCAGCCAGACCGACCAGGATGGCGGACCCACTGTGCAGGTGGCCCGCGACGAGCCCCGGCGTGCGCAGGATGCCCACGCCGATCGTGCTGCCGATGATGACCGCGAGTCCGAAGCCGAGCCCGAGCAGGCGGCGGAGCTGGCCGACGGGAGAGCTGGGGCTCGCGCTCAACGCTGGCCCGCCTCCGCTTGTTGGCTTTGCATTGCGCGCATGCTAGCGCGCCGGGAACGCCGGAGGCAAACTCCTTCCCCTCAAAGCATCAGGATCGGTTCCCGCTGCCGCGTTCCGCTTGGAGCTTCTTTATCGGCTTGCGCGGCACCTGTTTCGCGGAATAAAGCTGGCGCTTCATCGAGCGCAACACGCGCATCGCCTACCGAATCGAGCGTCTGCAACGAGACGAGATCCCTGAGAGGGTGTCTCGAAAGTCAGCCCCGCAGGGGCGTAGGCGTAAAGCCTGGGGTTTCAACCCACCCTCTTACACACATCTCGCCCGTCTCGCCGATCCACGATTCCGCAGGGATTCATGGGGCTCCGAAGGAGCCCAGGCATGTAGCCTGGGGCGTAAGCCCTGCCTCTTATACACAAGTCGCCCTGGGATAGTGATGTCCGAGGTCGGAGAGGACCGGGCCGGTCTTGCCGCTGCGGAGACGCCCCGCCGTCCCCGTGGCCTTCGCAGGTTGTCGTAGAGCGTCTGGGGCGTCTCTACGGAACGGTGTTGCGTTGGCGATGGGCGGAGGTTACGGAGACCTCGCAAGACACAAGATCTTCGACGCCTAAATTAAACCTCCTCTTGGGGCCAAGCCTCCGACGTTCCGTAGAGACGCCCCAGACGATGTGCGCTGATCTTTCGAAGGCCAACGTCGGCGGGGCGTCTCCGCGGCGGCGCCAACGTTCCGAATCCCTCTCGTCCTCCTGCGTCCTCCACCTTCGTCGCTTTTCGTCGCCACCAGAGGATCGGACGACTTGTGTATAAGAGGGTGGGTTGAAACCCCAGGCTTTATGCCTACGCCCCTGCGGGGCTGACTTTCGAAACACCCTCTGAGTATCCCGTAGCCGCCCTGCGCGAGGCGGTCACCAACGCCGTGATGCACCGGGACTGGTTCAACGAGGGCGCCAACGTCTTTGTGGAGATCTACGCCGACCGCATCGAGGTGAGTAGCCCGGGAGGCCTGCCCAAAGGGATGCGGCCCGCCGATCTCGGCCATAAGAGCGTGCGGCGCAACGCCGTCATCGCCGATTTGCTCCACCGCATCTCCTTCATCGAGAAGGCGGGGACCGGCATCAGGCGGATGCGGGACACGGCACGCGAGCAGGGATGCCCGGAGCCCGCCTTCACCGAGAACAGCTTTTTCACGGCCGTTTTCTTTCCAGATCCCGAAGTCAGGGCCCAGATTGCGACCCGACCGGAGGAAGATGCTACCCCGGAAGTCACCCAGGAAGTCACCCCGGAAGTCGGCTTATTGATGGCGCTCCAGGGCGAACTCGACCGGCGAGCCTTGCAGGCAGCTCTTGGGCTTAAGGACGAGGAGCATTTCCGCGAAGCTTATTTGCTCCCAGCCCTCAAGGAGGGCTTGATTGAAAGGACCCTCCCTGACAAGCCGCGCAGCTCGAAGCAGCGCTACCGGATCACCCCGCTTGGGGAAGGCGTCTTGAAGAAGCTCCGGGAGGGCACCGACTGAAGGCAGTACTGGACCCGGAGATAGATCGCCGTCCGCTTCACCGCCTCCACGAAGGCCTTGGCGTTCTCGACCGGCACCATCGGCAGAATCCCGTGGCCGAGATTGACGATGTGCCCGCCGCCGCGCCCCTGCTCGATGACGGCGGCGGTGCGGCGCTCGATCTCGGGGATGGGGGCGAGCAGGGCGGCGGGGTCGAGGTTCCCCTGCAGGATCTTGGGGCCACCCTCGCCCAGCCTCCGGCGGACCTCGGAGAGCGGCAGCCGCCAGTCGACCGACAGCACGTCCACCGGCAGCTCCGCGAGGGCGGGGAGCAGGTGGGTGCCGCCGTTGATGTAGTAGATCAGCGGCACCTTCCCCTTCAGCGCGTCGACGATCTTGCGCAGCGGCGGCAGCGCCATGGTGCGCCAGCGGTCGAGGTCGAGCAGGCCGCCCCAGGTGTCGAAGAGCTGGAGGGCCTGGGCGCCGGCCGCGATCTGCCCCAGGAGGTAGGCGATCGAGACGTCGGCGACGCGGTCGAGCAGCACGGACAGCCCCTCGGGGTCGCCGTAGCTCCAGGCGAGGAGGTGCTCGAAGTGCTTGGAGCCGCCCCCCTCGACGAGATAGGCGGCGAGCGTCCAGGGGGTGCCGCCGAAGCCGAGCACGGGCACGCGGCCGTCGAGCTCGCGGCGCACCAGGCGCATGGCGTCGAAGACGTAGCCCAGGGTCTCGTCGACGTTGGGCTCGCGCAGGCGGGCGATGTCCTCGCGGGTGCGCACGGGGCTGGGGAAGGTGGGGCCGTCCCCCTTCACGAATTGCAGCTCGGCGCCCATCGCCTCCAGCGGCAGCAGGATGTCGGCGAAGAGGATGGCGGCGTCGACGCCGAGGATGTCGACCGGCTGGATCGTCACCTCGGCGGCGAGCTCGGGGGTCTTGCAGAGGGTGAGGAAGTCCACCTTCTGGCGGATGGCGCGGTATTCGGGGAGGTAGCGGCCGGCCTGGCGCATGAGCCAGACGGGGCGCCGCTCGGTCGCCTCCCCGCGGCAGGTACGGAGAAATAGGTCGTTCACGCGCGGAGGATAGCAGAGGGGCGGGCGACCGCAAGCCCCGCTCCCAGCCAGCCTTTACGGCAGGAACCCGGTGCGATCCTGCAATCCGCTCAACTCGTCGGATTCGGGCGGCACGGCGGGCAGCACGTAGGTCTTGGTGATCCCGGTGCTGATCTGCTGGATGTCGACCTCCACCCGCGACGGGGTGAAGCGGACGATCGTCGGCCAGAGATAGCCGTTGGGACGCGGACCCACGATGCGGATGAACACCTCCGATCGGCCGGGGATGGCGCCGCTGACGCAGAGCGTCTCCGGGATGCAGTCGGACTCCTTGCGCCCGGCGAGCGGCGTGGCCGTGTTGAAGATGCGGACCCGGAAGCGGAAGTTCGGGAAGGCGGCCGAGGTCAGGAAGTCGCCGCCGCCCCCGCCACCGCCACCTGCAGGGGTCGTCGCCGTCACCTGATTGGACGGCGCCGAGGTGCCGTTGGCGTTCCTGGCGCGGACCCGGAAGGTGTAGGACGTCTGCGGCGTCAGGTTGACGATCTGCGCCGCGGTGACGTTGCCGTTGACCGTGCCGATCTGCTGGAAGCTGCCGTTGATGATGGCCTCGACGATGAAGCCGGTCTCGTTGTTCGAGTTGTCCTGCCAGCTGAGGTCGATCTCGTTGCTGGAGACCGCCGTGGCCTGCAGATTGGTCGGCGCCGCGGGGGTGTTGGCCTGCTGTCCGGAGCAGGTGAGGGTGAGCGTGTAGGGGCCGGTCTCGCGGGGGGAGAAGCTGCCGGCGGCGATCGCCCAGTTGCCGTTGCGGTCGAGCTGGAAGCTGATCCGCGCGTCGTTGCCGCCGGCGCCGTTGTTGTTCTCCTGCACGTCCTCGTCATGCGGATCGAGGAGGGCCAGGTAGGAGTTGACGCTGTTCGAGCGCATGGTCGCCGTGATGCTCTGCCCGTGGTCCCCGGGAACTCGTAGTAGTCCACATAGGAGCCGTCGTTGAGGACGCAGTCCTGGTTCGACAGCGAGCCGCTCACGGTCTGGCCGCAACTGATCGTCTGGACGTTGCAGACCTTGTTGATGGTCTTGCCGGTGTCTTAAAACGGCTGGCCCCTTCTCGGGGGCCGCGGCCGCCTTCTCGATCACGCGGATCGGGGCCGGCGCGGCCTGCTGAGCGGCGGCCGGCAGGAGCCCGGTCATGCCGCCGACAAGCACGGCGAGCAGGGCTCTTTTCGCGAAACGGATGGTCATGGGATTCTCCTTGTTGTGTTCCTCTGTGAGTCTCACCTTATAGAGAGACCCCTCTCTGCAAGATTCCTGCACAGGGGGTTGCTGCGCAGTTGGAGTACACTGGCCCCGATGCTGAGACTGGTTGCCTACGCGCCGGATGGAGTCCGGCGATTCCCCGTCCACAGGAGCGAGCTGATCATCGGGAGCTGGCCCGAGTGCGACATCTATCTGCCCTATACGGGGGTGGCGCAGAAGCACGCCCGGCTGCTCTACGACGGCAACGAGCTGCGGATCGAGGATCTCGGGACGCGCAAGGGGCTGCTGGTGAGCGGCCGCAAGGTGCGGGAGTCGACGCTCGAGGTGCTGGACGAGATCCGGCTGGGCGGGGTGACCCTGCTGGTCGAGGACGTCGCCCCCGGGCCGGAGAAGGCCCCGGCTCCGCCGGTGGAGGAGAAGAAGGCGGACGGGCCGCCGTCGATCACCCCGTGCCGGATGATCGAGCACCTCAACCGGATCAGCGAGTGGGTGCTCGGCGACGCCGAGAGCCGCATCACCTCCGAGGCGCTGTTGAACGAGGTGCTGGCGGACTTCGGCGGCGGCGCCGTCTTCCTGCTGGTGGGGGAGCTGGAAGTGGCCTCTCTCAAGCTGGTGGTGACCACCGACTCGGGCTGGCTGGCGAGCGGCGAGGCGCTGCTGAGCCAGGTGATGAAGAACCGCGACGAGCCACCCGCAGCCCGAGGGGGCTCGTTCCTCGGCGAGCTCGGGGAGGCGCCGGCCTGGATCTTCTACCACTCCTTCGTCGCGCTCGACCGCACCTACACGCTGGCCGCCGCCTTCCCGCGCTTCTCGCCCGAGGAGTGGTCGCCGGTCGCCTCGCTGAGCGCCTTGAGCCACCTGCTGGTGCTCGGCCTGGTGCACCACGTCGGCTGGTACGAGCCGATCCTGCCGGGCCATCCGGGGCAGCAGGACCTGACGCTCGATCCGAACCTCCTGGTCGGCGAGTCGCAGGCGATGAAGCAGGTCGTCGAGCAGCTCCGCTCGGCGGTCGATCCGCCGGTCCACGTGCTGCTCTGCGGCGAGCCGGGGGTGGGCAAGGACCTCCTGGCCCGCTCGCTCCACCTCTCCGGACCCCGCCGCCACGCCCCCTTCATCATGGCGACCTGCGGCGGCGCGAAGCCGCAGCAGATCGAGGCGGACCTCTTCGGCGCCGAGATCGCGGGCAAGGGAGCTCCCGTGCGGCGCGAGGGGAAGCTCCTGCTCGCCAACGGCGGCACCCTGTTCCTCGACGAGATCGAGCAGCTTCCGATCGACCTCCAGTCGCGGCTGGTGCGCTTCCTGCGCTCGGGGCAGGTCGAGCCCGCCGGCAGCAACGAGGCCCACACCGTGGACGTGCGGCTGGTGATGGGGAGCCGCGCGCCGCTCGACTCGGCGGTGGCCGGCGACCGCTTCCGGGTGGACCTCGCCTACCGGCTGTCGCAGTTCATGATCGAGGTGCCCCCCCTGCGCGAGCGGCGGGAGGACCTGCCGCTGCTGATCCAGTCCTGCATCAACCGGTTCTGCCACGAGACCGGCAAGCGCATCCAGGGGATCACCGTCAAGGCGATGTCGTCGCTGCTGAGCTACGACTATCCGGGCAATCTCGCCGAGCTCGAGAACATCGCCCGCCAGCTCGTGCACATGGCTCCGGCCGGCCGGCCGGTGGACGTCAACCTGCTGCCCGAGCGGGTGCGCAACGGCCCGCTCGCCGCCACCTCGCGGGTCGACGCCGCCTCCGACCTCGAGCTCGACCGCCTGGTCAGCGGCACCGAGCAGGTGGCGATCCGCGAGGCCCTGCGCCGCACCAACAACAACAAATCCCAGGCGGCGCGGCTGCTCGGCCTCTCCCGCAACGGCCTCGCCATCAAGATGGAGCGCTACGGCATCAAGGTCTGAGCCCGGCCGGCGCCGTCGCCACGGCGGCGATCAGCTTCACCAGCGATTCGACGTCCCGCAGGTCCGCCACCTCGACGGGGGAGTGCGAGTACCGCCCCGGCCAGGAGAAGGGGAGCAGGACGGCGCCGCTTGGCAGGAACGGCATGGCGTCGGTCGCTCCGCCCGTGAACCCCACCTGGATCGGCACTCCCGCCCGCCTGGCCACGCCGAGGAAGTGGTCGATCGTCTCCCGCGGCGCGAGATAGCCGTTGTCCATCGCCCGCAGCACGGGGCCGTGGCCGAGCCGGGCGCCGGCGAACCGCTCCGATTCGATGGGGGAGTCGGAGGAGACGAAGGTGTCGATCGCATGGACCTCGGCGAGATCCGGCAGGCGCTCGGCGAGCACCTGGGCGCCGTTGAGGCCCACCTCCTCCTCGACCGACCAGGCGAAGATCACCCGCCGGTGGAGCTTCGCGGGGTCGAGCCGCCGCAGGGCGAGGAGCAGGGCGGTCGAGCCCGCGCGGTCGTCGAAGCCGCGGGCGAGGGCGCGGTGGGCGCCGATGCGGAACATCCGCTTCGGCATGGTGACCGTGCTCCCCGCGTGGATGCCGAGCGCCTCGGCCTCGCGCGCCGAGGCGACCCCCAGGTAGACGGTGGGAGGATCGGGGAGGGGCGCCTTGCCGGCCGTCCACCAGTCGGCGCGGGGCTCGAAGACGGCGGCGACCGGACCGCGGTCGCCGTGGACCAGGGCGGCCTGCGCCTCCCAGACGGAGGAGATCAGCCCGCCCCGCTTCTGGAGCCGGAGCCGGCCGTCCGGCAGCACCTCCTCGACGCGGAAGCCGACCTCGTCCATGTGGGCCACGAAGAGGATGGGATCGCCGCCGCTGCCGATCGTCACCGTGACGTTCCCCTTGGCGTCGGTCTCGGGGCGCGCCCAGGCCGGCAGATTGCGCAGCACCTCCTCGCGGACCGGCGCCTCGGCCCCGCTCACGCCATAGCGGGCGATCAGCGTGGCGAGGAGGCGGGCGGCCTCCTGGTGACCGGTTTCCGTCTCGACGATCGCCGGCGGGGGAGGGAGAGCGGGACCGGCCGCCGGTCTACCATGTCCTCCCAGCGCCGCGAGCAGCGCCTCCGAGAGCGCCTGGACGTCGCGGAGGGCGATGGTCTCGACCGGGGTCCCCGGATAGCGGGCCGGGAGCCCCAGATAGCCCACGCGCGCGGCTCCCCATTTGGGATCTCCGCCCGGCTCGAGGTGAGGGGCGGCTACGGTCCCGGTCAGCGCGGCGGGCAGCTTGCCGGCGGAGATCGGTCCCGAGCCGGGAACCGGGAGCGGTTTCGGCGCCGGCGGCTTCCCCTCGACAGCCTCCCAGCCGAAGCCGGCGCCCATCAGCAGGACCTCCTGAAAGGGGCCGCGCTCGCGCGCGATGCGCTGGAGGCCGGCGCGGTTCAGGCCGTCGGAAACCGTCCAGGCGAAGACGACCGTGCCGGGCCCGAAGTTTCCTGCCGAATACCGCCGCGCCGCGTCCGCCAGGGCGGCGCACGCCCCTTTCTGTGCGGCGGCGGGAGCGGCCACCAGCCCGCCGGCCAGCTTCGAGGGGCGGCGGAGGAGCGCCACCGGATCGATCAGCCGGATGCCCATCGCCGCGACCTCGGCCGCGCTCTCGGCGCCGGCGTCGATGTAGAGATCCTCCACCGAGAACGGCGGCTCGCGAAGCCCGTTCGCCCCCTGTTGAAGGTGGACCGACGGCAGGACCACCGCGCCGGCCCGCCACCCCTGGGCGCCGCCGATGACGACCGTCTGCCCCTCGAACGACTGCGTCCAGAGCGCCCCGAGCGGCCGGCTGCCGTCGGGAACCACCCGCAGATAGCCATCCTCCCGGATGCCGCTGACGATCAGCCCCGGCTCGCCGAGCGCGCAGGCCGCCAGCCGCCGCGGCTCCCCGGAGCCGACGGTGAGCACCACGTCGCCGAGGGCGTCCCGGGTGGCGGGAAGTCCCCCCAGGCGTCCGGCGATGAAGTCGGCGGCGGGCCGCTCCCGCCCGGAGACGGCGACGACGTTCAGGAAGGCGTTGATCTCGTCGTCGAGGGTGGCGGCACGAAGATCGGGAGACAGCGCTAGAAGAAGAGAAATGGCGACAGGGATTCGGAAGGTCATTCTTGCTTGCCGGCCGCTCAGAGTCCCATCTCGTCGAGGGACCCGGCGGTCAGGATCCGGTCCGCCAGACGGTTCAGCCGGGCCCGGGAGGTGATCGCCTCGACGCTGTGCCGCTTCTCCTCGGGGAGTGGACCGAAGCGGCGTTCGAGCTGCCGCAGCAGGATCTCGCGGACACCCTCCACCCGGCCTTCCTTTTTTCCTTCCAGCCGGTTCTTCTTTCTCCACTCGCGCATGTTCTCTTCGAGCATCGACGTATCCTCCAGATCGACCGTCTCCGGTATTGTAGCGCCAGGGAAGCTCCTGCGTAGCACGGAAAGGAGCCAGATGGTTATCGTTCGACGCAACTCTGGCTCTTCGCCCCGTGGGAACAGAGCGGCCAGCTTTCGCGTCAGGTGGAGGAACTCCTCGGGCTCCGTGGTCGTCTCGATGCGGAACAGAGAGGCGATCGTGTTCCCGGAGAGCTCCGGCCGGGCCAGGTCCAGACGGTTCTCGTCCAGCACCAGGTAGCGCAGCCGGGGGAGGTGGCGGCGGAGGCTCTCGGGGACCTCGACGAAGAGGCTCGCGAGGTCGAGGGGAGCGCGCCAGGGGCGCTTGCCGTTGTAGAGCACGACCGGCAGCACTACCGGAATCCTGGCGCCCGGCTTCAGCTTCTCCTTGCGGATGATCTCCTCAAGCAGCAGGCTGACGTAGGTCAGCATTCGTACCGCCATGAAGGGGTAGGAGGTGGACTGGAACTCCAGCAGGAGATAGAGGTAGAACCAGTCCCCGCCCTCCCCCTTCCAGCGCAGCCGCCAGATGACGTCGCTCTGCCGCTCCCGCAGGTCGTCGCTGATGAAGCCGTTCCCGACCCGCTCCAGGGTGGAGACGTCGAGCCTCTCGACCCAGTCCGGCCGCAGGAAGCCGCGCATCAGCTCGGCGACCGTCTGGGGGTGGGAGAAGAGGCGCTTGTAGCCCTGGTCGTGCCCGTTCACACCCTAATAAGACGTAAAATCGGGCTCCAATCTTCTTCGCCCTAGGACCATAAGGGTTTGCGGAGGGAGGGGTTTTCGGGCGGTGGCGCGGGGAGTCGCGGAGAGTGGACTCGCGAGTAGAATACCCCCATGACCATCGCCACCCCTCCCCCGGCCGTCGCCCGTCCCCGTACCGTCCGCGCTCCCCGCGGCTCCGAGATCTCCTGCCGCGGATGGCAGCAGGAGGCCGCGCTGCGGATGCTGATGAACAACCTCGACCCCGAGGTCGCCGAGCGGCCGGAGGAGCTGGTGGTCTACGGCGGCTCGGGGAAGGCGGCGCGCAACTGGGAGTGCTTCGAGGCGATCGTCGACACCCTCCGGCGCCTGGGCGACGAGGAGACGCTGCTCGTCCAGTCCGGCAAGCCGGTCGCGGTGTTCAAGACCCACGCCGAGGCCCCGCGGGTGCTGATCGCCAACTCGATGCTGGTCCCCCACTGGGCCACCGCCGACGAGTTCCGCCGCCTGGAGGGGCTCGGCCTCACCATGTACGGCCAGATGACCGCCGGCTCCTGGATCTACATCGGCACCCAGGGGATCCTCCAGGGCACCTACGAGACCCTCGCCGAGTGCGCCCGCCAGCACTTCGGCGGCTCGCTCGCCGGCCGCCTCACCGTCACCGCCGGCCTCGGCGGCATGGGCGGCGCCCAGCCGCTCGCCGTCACCATGAACGAGGGGGTCTGCCTGGTGGCCGAGGTCGACCGCTCGCGCATCGAGCGCCGGCTCGCCACCCGCTATCTCGATACCGTGGCCCCGAGCATCCCGGCCGCCGTCGAGCAGGCCCTCGCCGCCCGCGACCGCCGCGAGGCGATCTCGATCGCCGTCGAGGCCAACGCCGTCGATCTCCTGGAGCACCTGGTGGCGACCGGCCTGGTGCCCGACGCGCTGACCGACCAGACCTCCGCCCACGACGCCCTCCAGGGGTACGTGCCGCACGGCATGCCGTTCGCCGAGGCGCTCCGCCTGCGCGACGCCGACCCCAAGGCCTACATCGACCGCTCGATGGCCTCGATGGCGGCCCACATCCGCGCCATGCTCGCGCTCCAGGAGCGCGGGGCGGTCACCTTCGACTACGGCAACAACCTGCGCGGGCAGGCGCTGGCGGCCGGCGAGACCCGCGCCTTCGAGATCGGCGGCTTCGTGCCGCTGTTCATCCGGCCGCTGTTCTGCGAGGGGAAGGGGCCGTTCCGCTGGGCCGTCCTCTCCGGCGATCCGGAGGACCTCGCGGCGACCGACGAGGCGATCCTCGCCACCTTCCCGGAGGACGAAGCGCTCGCCCGCTGGATCCGCCTCGCCCGCGAGCGCGTCGCCTTCCAGGGATTGCCGGCGCGCATCTGCTGGCTCGGCTACGGCGAGCGCGCCAAGGCCGGCAAGGTGTTCAACGAGCTGGTGGCCTCGGGGAAGGTGAAGGCGCCGATCGTGATCGGCCGCGACCACCTCGACTGCGGCTCGGTCGCCTCGCCCAACCGCGAGACCGAGGGGATGCTCGACGGCTCGGACGCGATCGGCGACTGGCCGATCCTCAACGCCCTGCTCAACGCCGTCAACGGCGCCACCTGGGTCTCCGTCCACCATGGCGGCGGCGTCGGCATCGGCTACTCGCTGCACGCCGGCATGGTGATCGTGGCCGACGGCTCCGAGGCCGCGGCGCGGCGGCTGGAGCGGGTCCTCACCGGCGATCCCGGCATGGGCGTCGTTCGCCACGCCGACGCCGGCTACCCGGAGGCGATCGCCTGCGCCCGGGAGCGCGGCGTGGACTTGCCGATGCTTCCCAAGACGTCCCCGAAGTGACGCACGAGCGCGAGCCGGCGCGGCTGGCCCTCGCCGAGATCCTCCTGGTCGCCGGCCTGGTGGCGGCCCCGCTGCTGCCGCACGCCTGGGCCGCCCTCGTCCTGCTGGTCCTCTCCCTCGTCTGGCTGTCGCTGCGCCCGTCCCGCGAGCGGCGGATCGGCGGTCCGATCCTCGCCCTGGCGGTGCTGGCGCTGATCGCCGGCTGGGCCGCCGGCCGCCTCGAGCGCCCGGCGCGGGAGGAGCGCATCCGCGAGATGCGGCGGGAGTACGCGGAGATCTGGAAAGACCTGCGGACCGAGGCCGGCGCCGCCGCCGCCGTCCTGAAAGTCCCGGCGGAGACGCCGCAGGCCCGCCTGGAGGCGTTCAGCCGGCTGTCGCGGATCGAGATCGGCGAAGGGAAGGGGCGGCGGGCCCTGCTGCTGCTCGATCCGGACGGCGTGCCGGTCGCCTGGGCGGGGGAGGGGCTGCTCCACGAGCTGCCGGAGAAGCTCCCGCGCTCGGACTTCTACTATCAGGCGAGCTTCAGCGCCGTGACGCTCCTGGTCCTCCAGCCGCTCGGCGACGCCCACCGGCCCTGGCGGGTGGCCGCCGGCGTCAGCTTCCCCACGGATACCCTGCCGTTCCCGGGGTCGCGGCCGGCCCGCTGGACGGTGGTGGACGATCCGGTCCAGGCGGTGGCCGGCACCGATCTGGTGAGGCTCCGGGGCGCCCCGGTGCTGGTGGTGGAGCGCCAACCGTCCTCCGCGCCTCCCGAGGCCTGGCAACTGGCGGACCGCGTGGCCTGGGCGGCGATCGGCCTCGCCCTGCTCGCGCTCGCCCTGCTGCGCCTGCTGCGCGTCGCGCTCCCGGCCGGCGGACCCATGCCGGCGATGCCCGCCGACGACCGGCCGGCGCGCCGGGTCACCCCCCTGGCGGTGGGCGGCCTGATCGCGCTGGGAGCGGCGATGGCCGTGCCGCCGCGCTCCGCGGGGGCGCTGCTCGCCGGCCTGGCGCTCGCCGCCCTGGGCGCGGGTTCGCGCTCCTGGCGGGGGAACCGCCTGCCGTCCTGGATCCCGTCCTGGATCCAGGGGATCAGCCGCCGTCGCGGTGCTCTTCCTGGCCGCCTGGGCGCTGCAGCGCCTCTGGGGGCCGCTCGACCTCTCCGGCGGCATCCTGGCCTCGACCGACGCCTTCGCCCTGCGCCTCGGGCTCACCGGCGCGGCCTTCGGCCTCTTCTGTCTCGCCGGGCGCCCGGGGCGGTCCCGAGAAGGTGCCGCCCGGAAGTGGGGGGACCGCGTGGCCTGGATCGCCGTCGCCCTGCTGCTCGGCGGCGCCGCCCTCTGCGACCGGCCGCTCCTCGGTCTGCCCCTGCTCGCCGGCGGCGGCGCCCTGGCCGCCGTCTACGCCGGCCAGCGGCGGCTGCGCGAGGGGCTCGCCTTCGTCGGCCTGGTGCTGATGGCCGTCTTCGCCGCCGCCGGCGTCTGGGAGACGGCCTACCGCCTGCGGCTGCGCGAGTACGCCGGCGGCGAGCTGCTGACCCGCCTGGCGCCGCCCAACCGCGGCGAGGTCGCCTCCGTCTCGGCGGAGATCCGCGACCACTTCCAGGGGATCGATCTCGAACGGGTGGTCCCGCGGACGCCCGTCGGCCTCGAGCGGCAGGATCTCGCCTACGCCCTCTGGAAGGACTCCCCGCTGGCCCGCCACCACTCGCTCTCGGCCCTCGTGGTGCAGCGGGAGAACGCGACCCCCTCCTCCTTCTCCTTCGGCATGCCGCTGACCGATCAGGGGATGGTCGACATGGCCCCCGGCCGCTGGGAGGATCTCGACCTGCCGCTCTGGGAGAAGGGGTTCCTGATCTCCGGCGCCGTCCCCCTGCGCTTCGCCGGCCAACCCTGGGGGACCGTCCGCTACTGGCTGCTGCCGCGCCCCGGCTTCGAGGTGCACGACTGGCGGCGCCTGAGCGAGGTGGACGTCGGGCTGCTCAAGGGGGGGCCGGGGGTCGCCGCCACCGAGGAGATCGCCCAGCCGGCGCTCTACGCCCTCTACACGCCGGACGGCCGCGCCGCGCTCTCCCCCTGGGAGGAGGACCCGCCGCTCCCCGCCGAGCTGCGCCGCTCCCGGGGGCGCCCGGACGGTGCTGACCACCCCGGCGGGACCGGCGTACGCCTGGGCCCGCGCCTCGCCGCGGGGGTGGGAGGTGATCTATCTCCCCTTCCAGCGCACCATCGAGGCCCTGGAGCGCACCGGCAACTGGAGCCTGGGGGTGCTGCTGCTGCTCGCCCTCGCCGCCCCGCCGCTCCTGCTGCTGGCGCTGCCGCGCGCCACCTTCATCGACCTGGCGCGGCGCACCGTGCGCTCCTACTCCAAGCGGCTGATGATCGTCTACACCTTCCTGCTGCTGGTGCCGCTCGTCCTGCTCTACTTCGTGCTGGTGCGCTCGATGGAAGAGCGGCTGCACCGCGACCAGCGGGTGGCCGGCGAGGCGGCGCTCAACTCCGCCCAGCAGATCCTCGGCGAGCGGCTGCTCAACCTCCCCCCCGGCTTCGGCGTCGACACCGTCTTCGGCGACCAGCTCCTGATCTACCTCTCCGGCATCGTGCGCCACGAGGTGAACCTCTACTGGGGGAGCGCCATCCACGCCTCCAGCCGCCACGAGCTGTTCACCGCCGGCCTGCTCCCCAAGCGCATCCCCGGCGAGATCTACCGCCGCCTGGCGCTCCTCGGCTACGGGCTCGACTCGCGCTTCAACCGGGTGGGGGACACCACCTATCTGGAGATGTACGCCCCGCTGCGCATCCCCGGCGCCTCCGGCAACGACCGGCTGTTCCTCTCCATGCCGCTGCTCGCCCAGCAGGAGGAGGGGGCGCGCCAGCTCGCGCAGCTCCGCCGGCAGGGGCTGCTGGTGACGGCGGCCCTGTTCACCCTGCTGGTCGCCGTCGGCCGGCGCCTGGCGCGCAACTTCACCCGGCCGCTGATGCAGCTCGTCGAGGGGACCCGGCGGATCGCCGCCGGCGCCCCCTCGCTCGACCTCGCGCCGACCGAGCTCGAGCTGGCCCTGCTGGTCGAGGCCGTCGACGAGATGGCGCGCAAGATCGCCGACGCCCGCGACCGGCTGGTGCGCGAGAAGCAGGTCAGCGAGCGGATGGTGGAGAACATCACCTCCGGCGTCGTCTCCCTCGACCGCGACCGGCGGGTGCTGATGCACAACCGGGTCGCCGCCGAGCTGCTCGGCACCGGCGTCGGGGAGAGCCTGGAGGCGTCGGTCGCGCGCTGGGAGCGATTGCGGCCGGTGGCCGACTTCCTGACCACCACCGACTCCGAGATGGCCCGCGCCACCGTGCGGCTGGCGGCGGCGGACGGGGGAGGGGAGCGCGAGTGGTCGCTGGTCTGGGTGCCGCTGCCGGGGGCCGGCGAGCCCTCGGCCCTGCTGGTCGTCGAGGACGCCACCGAGGTCCTGCGCAGCCAGCGCCTGCTCGCCTGGGCGGAGATGGCGCGCATGATCGCCCACGAGATCAAGAATCCGCTGACCCCGATCCGGCTCTCGACCGAGCACATGATGGAGGTCTACAAGCACGATCCCGAGCACTTCGGCCGCGTCTTCGAGCGCTGCACCACCAACATCCTGACCCAGGTGGACGAGCTGCGCTCGATCGCCTCCGAGTTCTCCGCCTACAGCTCGATCCCGCGCATCGATCCCAAGCCGGCCGACCTGGTGGCGAGCATGGCCGACCTGGTCGAGGGGTACCGCGCGGCGCCGCCGCCCGGGGTCTCCGTCGAGTTCGAGGCCGAGACCCCGGAGGTCGTCGCCCGCTTCGACTCCAAGCTCCTGCAGCGGGCGGTGCGCAACCTGATCGAGAACGCCCTGCGCGCCACCACCACCCACGGCGGCAAGGTGACCGTGCGGATGGACCAGCACGACGGCTTCGCGCGCATCGCCGTCCTCGACTCCGGCCCCGGCGTGCCCCCCGACCAGCTGCCGCGCATCTTCGACCCCTACTTCTCGACCCACGACACCGGCACCGGCCTGGGATTGCCGATCGCCCGCCGCGTCGCCGAGGAGCACGGCGGCGGCATCACCGCCCGCAACCGGCCCGAGGGGGGGCTGGAGGTCGTGGTGACGCTGCCGGTGTAGGGATATCCTCTCCTGCTCGCCATCCCGTCCGCGGTCCGTGTTTTCGAGGGCGGCCCGCGGAGGCGCCGCGAGACCGCCCTACAATCGAGATCGTGAAGCAAAAAGCCCATGACCCGGCGGTGGAGGCGCTGCCCGCACGGCTATGAGGCGGAGCGAGCCCCCTCTCGCCCCGCCTGGATACTTCGATTCAGTTGTCAAAGAGCCCACCGCTAGGGGAAACGCCACGAAAGCTGCGCCGGACGCCAGCATGAAACCCTTCGAAGAGCGCACAGAGAATTGACAGTTCATTCTCTGGGATCTACTACCTGCCGCGGCCAAGCCGAATTTTGGTGAACGAGATCGGTCCCGCGCCTGTGCCGATGGATGCCACGGTTGCGCCCAAGAGAGCTGCGGCCGCACAAAAGGGAATGCTCGGTGCGCCCAGAGGAGAGCTGGCCGCGCCCTCTGGTTGCGCGCCCTTCCTCTCCCGAAAGCTGGCAGCGCCCAAGAGCTGGGCGCTTGCGCCCTCTGCTTCCGCGCACCGGCCTTGCCGATCGCCGTGCCGGCCCTCTCGAAGTGCGCACCGGCCCTCTCGACGGAGGAGTCAGCCCAGCGTAGGGCCGGCATCGCCATCCCTTGGGCGCAACTGTAGCTCCCGTCGGAGCAGCCGCAAGATCAGAGGGCACAAGGAGAGAGCCGAAGGGCGCTGATCGAGATCCGGAGGGGTCATGCGGAGATCGGATGGGCGCGGGTGGAGAACAAGGGGGCGCGTACGGAGATCGGGCGGCCCATTCCGCGGACCCTGTGGGTCCAGGCGAGAAAGCAGAGGACGGAGAGCGCGATCCAGAGGGCCGGCGCGGCCGTCCATTGGGCGATGGTGAACGAGGAAGTCCGGGGATTGCCGGCGCATTCCACTACATCGCAGCGCTCAGAGCGGCCTCCAGGTCGAGCATCCGGGCTTCCTTCAGAAGCCCCGGGTCGCCGGGTCCGGGTCTCCGGATCGGCCGCGCTCGCCACGGCGG
Source organism: uncultured Acidobacteriota bacterium (assembly GCA_963761645.1). Classification (GTDB taxonomy): domain Bacteria; phylum Acidobacteriota; class Thermoanaerobaculia; order Multivoradales; family UBA5704; genus DATARR01. The sequence continues at coordinate 53,032 of CAVXIG010000017.1, forward strand.
CCCGCGCCGCGCCGACCCTGGCACCTCTTGGGCAGCAGGCTTCGTGCAGGGGTTAACGAACTGACAGCGTGATTCCCCTCAGGGGGAGGCTGTCAGAAGCACGGATTGGGATCAGCCGGCGGCTGGCAGGTGCCAGGGACCTCTTTCCGGGATCACGGGCCGCCTGGATTGCGTCCTATAATCCCGTCCCGCCCGTGGCATGAAAATTTCATAGCTGTTTCGAGCCGGCGGCGATCACCACTCCCGGGGGATCTCCATCCTGAGATCCTGGACGACATCATGATTCGCTGCTCGCCCTCCAAGGCGGCGGTCTAACGGCAGAGAGAGGCACGATGGTCGAAAGAAAGCCCAAGTTCTCACCAGAGAGGTCATTCCAGCAGGAGGTGCAGTCGCGCGTGGAGGAGAGGCTCGCCATGCTGAGCCGGTCCCGCTACGGAGGACGGCGGATCTACCTCAAGACCGCGCTGCTCCTGTTGTGGAGCGGCGCTTCCTACATCGCCTTGCTGACCTGGGCCCAAAGCGGGTGGCAGTTGGTGGTTCCCCTCAGCGTCTCCCTGGGGCTGGCTCTCGCCGGCATCGGCTTCAACGTCGCCCACGACGGCAATCATGGCTCCTTCTCGACGTCTCGCATCGTGAATCGCGCCATGGGTTGCATGCTCGACCTGCTCGGCGTCAGCTCCTACGTCTGGCGATGGAAGCACAACGTCTTTCATCACAGCTACACCAATGTCGAAGGTCTGGATGACGACATCAATCTTGGCGCCCTCTGCCGGATGTCCCGCCATCAGCCACACATCCCCTACCAGCGCCTCCAGCATCTCTACATGTGGATCCTGTACGCCTTCATCATACCCAAGTGGCAGCTCTACGATGACTTCGTGGCGGTCTTGCAGGGACGCATCGGCGACAACCCGTTCCCGCGGCCCCGGGGTGGCGAGTTGGCTCTGTTCCTGGGAGGAAAGCTCGCATTTTTCACCCTGGCGTTCGCACTCCCCCTCCTTTTCCATCCGCTGTGGCAGGTCGCCCTCGTTTATGCCTGCGTCTCAGGGGTCCAGGGGTTGAGCTTGAGCATCGTGTTCCAGCTCGCCCACTCCAACGAGGAGAGCAGCTCTTTTTCAGTGGATGAGCCGGAGGATATCGCGCGCCGGGAATGGGCCGTCCACCAGGTGGAGACGACCGCGAATTTCGCTCGCCGGAGCCGTTTCCTGACCTGGTACGTGGGCGGCCTCAACCATCAGATCGAGCACCATCTCTTCCCGCGGATCAGTCACGTCCACTTGCCGGTCATTGCCGAGGTCGTCGAAGAGGTCTCCGGGAGAAGGGCGTGCGCTACAGCGCTCATGCTTCTTTCTGGAGAGCCGTCGCCTCCCACTACTCCTGGCTGCGATCGATGGGCCGCCCGGCTTAGCCGCCGGGCAGGGTCAGGGGCCGCCAGGGTCAGGGGCCAGGCGCCAGCCAAGAAGGCCAAGAAGGTGTCAGGCCAAGAAGGTGTCAGAGGATTCCAGCATCACCGCCCGCAACCAGCAAGAAGGTGCCAAGCGATTCTGCCACCAAGAAGGTGTAGGGTGATTCCATAAAGGGGCCTCATCTTTTCCGGCAGGCAGGCCAGATTGAAAGGCTGTGGCCACGTTTTCAGAGATTCGGGCACTGCGTCGAGCGACTGAAGGGCAAGAATCGGCCAAAGTTGGCTTGTTGCGAGCCCAAAGTTTCGGGAAAACCTGGCGCCTGGATACACGGCCTCTGAAGCAAGAGCACTGCGTAGTTCGTAGTTCGTGAGTCTGTGGGCAGACGGCCTTGCTGGAGACTATCCCCCTACGAAGGGGAGGGCGGGCGGAAAGCTTCCGGCCGGGAAGACCGCGCTGCGATCTCCCGCTTTCAGCTTCTCGGCGGCTTGCCGGAAGGCGGCGACGAACCAGGCGTAGCCTTCGTAGAGCTCTTGGCGCACGGTCTGGCTGATCGCATGGAACAAGGGGGCGGGGGATTTCTTGAGGTTCCGGGGACGATGGTGCGGATGCTGGCCCAGGATCGCCGCCACCCCCAGAGGCTCGGCGCCGGTCCCGGCTCTCCGGTTGTCGGCTTCGGTTTCGATCTGGCTGATCAAGCTGAGGACCCGTGCTCTCCGGGCATCGGTGGAAAGATGCTTCCAGCAGGGGAGGGGAGAGAGGGTCACCGTCTCGCGGGTCGCGTACTGGAGGCGGTCGAATTTCTCTCCTCGCTGCCGGGCGGCATATTCGAGGGTCCGGCTGAACCAGTACCCCTCGATCGGCTCGCCTTCGGTCAAGGCTCGGGCACAATGGAGGCCCGGCCATTCCCGGGGTCGCGCCACAAGTCCTTCTTTGGGGCCGTGGCTGAGGATGTATTTCAGTCTCGAGATCTGCGCCCCTTCCTCGCCGCTGACGAGGATCGCCTGGTAACGCCGCGACCAGACCCCGTCGCTCCAGTCGGCGAGCCGGCCCACCTCGCGCGCCAGGTTGGAGTTGAGATAACGCATGAAGTTGGCCAGTTGGCGGGCGTTGTCGACGTCGAGGAGCAGGTGGTAGTGGGAGGAGACAAATACAAAAGCGCAGATCCGGACGTCGTACAGCCTCTGGGCTCGCCCGAGGACGCCGGCGATGATCTCGTTGACCTCCCGACTGGGACGGAGGAGGTGGCGGCCCTGGACGGTTCGGCAGGTGACCTCGACGAGGGATCCGCCTTCGGGGACGAAGCGAAGTCTTCGGCTCATACCCCAGATAAGACGTAAAAACGGTCCCCAATCTTCTTCGCCCTAGAACGGCTTGCGTTTGTGAGGGGGGTTTCTGGATATTTGAGGACTTTCCGAAAGGCGCAAGATTATCTTCTGAGGTCTCTCTTACGTTGCGGGGCTGGAATAGTCTGGCCCCAGATCAGGCCGGTCTGGAATCGTCTGACCCCAGATCAGGCACCACCGGGAGCATGCTCGACGCCCCCGTCATCTTGTTCGCGGCGCCAAGGCTGCACTGGCGCCGGGGCCTTGCCGCAACTCCCCCGACGGGCACTATACTCAAGCAGGCGATGAGGATTGCGATTCGTGAAAACGGCTTGCGGCAGGCCATATCACGGAAGAAAGCCGGCGCCGGCTCCCCGCTCCCGGGTGTCCGGCACCGGTTGACTCCAGGTTCCTGGCTCTCAGCAATTGGAGACGCAGCGCGGGCTCCGGTCTTCCGCATACCAGGTGCAGCAACCGCAAGGGCCGCAGCACGTGTTCAGGGGACCGTCCGAGGTGCACTCCACCCGCCCGAGCTTGTTGTCCACGGGCTTCCGGGGCGCCTTGGCCGGCTGCTTGCTGCCCATCCCCTGAGCCAGCGACTGGAGAAAGGCCACCTTCGCGGCATCCGCGGGAGCGGCCCGCTCGACACGGTGCAGACGGTTTTTCGGCGCCTCCTCGGCGGACGCGGGCCCGGCGGAAACGGCGAAGAGAATGGCGGCACAGAACAAGGTCGCGTACAGAGTCAGCTTGGACATGAGTAGTCTCCTCGTATGAACAGGTTGTAAGTTTTCATGGAGCCCCGGGGCTCTTTGGCTTTCCGGGGCCGCTGGGCTGGGAACGAAGTTGAGGCGTGGATTCCCTCACCGGCTCTGCGGATAACGGAGCGAAACCGGCAAGAGGCACTATGGACGCTGATCTCGAAGGCATGCCACGCGATCAACTCGTCGCCGAAGCGCGGGCCAGGAATTGTGCTGGCACCATCGGCGCTGTGGTCGCTTCTGCCGGAGCCATCGGATCTACTTCCCGTGGTGCCCGATTGGCCGCGGTTCCTCAGTGGCTGCATACGATACCGCCAGTCGCTCGACGAGCAGATTCCCCAAGCTCCCAGAAGCGATGAACCGTACCGTGAATGAAAACTCATGAAAGCGCTCACGATGACGCAGCCCTGGGCGACGCTCGTCGCCATTGGCGAGAACCGCATCGAGACGCGTAGCTGGCCGACGAAGCATCGCGGGCCACTCGCCATTCACGCCGCGAAGGGCTTCCCGGCCGACGCCCGGGCGCTCTGTCGCCAGCCGCCGTTTCGCGAAGTGCTCGCGCGGCACGGCTACGCGGACGCCACCGATCTCCCGACCGGCGCCGTGATTGCCCTTGTCTGTCTCGACGATGTTCTGGAATTCGGCGGCTCGACCCTTCTGGATGTCCGATCGCGGTCGGCAGCCGGACTGCTCCCCGCCCACGAGGCGGACTTCGGCGACTTCTCGCCCGGACGCTACGGGTTCGCGCTGAGCCATGTGCGGCGCCTCCGCGCGCCAATCCCGGTGCGCGGCATGCTCGGCCTCTGGGAACTTCCCGCGGACATCGAGGCCGCGGCGAGAGCGCAAGCCGAGTGAAGTAGAATTCGGAATGATCGCTCCTCAGGATCCGGCCTCTGGCCCTACGATCGTTGTCGGCGCGGGGCCAGCCGGGCTGGCTGTTGGGGCCTGTCTCCAACGAGCCGGGATCTCCTGTCTCATCCTGGAGCAGGCCGACAAGGTGGGGGTGTCATGGCACCGGCACTACCAGCGGCTCCACTTGCATACCGACAAAAGGCACTCGGAGCTCCCCTTTGCTCCTTTTCCCAAGGAGTACCCGCGCTACCCGTCCCGCATGCAGATGATCAGCTACCTGGAAGCGTATGCCCGGCGATTCCATCTGGAGCCCAGGCTGGGGCAACAGGTCGTCTCGGCCCGCCAGGCCAATGGAATCTGGGAGGTCCAGACTCAGGACACCCGCTACCAGGCGTCGAATCTCGTGATCGCCACCGGCTACAACCGGGAGCCCTGGCTTCCCACCTGGCCTGGGCAGGACTCCTTTCAGGGCAGCATTCTGCACAGCTCCCAGTACCGGAATGGTGAACCCTTCAAGGGGCAGAAGGTGCTGATCGTCGGATTCGGCAACTCGGGCGGCGAGATCGCCATCGTCACCGGCACGTTGCTTCAAGAAGGCTGGGGTGCGGCGGTGGGCTACCCGGGGATCGTCCTGGATGAGCACGGCGGCGAAGTCAACGGTTTTCTCTTCAGCTCGGAGAGCCTGGCTGAGCATTGGGCCCGTCTCGATGAGTTCGAGGGTGAAGGCTATGAGCGCGTCCTGACGACGGTGAAGCTGAAGGACGGCACAGTCGTAGATGCCTATATTTACAGGCTCAGCGGAAATGGCTCGCCAGGAAGGTGACAGGCGATTCCATCGGCGGGGCTGCCTTTTTGACGACTCCCTCCCGGGCATGACACCATGCCCCCGGCGACCATGGAGGATCGACCCTTGGCAGCTCGCCGCGAAGCAAAGCCCCGTCCGCTTCCGACGTTCGACCCGGTGCCCTCGGCCCAGTTTGGCCTCGAGATTCTCGACCGATCCAAGTCCCACCGCGCGCTGATTGGACGAGTGGCGATGTGGTACTGGCTCGACGACGAGGCGGATCACGAGTACACCAAGGGCGTTGACTTTGCCGTCCCGCAGGCCAGCATCCCCTCGATTCTCGAAGTCCTTCACCAAACCGACGCCGAGGTGTCGCAGCTCACGATTGGCGGCGTCAATGCACGAATCTCGAAACAGGGGGTTCGGACTGATTTCATCGATCGATCGAGTGAGGAATGGGGTAACCTGCAGCCCCTCTACCTCGATGCCATTCGCGCTGCCGAAGCGCAGGACGATCGGTTCGAAGGGATTCCCGTGGCCCCGCCCGAGCACCTCGTCGCGATGAAACTGGCGGCCGGCACCGATAAAGACGAGCGGGATGCCGTCCGCCTCATCGCGAAAGTCAAGGATCTGGACGTCGAAGTGACGCGCGACCTCGTGCGAGAATTTCTCGGGCCCGGACTGCTCGGCCGACTCGAAGAGTGCCTCCGCCGCGCCGGGCACCCACGGGCCAGGCGAGCCTATAGCCTGGGTTCCTGAATCGTCCTCGTGGTGCAGGACAGCCTCTATCAGGAAGGCACCAGGCAGAGACCGCGGAGCGGGATCTACTTCGCCACCACGCCGCGGAAACCTCTCCCGATCAGCGCCGCGATGTCCGCCAGGACGAGCGGGAAGGCGAGGCCGCCGGGACAGGCGAGGTAGCGGGGCTCCCAGACGGGATCGTACTTGTCCTTGTAGGCCCGCAGCCCCTGGAAGTTGTAGAAGTGCTCGCCGTGCCGGTAGACCAGCGAGCCCAGGCGGCTCCAGAGCGGCGCGATCGACCGCGCCTCCAGGCCGGCCAGCGGTGCCATGCCGAGGTTGAACCAGCGATACCCCAGCTTCGAGCCGTGGAGCATCAGCTCGATGAAGAGGTAGTCCATCACCCCCAGCGGGGCGTCGACGGTGTGGCGCATGAGGTCGATCGAGATCTCCTCGTTCTCGCCGCCCGGCCAGAGGTTGGCGAAGGCCACGATCGCGCCCCCCTTGCGCACCAGGGCCAGCGGCAGGCGCCGCAGGTAGCCCTGGTCGAAGAAGCCGAGCGAGAACCCTTTCTCCCGCGTGTTCTTGGTGCGCAGCCAGTCCAGGGAGATCCGCTCGACGTCGGGCATCAGGGCCGGGATCTCCTCCGGCGGGATGACCTCGAAGGTACACCCCTCCTCGGCGCAGCGGCGCCAGGCGTGCCGCAGCTTCTTGCGGTTCCGCCCCTCGATGGTGAAGCCGGTGAGCGGCACGCGCGCCTCCTCGCCCAGCTTGACCAGTGTCAGGCCGAGGTCGACGTAGAGGTGGAGCATCCGCTCGCTCACCTGGTAGAAGCAGGTCCAGCCGTCGTGCCGGTCGACCATCTCGCGGAACTTCCAGACCAGCTCGGCGCGGTCCTTCTCGGGCCCCACCGGCCCGCCCATCGCCACCCAGCTCCGGCGCTCGACGCCGAACATCACGAAGGCGGTGCCGGCGTCGTTGAACAGTAGCTCCTTGTCGCCGAGCAGGGCGAGGTAGGAGTAGGTGCGCGGCGCCGCGGCGGCGATCGCGGCGGCGCGGTCGAGCTGCTCTTCGGTGGGCGGCGACGGCTCGGGCCCCGCCGGGCGCATCAGGTGCCGGATGGCGATGCCGAGCGCCACCGCCGTCACCGCGATCGAGGCGCGCAGGAAGCGCGGCGCGTTGCCGAACAGGGTGAAGTGCCACCAGAGGTCGCGCGAGTAGTCGACGTGCTTGTAGGCGAAGAACCCCAGCCAGAGGGAGCCCAGGAGGACGATCGCGATCGCGACGCTCCAGCCGGGCGTGAACGGCTCGGCGGTGAGCGAGGTCTTGCGGTAGAAGTGGCGGTGGCAGGGGGCGAGCGCGGCGAGCATCAGCGCCAGGATCAGCGCCTCCTCCCAGTCGAGCCCCTTGGCGAGGGAGAAGACGGTGCCGCCGCCGAGCATCAGCAGGGTGAGCTGGTAGGCCGCGTCGAGCCGCCGCTGCAGGCCGATGGCGAGGAAGAGCAGCGCGACCCCGGCCAGGCTGCCGAGGAAGTGGGAGAACTCGATCACCGGCAGCGGCAGGATGTCGTCGAGCCAGGAGAGGCGCGAGTGCACCTCCGGCGTCGCCCCCGAGATCAGCAGGATGGCGCCGCCGAGGAAGGTGGTGACGGCGAGGATGTGCGGCACCACGTCCGGCGCGCGGCCGCCGAAGGCGCGGGCGATCTTGCCCACCTGCTCGCGCCGGCGCACCACCTCGTGCGCGCCGAGCGAGACGGCGGCGACGAGCAGCGGCAGGAAGTAGTAGACGCCGCGGAAGGCGACCATCGCCGCCAGCAGGTCGGCGTGCGGCAGCTCCCGCGGCATCAGCAGCACCATCATCGTCTCGAAGACGCCGAGCCCGCCTGGCACATGACTGAGCAGCCCCGCCACCTGGGCGAACAGGAAGATGCCGAGGAAGTGGGGGAAAGTGATGTTCCATTCCGAGGGGAGGAGGGCGTAGAGCACCGTGCCGGCGAACGTCCAGTCGAGCGCGGCGACGGCGATCTGCGCCGCCGCCATCGGCGGCCGGGGGACAGAAAACTCCAGCCCCTTGAAGGTGAACGGCCGCTCGCGCGCGAACGAGGCGGCGAGGAAGGCGGCGATCAGCCCGAGGAAGAGGACGCCGACCGGCCGCGCGGTCGCCACCGGCAGGTGCAGCAGCGCCGGCACGGCGATCGGATCGAGCAGGAAGGCGGCTCCGGAGAGCCCGATGAACCCCAGCCAGAAGGTGATGTAGCTGAACAGCACGACGCGCGTGATGTCGATCGCGGTCATCCCCCACCCCGAGTAGAGGCGGGCGCGCATCGGGGTGCCGGTGAACAGCGGGAGGCCGAGCGTGTTGCTGAAGGCGTAGCCGGTGAAAGAGGCGAGCGCGACCTTCCAGTAGGCGATGCGCTTGCCGATGTAGCGCAGGGCGAGCGCGTCGTAGCCGGTGAGGGCGAGGTAGCTGAGGGCGGTGAAGGCGAGCGCCATCGCCACCCGGTGCGCCGGCAGGTTGTGGAAGAAGAGGATGATGTCCCTGTAGCGGAAATCGGCCAGCTCGCGGCGGAGCAGCCAGAGGGCCAGCGCGAAGAAGAGCAGGCTGAGGAGGGAGGTGAGCTTCGAGAGCCGGATCGCCTTCCACCTCAACTCAGAACCAGCCCTTCCGCTTGAAATACACGAGCAGCCCGGCGCCGGTGATCCCCATCACCGTCAGCACGGCGGGGTAGCCGAAGTACCAGCCGAGCTCGGGCATGTTGAGCGGGCTCGCATGGCGGTCGAAGTTCATGCCGTAGACGCCGGCGATGAAGTTCAGGGGGATGAAGATGGTCGAGATGATGGTCAGCACCTTCATCACCTCGTTGAGGCGGTTGCTGGTGCTGGAGAGGTAGACCTCGAGCAGGCCGCCGGAGAGGTCGCGGTAGGTCTCGATCATGTCGATCACCTGGACCATGTGATCGTAGCAGTCGCGCAGGTAGACCCGGGTCTCGGAGCGGACCAGGTGCGCCTCCTCCCGCTGCAGGCTGCTGATCACCTCCCGCTCGGGCCAGGCGGTGCGCCGCAGGTCGAGGAGGTCGCGCTTGATGCGGTGGATCTCCTGGAGCGTCTCGGGCTCCGGCTCGAGGACCACCTCGTCCTCCAGCTCTTCGATGCGCTCGCCGTAGCTCTCGAGGACGGGGAAGAATTCGTCGATCAGGGCGTCGGTCAGGGCATAGAGCAGGTAATCGGGCCCCTGGCCACGGATCTTCCCGCTCCGGTTCTGGCGGATGCGCTCGCGGACCTTCTCGAAGGAGTCCCCCGGCAGCTCCTGGAGGGTGATGATGTAGTTGCCCGAGAGGAAGAAGCTGATCTGCTCGAGCTGGAGCTCGTTTTCCTTCAGCAGCAGCGACTTCATGACCAGGAAGTGGTAGTCGCCATAGTCCTCGAGCTTCGGCCGCTGCCCGCAGTTGAGGACGTCCTCCAGCGCCAGCGGATGGAAATCGAACAGCTTCCCCAGCCCCTCCAGGAACGGGATGTCGTTCAATCCCTCGACGTTGATCCAGGTGACGGTCGGGGTGTCGCGGTAGGGCGCCAGCTCCTCGACGCTCTTGATCTCCTTCTCGTCGAGGTGGTCGGGCCCGTAATCGATCACGGTGACGCGGATCGGCCCCTTGGCCGAGGAGTCGGGCGCCCGCAGCGTCCCCGGCGCCGTCCCCGGAGGGTGGTAGCGCTTGCTGATCTTCATCCGCCTGCCCGCGATGGCCATACCTTCTCCTTGTCGTCCACTAGAGGTGGCCGCAAAGGGGGATTATGTCGCAGAGATCGCGGAGAGGGACGAAAGGGACAGCAGGGATGCAGGGAACCGGCGGGGGAGGGTCCGGTGTCTTCGTCCCTGTTGTCCCTGCTGTCCCTTTCGTCCCTTGTTGTCTTTTTACGGGCAGCCGCCGCCGGACAGGCTCGCCACCGCGGCGCAGGCGTCCACCTCGCCGATGGTGGCCGGCGAGAGGGGGCGGGCGGTCTTGTGGATGATCGCCGCCAGCTCGGGCGGGGTGAGCCTGGGGTTTCTCTCGAGCAGCAGGGCGGCGATGCCGGAGACCTGGGCCGCCGCCACCGAGCTGCCGGAGAAGAAGTCGTAGGAGCCGTGGGGCACGGTGGTCAGCACCTCCACCCCGGGCGCGGCCAGCGTCGCGAGGGAGCCGTGGCCGGCCGTCACGGTGGGGCCGCCGCTGAGGTCGTCGCTCCCCATGATGCCGATCACCCCCTTGTAGCTGGCGGGGAAGCCCTGCGCGGTGGTGCCGCCGTCGGCCGCCACCACCACGATGCCGCGCGAGAGGGCCTGGTCGATCAGCCGGCCGAGCAGCGGGTCCGTCGGACCGGCGAGGCTGAAGTTGAGCACCTGCACCCCCTGGAGGATCGCGAAGTTCACCGCCTTGGCCAGCGTGTAGCTGTTGCACACCGCTTCGCGCGCGCCGGGCGGCTGCTGCCAGCAGGCCTTGAGGGCGTAGATCTCCGCTCCCGGGGCGACGCCGACGATCCCGATGTCGTTGTTGGCCGTGGCGGCGATCAGCCCGGTGACGGCGGTGCCGTGGATGTCGCTGGTGAAGCTCTTCTCGCCGCGGTCGACGAAGCTCTGCGCCTTGACCACCCGGCCGCGCAGGTCGGGGTGGTCGAAGTCGACCCCGGTGTCCACCACGGCGATGCGCACCCCCTTGCCCGTGGCCCAGCGGTGCGCCAGGTCGAGACGCAGGGTCTGCGAGCTGTGCTGCAGATGGGCGTAGGGGTCGCCGCCGGTTCCCTGCGCCGTGAAGGTCTCGATCGTCTGCGCCAGGCTCACCCGGGGATCGGAGGAGAGCCGGCGGATGACGTCGCGCACCGACCGCCCCCTGGGGACCTCGAAGATGACGCACTGCTCGCCGAGGGAGGCGAGCGTCCAGGCGAGGACGAAGCTGAGCCGGTACTGCTGGGAGATCTCGGCGGTGTTCCGCGCCCAGATCGCGGGGGGGGCCGCCGCGTAGGTGACCATCACCTGCTGATCGGTCGGCGCCGGCGCGGTCGACGCGGATGTTCCGGCGGGGCGCTCGGTGTCCGCCGGAGCGCCGGCGGGCGCTCCGGCGCAGCCGAGGGCGAGGATCAGCGCGCCGGCGAGCGCGGAGCGGCCGGTCACCGGCCGGCCTTCCCCGGCTCCCCGATGACGGGCTCGGCGAAGGTCACCTGGGGCTCGGAGCGCAGGCGCGCCAGCACGCCCGCGGCCGGATCGCCGGCGGCCGGGACCTCGACGGTGTAGAGGCCGAGCGGCGAGGGTCCGGCGGTGATCTCCCCCCGGATGCCGAGCAGGAGCCCGCGGATCTCCCGCTCCGTCGCCTTGGGCGAGAACATCACCCGCAGCCGGAAGGTCGGGACGGGCGCCGGGGCCGGATCGGAGAGGGTGCGGTAGACCGCTGGCGAGGAGGCAAGGGCCGGAGAGCCCGGGCGCAGCGAGCCCCAGGCCAGGAACCCCACCAGCAGGAAGATCACGGCCGCCTGCGCCACCAGAGCACCGCGCAGCGGGCGCGGGGTCGCCTGAACCAGCGAGCGGAAGGGGGCGAGAATCCGCCAGCCGCCGCCGTGCCGCCGCTCCTCGCGGTCGCTCTCCTCGATGCGGGCGAGCACGCGCTGGAACTGGATGGGATGGGGGGAGGGGGCCACCTCGCCGGCGCCCGCGATCTCCGCCGCCGTCCGCCGGCAGGCCCGCACCTCTTCCTCGCAGCGGCGGCAGGCCGCGAGATGGGCTTCGACCCGCTCCCGCTCCGGCTGGGCCAGGCTGCCGTTGACGTACCAGGGGAGGAGCTCCCAGACCCGCTGGTGGCTGCGCTCCCCGTGATCTTCCCGTTCTCGCATGGTCTTCGGATCTCCTTCTAGCCCGCGGTTCCCGAGATGCCCAGCCCCGGCAGCAGTTCCTTCAGGCGCCGGCGGGCGTGGAACATCCGCGTCTTCACCGTGTTCACCGGGCAGCCCACGATCTCCGCGATCTCGGAATAGGCCAGCCCGTAGTAATACGTCAGCTCGACGACCGCCCGCTGCTCGGCCGAGAGCGCGCCGAGCGCCCGGCTCAGCACGCCCGCGAGCTCCCGCCGCGACGCCAGGCTCTCGGGCTCGTCGCGGTCCACGGGATCGGGGCGGTCCGGATCGCCGTCCTGCTCCTCGGTCCGCCGGGAGAGCGCCTTGAGCGCCTTGTGGTAGGCGATGCCGAAGATCCAGGTCGAGGGGCGCGAGCGGCCGTCGAAGCTCGCGGCCCCCTTCCAGATGGCGAGCATGACGTCGTTGAGCACCTCTTCCACCAGCTCCGCCCGGCGGGTCATCTTCAGCAGGTAGCCGAACAGGCGCCGGTAATACAGATGGTAGAGGGCCTCGAAAGCCTTGCGGTCCTTCGCGGCCACCTTGCGGAGCAGCGTGAGCTCGTCGGTGGACGACATGCGGGGAGTATGTTCCCAAACCGTCGGGAAGGGTTCAACTCCGGGGCGGGCCACATCCACGGAGGCGCCTCCTGAACCTTTTCCCCGCCCTCGGGAACCAACACCCCGCAACCAGGGTCCGGCTTCTTCAGAGGAGATCCCGAATGCCGTATCGCCACCCCATCGCCGGCCTGTTCCTGCTCCTGCTCGCCGGCTGCGGCACCGTGAAGAGCCCCACCGAGCCACCGCCGGCGAGCGGGGGCGGGACGGCATTCACCTTCACGCAGATCCAGACGCAGATCTTCACGCCGGTCTGCGCCAAGGCGGGGTGCCACGCCGCCGGCTCGGCGCCGTCCGGGCTGGTGCTCGAGGCCGGCCAGAGCTACGGCCTGCTGGTGGGCCATGCGTCGAGCGAGAACAGCTCTCTCGACCGCGTCTCGCCCGGGAATCCCGACCGGAGCTATCTGATCCTCAAGCTGCGCGGCGATCCCAACATCACCGGCGAGCGGATGCCGCTCGGCGGTCCCTATCTCACGTCCGACCAGATCGCGGGAATCGCGGCCTGGATCCGCGCCGGAGCCCCGAATGATTGATCAGAGAGTTTGGATTTTGGTCTTTCTGCTCCTCTCCGCTCCCGCGGCCGCCCAGGACGGGCCCGTCCGCCGCGATCCGCTGGGCACCATCCTGATCAACGGCGCCACCCCCTACACGCTGGGGTCGCGCCGGCTCGAGGTGCTCTTCTCCCACCGCTTCCAGCAGCCGGTCAACGACGGCGACTCCCACAATCTCTGGGGGCTGGACAGCGGCGCCGACGTCGGGATCGGCCTCGCCTGGGGGGCGACCGGCCGCCTCGATCTCTCCCTCTACCGCGCCTCCTTCCAGGAGGACTTCGAGCTGGCGGGGAAGCTCCTCGCCTTCGAGCAGGGCCCGCGGGTGCCGCTGACGGTGGCCGTGCGCGCGGGCGCCGATCTGCTCCGGCGCCCCGGCGTCGAGGACCGCGACCGCCCCTTCGTCCAGCTCCTGCTGGCGCGCAAGCTGGCCCCCGGCGTCAACCTCCTGGTCTCCCCTTCCTGGGTGCGGGCGACGCCGCGCCTCAGGAACGCCTTCAACGTCCCGATCGGGCTGACCTTCCCGCTGCCGGGCGAGCAACTGGTCGAGATCGAGTACATCCCGGCCAACCGGGATCTGGACGGCAGCCGCGATGCCTGGCACGTCGCCCTCTCCAAGGCCGTGGGCGGGCACATCTTCGAGATCGTCCTCGGCAACTCGCGCGCCACCACGGTGGATCAGATGCTGGGCGGCGACTCGGCGGCCGGCTTCGAGAAGCGGGACGTCCGCCTCGGCTTCAACATCGTCCGCGACTTCTCGTTCGCTCGTTTCGACGGCTGAAGGCCGGCACACCTTTCGCAACAGCTTCCCGCATGGCCGAGCAACGCCTGCGGGTGATGTCCTACAACGTGGGGGGGCATGGCGCGCGGTGGTCGCGCCGGCATGTGGAGCGCCTGGCGGCGGCGATCTCCGCGGCGGCGCCCGACGTCGTCGGGCTCCAGGAGGTCCACCGCGGCACCAGGCACTCCCGGCTGGAGGATCAGGCCGAGGAGCTCGCCCGGCGGACCGGGATGGCCGTCCACTTCGGCAAGAGCTTCGGCATGGGGAAGGGGGGGGAGTTCGGCAACGCCGTGCTCACCCGCGGCGAGCTGCGCTCCGCGTCCATCCATACGCTGCCCGGGCCGGGCGAGCCGCGGACCCTCCTCCACACCCGCCTTACCCTCGACGAGTCCGAGCTCCACTTCTACGTCACCCACCTCGCCGCCTGGGGGCGGTGGGGGAGAACGGCACGGAGTGTGCAGATTGGAGGTCTCGTCGAGCAGCTCAAGCAGTCTGAAGGGCCCTTTGTCCTGGTGGGAGACCTGAATGCCCCTCCGAATGCCCCGGAGATCGGGACCCTGATGGCCGCCGAGCTGTTCCGGATGTGCGGTGACGACGTCACCTTTACCCACCGCTTCATGCGGCAGCGCATCGATTACGTCTTCGCCGACCCGGGCTGGACGACCACCTCGTACCAGGTGATCCGGACCGGACCGTCGGACCACTGGCCGGTTCTGGTCGAGCTGCGCCGGGAGGTGGAGGACGGTGCGCCGGCCGGGAGGTCGAGTTCATGAGTGTTCCGCTGCGCAAAGAGAAGACGGAGAAGCCCCTGAAGGCCCGCAAGCCCCCGAAGACCCGCCTCGGCCGGTGGCTGGCGCAAACCGCCGAGATCCCGTATGGGGGGGTGATCTTTTTGGTCTTCCTGGTGGTCTTCCTGTTCGTGATGCTCTGGTCGGTCCTGCACGAGCGCGAGTCGCACGTCCGCGTGCCGGACGTCGGCAGGTTCGAGGAGGCGCTGCCGTCGATCGCCAACCTCACCGGCTCCCCGATCCTGGGGGGCAACGCCGTCCAGGTGCTGCAGAACGGCGACGGGTTCTTCCCGCCGCTGTTCGAGGACATCGCGCGGGCGCGGCAGAACATCAACCTCGAGACCTACGTTTGGTGGAAGGGGGAGATCTGCAAGCAGGTCGCGGAGGCCCTCGCCGGCAAGGCCCGCCAGGGGGTCGAGGTCCGCATCACCCTCGACGCCACCGGCTCCCATAAAGGGGACGACGAGCTCTTCGACATGATGAAGGAGGCGGGGGTGAAGATCTCCCTCTACCACCCCTTCCGCCTCGGTGACCTCGCGCTGCTCAACAATCGCACCCACCGGAAGATCGCCATCTTCGACGGCAGGGTGGCCTACGTCTTCGGCCACGGCATCGCCCAGGAGTGGACTGGCAACGGCCAGGACGCCGAGCACTGGCGCGACACCGGCGTGCGCCTCGAAGGGCCGATCGTCAACAGCGTGCAGGCGGTCTTCGCGCAGAACTGGGTCGACCAGACCTCCGAGGTGCTGGTGGGGGAGAAGTTCTTCCCGCGCCTGGCGGAGAAGGGGCCGGTGCGGGCGCACATGACGGCGAGCGCGCCGCGCGGCGGCGTCTCCGAGATGGAGCTGCTCGACAAGATGGCGATCGCCACGGCGCAGAAGGAGCTGATCATCCAGAACCCCTACTTCATCCCCGACGAGGAGCTGGTGGAGCTGCTCGCCAACGCCGTCAAGCGCGGCGTGCGCGTGCGCCTGATGATTCCGGGGAATATCACCGACAGCTCGGTCGTCCGCCACGCCGGCCACAAGCAGTTCCAGGTCCTGCTCGACAAGGGGGTGGAGATCTACGAGTTCCAGCCCACCCTCAGCCATCAGAAGATCATGATCATCGACGGCGTCTGGTCGTTCGTCGGCTCGACCAACTTCGACGACCGCTCGCTCGACACCAATAGCGAGGCGAGCGTCGGCCTGATCGACCGCCAGGTCGCGGATGAGCTCAAGGCGGCCTTCGAGGCCGACCTCGAACATTGCAAACGGCTGGAATCCCGCACCTGGAGCCAGCGCTCCCTCTGGCACAAGTTCGAGGACAGCGCCTCCTATCTGCTCAACGAGCAACTCTGAGGGCCTCCATGATCCAAATCCACCTCTGGCTGTTCATCTCGATGATCGCGGCCATCGTCCTGCTCGGGATGATGCTGTGGACCAACCTGCGCGAGCGGAAGTTCCATGTCCGCGTCCCCGACCTCGCCAGCTTCGAGGAGGGCCTCCCCTCGATCGCCGGCATGACCCAGGCGGTGATCCTGGAGGGCAACCGCGCCGAGATCCTGCAGAACGGCGACGAGTTCTTCCCGGCCCTTCTGGCGTCGATCGCCGGCGCCAAGGCAACCATCCACTTCGAGACCTATGTCTGGTGGACCGGCGGCATCTGCGACGAGGTCGCCGAGGCGTTCGCCAAGCGGGCGCGCGAGGGGATCGAGGTGCGGGTCACCGTCGATGCCCTCGGCGCGATGAAGATGAAGTCCCGCCTGCGCGACCTGATGAGGAAGGCGGGGGTCAAGTTGAGCCTCTACCACCCGATTCAGATCATGGACATCGGGCAGCTCAACAAGCGTACCCACCGCAAGCTCGCGATCTTCGACGGCAGGGAGGCCTACATCTTCGGCCACGGCATCTCGCGCAAGTGGACGGGGCACGGCCAGGACGAGGAGCACTGGCGCGACACCGGCGTCCGGCTCCGCGGGCCGGTGGTCAACGCCGTGCAGGCGGTCTTCGCCCAGCACTGGATCGAGGAGACCGGCGAGGTGCTGGTGGGGGAGCAGTACTTCCCGCACCTCGATCCCGCCGGCGAGCTGCGGATGCACGTGCTCGCCGGCGCCCCCCTCGGCGGCGTCTCGGACCTCGAGCTGATGTTCAAGATGGCGATCGCCTCCGCCCAGAAGGAGCTGCTGATCCAGAACCCCTACTTCATCGCCGACGAGGAGACGACCTCCCTGCTCAAGCGGGCGGTGAAGCGCGGGGTCGACGTCAGGATCATGGTCCCCGGCAAGGTCACCGACAGCCCGATCGTCAACGACGCCGGCCACCGCCACTTCAGCGAGATGCTGAACGCCGGCGTCAAGATCTTCTGCTTCGAGCGGACGCTGATCCACCAGAAGATCCTGATCATCGACGGCATCTGGTCGCACGTCGGCTCGACCAACCTCGACTCGCGCTCCTTCGACATCAACGAGGAGGCCGGCGTCGGCATCATCGACGAGGGGATCGCCGTCGAGCTGAAGGCGGCTTTCGAGGACGACCTCAAGGCCTGCGAGGAGATGAAGGCCGAGTCCTGGGACAGCAAATACCACCTCTGGCACCGGGCGATCGACCGCGCCTGCTACCTGCTCAGCGGCCAGCTCTGAGGGGGAGAAAAAAAGGGCCGGGAACATCAGCTCCCGGCAAAATATGGAAAAGG
>CAVXIG010000018.1:0-98581 GCA_963761645.1 uncultured Acidobacteriota bacterium
ACCCTGACTACGAGGCGGTGATCGGGCTGGAGGTCCACGTCCAGCTCCTGACCGAGACGAAGATGTTCTGCCGCTGCCCCAACCGGTTCGGGGCGGCCCCGAATACGCTCGTCTGCCCGGTCTGCCTGGGCTATCCGGGCACGCTGCCGGTGCCGAACCACCAGGCGGTCGACCTCGCGGTGCGGCTGGCGCTGGCGCTGGGGTTCGAGGTCCGCGAGACCTCGGTCTTCGCCCGCAAGAACTACTTCTATCCGGACCTCCCCAAGGGCTATCAGATCAGCCAGTTCGACCGCCCGCTGGCGGAGAACGGGCTGGTGCCGCTGGCGCAGTCCGACAAGCAGGTGCGCGTCGAGCGCCTCCATCTCGAGGAGGACGCCGGCAAGCTCCTGCACGAGGCGCCGGGCGGCGGCGCGCTGCCGGGCCAGAGCCTGGTGGACTTCAACCGCTGCGGCGTGCCGCTGGTCGAGATCGTCTCGCGGCCGGACATGGCGAGCGCCTCCGAAGCGCAGGACTATCTCCAGACCCTCCATCAGCTCCTCCTCTATACCCAGACCAGCGACGGCAACATGGAGGAGGGGAGCCTGCGCTGCGACGCCAACGTCTCGGTGCGCCGCCGCGGCGAGACCACGCTCGGCACCAAGGCCGAGGTCAAGAACCTCAACTCCTTCCGCAACGTCGCGCGGGCGATCGAGCACGAGATCGAGCGCCAGATCGCGCTGATCGAGTCCGGCGGCCGGGTGGCGCAGGAGACCCGGAGCTTCGACGCGGCCACCGGCGCGACGCGGCTGATGCGGTCGCAAGGAAGAGGCGCACGACTACCGCTATTTCCCCGATCCGGACCTGCCGCCGCTGGTGGTGACGGCGGAGCGGATGGAGGCGATCCGCGCCGCCCTCCCCGAGCTCCCCTGGCAGCGGCGGGCGCGGCTCGCGGCGCAGTACGGCCTGCCGGCCGCCGACGCCCAGGTGCTCACCGCCTCGCGCGAGCTGGCCGACTATTACGAGGCCGCGGTCGCGGCGCTGCCCGGCAACCCCAAGGGGATCGCCAACTGGGTGCAGGGCGAGGTGCTGCGCGACGTCAAGGAGCGCAAGGTGGAGCTCGGCGGGACGATCGCCCCCGAGCGCCTCGCCGCCCTGGTGGCGATGGTGGACGCCGGGAAGATCTCGAACAGCGCCGCCAAGGAGGTCTTCGCGGCGGTGGCGCCGACCGGCGGCGATCCGGCGGCGGCGGTCGAGCGGCTCGGGCTGGCGCAGGTCTCCGACAGCTCGCGGATCGAGCGCTGGATCGACGAGGTGATCGAGCAGAACCCCGCCCAGGTGGCGCAGTACCGGGCCGGCAAGGTCCAGATCGTCGGCTTCCTGGTGGGCCAGGTCATGAAGCGGTCGGGCGGCCGCGCCGAGCCGAAGATCGTGCAGCAGCTCATGCGCCAGGCGCTCGATCGAGTACCGCTGGAGCGGGAGCCGGTCGCGGGTCCGGCGGAATAGGCTTCCGGCTTTCCCCTTGATCCAGTTCTTCCACGTCAGCAAGCAGTATCCCGGGGGGCAGTCGGCCCTCGACGACGTCACGTTCGAGATCCCGCGCGGCCAGTTCGTCTTCATGACCGGCGCGAGCGGCGCCGGCAAGACGACGCTGCTGCGGATGATCTTCCGCGAGGAGACCCCCTCCTCCGGGCAGATCGTGGTCAACGGCCGCAACGTCTCCTCGATCCCGCGCAGCAAGATCCCCTACCTGCGGCGGACGATCGGCGTCGTCTTCCAGGACTTCCGCCTGATCCCCCGCAAGACGATCTTCGAGAACGTCACCTACCTGCCGCGGGTCCTCGGGGTCGACACCCAGGACCAGAAGAAGATGGCCTACCAGGCGCTGCGCCGGGTGGGGCTCGCCCATCGCCTGAACGCCTTTCCGCCCGAGCTCTCCGGCGGCGAGCAGCAGCGGGTCGCCATCGCCCGGGCGCTGATCAACGAGCCGGACATCCTGATCGCGGACGAGCCCACCGGCAACCTCGACCCCGACCTCTCGTGGGAGATCCTGCGGCTGTTCCTGGAGGTCAATCTGCGGGGGACGACGGTGATCCTCGCCACCCACGACCGCGACACCATCCAGCGGGTGGGGCGCCGGGTGCTGACGCTGGATCGCGGCCGCCTGATCCAGGACCAGGAGCTGATCGGCACCGATCCCCCCGCCCTCGATCCCCTGGCTGGGACCGCCGAGGCCTCGATCCCGGATTTTGAGCCCCCGGACATCCCTGAATCGCCGGCCTCCGAAGCGCCTCCCGAGGAGCGCTCCGAGTGAGCATCCTCCAGGCGCTCCGCTATTTCTTCCGCGAGGCCGCGGTCAACCTGCTGCGGGGGTGGAAGGTGAGCCTGCTCGCGGTGCTCACGATCGCGGTGAGCCTGTTCATCGGCGGCGCGTTCCTGCTGGTGAGCGGCAACCTCTCGGCCTCGGTCGAGCGCTGGCGGGGGGAGATGCGGGTGGTGATCTATCTGAAGCCGGAGACCTCGGAGGCGGACCTGCGGCGGCTGGCCGCCGAGGCGGCGCGCGCGCCCGGGGTCCACTCGGTCGAGCCGGTCGGCGCGGCGGCGGCCCGCAAGCGCTTCCAGGAGGTCTTCCCCAGCCTCTCGGACCTGGTGGCCGGCTGGCAGGAGGAGCCGCTGCCGGCCTCGCTCGAGATCGGGCTCGACTCGCGGACGGCGGCGGCCGCGCCGGGGCGCGAGGCGTGGCTCGCGGGCTGGCGCCACCGCCCCGAGGTGACGCTGATCGACGACGACCGGGAGTGGCTGGGCCAGCTCGAGACGGCGGTGGCGGTGGTGCGGGCGGTGGGGATCGCGCTGGTCGCCGGCCTGCTGGGAGCGGCCATCTTCACGATCGCCAGCGTCATCCGGCTGACCGCCTATCTGCACAGCGAGGAGACCGGGATCATGCGCCTGGTGGGAGCGACGGAGTTCTTCATCCGCGGCCCCTTCTACGTCGAGGGCCTGCTGCAGGGACTGCTCGGCGGGCTGCTCGCGAGCGGCGCTCTCTTCGGGGCCTTCCAGTTCCTGCACGCGCGGGGGCGGGGATCGTCGCTCTTCGCCACCATTCTGGCCCTCGATTTCCTGAACCCGCGGCAGGTGGCCTTCCTGATCCTCCTCGGCGGCGCCGCCGGATTGTTCGGAGCGGTGGCGTCGTTGCGGCGGGAAGAGTTGTAGACCCTCACCCCCGCCCCTCTCCCGTCCCCTCCCACCCTCCCTCACCGGGAGAGGGGAGAAAGCACCGAAACTGAAGATGAGAACGTAGGGGCGGGGCTGCCCCGCCCCTACGAAAATCTGCGCCGCGAGCCCCCTCTTCTCCCGGTGAGGGAGGGTGGGAGGGGACGGGAGAAGAGGGCCGGGGTGATGAGGGCCCCAAAGAAAAGGCCCCGCCGAAGCGGGGCCTCTCAACCAGCATCCGGGGTTACCGGTTACTGGGTGCCGATCACGGGGTGATGGTGAGGACGACCGTGGCCGACCTGCTGTCCGTGACCTGACCCTGGGTGGTGATCCGGCTCGGGTCGATCCCGTGCCGCGTGACCAGGTAGTTCTTCACGGCCTGAGCGCGCTGCTCCGCGGACCGCTGGTTGCTCGCCTGCGAGCCGGACGAGCCATCGGCGTAGCCGGTGACCTGCGCGGTCGAGGAGGTGTTCTGCTTCATCCGCAGGCCGACCTCGTCGAGCTTGGCCTTGCAGATGTTGTCCAGCCGCGCGCTGCCCGACACGAACGAGCAGGTCGCTTCCATCCGCTCCGGCGGAGCCGGCGGCGGCGGCGGAGGCGGCGGCGGAGGCGGAGCCTCGACCGGCGGCGGCGGCGGAGCCTCGACCGGCGGAGGCGGCGGAGGCGGCGGCGGAACCGGAGCTTCGCGACGGACCAGACGGGGGAAGTAGGTCAGGCCGACCAGGCCGCCCAGCGGGCAGTGCTCGTCGATCGAGCTGAGCTGGTTGAGGTCGGTCCGCAGGGCGAAGTTGAACGCCCAGTTCTCGGCCTCGCCGAACCAGACGCGGCCGCCGGTGGTGAAGTCGTACGAGTCCTCGTAGAAGTTGTCGTTGCCGGACCCGAACGTGGCCGAGACCTCGTTGATCCAGTCGAAGCGGTCCGTCACCCGGCCGACGTAGCCGATGCCGCCGGTGAAGCCCTTGCGCGTGAAGCCACCGAGCCGAGAGGTTGGTGTTCCGCAACCTCAGGTCGAAATCGCCCAGATCCTGGTAGCCGACGTTGATGACCCACTTGGAGAGACGCCAGTCGAGACCGACGCCGTACCCCATGTCACCGGAATCGACCTGATCGTCGCCCGTCGCCAGGGTCACGAAGCCGTTGAGGGCCAGCGTGCTGGCGTCGCCGGGAGCGCCGGTCAGGCGGAGCTTCGTGCCCACGCGGACGTTGCCCGCACCGCTGGCGTCGTCGGCGTCGAACAGAAGGTCGTTCTGGTCGTAGTTGATGTCGTCATAGGGGACCATGACGCTCAGCTCCCAGCGGTCGGTGATGCCGTAGCCGACGCTGGCGCTCAGCCGGTTCCAATCGAGGCTGAGCTGGCTGTCGTCATTCCGGCTGAACCCGTTCGGAAGGTTTACCAAGCCGATCCCAGTTGTTGTAATAAAGTCCGAACGACCACCCGCCGCGCGGCAAGGTATCGCCCGTGAACAGGGTGAACAACCCTGTCTCTCCCGTGACGCTGGCGGCGTTGGCTTGCTCCGCCGCAGACGCCCAGGTTGGCGCGAGGCTGGCCAGCGCCAAGATCCCTAAGCATTTCAGTTTCATTCGTTCTCCTCCGGCTGTAAGCCAAAACTTGCGAAGGCTGCGACGCAGCCTGCGCGACTTTCTTGACTGCAGCGAAGCTACCCCAAGCGTCCCTCTCCTCTGCCAAGGCAACCCGCCCAACGCAATGCTCAGCGATACGACTTGACTGAGATCCGCGCCTCCAACCCCCCATTTCCTTTCAAAGCCTGTGCCACAATCCCGGAGAGAAAGAACCGGTATTTCCGAAGCCGGAAAGATGACTCGAAGCCGAGGCCGGCATCGGGGTAATACGAGCTGAAATCCGTATAGATATTGTGCTTGAGCCCAATCGTGCCGAATCCCGTGTAGACGATCCAGTACCAGTTATCCCAGGTCAGGCGCAAAAACTGGTGCTTGGCGTCCAGGAACCATGGAAAGAAATACTCCCATGTGGTGAAAAGCTCATCCGTCCCCCGGGTGCGGTCCCGCACCCCCTTCAGGTTCTCGCGGCCGTCGAGCTTGAACGTTTCGGACCGGGGGACCGCGAAGAAGTCGACGCCCTCGGGCTCCGGGGGGAGCGACTTCGGGGCCGCGTCGGCCAGGTAGGGGAAGGTGCCCCCGCGCAGCCGGCCGACCAGGAAGGTCCGCGCGCTGACGTCGAACCGCTTCAGGGCCTCGAACTCGAACTTGAGGTAGTCGAAGTCCCCGGGCCCATAGGGGAAGCCGTAGGTGAGGGCGGCGGTCAGCGTCGCATCGCCGGGGCCGAACTCGCGGAAGGCCGAGAACAGCCGCTCGGTGCGCGCCCGGGTCTCACCCGCGATGGCGCTCGACCGCCCCTCGTCGGGCGTGCCCAACTGGTAGCCCAGCCGGACGAAGGTGTTGACCTGGTCGCGCCGGACCAGGAAGTTGCTGCCGCGCGCCCCCTTGTTGCTGCTGATCCCGTCGATCTCGGTCAGGAAGAAGGTCCGGTTGTTGTAGTTGTGCGGCCACTCCATCAGGAGCAGGGTCCCGCGCACCCGGTCGAAGTCCTGCGACACGTCCTCGTCGATGCGGTCGAACGAGATGGAGTCGAACACGGTGAGCTGGGTCGTCCGCCGGTAGCCGTAATAGCGGTAGCGCAGGAAGGCGCTGATGTCGCCGTTGACGAAGTTGTACTTGACCTGCCCCTCGAAGAACGTCTTGTTGATCAGGCGGTTGACCCGCAGGTCGAGGTCCCCTTCCGGGAAGTAGATGTCGAGGCGGGGGAGGAACTGGTCGCTGCGCCGGGCGGGGAGCTCCACCCCTTCGATGCCGCCGCCGCCGGACGGCTCGGGCGCGACGGGGGTCTCGGGCGCGGGGGCCGGTGCCTGGGGCGCCGCCTGGGGCGCCGCCTGAGGCGAGCCGGCGGCTCTTCCCGGGCGCGGCCGGATCCGGCCGGCGCCGGCACGGTGGCCGGCGGCGTGACGGACGGCTCCGGTTGCTGGGCGCCGGCCGGAACCGCGGCGAGCAGACACACCACGAGCAGAGGGATCGCGGGGAAACTGCGGGATGTCATGGCCGCATTCTAGCCCGGCCCCGCCCCAAACCGCTCCTCAGCGGTTGAGAATCTGGGCGACCCGGTCGAGGAAGACCTTGCTCTGGTTGGGACCGAGGGCGGCGGAGACCAGCTTTTCCTCGGCGCGGACGAGGTCGAGCACCGCCTCGACGGCGCGCCCGGAGTCCATCTCGGCCTTGCTCATGCGGAAGGGAACCTCGAGGTCCCCCTGCCGCGGATGGCCGTTGAGCAGGCCGCGGGCCTGGTTGTGGACGGTCTCGGCGACGGCGGCGAGCTCCTCGGGGGGCATCGTGCGCAGACGGTCGGTGCGCAGGCGGCTGAGGTCCTCGTTGAGGGCGACCAGTCCGGAGGTGATCAGGCCGTAGAGGAGCTTGCAGGCCTCGAAGGGGCTCATGTCGAGGCCGATCGCGACCTCCTCGATGGTGCGGCGCTCGTCGATCTTGCAGATCAGCGACCACTCCTGGGGGGTCAGCGAGACCGAGGTGGTGGTGGCGCGCTGGGTGAAGACGGGGACCAGCCGGGTCGAGGGGATGCGCTTGGAGAGGATCTGCCACTCGTCGATCCGGCGCGCCGCCTCCATCAGGAGGTTGGTGTTCGACTTGTGGATGGTGGTGAGCTCGGTCTCCATGCCGGGGGTGAAGACGAAGTCCCCCTCCGGCCAGATGGCCAGCTCGTACATCGCCTCCTCCCCCTGGAGGTCGCCGACGAAGGCGTGGACGATCTGTCCGCCGCGCAGGTAGATCTCGCCGGAGGAATCGCCGTTCCGACGCAGGGAGAACACGCCGGTCTTCCCTGAGACGGAAACCAGTTGGATGATGTCGGGTAGGGGGAGCTCTTTGAGCGAGCCTTGGAAGGCCATGGCTTACGGCTTCATAGATTCACGGTCCAGTGGATCGACTGCAACGGATACGGGCCTCATGGTAGCACAGCCCAAAAAATGGAAGCAAGGGATCGTTCGTCACGGCAAGCCTTGAATTCACAAGAGCTTAGCGCTCGGCGAGGCGGTCGAGCCTGAGCCGCTGGGCGCAGCAGATGGCGAGGGCGAGGGCGTCCGTCGCGTCGCTCGCCCAGCCTTCTCCCCGCGCGGCGAGCAGCAGGCGGACCATGCGGGCGACCTGCTCCTTGTCGGCGCGGCCGTTGCCGGTGACCGCCGACTTGACCTCGGCGGGGCTGTACTCGCGGATCTCGAGGCCGCGGCCGGCGAGCACGGCGAGCAGGGCGCCGCGGGCCTGGGCGAGCACGATCAGCGAGTGCGCGTTCATGCCGTGGAACGGGGTCTCGAGGACGGCGAGGTCCGGCCGGCGGCGGTCGACCAGCTCGCCGAGGCAGCCGGCGAGATGGGCCAGCCGCCGGGGGAGGTCGAGGGTGCGCGGGCAGGAGAAGCGGCCGGCGTCGATGGTGTTGAGCGCGGAGCCGTTCTTCTCCACCAGGCCGTAGCCGGTGTGGAGGCTGCCCGGATCGATGCCGAGGATCAGCACGCTAGCGGGACTGCTCTTCGAGGACCTTGTCGTCGATGTCGAGGTTGGCCCAGACCTTCTGGGCGTCGTCCTGGTCCTCGAGAGCCTCGACCAGGCGCAGCACCTGGCTCACCTTGTCGCGCGGCACGTCGATGGTGGTCTGGGGGATCATGGCCAGCTCGCCGGCGGCCAGCGGGATCCCCCGGCGCTCGAGCTCCTCCTGGACGGAGACGAAGTCCTCCATCGTGGTGTAGATCTCGTAGACGTCCTCCTCGATGGCGACGTCGTCGGCGCCCAGCTCGAGGGCGAGGTCCATGAACTTCTCCTCGTCCATGGCGCCGCGGTCGATGGCGAAGTAGCCGCGGCGGTTGAACATCCAGGCGACGCAGCCCGCCTCCCCGAGGTTGCCGCCGTTGCGGGCGAAGGCGTGCCGGATCTCGGCGGTGGTGCGGTTGCGGTTGTCGGTCGCCGCCTCGACCAGGACGGCGACGCCGCCGGGGCCGTACCCCTCGTAGGTGATCTCTTCATAGACCGCGGACTCGAGCTCGCCGGTCCCCTTCTTGATGGCGCGGTCGATGTTGTCCCCCGGGACGCTGTTGGACTTCGCCTCGAGGAGGGCGGTGCGCAGGCGCGGGTTCCCCTTCGGATCGGCGCCGCCCAGGCGGGCGGCGACGGTGATCTCCTTGAGGATCTTGCTGAACATCTTCCCCCGGCGGGCGTCGGTCGCCGCCTTCTTGTGCTTGATCGTGCTCCACTTGCTGTGACCTGACATGCGCGGGCTCCTGACGAAAAGAATCGCGGAAGGGGGACGATTTTACAGGACTTCCCGGACGCGTGGTTAAATCGCTCAAAAATCAGGGCCTTCCGATTGACTGGGACCGGCGAGGATGTTAGAAAGGCTTGCTGTCTTCCTTCTGGAGAATCTGGTATGCCGTCCATCCTCGTCGTCGAGCAAGAACCGCACTATGTGGAACGGATCAGCGCGGCCCTGGGCGCGGAGGGATGGCGGGTGCGAGTGGTGCCGACGGTCGAGCAGGCCCTGCAGGCGGCCGCCGGGGAGCGGCCCGACCTGATCGTGGCCGGCACCGACGCGCCCGGGTTCGACGTGCTGACCTTCTCCTTCTCCCGCCGCGCCGGCGGCCCCGGAGTGCTGGCGCTCGAGACCGGCGGCGGCGCCCTCGCGGACGGCGCGGACGGCCGGCTCGCCAAGCCCTTCACCGACCAGCAGATCGTCCTCGCCGCCCGCAAGGCCCTGCTCGCCCACCAGCAGCCCGCCGCCGCGCCGCCGGCGCCGGACCAGAGGCTCACCTCGCACGACATCTTCGGCGACGTGCTGGCCGAGGTGGAGGGGGACGCGCCGCCGCGCCCGGTGATCGCGCCGCCGCGGGCCGTGCCGCCGCCGCCCCGCCCGGCCGGCGCCTCCCCGGCCGGCGGCCCCCGCCGGCGAGGAGGACGTCCAGCGCCGCCTCGAAAAGACCCTCTCCGGCATGCTCGGGCCCGAGCCCAGGCCGCGGCCGGCCGCGCCGCCGGCAGCCCCGGCGCCGATGGCTCCGGCCCCGGCCGCCGCGCGCGCGCCGAGCCGTCCTCCGACAATGTGGACGCCCTGCTCAGCAGGACGCTGTCCAACCTGGATCTGGGGAAGACCAAGACCGGCCCGCGCCCCGTCGCCGCCCCGCCGCCGGCGGCGCCGGCCGCTCCTCCCGCGGCGTCCGCCGCTCCACCCACACCTCCACCCGCTGCTCCTCCGGCCGCTCCTCCGGCAATCCCGGAAGGGACGGGCGTGCGCAAGGGGCGGGCGGTGGGGGATTTCGACTTCGCCGAGCTCGAGGAGCTGGCCCGCCCCACCCGGCCCGGCGGCACCTCCCCGGGGACGGCGCCCGCGCGCCCCGCCGCGCCCCGGGCGCCCGGCCGCTCCCGTCCAGCGCGGCCGTACCGGCACCCGTTCCCATGCCGCCCCCGGTCGCCGTCGCGCCGCCCGCTCCCGTGCCCGTACCCGATGCCGGCTCCCATCGGGGCCTCGGTGGCCCTGAACCCCGCCGCCACCCAGCGGATCCCGGTCTTCGCCGACGAGGGGAGCGACCAGCCGGGCGAGCGCTTCGGCCAGTACACGCTGCTCGAGCGCATCGCGGTCGGCGGCATGGCCGAGGTCTGGAAGGCCCGGATGCGCGGCGTCGAGGGGTTCCAGAAGACGGTCGCGATCAAGCGCATCCTCCCGCACATGACGGACAACGCCGAGTTCGTGGGGATGTTCATCGACGAGGCGAAGCTGGCGGCGCAGCTCACCCATCCGAACATCGTCCACATCTACGACCTCGGCAAGCTGGGCCGCGACTACTACATCGCCATGGAGTACGTCGACGGCAGGGACCTGCGGTCGCTGCTCAACGCCGCCCGCCGCAAGGGGATGCCGCTGCCGCTCGGGCTCTCCCTGCTGATCGCGGCGCGGGTGGCGAGCGCCCTCGACTACGCCCACCGCAAGCGGGACTTCGAGGACCAGGAGCTGGGCCTGGTCCACCGCGACGTCTCGCCGCAGAACGTCCTGCTCACCAACGACGGGGACGTCAAGCTCTGCGACTTCGGCATCGCCAAGGCGGTCTCGAAGGCGAGCCAGACGCAGATGGGCGCGCTGAAGGGGAAGCTGCAGTACATGTCCCCCGAGCAGGCCTGGGGGCGCCCCGTGGACTCCCGCTCCGACCTCTTCTCGCTCGGCGCCGTGCTGTTCGAGATGGTCACCGGCGAGCGCCTGTTCACCGGCGAAAGCGAGATCTCCGTGCTGGAGTCGGTGCGCCAGGGGCATACCCGGCGCCCCAGCCAGGTGGACCCCACGGTCCCCCGCGAGGTGGACGAGATCGTGGCGCGCGCGCTGGGGATCGATCCCAAGGACCGGTTCCAGAGCGCCGGCGAGATGAAGCAGCGCCTGGAGGCGGCCCTCTCGGCGCTCTCCCCGGCGACCAGTCCGACCGACCTCGGCCTCTACATCCGGCGGGTGATGGAGCCCGACACCGCGGAGCGGGCCGAGCCTCTCGCGCCGCCGCCGCCTTCCGCCGGGCCGGCCGAGCCGCCCGCCGCGGCCCCCTTCGCCGCGGCGCCGCCGCTCCCCGTACTCCCCGGAGCCCGAGATGCCGGCCGAGTCGTTCCAGGCGGTGACCCCCGTCGGCCAGGTCGAGGTCGGGGAGGAGGGCGGGCGCAAGAGCCGGACGCTGCTCTACGCCGCCATCGCGGCCCTGATCGTGATCGCGATCCTGACCTTCTTCCTCCTGAACCGTAAGAGCGCGGCGCCGCCGCCGCCCACCGGCGCGGCCGCCCCCGCGGTGCCGGCGCCGGTTCCGGCCGCGAACCCTCCCACGGCCCAGGTTCCGTCGGCTCTCCCCGCCGGGCAGAACGCCCCGGCCGCGAACCCGGTCGACCTCAAGGCGATCATGGACCAGCAGCTCGCCGCCAAGGAGGCCGAGCTGCGGAGCAAGCGCGACCAGCAGCTCAAGGAGCTCGAGAAGCAGGTGGCCGCCGCCAAGGCCGCGGGACAGCCGCCGCCCGCCGCCGCGACCGTACCGGCGCCCGCCGCCGCGGCCCCGGAGCAGTCGCCTCCCCGGCCCGCCCCGGTCGAAACGGCGCCGCCCCCCGCCCCGGCGCCCGAGCCGGTAGCGCAGAAGGAGCCGGAGCCCCCTCCTCCTCCCAAGGTCCAGGAGAAAAACCCCGAGCCCGAAGCGCCCCGCACCCGGGCCGGCGAGCTGGTGGAAGCCGGCCCCGGAGTCTCCCCGCCTCAACTTGTCAGCTTTCCGAAACCAGAGTATCCTCCGATGGCCCGAACCCTGCGGGTCGAGGGAACCGTGGTGGTTACGGTTCTGGTGGACGAGAACGGCCAGGTTCAGGACGTGAGGATGGCGGAGCCGATCAGGCAGAAGGTCGGCCTGAACGAGGCCGCCCTCGCCGCGGCTCGTGCCGTACGTTACAAGCCCGCGAAGAAGGACGGGGTCCCGGTCAAGATGTGGACCCGCCTGAGAATTCCTTTCAAGCTATGATCCAGTCGACGATCAAGTCATGAGCCGGCCGGACGGCCTCGCTATTCGGAGGAAGAGGAGACGATGAGCCTCAGCGACCAGCAGAGAAAGTTCTACGAGAATACGCTCGCCGTGACCCGGCAGGAGATGGAAGAGCTCGATCGCCTGATCGAGGAGGAGCTGGCGAAGGTCAAGGACCGGCTCGCCGAGCTGCAGAACGCCAAGAAGGCCTCCCGCCAGATGTATGACGCGGCCTGCATGCGGCTCAACATCCAGAACGACCTCGAAGCCGAAGAGGGGCAGTCCGCCGACGCCTGACCGCCGGCGGAGGCTGTGGCGCCGGTCCCGCTCGGGACCGGTTTCCATTTCAGGAGCACGACAGGTCCTCTCGCCGCCAGCGGCGGCGGGGCTCAGTCGCCGCGCCGCCTCACCCGATCTCTCATCATGGCCTGGTTCCGCAAGACCAAAAAGCCCAAGCCGATCCGCATGGACCGGCCGCGCAGCAACGTGCCCGAGGGGCTGTGGGTCAAGTGCGAGGGGTGCAAGGAGATCGTCTACTCCCGCGACCTCGACCGCAACCTGAAGGTCTGCCCCAAGTGCGGCTACCACTTCCGGATCGACGCCCGCGCCCGCGTCGCCCTGCTGCTCGACGAGCCGCAGCCGCGGGAGCTGTTCACCGGCGTCTCGCCGGTGGACCCGCTCAACTTCCGTGACACCAAGCGCTACCGCGACCGCCTGAAGGCGTATCAGCAGGCGGTGGGCGAGCGCGACGCGGTGATGGTGGTCCAGGGCGCGATCGAGGAGATCCCGGTGGTGATGGCGGTGATGGAGTACCGCTTCATGGGCGGCTCCATGGGCTCGGTCGTCGGCGAGAAGATCACCCGCGCCGCCGAGCGGGCCGTCGAGCGCAAGTGGCCGCTGATCGTCGTCTCCTCCTCGGGGGGCGCCCGCATGCAGGAAGGGGTGCTCTCGCTGATGCAGATGGCCAAGATCTCGGCCGCCCTCGCCCGGCTGCGCACCGCCCGTCTCCCCTACGTCTCCGTGCTGACCGATCCGACGACCGGCGGCGTGACCGCCTCCTTCGCCATGCTGGGCGACCTCAACATCGCCGAGCCGGGCGCCCTGATCGGCTTCGCCGGTCCGCGCGTGATCGAGCAGACGATCCGCCAGAGCCTGCCCGAAGGGTTCCAGCGCAGCGAGTTCCTCCTCGAGCACGGCTTCCTCGACCTGGTGGTGCAGCGCTCGGAGCTCAAGGAGACGATCGCGCGGTGCCTGCGGCACCTGACGTAGACCCGCTGTCCATCCTCTCGCGCCTCGAGGCCCTCGGCATCAAGCTGGGTCTCGAGCGCGCCCGCGCCGTGTTGACGGCGATGGGCGAGCCGCAGCGCCGCTTCCCCGCCGTCCTCGTCGCCGGCACCAACGGCAAGGGGTCGACCTCGGCGTTCCTGGCCGCCATCGCCCAGGCCGCCGGCTACCGCACCGGGCTCTACACCTCCCCGCATCTCGAATTCGTCGAGGAGCGGCTGCGCATCGACGGCCGGACGATCGAGCCCGGCCGCTTCGGGAGGCTGCTCCAGGACCTGGTCGACCTCGCCGAGCGCGAGACCGGAGTCCCCCCCACCTATTTCGAGGCGGTGACCCTCGCCGCCTTCCAGTGGTTCGCCGAGGAGGAGGTGGACCTCGCCGTGGTCGAGGTCGGCCTCGGCGGCCGTCTCGACGCCACCAACCTCTGCGATCCCATCCTCTCCCTGATCACCCCGATCGGCTTCGATCATCAGGAGTACCTGGGGGACACCCTCGCCGCGATCGCCCGCGAGAAGGCGGGCATCCTCCGCCCGGGGAAGCCGGCGCTGGTCTGGATCGAGGAGCCGGAGGCCGCGGAATCCGTGCGGGCAGGCCGCCGCCGAGATCGGCGCCGATCTCCGCTCCGCCTCGCAAGAGGTGCGGATCGAGGCGATCGAGCCGGACGGGCTGGAAGGGCCAGCGGATCCGGCTCGCCACGCCGGTCCGCTCCTACGACCTGGAGATCGCCCTGCTCGGCGCGCACCAGGCGATCAACCTCGGGCTGGCCGTGCGGGCGGCCGAGGCCCTCGCGGAGTCTGGGCTTCGACCGCATCGGCCCGGACGCGATCCGCGAAGGCGCCGCGGCCTGCCGCTGGCCGGGCCGGCTGGAGGCGATCGAGCTCCCCGGCGGCCGCCGCATCCTCCTCGACGCCGCCCACAACGAGGCGGGCGCCAGAGTCCTCGCGGAGTTCCTCGACCGCATGGGACAGCCGGTCGACCTCCTCTTCGGCGTCCTGGCCGACAAGGACTACGCCGGCATGCTGGGCCTCTTGGCTCCCCGCGCCCGCCGGATCGTCCTCACCACCCCGGCGAGCCCGCGCGCCAAGGACCCGGCGGAGCTGGCCGCGCTGCTCGCCGGTCATCCCGGAGAGGTGTTCGTGGAGCCGGACCGCGAGCGCGCGCTCGACCGGGCGCTGGGGCTGGGCGGGGAGGTGCTGGTGGCTTGCGGGTCGATCTTTTTGATCGGGGAGGTGCGGACGAGGGTGATTCACCAGCTTGCCCCATAGTGTCCTTGCCGGTCGGATCGACCTGCCCTTCGAGGCCTCACCCCCGACCCTCTCCACTTGCGTGGAGAGGGGGGATCCTTCGCTCAAGGTTGTCGCTGATCAGCGGGCCCTCCCTCTCCACTTCGTGGAGAGGGATCGAGGGTGAGGATTCGGAGGGCAGGACGCCCCAGCCACCAAGGGCCTTCTGGACGCTCCCTCTACATCAGCGGGTCATACAGCGGGAACCGCTCGCACAGATCCCGGATCTTCCCCTTCACGCCCGCGTTGACCTCCGCGTCCTCGGGGGCGCGCAGGATCTCGGCGATGAAGTCGCCGACGAGCTCCATCTCGGGCTCCTTCATGCCGCGGGTGGTGAGGGCCGGGGTGCCGATGCGGATGCCCGAGGCGACCAGCGGCGGATTGGGGTCGTAGGGGATGGTGTTCTTGTTGACCGTGATGTGCGCGGCGTCGAGCGCCTTCTCGGCGACCTTGCCGGTCAGCCCCGCCTTGGTGACGTCGAGCAGGAAGACGTGGTTGTCCGTGCCTCCCGAGACGATGCGGAAGCCGAGGCCGGCGAGCCGCGCCGCCAGCGCCTTGGCGTTGGCCACGATCTGCTGCTGGTAGCCGCGGAAGTCCTCCGACAGCGCCTCGCGGAACGCCACCGCCTTGGCCGCGATGACGTGCATGAGCGGTCCGCCCTGGATGCCGGGGAAGACCGCGCGGTCGAGGTCCTTCGCGAACTCCTCCTTGCACATCACCATGCCGGCCCGCGGACCGCGCAGGGTCTTGTGGGTCGTCGTGGTGACGAAGTGGCAGTGGGGGACCGGGGACGGATGGAGCCCCGCCGCCACCAGCCCCGCGATGTGGGCGATGTCCGCCATCAACAGGGAGCCCGCCTGGTCGGCGATGGCGCGGAAGCGCTCGAAGTCGATGATCCGGCTGTAGGCCGAGGCGCCGCAGACGATCAGCTTCGGCCGCTCGGCCAGGGCCAGGCGCTCGGCCGCGTCGTAGTCGATCGTCTCGGTCTCGCGGTCGACGCCGTAGGCCACCACCTGGAAGTCGCGCCCCGAGTAGGAGAGGCGGTGCCCGTGGGTGAGGTGGCCGCCGCTCGACAGGTCCATGCCCATCAGCTTGTCGCCGGGCTTGAGGAAGCCGAAGTAGACCGCCATGTTGGCCGACGTGCCGCTGTGCGGCTGCACGTTGACGTGCTCGGCGCCGAACAGCTCCCTGGCCCGCTCGATGGCGAGCCGCTCGGCGACGTCCACGAACTCGCAGCCGCCGTAGTAGCGCCGGCCGGGGTACCCCTCGGCGTACTTGTTGGTCATCACGCTGCCGGTGGCTTCCAGCACGGCGCGGCTGACGAAGTTCTCGGAGGCGATCAGCTCCAGCCCGAAGTTCTGGCGGCCGCGCTCGTCGGCGATCGCCTGATGGATCTCGGGATCGACGGCTTTCAGGGAACGGAAATCGGCCATCGGCAGCTCAGGCCCCCTGCGGCTCTTCCGGTCCACCTTCGCCGGAACCTTCGGGCTCGGCCGGAGGAGGAGCGGGGGCCTTCTTCGCCGGGGCCTTCTTCGCCGCCGGCTTCTTCTTCGGCGCCTCGGCGGGAGGCTCGGCCAGAGCGGCGTTCGCGGGGGAAGCGGAGGCTTCGCCCGGAGCCGCGGGGGGCTTCTTGATGGCGCGCTTCGATCCGCTCGCCCGCTCGGCGACCCGGTGCGCAGCTTCCTCCGCGGGCCGTTCCTTCAACCGCTTCGACCGGCGGTGGCGCCGGCGCTTCAGTGCACGATCTCGCTCTCTCATGGCCTCTCCTTGGGACCGGACCTGGTCCGGTCTCACATCTCGACGACCTTCGTCCTTCGGCGTTTTCGGACGGTGCCAGCTTGCCGCACGCGCCGCCCGGATGTCAACAAAAACAGAGACTTCCGGCGATAGGCCCCTTAGAGGGGGATATTGCCGTGCTTCTTCGGCCGGCATGCTCGCCCGCTTCGACCCGAGCTGCCGCAGGGCGCGCACGATCTCCGGCCGCGTCCGGCGCGGCTCGATGATCGCGTCCACGAACCCGCGCTCGGCGGCGATGTAGGGGTTCGAGAACTTGGCCCGGTACTCGGCCACCTTCTCCGCCCGCACCCGCGGCGCGTCCTCCCCCGCCTCGTCCAGCTCGCGCCGGTAGAGGACGTTCACCGCCCCTTCCGGCCCCATCACCGCGATCTCCGCCGTGGGATAGGCGAAGTTGACGTCCGTCCGCAGGTGCTTGCTCGACATCACGCAGTAGGCGCCGCCGTAGGCCTTGCGGGTGATGACGGTGATCTTCGGCACCGTCGCCTCGGCATAGGCGTAGAGGAGCTTCGCGCCGTGCTTGATGATGCCGCCGTACTCCTGGGTGGTGCCGGGAAGGAAGCCCGGGACGTCCTCGAAGGTGACGAGCGGGATGTTGAACGCGTCGCAGAAGCGGACGAAGCGCGCCCCCTTGAGCGAGGCGTCGATGTCCAGCACCCCCGCCAGATAGGCCGGCTGGTTGGCCACGATCCCGACGCTGCGGTTGCCGACGCGGGCGAAGCCGACGACGATGTTGGGCGCGTACTGGGCGTGGACCTCGAGGAACCGGCCGTCGTCGACGACCTCGGCGATCAGCCGCTTGATGTCGTAGGGCTTGTTGGGGTCCTCGGGCACCAGGGTGTCCAGCGCCTCGGACTCGCGGTTGGGATCGTCGTCGCTGGTCCCCGCGGGCGGATCGTCGAGGTTGTTGCTGGGCAGGTAGGAGAGCAGCTCGCGGATGGCGACCAGGCAGGCGGCGTCGCTGGGCACCGTGAAGTGCGAGACGCCGCTCTTCGCCGCGTGCGTCGAGGCGCCCCCCAGCTCCTCCATGGTGACCTCCTCGTGGGTCACCGTCCTGATGACCTCCGGCCCGGTCACGAACATGTAGCTGGTCCCCTCGACCATGAAGATGAAGTCGGTGATCGCCGGCGAGTAGACCGCGCCGCCCGCGCAGGGGCCGAGGATGGCGCTGATCTGCGGCACCACGCCCGAGGAGAGGGTGTTGCGCAGGAAGATGTCGGCGTAGCCGCCCAGCGAGGCGACCCCCTCCTGGATGCGGGCGCCGCCCGAGTCGTTGAGGCCGATGACCGGGGCGCCGTTCTCGACCGCGAGGTCCATCACCTTGCAGATCTTCGCCGCGTTGGTCTCCGAGAGCGAGCCGCCGAAGACGGTGAAGTCCTGGGCGAAGAGGTAGACCAGCCGGCCGTCGACCGTGCCGTAGCCGCAGACCACGCCGTCGCCGGGGATGGTGACCTTCTCCATGCCGAAGTCGCGGCAGCGGTGGGTGACCAGCGCGTCGATCTCGACGAAGGAGCCGGCGTCGAGCAGCAATTCGATCCGCTCGCGGGCGGTGAGCTTGCCCGCCGCGTGCTGCTTCTCGATGCGCGCCTTGCCCCCCCCGAGCTCGGCGGCGGCGCGGCGGCGCTTCAATTCTTCGATTCGTTCGGACAGAACTTGAGCCATGACGGACGGGATCTTATCTCAAGGGATAGAATCCGCGTCGCATGCCGTTTTCCAAGCTGGACACCGCCGCCGTCGCCCGCACCCTCTCCCAGATCGCCGAGCAGTCCACCGACGTGGTGGACGCCTTTTTCGAGCGCCGGGAGGAGGTGGAGCTCGCCCCCGAGGGGGAGGCCGGGGCCTTGCGGGTCTGGCGCGAGGAGGGGTTCGCCGTGCGCCTGGTCCGCGAGGGGCTCACCTGGATGGCGTCGCGGGACGCCATCGAGGCCCGCCCGTTCGCCGAGGCGCTGCGCCAGGTGGCGCGGGCGATCTCCGCCGCCAGCTATCCGGAGCCGACCCTGGAGGTGGCGCCCCCCGAGCCGGTCGCGGCGCCCGAGCTGCTCGACTTCCCGGCCGCCCTCTCGCGGGCCGTGCGGGCGCACCACGTGGGCTTCCCGTTGCGGGTGGCCGTGCGCCGGCACCGGCGGTGGATCCAGGTGGTGGGGCCGCGACTGGTGCCCGGCCCCGAGAGCGAAGCCTTCTACAGTTGCGCGGTCGAGTCCTCCTGGGGGCGCTACGGCGCCCTCCTGCCGCGGCTGTCCACCGGCGCCGGCGGGGCCGTCGAGGAGGTGGCGCTGGCCGTGGTGGCGCTGTTCCGCGCCCGCCAGGCGCCGCCGCCCCTCCCCTTCCGGGGTCCCGCCGTGCTGGCGCCTCCGGCGGTGGCCGTGCTGCTGCACGAGGCGGTGGCCCATGCCCTGGAGGCCGACACCCTGTTCCAGGGGGGGAACCCCGAATCCGCGGTGGGCGTCGCCATGGCCGCTCCCTGCCTCGACGTGCTGGACGATCCGGCGGCGGCGCCGGAAGCGGTCCGCCGGGTCACCGACGACGAGGGGGCGGCCGTCGTCCGCCGCTGGCTGCTGCGCGGCGGAGTGGTCGAGCAGCCGCTGGCGGACGCCCTCTGGGCGCGCACCTCGCCGGTGCTGCTCCCCGGCGCGGGCCGGCGGGGGACCCGCCACCTGCCGCCGGGGCCGCGCTCGACCCACCTCGAGATCCTGCCCGGGGGAGCGTCCGACTCCGACCTGCTCGCCGGCACCCAGGAGGGGCTCTACCTGCCGGAGGCCAGCCGCGGCGCGCTCGATCCGCTGTCGGGGGAGTTCGCCCTCTATCTCCCCTACGCCCGGCGCTTCCGGCGCGGCGCGCTCGCCGAGACGGTGGGCCCCTGCGTGCTGCGCGGCCGGGTGGCGGACCTGCTGACCCGGGTGGTGGCGGTGGGAGCCGAGGCGAAGCCGGCCGGCGCCGGCTGGTGCGCCAAGGGGGGGCAGAAGCTGCCGGTCTGGGCGACCGCCCCGGCGCTGCGCCTGGAAGACGTGGAGGTGACGCCGTGAGCCAGGCCTCCCACCTCGACGAGATCCTGCGCGCGCTCCTCAAGCGCCACCTGACGGACGCCGAGGTCTACGTCAAGCGGGGGCGCTCCCGCCGCCTGGAGCGGACCCCGGTCACCGAGACCTCCTCCACCAGCCAGGAGCGGGCCTGGGCGGTGCGCGCCGGCAACCGCCGCGCCTCCTTCTTCGCCGCCGCGACCGGCGATCCCTCGCCCGCCGGCCCGTGGCCCGAGCCGGTGGCCGGCCACGCCCTGGAGCTGCCCGAGCCGGAGCCGGTGCCGGCCTGGACCCTGCCCTCGGACTTCGACACCCCGCTGACCGGCGAGCGCGAGGGTCTGAAGCTCCTCGAGAGCCTCGGCCGCGAGCTCGAGGCCGAGCTCCCCAAGGCGCGCCTGCTGCGGGCCGTGCTGGAGGACGGCTCGAGCGAGGCCGAGCTGGCCAACAGCCGCGGCCTGCGGGCGCTCACCCGCAGCCGCATCTCGACGCTCTATCTCGAAGCCGCCGGCCCGGGCAGCCCGGCGGTCACCGCCTCGCTCTACGTGGCGGCCCGCGAGCCGCGGCGCTTCCACCCCACGGCCCTGGCCCGCCGGCTGGCCGACCGGCTGGCGGTCTCCGCGGCCGGGGCGCCGCCGGCGCGGGACTCGGGGGACGTGCTGCTCGCTCCCGGGGTCGCGGCGCGCATGGTCGCCGGCCTTCTGCCGCTCCTGGTGGGACCGGGGCCGGGCTCGCGCGTGATCGGCGCCCGCGGCCGCTTCGGCAGCGACCGCGTGACCCTGATCGACAACGGCCGCCTGGCCGGCGGCGCCTTCGAGGCGCCGGTGGACGGCGAGGGGGTGCCGACGCGCGAGGTGGTGCTGGTCGAGGAGGGGGTCTTCCGCCAGCCGCTGCTCGCCTGGTGGCAGGAGGGGGCCGCCCACGGCGAGACCTCGGGCTGCGTCCGCCGCTCCGGCTGGCGCGATCTCCCAACGCCCGGCCCCACCCATCTCTACCTCAAGCCCGAGCCGAAGACGCCGGTGGCGGCGCTCCTCGGCGCCATCCCGCAGGGGTACTACCTGATCGACGCCACCGGCCCCGGCCGCTTCGATCTGGCGGCCGACCGCTTCGCCCTCCCCGTCTGCGGCTTCGCCGTCGAAGCCGGCCGCGCCAGCGCGCCGGTGGCGAGGGCCTGGCTCTGCGGCGGCATCGGCGCCTTCCTGAAGGGGATCGTGGGCGTGGGCGGGACCTGACCTTCCACCCCCTGGACGGGATGATCGGCTCGCCGACGCTGCTGGTGACCGGGCTGGAGCTGCGGGCGGGGCCGGAGTAGAAGGTTCAGCCCCAAAGGGGCACGGGCATAAAGCCTGGGGCTTCAGCCCCAGGTCGGGCACCCCAAATTCGTAAGCCCCGAGGGGGCGCAGGCAGCATCGTCGAACGGCTGCCTGCGCCCCTTCGGGGCTTGATTAGTTCTTGGCATCTCCTACCTGGGGCTGAAGCCCCAGGCTTTATGCCTACGCCCCTGCGGGGCTGAACGCCGGGCGCTCTCCACGCTCGATCGGCGCGTCCGCCGTGCTGCCGTAGGTCTCCGCGATCCAAGCTTTCCAAGCGGTGGCGTCCTCCGCCCGGGCCTCCAGGTCACTCTTCTCCCGGGGCTCCTCCAGAGCCTTGACGATCCTATAGAGCACGCCGAGATTCTCCTCCGGGACTTTGTCGATCTCCGCTTTCAGAAGCTCTTTCGTGATCACGCTCACCTCGATGCCAGAGTATAGCGCCTCATCCGCCCCCTTGTGCCGTCCGCCGGGGTTGGTGCTACGATCCGCCTGCCTGCCTTGTCACAGGATGGCACGCGCCTGTCAAATCTCATCGCATGGAGGGAGCCGGATGGCGAAGGTCGACGCCCTGATCCGCTGGTTGATGCCGAAGGAGGAGCAGTTCCATACGCTGTTCTCCCAGGATACGGCGAACCTGCTTCGCGCCGCCCAGAACTTCTCCGAGTTCGTCCAGGCCGACCTCGCGACCCGGCGCGCCCGGATGCCCGCGCTGCGCGATCTCGAGCACACGGGGGACAGCATCACCCGCCAGATCTTCGACGCCCTGAACTCCTCCTTCATCACCCCCTTCGACCGCGAGGACATCCGCTCGCTCGCGACCGACCTCGACGACGTCCTCGACTATCTGGAGGAGGTGGCCCAGCGGCTGATCAACTTCGAGCTCGCCGAGTCCCCCGCCGAGCTGCGCCAGTTCGCCGAGATCCTGGTCGCCATGGCGGCCGAGATCGACAAGGCAACCGGGCGGATCTGGAACCTCGCCAATCAGCGCGAGATCCAGAATGCCATCGTCCGCATCTCCGACCTGGAGAACAAGGCCGACGACCTCTACAACAAGGTCATCGCCGACCTCTTCCGGCCGAACGGCCGCGATCCCCTCCAGATCATGAAGTGGAAGGAGATCTACGACGGGCTCGAGAACGCCTGCGACCAGTGCAAGGACTACACGCACGTCGTCGGCAACGTCATCGTCAAAAACGCTCTGAGACGACCGCCTGAGATGACCGCCGCCACCGCCCTCGTCGTCTTCATCATCCTCGTCGCTCTCGCGTTCGACTTCCTGAACGGCTTCCACGACGCGGCGAACTCGATCGCCACCGTCGTCTCGACGCGGGTGCTCGCCCCCAACAAGGCGGTCGCCTGGGCGGCGTTCTTCAACTTCGTCGCCGCCTTCGTGCTCGGCACCCACGTCGCCAAGACGATCGGCAGCGGCATGATCGACCTCTCGGTGGTCACCCGGGAGGTGATCCTCGCCGGGCTCCTCGGCGCCATCGCCTGGAACCTGATCACCTGGTACTACGGCCTGCCGGTCTCCTCGTCGCACGCCCTGATCGGCGGCTATGCCGGCGCCGCGATCGTCAAGGCGGGGAGCTTCGGCGTGATCCTCCTCTCGGGGTGGACGAAGACGCTGCTGTTCATCGTCCTCGCTCCGATGATCGGCCTGATCGCCGGCTTCTTCCTGATGGTGGCGGTGAACTGGATCGTCCGCCGCTGGCGCCCCTCCCGCGTGGACCGGCAGTTCCGCAAGCTGCAGCTCCTCTCGGCCGCCGCCTACAGCCTCGGCCACGGCGGCAACGACGCCCAGAAGACGATGGGCATCATCACCGGCCTCCTCGTCGCCTCGGGAATGCTCACCAAGTTCGAGGTCCCCCTCTGGGTCATCCTCCTCAGCCACGCGGCGATCGCCCTGGGGACGCTGTTCGGCGGCTGGCGCATCGTCAAGACGATGGGCACCAAGATCACCAAGCTCCAGCCGGTCGGCGGCTTCTGCGCCGAGA
Organism: uncultured Acidobacteriota bacterium; assembly: GCA_963761645.1. Classification (GTDB taxonomy): domain Bacteria; phylum Acidobacteriota; class Thermoanaerobaculia; order Multivoradales; family UBA5704; genus DATARR01. Next base: position 22,418 of record CAVXIG010000018.1, read on the forward strand.
CCGCCGGGGCGCTGACCCTGGTGGGCGCCACGCTCGCGGGCATCCCGGTGTCGACCACCCACACGATCACCGGCGCGATCATCGGCGTCGGCTCCACCCGCCGCCTCTCGGCGGTCAAGTGGGGGGTCGCCGGCCGCATCGTCTGGGCCTGGGTGCTGACCATCCCGATCTCGGCGGCGATCGCGGCCGTGGCCTACCTGGTGGTCTCCCGCTTCATCTGACCTCTGAATCGACCGCTGAATCGAGGGTGGCGGGAAACGATCCCGCTATAATCGTCATCACAAGTATGACGACCCTCGCCTTCCTCTCCCTGTTCTTCGGGCTGATCCGGGGTCCCCATCCCGGTCGAGCTCGCCGTCAACGGCCCGGTCGCCGCCGTGGAGCTGCTGCTGGATGGAAAAAGCGCACAGACAACTCCATGCGCCATGGAAGACCGAGATCGACTTCGGCTCGGATCTCCAGCCGCACGAGATCGTGGCCCGGGCCCTCGATGCGGAAGGGCATGAGATCGGCCGGGTCCAGGAGTGGGCGAACCTCCCGCATCCTCTGACCAAGGTCGAGATCGCGCTGGAAGGGGACCCGGCCGGCCCGCCGAAGGCGGTGAAGGTGATCTGGGCGGACGTCAAGGGGGAGAAACCGGTGTCGGCGGTCGTCGTCTTCGACGGCCGGAGCTTGCCCCTGGATGCCTCGGGCCGCGTTGCCCTCCCCCCGCACGACCTCCAGTCGCTCCATGTGCTGAGCGCCGAAATCGAGTTCTCCGGCTCCCGCAAGGTCCGCAAGGAGGCGGCCTATGGAGGCGATTATGGAAGCGCGGTCTCGACCGAGCTGACCGGGGTGCCGGTCCACGTGCGCCCCGGCATCACGCTGACGCCGGGGACGCTCGCCGGCTGGTTCACCGCCGCCGGACGGCCGCTCCCCGTCGATGCCGTCGAGGAGGGGCCGGGGCAGCTCTACGTGGTGGGGTCGGCGGACGTCAGCGAGGGTTGGAAGGTGGGCAGCAAGGGGCACCTCTTCCGCCATCCCAACCTGCGGCTCGCCGAGGGGGACCAGGTCCGCTTCATGTTCCCCTACCCTCAGCGGTTCGAGTCCTCGGGGGAGATGATGACGGACCTCTTCGAGGTCTCGCCGGCGCTCGACACTCACACCGCGAGCCTCCCCGAGCTCGTGCAGAGGGTCGTGCGCGCCCCCCTCCGGAGCAGCAAGCGGCGGCGGATCGCGGACGCGGTGGCCGTCGCCGGCCTGGAAGCGATGACGGAGAACCGCCGCCGCGCCATCCTGCTGGTGCTCTCCGGCCATGAGAAGGATCAGGGCCGTCTCGACCCCGCCACCGTCCGCGGGTTCCTCGCCGCCATCCACGTGCCGCTCTTCGTCTGGACCCTGGACAAACCGGCGCCGGGAACGACGGCGACCGCCTGGGGGCAGGCCGAGGACATTTCGGAGGTGCGGAACCTGGCGGGCGCGGTCGAGAAGATCCGGCAGGAGCTCGCCTCCCAGCGGATCGTGATGGTCGACGGCCGGCTGCTGCCGCAGTCGATCGCCCTCTCGCCCAAGGCATCGGGGGTGGAGCTGGTCGGCGGCAACCCCTAGAGACGAAGATGACGACCATCGCCTTCCTCTCCCTGTTCTTCGGGCTGATCTCGGGACCGTACCCCATCCAGTTGGCCGTCAACGGCCCGGTGGCCTCGGTCGAGATCGTGGTGGACGGCCGGAGCGCCGGCACTCTTCCCGGCCCGCCATGGAAGGGGACGATCAACTTCGGTCCGGCCCTCCGGCCGCACCAGGTCGTCGCCCGAGCCCTCGACGCCGCGGGCCACGAGCTCATACGGACCGAGGAATGGGTAAATCTCCCGCATCCGCTGTCCAAGGCCGAGATCGTGCTGGAGGAGGGGAAGGGCGGCCCGCCGAAGGCGGCGAAGGTGGTGTGGACCCATCTCAAGGGGGAAAAACCGCGGTCCGTCTCCCTCGCTTTCGACGGCTTGCCGGTGCCGCTCGGCGCCGACGGGCGTGGAGCCCTGCCCGCGCATGACCTGCGCTCGATCCATGTGCTCACCGCCCAGGTCGAATTCACGCCGCTCGAATCGGTCCACCGGGACCTCGCCTATGGCGGCGAGTACGGCAGCGAGGTCTCGACGGAGCTCACCGGCGTACCGGTGCGGGCGGGCTCGCTCCCGCCGGTGGAAAAGCTCGGCGGCTGGCTGACGGCGAACGGCAAGCCGCTCGCCGTGGCCGCCGTCGAGAACGGGCCGGCCCAGCTCTACGTGATCCGCGCGCCGACGGCCAGCTATGTCGCGCAGGAGATGGGCCGCCACGGCTACGGCAAGATGCCGGACAACCTGCGGTTCGAGATGCGGCTCGGCAAGGAGGACCGGGTCCGTTTCGTCCTGCCGGTGCCGCGCCGGGTCGTGGGCTCCGGAGAGTGGTCCGACCTGTTCGACATCTCGCCGGAATTCGATTACCGGCAGGGAGGTATCCCCTGGCTGCTGGAATGGTTCTCGACGATCCAGTCGAGGCCGAGCGACTCCTCGCCGGACGGCGGGATGAGGATCGCCGACGCGGTGGCGGTCGCGGGCCTCCAGGCGATGGCGCAGAACCGCCGCCGGGCGGTGCTGCTCGTCCTCGCCGGCGACGAGAAGGACGCCAGCCGCTACGACCCCGCGACCGTCCGACGCTTCCTGGAATCCCTGCGGGTGCCGCTCTTCGTCTGGACCCTGGGCAAACCCGCGCCCGGCTCCATCGCGGCGGCCTGGGGCCCGAGCGAGGATATCTCCGTGGTGCGCAACCTCCTCCGCGCGGCCGCGGAGCTGCGCGAGCGGCTCGAGTCGCAGCGGATCGTGATGGTCGACGGCCGCCTCCTGCCGCAATCGATCGCCCTCTCGCCCAAGGCGTCAGGGGTGGAGCTGGTGGGCGGCCCGCCATGACACGAGCATGACGACCCTCGCCTTCCTCTCCCTGTTCTTCGGGCTGATCCGGGGTCCCCTCCCGGTCGAGCTCGCCGTCAACGGCCCGGCCGCCGCCGTGGAGCTGCTGGTGGACGGCAAGAGCGTCCAGACGCTCCAGGCGCCGCCATGGAAGACCACGATCGATTTCGGTCCGGACCTCCTGCCGCACGAGATCGTGGCCCGGGCCCTCGACGCCAAGGGGGCGGAGATCGCCCGCGCCCAGGAGTGGGCGAACCTCCCTCATTCTCTCGCCAAGGTCGAAATCCTGCTGGAGATGGACAAGCTCGGCCCGCCCAAGGCGGCGCGGGTGGTGTGGACGAACCTCCAGGGGGAAAAGCCGACCGCGATCTCGCTCGTGCTGGATGGCCTGCCGCTGGCGCTGGACTCCTCGGGGCGCGTCTCTCTGCCCATCCGGGACCTCGCGTCCCTCCACGTGCTCACGGCGGAGGTGACGTTCCCCTCCCGGCGGCCGGTGCGCCGGGAGATCGTCTATGGCGGCGAGTACGGCAGCGAGGTCTCGACCGAGCTGACCGCCGTGCCGGTCCGGATGCGCCGCGGCGATCTGCCCCCCGTGGAGAAGCTCACGGGGTGGCTCACCTCCGGCGGCAAGCCACTCCCGGTGGCGGCCGCCGAGCAGGGGCCCAAGCAGCTCTACGTGATCGCCGCTCCCGGCATCTCCCAGGCCCTGTCGCTGATCGCGAGCCAGAAGCGCTCGCGATGGAACATGGCCGACGTCATGCAGCTCGGCATGGAGGACCGCCTCCGCTTCGTCCTCCCCTTCCCCAGACGGTTCACGACCTCCGGAGGAGAGCATAGCGACATCTTCGACATCTCCCCCGAGATCGAGGCGCACCAAGACCGGCCTGCTGTCGATGCTGCTCACCTCCCGCACGGGGCGGGCCCCGGAAGGGAGCCCGATGCGGACCGCGGAGGCGGCGGCGGTCGCCGGCCTGGAAGCGGTCACCGAGAACCGCCGGCGCGCCATCCTCGTCGTGCTCACCGGCGGCGCCAAGGAGGAGAGCCGCTTCGATCCCGCGATGGTCCGGCGCTACCTGGCGGCGCTGCGCGTGCCGCTCTTCGTCTGGTCCGTGGGCAAGCCGGAACCCGGCTCGGCGGCGGCGGCCTGGGGGAAGGTGGTCGGTGTTGACGGGGCTCTGGGACCTGCAGCGGGCGTACGCGGCTCTGCGGGACAACCTGGACTCGCAGCGGATCCTGCTGGTGGACGGCCGGCTCCTGCCGCAATCGATCGCGCTCTCCCCCGCGGCGGCGTCCACGCTGGAGCTGGCCGGCAGCGTGCCCTGAGCACGGGAGAGAGCTACAATCGCTCTCTCTTGAAGCCGGCGTCATGATCACCTTCGTCACCCTCATCCTCGGCCTGATCTCGGGTGTCTATCCGATCGAGGTCGCGGTGGGCGGACCCGTGGCGGCCGTGGAGCTCACGCTCGACGGCGCGGCCGCGGGCCGGCTCGCGGGCCCCCCCTGGATCGCGCGCGTCGACCTGGGGTCGGACCTGCGCCCGCACGAGCTCGTCGCCCGCGCCCTCGACGCCGAGGGGGGCGAGATCGGCCGCGCGACCCAGTGGCTCAACCTTCCCCGGCCGCCGGCGGAGGTCGGGGTCGTGCTGGAGAACGACGCGAAGGGGGTCCCCCAGGCGGCGCGGCTCACCTGGCAGAGCGTCAACGGCGTCAACCCGGCCTCGATCGGCCTCACCCTGGACGGCCAGGCCCTGCAGGTGGACGCGGACGGGGAGGGCCGCGCTGCCGCCGCGCGACCTCAAGAACCTGCACGTCCTCTCCGCCGAGCTCTGGTTTCCGCCGGGGTTGATGGCCCACCGGGACGTGGCCTACGGCGGGGAGTACGGCAGCGAGGTCTCGACCGAGCTGACCGCCGTGCCGGTGCGGATACGCCCGGGAGCGGCCCTCCCCGCGCCCGCGGAGCTCGCGGGGTGGTTCACCGCCGGCGGCCGGCCGCTGCCGGTCGCCGCCACCGAGAACGGGACCGGCAAGGTCATCCTGGTCCGCGTGCCGACCGGCCAGGAGATCCTCGGCAAAGTGCTCTCCCGCAGCCGGCTGCCGGCCTTCCCCGTTCTCGATGCCAGAATGCGGCTCGGCCCCGAAGACCGGGTGCGCTTCCTCTCCCTCGCCAGCAGCCCCTTCAAGGCCTCGAGGGTGCCCGCCGAGCTGTTCGACCTGTCGCAGGAGCTGGCGGCCAAGGACGGCGGCCTGCTGGCGTTCCTGACCCGCTCCCGCATGCTCAAGGAGGCCAGGGGGAAGGAGCGGCGCATCGCGGACGCGGTGGCGGTGGCCGGCCTCGAGGCGTCGGCCGAGAACGACCGCCGGGCCGTGGTGCTGGTGCTGGGCGGGGAGAACAAGGACATCAGCCGCTACGACCCGGCCACCGTGCGGCGCTATCTCGAATCGATCCGCGTGCCGCTCTTCGTCTGGAGCCTCTATGGGAAGGACACTCCCGCGGCCCTGGCCTGGGCCTCCTCGGGGCAACCGGTGGAAGACATCTCCAGCATCCCCAGGCTGGAGCAGGCGGTGGGCCGGCTGAAGGCCGAGATGGCGGACCAGCGGATCGTCTGGCTCGACGGCCGCCACCTGCCGCAGGCGATCGCGCTGGGGCCGGCGGCGAAAGGGGTGGAGCTGGTGGCGGGGGCGCCGGCGCGGTAGGGGGCTCCTCACCCCCGGGCCAGCTCCTCCACCGCCGCCAGCAGCCGGTCGATCTCCTCGGCGGTGTTGTACATCGCGAGCCCGGTGCGGATCACCCCTCCCCGCTCGGCCAGTCCCAGGACCTCGATCGCCCGCAGCGCGTAGAAGTGGCCGTCCCAGACCTGCAAGCCCCTCTCGCCCAGGGCGCGGGCGGCGGCGAGCGGGAGGACGCCGTCGATGGTGATCGAGACCGTGGGCGCGCGCGGACCCGAGAAATCCGTTCCCCAGACGGTGACCCCCGGAATCTGGCGGACGTTGTCGTAGTAGCGGCGCCCCAGACCGTGCTCGTAGCCGGCGATCCCCTCCATCGCCGAGACGATCCGCTCCCGCGGCGTCCCACCCTCCCCCCAGGAGGCGATGTACTCGACCGCCGCCTTTACCCCGACGAGAGCGGCGTGGTTGAGCGTGCCCGTCTCGATGCGGAAGGGGGCCTCGTCCTCCTGGACGCTGAGCTTGTCGGTGCGCAGCCGTTCGAGCAGGCCGGGCCGGGTGTAGAGGATGCCGACGTGCGGGCCGTAGAACTTGTAGGCCGAGCAGAGGAGGAAGTCGGCGTCGAGCGCCACCACGTCCACGGGGAGGTGGGCCGCGTAGTGGACGGCGTCGAGGAGCAGCCAGGCCCCGGCCTCCCGCGAGAGCCGGCGGGCGAGCGCGGCGTCGTTGACCGTGCCGAGCGCGTTCGAGGCGAGCCCCAGGGCCACCAGGCGCGTCCGCGCGGTCACCTGCCGCGCGAAGTCCTCCGGGTCGAGCCGGCCGTCCGGACGCAGGGCGACCTCGCGGACGACGATCCCCCGCTCGCGCAGATGCAGCCACGGCCCCCGGTTCGCCTCGTGGTCGAGCTGGGTGATGACGATCTCGTCCCCCGGCTCCATCTCCCGCACGAGCGCGTGGCTCAGCGCGAAGGTCAGAGTCGTCATGTTCTGGCCGAAGGAGATCTCCCGCCCGCTCGGCGCCCCGAGGAAGGCCGCCGCGGCCTCGCGGGCCGCGTGGACCAGGATGTCGGTCTCCCGCGAGGTGGGGAACTCGCCGTGGGCGTTGGCGTTCGAGGTGCGGTAGTAATCCGCCATCGCCGCGATCACCGGCTCCGGCACCTGGGTCCCCGCCGGCCCGTCCAGGAAGGCCAGGGGGAGACCGTTGAAGCTCCGCGCGAGCGACGGAAAATCCTGGCGCGAGCGCGCGCAATCGGCGGCTGTGAACTCTCTTCTCACCAGACTCCTCTCAGGCCGAAGCCGACGTAAGCCCCATCCGCGATCGGCAGCCCGGGGAAGAACCCTGCCGATTTGGTCCCGATCTTGGCCGAGAACCCCCAGCGATCCTGGAACAGGGTATCGATCTCGGCGGTGGCGTTCCAGCCGTTCCCCGTCCGGATCCGCTCCCGCGACGCCGGCTCGTCCCAGGAATCGGCCGCCAGCCCGAGCTCCGCGCCGCCGACGCGGAAGCCGTGGACGGCGGCGCCGAAGCCGTAGGTGCGGTCGATCGAGGAGTCGAGGTCGCGCACGTAGACGGTGAACACCCCCCGGCGGGTGGCGGCGTGGAGGTCGAGGAAGCGCGAGACCTCCTGCGGGCCCAGGGCGCCGCGGGTGCCGAGGGCGAGCCCGACGCCATCGGCGACGCGCAGGACCGGCGCGCGCACCCGCACCTGACCGCCCAGCACGTGCTGGCGGAAGTAGTTGAACACCGCTCCCGCGAGCGTGGGATCGAGAAGGTTCCAGAGCGCCGTCGCCCGCATGTCGTCGTAGGTCGTGCCGAGCAGCGGATCGGCGAAATCGGCCGTGTAGGCCCCCGACCAGACCGCCGCCGGATCGGCCCCCCGCCGCTGCGCCTGGCGGGAGAGGAGGTAGTAGGCCATGTCATTGCCGTCCCGGTACTGATCGAGGAAATCCTCGCCGCGGTCGGGGTTCCGGGTCTGGGCGACGTAGACGGTGAGGTCGAGCTTGGAGATCAGGAGGAGGGGCACCTTGGCGCCGTCCGCCCCCTCGGGCCGGAGCAGGTCGAGCAGCGTGCGGTGGGCCATGACCTGATCGGCCTCGGTGCCGCCGGAGCCGATCAGGGCGTTCCCCTCGTTGGTCCTCGGGGGACGCCGGGTGCCGGTCGCGGCCGAGAAGTCGTAATTGAAGGAATAGCTGGGCGAGAGCCCGAACTCCCTCGCCCGGCCGCCGTGGCCGTCCACCTCGTGCTGGATCAGCACCAGCGCCGCCGCGGCCGGGAACTCCCAGACGGGCGCCAACCCGGGGTGCTTCTCCCCGATATGGCCGATCGCGCCGATGCCGCGGCTGACGGCGCTCTGCAGGGACATCACCGTGCGCCCGCCGTAGTCCATCTCCGGCTCGGTGCCGTAGCCGAGGAAGCTCGGCTCCCAGGTGGAGAGGTCCGGGGGACTGCGCGTGAAGGGCGGGTGCGAGGAGGAGGGCAGAAATCGAGAACGTCAGGAGAAGTACGGCATGTCGCATGCGGGGTACTTTATCGAAGAGGCGGGGTGACGGCGCCCGGAGCGTCGAGCCCGGGCACGAGCACCCCTACAACCCCGCCGGCACCCCCACCTCCGCCGTCTTCACTTCCTTCTTCCGATGCCCGCCGTCGAACATCTTCTTCGGATTCTCGGCCATGGCGGCGGCGAAGGCGTGGTCGAGCCGGCCATCGACGCGGACCAGCGTCAGCTCGTCCTTCTCCAGGGAGACCACGAAGAGGTTGCGCATGGCTCCGTCCGGAGTGCTGCGGACGTAGATCCAGGTGCTCTCGTGCTCCTCCCGGGTGCGCACCATCAGCGACCAGCCGTTCTGCTTGAGCTGGCTCTCGAAACGGGAGTCGCTGGTGAGGCTGGTGAGGTCCGGCAGATTGCGGACCTTGTAGCTGGCGAAGTCGACGCCGTGGATCTGGCGGACGAAATCCCGCCCCTCCCGGTCGTCCTCGTCGCCGGCCGCCAGGTTGAGGACGCCGCGCACCAGCCCCATCGAGATGCGCCCGAGATGGACGTGCTCCTCCGGCTCGAAACGGGCCTCGGGGAAACGGCGCTGCAGCTCCCAGCGCACCTGCTGGACCGTGGGGGACCCGCCGCAGCCGGCGAGCAGGGAGCTCAGGGAGAGCAGGACGGCGAACGAAAAAAGACCGCGCTTCATGACAAACCTCCGTATCGAAAAGGGATGGTCATTCCGGCTTTCTGGTAGCTGGGACCTTCTTGAGCTGCGGCAGATTCAGGCTCTGGCCGATGCGGCCGATCTGGGCCGGATCGATCCGGCCGACGATGTTGATGACCACCGCCTCGTCCTTGGGATTGAACGACAGCAGGGTCAGCCCGTCGATCCTGTCGCCCGCCTGCTTGAGGTAGATGTAGGTCTCCTCCCCCTGGTCGCGGACCTTCAGCATCGACACCCAGCCGCGGTCCTCCAGCCAGTGGGCGGAGCGCCCGATCCTGGTCCTGATGACGTCCGCGTCCACCCCCTTGAGCGGGAAGACCTGGACCTTGATCGACTTCAGGCCCGCCAGCACCGCCGAGAAGCCGGGGTCCTCCCGCTTCGTCGCCTCGGCGACCATGCGCAGCAGGGGGCCGTCGATGTTGATCTCGACGCTCAGCTTGTCGGCCGGGAAGAGGCCGAGCTCTTCGATCGGCACGTACCCGGGCTGGCTCTCCAGCTTCTGGGCGCGGGCTCCCGCAACGCTCAGGAAGAGCAGGATGGTCAAGAGAACGATCGGCTTACGCATCTTCAAAACTCCTTCCGCGGCTCATCCGGGAGATCGCTCAGCGACCGGGAGACGCTGCGGGTGGTGGGGATCACCAGCCGCTTCTGGAGGACCTCGTCGCGGACGTCGAGGCCGACCTTGTGGGTCGCCCTGCCGAGATAGGCGAGAGCGAAGCGGGCCTCCCGGGTGGCCTGGGCGACCTGCCGCTCCCTCTGGGTTTGGAGATGGACGAACAGCGATCCGCCCCCGATGGCCAGGGCCAGGACGGCCGCCGCGGCGGCGATCCGCGGTCTCGACGTTCGATCCCTGGACGGGAACGGGACGACCTCGCCTCTCCCCGCCCGGACTACCCGCTCGATCACCTCCGGCGGGCAGTCCGGCTGCGGCAGGGAGCGCAGCTCGCGCTGAATCCTCTCGGCCAGCGCCAGCTCCGCGGCGCAGGCGGCGCAGCTCCCCAGATGCTCGCGGAGGCGGTCCGCTTCCCGGGGGGGCAGATCGCCGTCGAGATAGGCCTCGAGGGAGTCGACTGGCATCCGCGCAGGAAAATTCGTCATTCGGTCGCATGGCGCACATCCTCATTCAGTCGTTCCCGCAGCCGGCGCCGCCCCCGGTGGAGGTGGACGCGGACGGTGGCTTCGGGGATGCCGAGGGCCTCGCCGATCTCCCGGTGCGGGAGCCCCTGGACCTCGCGCAGGATGATGACGCTCTTGTAGGGCTCGCCGATCTCCGTGAGGGCGGCCAGCAGGCGCCGCCGGAAGTCGGAGGCCTCGGCCTGATCCTGCGGGCCGGGCTCGCCGCTCGCCACCTCCTGCGCCGCCTCGTCGTCGAAGGTCCGGACCACCCCGGCCGCGGCCTCGCTCCGCCGCTTGCGCAGCAGGTCGTAGCAGGCGTTGCGGGTGACCCGCAGCAGCCAGGAGCCGAGGCGCTCCTCGTCCACCCCCTGGCGGTGGCGCCAAAGACGGAGCAGCACCTCCTGGGTCACATCCTCCGCCTCCTCCCGGCTGGAGAGCAGGTAGCGGGCGAAGGAGTAGACCCGGCGCTGGTAGCGGTGCGCGGTGTCCTCGAAAGCCGTCAGCATCCACAGGAGAAGACGGACGGCGGGGCGGAACGTTTCAAAACCGGGTTCCGTGGCTAGAATCTCCCGTGATCCGCCGGTTTACGCTCGCACTGGCTCTCCTGCTCCCCGCCGCGGCTTTCGCGGCCGGTCCCTCCATCGACCATGCGGTCGCGCTGCATACCGCCGGCCGGCTGCCGGAGGCCCTGCGGGAGTACCACGCCCTGGCGAAGACGTCCGATCCGGCGGTCGCGGCCCTGGCGCTCGGCAACGCCTGCGTCCTGCAGAATGATCTGGGGGATTACCGGGGAGCGCTGCCGGACTGCCGGCGGGCGCTGGAGCTGAGCCGTGCCCTGGGGGACCCGGAGACGCTCGGCCGGGCGCTCAACAATCTGGCCCTGGTGCTCGAAGGGCTCGGGGAGATGCCGGAGGCCGAGCGCTCGTTCCGCGAGGCCCTGGGGATCAACCGCAAGGCGGGCGCTTTCGAGTCCGAGGCGGTGAACCTCTCGAACCTCGGGGCGCTCGCCGTGGCGGCCGGACGCTATACGGCGGCGCTGGAGCTCCACGCCGCGGCCGCGGCGCTGGCGGCGCGGCACCCCGGCGAGCCCTGGGCCGCGGAGCAGGGGCGGGTCGCCCGCATCAACCAGGGGGTGGTGCTGGAGAAGGTGGGCGCCTACCGGGAAGCCCTGGATCTCTACAAGCAGGTGCTCGCCGCCGGGGGGGAGCTGGACCCGGGCCGCCGCGCCGCCCTGCTGGTCAACACCGGCGTGATCTACCGGAATCTGGGGGACCCGGTGAAGGCGGAGGAGTCGTTCCGCGAGGCGATCGCGGTCTATCGCCAGACCGGCGATGTGGCGGGGCTCTCCAACGCCCATCTCAATCTCGCGCTCGCCCTGCACCTCAACCTGGAGCGGACGGCGGAGGCGGAGGCCGCCTACCGGGAGGCCCTGCGGCTGGCCGGGGAGAGCGGCGACCGCACGGAGGAGATCCAGGACCTCTTCTACCTCGGCCGGCTGCTGCTCGACCAGCACCGGTTGGGGGAGGCCGAGGCGGTCTTCCGCCGCTGTCTCGCGGCCGCCGAGGCGAGCGGCTCGCCCGAGGGGAGGTGGTCGGCGCGCGAGGGGCTGGGGCGGATCGCCCGCGCCCGCGGCGACCTCGCCGGCGCGCTCGCGCACTTCGAAGCCGCCCTGGGGGAGATCGAGCGGGTGCGCGCCGGCCTCGCCCGCGGCTCCCGGCGGGCGGGCTACTTCGGGGACAAGCGGGCGGTCTACGAGGCGGCGGTGGAGACCCTCGCCGAGCTGGAGCGGCGGCAGCCGGGGCGCGGCTGGGGCGAACGGGCTCTCGGCATCGTGCAGCGCGCCAAGGTGCGCGACCTCCTCGACGCCCTGCGCGGAGGGCGGCGGCCGGCCGCCCCGCTGACCGCCGCCGCCCTGCGCGGGAAGGTCGGCGAGGGCGCCGTGCTCGAATACTTCCTGGGAGAGTCCAACCTCTATCTCTGGGTGATCCGCCGGGGGAGCGTCCGCTTCCACGACCTCGGACCGCGCCGGCCGGCGCTCGACGCGGTGGCGGCCGTCCATCGCGCCCTCTCCCATGGCGAGGAGCCGGCGCCCCAGGCCGTGGCGGCGCTCTCGCGGCTCCTCCTCGGCCCCGCCGGACCGCTCCCCCGGGGGGACGCGCCCCTGCGGATCGCCCCCGACGGCGCCCTTCATTACCTGCCCTTCGAGATCCTCCCGGTTTCCGGCGGGCTCCTGGTCGAGCGGTCGCCGGTGAGCTATCTGCCGAGCGCCTCGGCGCTCGCCGGGCTCGGCCGGTCCGGTCCGAGGGACCGCGGCGCCCGCCTGCTCGGCTTCGGCGATCCCCTCCTCTCCCGTGCGGGTGGAAGCGCGACGCCGCGCGAGCTCCTGGTCGAGCGCTTCGGCCTCGCGCCGCTGCCGGCCGCCACGGGCGAGCTGGCGGCCGTCGGGCACCTTCTCGGCGGCCGGGCGGCGATCTTCACCCGGGGCCAGGCGACCGAGGGCGCCTTCCGCGCGGCGGTCGCCCGCGGCGCGCGGGTGGTCCATCTCGCCACCCACGCGGTGATCGACGAGCGCCCCGGCCGCGGCGCCGCCATCCTGCTCACCCCCACGGCGGAGGACGACGGCCTCCTCTCCCCCGAGGAGATCGCCGGCCTCGACGACCGCTCCGACCTGACGGTGCTCGCCGCCTGCCGCACCGCCCTGGGACCGGGGGAGAACGGCCAGGCGCTCGCCTCGCTGACCGGCTCCTTCCTGGCCGCCGGCTCGCGGGCGGTCGTCGCCACCCTCTGGGACGTCGGGGACGCCGCGACCGCGGTCTTCATGGAGCAGTTCTACTGGGAGCTGTCGCGGGGGCTCACCCCCGCCGAGGCCCTGCGCGAGGCGAAACGGCGGCTGCGGGCCGATCCGCGCTGGAACCGGCCGGCCCTCTGGGCGGGCTACGTGCTGATCGGGGATGCGCCGCCGCTGGTGCCGAAGCGGCGGCCATGGGGATGGTGGGCCGGAATCGCGGCCGCGATCCTGGCCCTCTTGTGGTGGCGGCTCGGCCCCGCCCGGGCATCAATGCCCGGGCTACGCTCAGAAGAAAAGCCGGGTGAACCCGGCTCCTGAGAGAGCTTTTTGATGAGCCGGCTTCAGCCGGCTTTTCGTTTCTGGCGTAGCCCGGGCATTGATGCCCGGGCGGGCGGCGTTTCGGCCATGGAGAAGGAACCCATGTAGGCGAAGCTCTCCGGCATCGTGGAAGCCGATGAAACCTTCGTGGGCGGGAAGAAGCGCGGCCAGGACGCCAAAGCCCCGCACAAGGGGAAGACGGTCGTCTTTCACCCTGATTCAGCGCGACGGGGAAGCCCGGTCCCAGGTGGTCCCGGACGTCAAGGCAAAGAGCCTCAAGGGCATCATTCGCCGCAACGTGGAAGGCACCGCCAAGATCATGATGGACGAAATGGCGTCCTACGTCGGGCTCGAGAAGGAGTTCGCCTCCCACGGCTCCGTCCTACTTCGCTCTCCTGAAGCGCGGCATTATCGGCACCTTCCACCACGTCTCCGCGAAGCACATGCAGCGGTACCTGGAGGAGTTCGACTTCCGCTGGAACCGGAGGAAGACGACGGACGCGGAGCGGATGCTCTCCGCCATCGCAGGAACCGAAGGAGTGCGGCTGTACTACAAAGCGACGACGCTCCGCTTAGAGTAGGCTCCGCCACATCATCGCTAAACGGTGTGAGGTTCCTAGCCGGACCAGAGCGCCAAGAATGAAGCCCGGACGCTGCCGAGTGGGTGTACAAGACCCTCTCGGCGGTCTCCCTTTTCTGAGGCCAAACCGCTGATTCTGCTTGCTTTGTGGTGGTGGGCGTGGTAGGCTATGGACATAGTGAGTCCCTCGGTGCATCGAGTCTCTCCAGGCAAGTTGTTACCGATCTCGCTAGGGCTCGGTAAGTGTTGGTAGCACTTACCGAGCCATCGTTTTCTCTACTCTTCCGTAGCACTCTCTTCTCTCTCCCTCGCGACCTCCGAGTACTCGCCGTCCAGCTCGGCACCTAGAACGCCGTCTTCAAACTCCTTAGCGATGTAGCGCCGGGCTTCGCCCGTGGGGATGTCGTAGTACTGCGTAAATGCCTTCCCGGCCAGAAGGAAGGAGTCCGACTTCGCCTGCTTCCGCATCACGTACACGTTGGGATGCTCCGTGGCGGCGCGTCGAATGCCGATGATCTTCCTCTCCCGGTCATAGAGCAATTCGACAGGGAGGCTCTCCGGAACTTCGCCGCCCGACAGGTACACCGCTGCCGCCGCATTCAGGGAAAGCGTTCCCCTTTTCTGCACGGTGATCGTCGGGGCCCTGAGCTTCCCGGCCGCCCTCTTCGAGAAAAGTTCAAATGGCATAGATCCCCTCCTCCTGAGCCTCTCGAAATTCTACCGCCGCAATGGTTGCATTGTAAAGCCCAGCCGGACGCTTTGTGAGTGTCAAGCATAGCGCGGACAACCTTTTATCCCAAATCGGAATATATTTTTGCTAGCTTTTGCTAACCCGGGTTAGCAAGCGTGGCAGAAGCAATACGGTTTGCAGTATCAATGGCGTAGATGACATTCCGTCAATCGTTCTCTTATGCGTCCGCTAATCGGTTTGTTCATCGTCCTGCTGATTGTCTAGGATATCGATTGCCACTAAGAAGAAGTCGATTGAGATCTCGTACAACCGCGCAAGCTCGATCAAATCAATGGCGTCTACCGTCCGTTCTCCGCATTCAAGCTTGCTCAAAAAACTCTGGGGCCGGTTAAGCCGCGTTGCCACCTCAGCCTGGGAGAGCTTGGCGCGCTTGCGCGCCTCCCGCAGCAGCTCGCGGAGTCGGATGTGCCGAGGGTCGTGCTTTGTGCTCACCGGGGCATTCTTCATCCCGTTTTGGTATATCCCATTCTGGGATATAGTCCCCGCCCTTCCGATATCCAAAACGGGATACTCGGCGTCTGGAGGGGATGTGGCGCCAGGACAGGGAGCAAGAGGGATCCATACGGAAAGGGACTGCCGCGAGAGCGGCATGCATCTTCAAACGGCTATAAGAAGAGGAGAAACCATGCAGAGCTTCAGAGTCGTCGTAGGGCAGGAGAAGACACGGAGGGGGATTGTCCCCGGATCGTCTTGGCGGGTCCCTGGCTCGCCCGGGCGGGATTCAAGCCAGGGCACCGGGCGCAGGTGATCTCCAGCGCGGACAGGGTGCTTGTCACCCCGTCCGCTACATGAGCGAGAAGCAGGTGCAGGCCGCTCTGGGGTGCTACGCGGAGATCCTGAGATCTCTGACGCACTCCCTCCTGAGCATCTACGCCGCCCTACGGGATGGCCCGGATGAAATGCTGGAGGGTCGCACCCCTATGACTCTAGGACCGGAGATGAAGAGCATCCTTGAATGCCTCATCTCCGACGATCTTAGAGCCCGCGATCGACAAGCTGGTCCGCGCCTCTACTGTCACCCCGGCACAGCTCCGGGAGGACTGGGACCGCTTGCGTAACTCCCGCCTCAGAACCTCGTAACACTCTACCCCCGCTGTACTTGCGGCGTTTTCCACAACGCCGCCCCTCATAGGCTGGTTTGCCTATAACCCCGGGCGTTTCCGCCCTCCTACTGGATCTGGATCGTCCCGTTCTGCAGCTTCAGCGGGATCTTCTTCCCCCGGCGGTTGAGGAAGAAGGTCTCCGCGGGGTCGAGCCTGAACGGCGAGGCGGTCCCGATCCCCGCCGACGCCGAGATCGGCATGGTGATCGCCACGATCGTGCCGGGGACGCTGTTGAAGGAGGCGTCCGGAGACTTGAAATTCACCACCAGCCGGCCCGGCTTCGAGGTGTCCACCGTGTAGGTGGACTTCCCGTAGCGCGGGTCGAGCTTGACGGTGGGAGCGCCCCCGGCGACCCCGGGATTCCAGGTCAGGGTGACGCGCCCGCCGCTCACCGCGAAGGGCTCGAAGGTGTTCACCCCCAGCTCGGCCACCTCGCCGGGCTGGACCTTGTCGCCGTCCGCCTCCAGCCGGAACGGATCCTTGGGCGCCCGCACGGTCAACGTGTCGCTCCGCGGGGTGATCGTGATCGGCTGGCTCGTCGCCCCGTCGGTCAGGGAGATCTGGAGAGGATCGAGAGTGAGGTCGAAGACGTCCCCCGGCTTCACCGAGGGGTCGAGCTTGAAGCGGAAGACGGCGAGCGGGCCGTCGACGGAGTTCACCGAGCCCGACGGCGACTGGAAGGTCACCTTGGCGAGCTGGCTGTCCGTCAGGCCGCTGAGGAGGCCTTGCGCGAGGGCGTCGTTGCGCGGGCTGTAGACCACCGCGGAGAGCAGGGTCAGCGGGCGGACGGGCGCGGTGAGATCCTCCAGGGTGAGGCCGAGCTTGGCCGGCCGCGGCCGGCGGACGACCCGGATGCTGATCTGCCCCTGGCGGATCGGCCGCGGCGCGTAGGTGCGCAGCACCACGGCCACGATGCCGCCCGGCGCGCCGATGGCCGGGTTGACCCGCAGCACGAGCGATTTGTCGCCGCCGCCACCGCCGCCATTGCCCCCTCCATTGCCCCCGCCACCGCTGCCGCCCCCGTCGTCGGAGCCCCCGCCGCCACTCCCACTGCCGCCACTGCCCCCGCCGCTGCCACGCTCGGCCATCGCCGCCGGGGCACCCGCGAGAAGGAGAAACACCGCCAGCAGGGCGGCGAGAGAGAAGCCAAATCGGGATCTTTGCGTCATCGACATAACCTCCAGACCAAGGCGGCAGACTACAACCCCGGTCCTTTCAACAACATTACAGGCCCGCATCCTTCCCGGGAGCCCTCACGGCGTGGGCCGGGCGCGGAAACGGACCGGCTCGGAGACGGCGATCCGGGCTCCCGCGGCGTCGAGCGCCTCGACGGTCCAGATGTAACTGACGGCCCGGTGGAGCTTCACCGCGACCTCGTCCGGCAGCCGGGCCGGCGGCGCGGGCACCGTGCCCTCCCACAGCACCGTGTCGTCCACCGCCGAGAGCCGCACCCGGTAGAGGCGGGCCCCCTCGCGCGGGGTCCAGCGCAGCTCCAGCGGGACCTCGCCGACGTCGCCCACGGGGGAGACCGCCTCGATCTCGCCGCCGCGCACGGGACCGCCCACCGCGGGCGGCGGCAGCGGCGGCGCGCCGGGTTGCGTGAGCCGGAAGAGAAGACCGCCCCCGAGGACCAGGATCAGCGCCGCGGCGATCTTCCAGATCTGGCGGTCGGAGCGGCGCGGCGCCGGCTTGGCGACCGGGGCGGGGACCCGGAACGGCACCACCTGACCGGAGGACCGGACGGGCGAGGCGGCCTCGAGGCGGCCGACCACGAAGTCCACGTCTTCGCCGGAGACCTCCGCCGCTCCCGGCGCGCCCGCGAACAGGCGGGCCAGATCCCGCTCGGCGGCGCAGGCCGGGCAGCGGCCGGCGTGCTCGTCGAGCCGCCGCCGCTCCTCGGGGGCGAGCGCATCGGCTTCCAGGAAAGCCTCGGGGGGAGGGCAGCCGGCGTCGGCCCCGGAATAGGCGGCGCGGAGCCACTCGTCCAGAGGGAGGTTCGGGGCGTTCTCGCGGTCGTTCGAATTCATGACGGGGTCCTTCCGGCGGACTGCCGGGCGAGCCAGCGGCCGAAGCGGCGCTCGAGCTTGCGCCTGCCGCTGACGATGTAGGCCTTGGCGCCCGACTTGTTCTCGAGCTTCAGGAGATCGGTGATGGGGGCGAGCGGCATGCCGTCCACGTAGTGGAGATAGAGGACCTTGGCCTCGAGCGGCTCGAGGTCCCGCTCCATGGCCTGGCGGAGCTCGCGCAGGATCTGGTCCTTGGCGACCACCTCGTCCGCTCCCGGCGCGGGCTCGACGGGCTCGGGGGCTCCCTCCTCGTCGAGCGCGTCCATCTGCCGGCGGCGCGCGGCGACGCCGCGGTTGATGACGACGCTGCGGGTCACGGTATACAGCCAGGTGGAGAACCGGCTCTCGCTGCGAAAGGAGCCGAGGCGCTCGTGGACGCGGAGGAAGACCTCCTGGGCGAGGTCCGCCGCCCCCTGCCGGTCGCCGCTGATGCGCAGGCACCAGGCGGCCACCTTCGGGTAGTACCGCCGGTAGAGGACGGCGAGGCAGGCATCGGCGTTGGCCGCCTCGTGGCGCGCCCGCTCGATCAGCTCCTCGTCGCTCAGTCGGTCCAGATCCATGGCTCGGTCAAATCGGGCTCGGGTGACTCGGCGATCCCTCAAAGAACCAACAGGTTCGATCCGAAGGATACCCGAGCCCGCTCGCGGAGAGCCAGGGAACGGAAGGGCGAGGGCGGCGGCGGTCATGTCTGGTGAGACAGCGGAGGGGGGCGGCGGGAACAGAAAAAAATGAACAAAGGGGACGTCCCGGACTCCGGAACGCCCCCTCCTGGCCTCCCCCGTTCCGGGGGAGTAAATCTCTTCGGCCCCTACCGTCCGCAGGTCTTGAACGTGAAGGTGTCCTGCACCGGCTGGGCGGCGCGGCCGGCGGGGTTGGAGTACTGCTTGACGACGCCGGTCCGGGTGTCGGTCACCGTGGCGGTGAAGTCGACGTCGGTGGTCGCCGCGAAGAAGACCCAGAAGGAGTTGAAGCCCTGGCAGGCGTCGAGCACCTTGATCAGCATCTCGGCGTTCGCCGGATCGAAGAACCAGTAGGTGCCCGAGTTGCCGGAGAGCCGGGCGCCATGGCCGACGCCGATCGCGCCCTGGCCGGTCCGCCAGACGATCTCGACCTTGAAGCGGTCGTCGGCCAGACAGAGGGTGTCGTCGTCCTGGATGCAGGCGGCGGTGGCGCCGTCGTCGTCCAGGAGGTTCAGGGTCGCCGTCCCGCGCGCCGGATCGACGGTGGCGCCGCCGGTGGGAGCGGAGAGCGTCAGGAGAACGGTCTCGTTCCCCTCGGAGACGGAGTCGTCGAGGACCGGCACCTCGACGAACTTCGTCCGCTCGTCGCCGGCACCCCAGCTCAGGGTGCCGGAGACGGCGGTGTAGTCCTCGCCGGCCCTGGCGCTGCCGTCGGCGGTCTGGAAGCGGACGGAGACCGCGCCCTGCTCGCCGCCCGAGCGCTCGACGGCGATGCGGACGACGCCGGCGCCCTCGATCCCCTGCGAGCTCCGCTCGTCGAACTTGATCGTCCCCGGCCGGCTGCCGTTGTTCCCCCCCTCGTCGTCGTCGCCGGTGCGCCCCCCCTCGAGAATCGTGAGCACGGCCGCGGACCGCTCGCCATCCAGGGTGGCGCCGCCGGTGGGGGCGGAGAGGGTGAGGTGAACCGTCTCGCTCCCCTCGGCCACGGAGTCGTCGCGGATGGGGATCAGGATGACCTTGCGCCCCTCGTCGCCGGCGGCCCAGGAGAGGGTGCCGGAGGTGGCCGTGTAGTCCTGGCCGGCGGTCGCCGTGCCGTCGCCGGTGGCGTAGTGGACGGTCACCGCGCCCTGCTCGCCATGGGAGCGCTCGACCGTGATCACCGCCTGGGCGGCGTTCTCCAGCACCTGGAAATCGCTCTGGTCGAACTTGAGCTCGCCGGCGTTGCCGCCCCCGCCATTGCCCCCACCTCCATTGCCGCCGCCCCGTTGCCGCCTCCCCCGTTACCGCCGCCGCCATTGTCATCGCCGCCGTTGAGGATCCGCAGATCCGACGTGCCGCGGACGGGATCGATCGTGGCGCCGCCGGTGGGAGCGGACAGGGTGAGATGGACGGTCTCGTTGGGCTCGGCCACCCCGTCCTTCGCGATCGGGATGACGAACGTCCGGTTGCTCTCGTCGCCGGCGGCCCAGGAGAGGGTGCCGGAAGTGGCCGTGTAATCCTGGCCGGCGGTCGCCGTGCCGTCGCTGGTGGCGTAATGGACGGTCACCGCGCCGTCCTCGCCGCCCGAGCGCTCGACGGTGATCACCGCCTGGCCCGCGCTCTCGGCGGCCTCGAAAGTCGCCTCGTCGAATTTGATCGCGCCCGGGCCCTTCGCCACGGCGGGAGCCGCGGCCAGGGCGAGGACGAACAGTGCCGTCAGGGTCTGCTTGCGTTGCATGGGTCATCTCCTCCTGCCGGGTGAGACAGTGGAGATGGGCGGAGGGAACAGGAATCACTGGGCCGGTCGGCCCCACCAATGGGCCGTGTCCTAACTTAATGTGGGTGGTGGCGAGGATCGCTCACTCGGGACGGGTGGCGATCCACTTACCACTAATCGCAGTTGCAGAGGGAGGGCGTATAAGTCTCTCGAAGGCTCGGCCGTGGTGCCGGACGTGCAGATGAAGCCCGAGGGATTTACGTCCTGGCCCCCGCCGACTCGATCAAGCATTTCTGCGGTTAGGTTCCTCACCGTCTCCTTAGCCAGTACCAGCTTCTTCATCTTCTTCTTCATTGGATGGTCTCCCTGGGTAGTGCCAGGGAGACATCCTCCCGGCTTCGGCATTCTAGCGCATCCTCAAGTGCTCCCTCAGGTCACCGCGTGAAGGGGATTGTGGCTGACAGGCACGGTACCAACCGGGAAATATGCCCCAACCCCCCCTTACGCTAACTCTCGACTTGTGCCACCGTAGATCTGTAATGAGCGGCAACGAGCCGAAAGGACACCGCATGACCCTGCTCAAGATCGATGCCGTGGAAGCGAAGACGGGCCTGAACCGGATAACGATTTGGCGCCTTGAGCGTTCTGGGCGCTTCCCCTCCCGGCGAGTGGAGGGGAGTCGATCGGTTCGATGGATTGATTCGGAAGTGGACCGCTGGATCGGAGAGCTTCCGAGGGGGGCAGCCATGTAAAAAGCGAAACGCCCACCGCGTCAACGATGGGCGTTTCTGAGACGTTAACCCGACCAGGGGTCAGGCGGTCCCGTTCAACCGCCAGTCTACGTCCGTAGGCGACTCCCGGTCAATACAGAAGGGGAGATGCCATGCGGCACTTCTATGGCGGAGCTGTACCCCGACACCGGTTCCTAAGGGGCTTGCTGGCCCAGGGCCTTCCTCGGGCCTTGATACCACCGGGCGCGGCCTATTGCGGTAGGTTCCTGGAACTGGGGGGAGGCGTTCTCCCTTCAGTTCCTACAGACGGCCCGGCGGGTGCCAGGAACACGCCGCCAGACCTGAGCCCAGCACGGAGGTTACCCATGCCGGACCTGCCCGATTCTACCCCGTCCACGCTGTTTTCCTGGGAAGACCATCCAGCCTTCCGCTTCACCTTCCTGATGCACTTGTCATCGATATACCTGAGGACGCGGCGGGGGGTCTGAGGGCTGCACCCAACCGGGAGACCGGGAGGCGTTGGAGCACATCGGCAAGATGCTCTACGACTCCGCCCTGGAACTCTCCGGCAAATGGCCTGCCGGTCCCGAGTCACCGCCGCGGGGCGAGCTGCGGGCCGTCTTGGCGGATCTCCGGCACGCCGAATCTTTCATCGCAACGGTCGCCGGATCGCGGCACGCCGCCTCCCTGGGACTGGCGGATGAACGCCTTACCTACACGGTGGATGAAGTCTGGCGGATGGTCGGACGGACGGCCAACATTCTGGAGACGCTCATCGGCCCGCTGTGGAAGGGCGGCATCCGCTCGTGAAGGTGCCGCCGACCGTCACCTGGACGCCATCCGCAGAGCTGGGAAGCCGCTAGCCCTGGCATGGCGTAGAGGACGGTTCCGCGTGGCGCTGGAAGGCAGGGAGGCGGATCTGCCCGGCTTCGTCTCGCCTCCCTTCGGCGTCTTCCGAGGGACCGCCGTAGGGCAAGGGATCGCGGGGTGTCACCGCTATACCCTGGTCTACGTCCCCCAGGCGCGCATTATGGCGACGTTCCGCACGTCGGCACAGTGCCGCCTTCTTGCCTCCAAGCTGGCGCGCCTACAGGTGCGTTGGGGAGGGAGCGAGCCTACCGAAGACCCCGCACCAATTCTCCAGCGGTTCCAGCGGGAAGACGCGTAGAAGGGGCGGCTCCCTACAGGGAGTTATGCCGGGCCGTAGTCGTCGTCGCTAAAGGGATCGGGCTCGCGCTCAATCCCTAACAACTCGACGGTGCCAACTCCAAAATCAATAAACCAAATCCGAAGCCGGGGAAGCGGCTTCCGCCGGGGAATATCAAACTCTCGAGTCTTTGCAAGACGAATGCGGTGAAATCCTGGAATGAGATCAAAGGCTTCAGGATTGGTAGCAATTCCCACATCACTCCGCGTAGCATCTCATCTAGGCGCTCCACGTCCCCCAACTCAGAGAGTTGTTTCAAGAACAAAGGACTCTCGACAAGGTTCCGAGGAAGACTAGATTCGCTCACGCTCGCGCCATCCATGCTCGGCGGCTAACTCGCGGGTCCGTTGAATGTCGTAGTCCGTCAGGTCTTCACTAGAAATAAAGACCGCCTCCTTCGGTATGGGAGATCCCGTTGTCCCGGCAATACGCCATATCCGGTCATGGGATAAATCGCTCATCTGCCGTGCTGTCTTTCCCCAATGCCTATCAATAACCGCATCTACAACGGCAATGTCACGAGCTCCGAATACCGTCAGATTAGCCTCACGCAGTGGAATTATCCGATGCTGTTCTTTGCCGTAATAGGAAACGGAGCGAATAGAAATTTTCATGGTCCGCCACCATCTTTTTGCGAACCGGAATTAGACGCTTCTAGGCAGAACAGACTAGGCCGTCAGCAGGTCCCGCACCGTCCACGGCTTCCGGGCGATCCCCGCCGCCATCGCAGGAGTGCAGCGGATCGTCCGGTGCATCCAAGTGAAGTTGTACGCCACGAAGTGGAGCGCCAGCGCGGCCTGCAGGTTGTCCCGCTTCCGGCTGAAAGCGTTAGTTAGGCGGGTGAAGCGCCGCATGGACATGCGGATGTGCAGGTTCGTCCGCTCGACATGCGAGGTGCAAATCCGCTCCTCCAGCGGAGCGCCGGAGATGACGACCTTCTCGGCACTTATTATCGCGGGGGGCGAGTAGCGGCGCTCGGAGTCGACCGTCTCCGGCCCGAAGACCTTGACGATCTGCCCGTGGTCTACCCGTCCCCCGAGGTGCTCCTCGATCGCGGCGGAGTAGGCGTTGAATCCGTTGGTGCTCAACTGGAAATCACCCGCCGTCGCGGCGGCCAGCTTGGCGGAGAAGATGGAAGCGTCCTCTGAGGTGCGGCGCCCCAGGTGGAAGGCAAGCGCCAGCTTGGAATCCCTCTCCAGACCGACGAAGGTATAGGCGTCGCCATCTCGGGGTCGTGGTTCTTCCGGAGCTTCTTCGTGCGCTCCTTCATCCCCCACGAAGCACCACAGCTCATCCGCCTGGACGTCCGTGTAGGTGTTGTCGTGGGAATGTGTACTGGGTTCAGGAGACGGCGGACTTGGTCTATGGTTCGCGAGGGATTAAACCGATCATCGGGATCTGGACACGACCCATCAATGGGCCAGTCGGCCCCACTACTGGGCCAGTCGGCCCCACTGCTGGGCCAGAGCGCCCCACTACTGGGCCAGAGCGCCCCACTACTGGGCCAGAGCGCCCCTCTACTGGGCCAGAGCGCCCCTCTACTGGGCCGGAGCGCCCCACTGCTGGGCCAGAGCGCCCCTCTACTGGGCCAGAGCGCCCCTCTACTGGGCCGGAGCGCCCCACTGCTGGGCCAGAGCGCCCCTCTACTGGGCCGGAGCGCCCCACTACTGGGCCAGAGCGCCCCGCTACTGGGCCGGAGCGCCCCACTGCTGGGCCAGAGCGCCCCTCTACTGGGCCGGAGCGCCCCACTGCTGGGCCAGAGCGCCCCTCTACTGGGCCGGAGCGCCCTACTACTGGGCCGGAGCGCCCTACTACTGGGCCGGAGCGGCCCACTGCTGGGGCGGAGCAGCCCTTTCAAGGCGCGGGAGGGGACAAGCCCCTCCCCTACGAAAAGCGGTTTGATGGGAGCTTCAGTGATGGCCCGGGGCGGCGTTCTCCATCCCCTGCATCTGTACGACGCCGCAGGCCAGCCGGTCGCCGGAGTTGCCGGTCGGCTGGGTGGTGCAGTCGTCCGTGCCGGTGTGGAGGATCACCGCCTTGCCGGCGACCGGGTTGGCGCCGGTCAGCGAGAGCGTGCCGAGATCGAGCTCCAGATGGCCGCTGCCGTCCGCGCCGACCGTGATGTTGCCGAAGTCGCCGGCGTGCCGGGCGGCGGTGGGGGGGCAGGCGTGCGGCGAGCCGGTGGGGTTGAAGTGCCCGCCCGCCGAACCGAAGTGCTTGCCCGACGGATCGTCATGGGTGCACTGGCCGTTCTCGTGGAGATGGATGCCGTGCGTCCCCGGCGGCACGCCCTTGACGTCGGCCACCAGGTGGACGCCGTTGGCGGTCGGGGTGAAGGTGACGGTGCCGGAGAAGCCCGGGACCTCGGGGCCGGCCTGGAGCGCGGCCGCGCCGCTGAGCGGACTGTTGGACATCATGGGCTTGTGGTCCGGCTGATCCTGCGGCCTGCCGTCCTGCTGCATCGTCGCCGTCTGCTTCGTCATGTCCGCGGTATTCGTGGCGCTCGCGGTGCTCGGGGCCATGGCGTCGTCGACGGTGCGGGCCTTCTCGATCCGCGGGCCGCAGGCACCATCACGACGGCTATCATGAGACTGGTAAGGGCGAGACTGGAAGCGCTCCTCAATCGATGCATGCTTCTCCTCCTGTAAGGATGATGAAAGGCACTGTTACAGCGAGTTCAGCTCCAGGTGCACGTCGGCGAGGTTGCGGGAGAGCAGGATCTCGACCGGCGTCGACGCCTCGTCGCGCGCCAGCCAGAGATCGAGCTTCCCCTTCCACTTGTTGCCGCGCTCGGGCACGTCGACCCCGCGGATCGAGTAGTGCCGGACGTCGACCTTCTTGCCGTTGCGCGTCTGGCGGCTCTCGATGCCCAGGGGGATCACCACCACCGGATAGATCTTGCCGTCGGACCAGATCTCCATCCGCCGGGTCTTCTCCGGCGGGTCCTGCCGGATGGAGTAGATGCCGGAGGCGATGTCGAGCACCCCGGTCTGCTCGATCGGCGCGCTCTTGGACTTGGTCTCGCCGCGCCAGGAGTAGGAGCTCCAGGCCCGGATCGGCTGCAGGGTCCGGGTGTCGATCTCCGAGCCATAGCGGAAGTACTCCCCCTGCTTGGCCGCGCCCGAGGTGATGGTCAGCTCGCTCTGCAGATGCCCGTTGCCGAGGGACTTGAAGGTGAGGGAGCCCTCGCCCTGGCGGGGCAGGAACAGCCCGGCCAGGGTGCCGAGGAAGTTGCGGAGCTGCCAGTGATATTGAAACTCCTCGTTCTGCGGCTTCGCCCTGCCCGAAAGCCGTGGGGCCGGCCGCCAGGAGCGTCAGAACGACGAGCAGAAGAATCTTTTGTAGGGTCGATTTCATTCGGTTACCTTGTCAGGGGATTGCCGCGGCACGGCAGCCGCGGGGGTCTGTAACCGTTATAACAGAAGCCGGCGGCCCGCCATGCCCAAATCGCCGGAAATTTGTAAGAATTCCGTGAGGGGCAAGAGGCGTGTCGCCGGCCGCCTAGTCCCCTCCTTCGAGGATCTCGCGGAGCTTGACCGCCAACTCGCGGCCGCTGAAGGGCTTCTTGAGGAGATTGGCCTCGCCGGCGAGCTTCGCCCCCTCGGTGAGGCCGGCGGGGTAGCCGGTGGCGAAGAGGACCCGCATCTCCGGCCGCTTGAAGGAGAGCCGCTCGGCCAGCTCCACGCCGCTCATGCCGTCCATCAGGATGTCGGTGATCATCAGGTGGATCGGCCCCGAGTGCGCCTGGCTGATCTGGATCGCCTCCAGGGCGTCGGCGGCCGAGAGGACGTTGTAGCCGCGGTTGCTCAGGATCTGGGCGAGCGGCTGGCGGACGTTCTCCTCGTCCTCCACCAGCAGCAGGGTCTCCCACTCCCCGCTCTCCTGGCCGGGATTGGCGCCCGCGGCCGCGGAGGCCTGTTCGGCGCTGGGGAGATAGATGTGGAAGCGGGTGCCGCTGCCCGGCTCGCTGTCGGCCAGGATCTGGCCGCCGCTCTGGGTGACGATGCCGTAGGCGGTGGAGAGCCCCAGGCCGGTGATCTCCATCCCTCCCTTGGTGCTGAAGAACGGCTCGAAGGCATGCCGCCGCACCTCGTCCGGCATGCCGGGGCCGGTGTCGCTCACCTTGAGGAGCACGTAGCGACCGGTGTTGGCCAGCAGGGGGTGGACCGTGCTCTCCTCGTCGACGTCCTCGTTCATCGTCTCCAGGGTCAGCCGGCCGCCGTCGGGCATGACGTCGCGGGCGTTGGAGACCAGGTTCATGATCACGTGCTCGAACTGCTCCGCGTCGAGGAGCACCCGGTCGAGGTCGGGGTGGAGCTCCAGCCGGAGCTCGATCTCGGGACCGAGGAAGCGGCGGACGCGCTCCTCCAGTCCGGTCAGCAGGTGGTTGAGCTGCAGGACCTTGGGGTGGAGCACCTGGCGGCCGCTGAAGGCCAGGAGCTGGCGCGCCAGGGCGGCGCCGCGCTGGCCGACCTTCTCGATCTCCCGCAGGTTCTTGCGGGCGGGCTCGTCGCCGGGCAGCCGGGCGAGCGCCAGCTCGGTCTCGCAGGCGATGGCGGTGAGCAGGTTGTTGAACACGTGGGCGATGCCCCCCGCCAGCCGGCCCATCGCGTCCATGCTCTGCGGCTGGGGGGCGATCTCCCCCAGGCGGCGGCTCCCCGCCAGCCGGGCCGCGTTCTTCGCCTCTTCGGGGCTGAGGTCCTCCACCGCCCTTACTGCAGGGTTGCTGCTGTTCGGATGTGTGCGCATGGTCTCTTTCCTTCGGCACCCCTGAAACGGGGACGCCGGTTGCGGGGACAGCGGGGTCTCCTCTCTGCCTCCGGGAGATTCATCAGTCCCTGCTTTTGAAGATATGCAGAATCCGGTCCAGCTTGGCGGCAGGGGCTAGGGATCCTCGGGCGCCGGCGGAGCCCCCACCTGCTTCTGCAGGCGGGCCAGGCTGCGGCTGGTGAGCTTGCGGATGCTGGAGGGGTTGTAGCCGAGCCGCCGGGCCACCTCGGCGGTGTCGAGCCCCACCCCGAAGCGGAGCCAGAGGGCCGCCCGGTGCCGCCTGCCGACCCCGCGGGTGAGGCTGTTCAGATCGAGGCCGATCTCCCTCTGCTCCTGCTCGGGCGCCTGCGCCGGGGAGAGCTCCACGAGCACCAGAGGCTCCACGGCCAGGAGGCGGTCGTTGCGTATCTTCTTCCAGTAGTTCGAGCACTTGACGCGCACGGCGCCGAGGATCCAGGCCTCTTTGTGGCGGATCGTGTCCCACTTGCTGATCGCCACGAGGAGCGCGTCCTGGAGCACGTCCTCGGCGTCCTGCAGCGGGATGTCATAGTTCCGCAGGAGCTTCTTGATCTGCGGGCGGACCCTCTCCAGGTGCTCTTCGAGGGTGTCGAGGCTGGATTCGGCGGGAGGGAGTGGTCGGTTCTGGGTCACGGTTCGGGCGCGGCGTCTGGCGAGATGGCGCCAGAACCGCGAGCCCGGACTTTATCACCGAGTCAGGTAAACTCGTTCCGCCTTCTCAGAACATTCCCAGCTCGAGGCGTGCCGCCTCCGACATCATCGAGGGGTTCCAGCTCGGGTCCCAGACCAGCTCGACGTCGACGGAGGTAACGCCGGGGACTCCCGCCACCTTGTCCCTCACCTCGCCGGGGAGGCTGCCGGCCACCGGGCACCCGGGGGAGGTGAGGGTCATCTTGACCTGGACGGCCCCCTCCGCCTGGATGTCGATGTCGTAGATCAGGCCCAGCTCGTAGATGTTGACGGGGATCTCGGGGTCGAAGACGGTCTTCAGGGCCTCGACGATCCCGTTCTCGACCTCGGACGGCTCGGAGGAGGGCTCAAAGGGGCCGGTCGCCGTGGCGGTGCCCTCGGCGCTCTCCAGGTTCGGCTCGGGGGTTTGGATTTCCTGCTCGGTCTTCATCATTCCTACTCCGTGGTGACGGGCAGATCCTGCGCGTCCAGCGCCGCCATCAGGGCATGCCAGGCGAGGGTGGCGCACTTGACCCGCATCGGGTACTCGCGCACGCCGGTGAACACGGCGAGCTTGCCCAGACTCCGGCGAGCCCTCGCCGGCGCCGAGGGTGACCAGGTCGTGGAAGCCCTTGAACAGGCCGCGGGCCTCCTCCAGGGTGAGCCCCTTGAGCGCCTCGGTCATCAGCGAGGCGGAGGCGGTCGAAATGGCACATCCTGAGCCCTCGAACGCGAACAGCTCCGGATGTGGCCGTCCGCGACGTTCAGGTAGACCGTCACGCGGTCGCCGCAGAGCGGGTTGTGCCCTTCCGCCCGGCGGTTCGCGGTGGGGAGGGGCCCGAAGTTGCGGGGGCGCCGGTTGTGATCGAGGATGACCTCCTGGTAGAGGTCGCGCAGGTCGTTCATGCGAACAGCTCCCGCGCCCGGTGGAGGGCGGCGGCCAGGATCTCGACCTCCTCCGCGGTGTTGTAGAAGGCGAAGGAGGCGCGGGCCGTCGCCGGCACGCCGAAGCGCTCCATCACCGGCTGGGCGCAGTGATGGCCGGCGCGGATGGCGACCCCCTGGTGGTCGAGGATGGTCCCGAGGTCGTGCGGGTGGATCCCCTCCATGGTGAAGGAGAGCACCGCCGCCTTGGCGCGCGCCGTGCCGACGATCCGCAGCCCGGGGATCGCCGCCAGCCGCTCGGTGGCCAGGGCGAGCAGCTCCCCCTCCCAGGCGGCGACGGCGGGGAGCCCGAGCGCGGTCAGATAATCGAGGGCCGCCGCGAGGCCGGCCGCGCCTTCGATGAACGGCGTGCCCCCCTCGAAGCGGTGGGGGGGCGGCGCGTAGGTCGTCTTCTCGAAGCTGACGGAGTGGACCATGCCGCCGCCGCTCTGCCAGGGGGGCATGGCGGCGAGCAGCTCCGCCCGCCCCCAGAGCACGCCGATGCCGCTCGGCCCGTAGACCTTGTGGCCGGAGAAGGCGTAGAAGTCGCACCCCAGCTCCTGGACGTCCACCGTCAGATGGGGGACCGCCTGCGCGCCGTCCACCAGCACGATGGCGCCGGCGCGGCGGGCCATCGCGGCCATCTCGCGCACCGGGTTGACCGTGCCGAGGGCGTTCGAGACGTGGGCGAAGGCGGCGACGCGGGTGCGCGGGGAGAGGCAGGCGCTCGAACTCGTCGAGGCGGACCTCGCCGCGGTCGTCGAGCGCCGCGACGCGAAGGAGCGCGCCGCGCTCCTCGCACAGCCGCTGCCAGGGGACCAGGTTCGAGTGGTGCTCGAGGCCGGTGATCAGGATCTCGTCGCCGGGGCCGACGTTGTTGCGTCCCCAAGCGGCGGCCACCAGGTTGATCGCCTCGGTGGTGCCGCGCACGAAGATCACCTCGTCGGCGCTCGGCGCGTTGAGGAAGCGCCGCACGGTCTCGCGCGCCCGCTCGCGGGCCGCGGTGGCGAGCTGCGACAGGGTGTGCACCCCGCGCTCGACGTTGGCGTACCACCCCTCGTAGCAGTCGACGATCGCCGCCGCCACCGCCCGCGGCTTCTGGGTGGAGGCGGCGTTGTCGAGGTAGACCAGCGGATGGCCGTTGATCTCGCGGGCAGAGGATCGGAAAATCGGCCCGCACCCGCGCGAGGTCGTAGGCGGGAGCCACCGAAACCGCTGCCGCCGCCGTCATGGCCATCTTCAGACCGCCTGGCGGACGACCTCGCCCATCGGCAGGCGGGCGAAGAGGAACTCCTCGAGATCCCGGCG
This sequence comes from uncultured Acidobacteriota bacterium, assembly GCA_963761645.1. Taxonomy (GTDB): domain Bacteria; phylum Acidobacteriota; class Thermoanaerobaculia; order Multivoradales; family UBA5704; genus DATARR01. The sequence goes on from CAVXIG010000018.1 coordinate 51,924, forward strand.
CACCGGCACGACCTTGATCCGCTCGACGATGTCGCTGGCGAAGGCGTAGGTCAGCAGGCTGCGCGCCGCCTCGGCGCCGATGCCGCGGGAGCGCAGGTAGAAGACCGCGTCCTCGTCGAGCTGGCCGACCGTCGAGCCGTGGGTGCACTTGACGTCGTCGGCGTAGATCTCGAGCTGCGGGTTGGAGTTGGCGATCGCGTCGCGCGCACAGCAGCAGGTTGCGGTTCGACTGCTTGGCGTCGGTCTTCTGCGCGCCCTTGTGGACGTGGATCAGGCCGTTGAACACCGCCCGCGACTTGCCGTCCAGCACCCCCTTGTAGAGCTCGTGGCTGGCGCAGTGCGGCTTGGCGTGCTCGACCCGCATGTGGTTGTCCACCACCTGCCGGCCGTCGCCGAAGTAGAGGCCGTTGAGGATGCAGTCGATCCCCTCGCCGTCGAGCACCGCGTTGACGTCGTTGCGCACCAGGGCGCCGCCGATCGAGATCGAGTGCGAGCTGGGCACGCAGGCGCGCTCCCCCTGCACCTGGAAGGTCGCCATGTGGAAGGCCGCGAGGCTCTCCCGCTGCACCTTGTAGTGGTCGATGACCGCGCCCGGGCCGGCGAACAGCTCGGTCACCGGGGAGGTGAAGTAGGCCCCCTCGCCGGCGTAGGTCTCGACGATCGTCGTCTGGCTGCTCTCGTCGGCGACGAACAGGTTGCGCGGGAACGACAGCGTCGCCTGGCCCCCCTCGCTCGAGGAGAGGAACAGCAACTGGATCGGCCCGGTCACCGCGCCGCGGGGGATGTAGAGGAAGGCGCCGTCGCTCAGGAACGCCGTGTTGAGCGCCACGAACGGGTGGCGGTCGAACTTCGCGGAGCGGGCGAGCCAGGGCTCCACCAGACCGGGGGAGCGCGCCAGGATCTCGGCCAGGCTGGCGACGATCGTCCCCGCCGGCAGCTCGCCCACCGACGACAGCCGGGGGGCGAAGCGGCCGTCCACGAACACCAGCCGGGCGGCGGCATCGAAGACGTGGGGCGCGATCAGCCCCGGGGCCACCGCGTCGGGATCCCCCTGCGGCCAGTGGAAGGTCCCCTGGACGATCGGGGCCACGTTGGTCAGCCGCCACTCCTCCTGCCGGAGGGTGGGGAAGCCCAGGTCCGCGAAGCGCTCGATGGCGGCCCGGCGCAGCGCCTGGAGGCCGGCGGGCTCGCCCGCGCGCTCGCGCCGGAAACGCTCGAACTCGGCGAGATAGCGATCGACGCCCGCCGCGGCCCGCTCCTGGATCTCGGTCGCCGGCATGGCGCCTCAGGCTCCCACCGGCTGCGCCGCCGGCTCCCGCGCCACCTCGAGCCAGGAGTAACCCTTCTCCTCCAGCTCGAAGGCCAGCTCCTTGCCGCCCGAGCGCACGATGCGGCCGTCCACCAGCACGTGGACGTAATCCGGCACGATGTAGTTGAGCAGCCGCTGGTAGTGGGTGATCACCAGGAACGAGCGGCTCTGCGAGCGCAGGGCGTTGACGCCGTCGGAGACGACGCGCAGGGCGTCGATGTCGAGCCCGGAGTCGGTCTCGTCGAGGATGCACAGGCTCGGCTCCAGCACCGCCATGTGGAAGATCTCGTTGCGCTTCTTCTCGCCGCCCGAGAAACCCTCGTTGACCGGGCGGTTGAGGAGGCTCTCCTCCATCTGCACCAGCTTCATCTTGCCGCGCACCATCTTGAGGAACTCGAGGGCGTCCATCTCCGGCAGCCCGCGGTGCTTGCGCACGGCGTTGAGCGCCGCCTTGAGGAAGTAGGTGTTGCCCACGCCCGGGATCTCGACCGGGTACTGGAAGGCCATGAACACCCCCTCGCGGGCCCGCTCCTCGGGGTCCATGTCGAGCAGGTCCTTGCCGTCGAACAGCACCTGGCCGCCGGTGACCTCGTAGGCGTCCTGGCCGGCGAGCACCCGGGCGAGCGTGCTCTTGCCGGAGCCGTTCGGCCCCATGATGGCGTGCACCTCGCCCGCCTGAATCGTCAGATCGATCCCCTTGAGGATCTCGTTCCCCTCCACCGAAGCGTGGAGATTCTTGATCTCGAGCATCACGTTTTCTCTCTCCATTGATCCTATCCAACGCTTCCTTCGAGGTTCACCGCCAGCAGCTTCTGGGCCTCCACCGCGAACTCCATCGGCAGCTCGCGGAAGACCTCCTTGCAGAAGCCGTTGACGATCATCGACACCGCGTCCTCCGTGGCGATTCCGCGCTGGTTGCAGTAGAAGATCTGGTCCTCGCCGATCTTCGAGGTCGTCGCCTCGTGCTCCATGCGGGCCGTCGGGTTCTGCACGTCGATGTAGGGGAACGTGTGCGCCCCGCACTGATCGCCGATCAGCATCGAGTCGCACTGCGAGAAGTTGCGGGCGCCGTCCGCGCCCTTGAGGATGCGGACCGAGCCGCGATAGGTGTTCTGGCCATGGCCGGCCGAGATCCCCTTCGACACGATGGTGCTCGTGGTGTTCTTGCCGATGTGGATCATCTTGGTGCCGGTGTCCGCCTGCTGGTACCCCTTGGTCAGGGCCACCGAGTAGAACTCGCCGACCGAGCGGTCCCCCTTGAGGATCACGCTCGGGTACTTCCAGGTGATCGCCGAGCCGGTCTCGACCTGGGTCCAGGAGATCTTCGAGTTCGCCCCCTCGCACTTGCCGCGCTTGGTGACGAAGTTGTAGATCCCCCCCTTGCCGTTCTCGTCGCCCGGGTACCAGTTCTGGACCGTCGAGTACTTGATCGTGGCGTCCTTGAGCGCCACCAGCTCGACCACCGCGGCGTGGAGCTGGTTCTCGTCGCGCATCGGCGCCGTGCAACCCTCCAGGTAGGAGACGTGAGCCCCCTCGTCGGCGATGATCAGCGTGCGCTCGAACTGCCCCGAGTTCCGGGCGTTGATCCGGAAGTAGGTCGACAGCTCCATCGGGCAGCGCACCCCCTTCGGGATGTAGACGAACGAGCCGTCGGAGAACACCGCCGCGTTGAGGGTGGCGAAGTAGTTGTCCGTGTACGGCACCACCGAGCCCATGTACTCCTGGATCAGCTCGGGGTGATTGCGGATCGCCTCCGAGAAGGAGCAGAAGATGATCCCCACCTCGGCGAGCTTGGACTTGAAGGTCGTCGCCACCGAGACGCTGTCGAACACCGCGTCCACCGCGACGCCGGCGAGGATCGCCCGCTCGTGCAGCGGGATGCCGAGCTTCTCGTAGGTCTTGAGGATCTCGGGATCGACCTCGTCCAGGCTCTTCGGCCCCGAGCCCTTCGGCTTCGGCCCCGCGTAGTAGGAGATCGACTGGTAGTCGATCGGCGTGTAGTGGACGTTGGCCCAGGTCGGCTCGGTCATGGTGAGCCAGTGGCGGAAGGCCTTGAGGCGCCACTCGAGCATCCACTCGGGCTCCTCCTTCTTGGCCGACAGCCGGGCGATGACTTCCTCGTTCAGCCCGGGCGGAAAGGTCTCCTGCTCGACGTCGGTGATGAAGCCGAACTGGTACTCCTGCGTCGCGAACTGCTCGATGGTGCTGGTCTCTGTCTGCATGAGTTTCCTCGATAGCTGCCAAGTCCCCGTGGGGACTGAAATTCATCAGGCTTCCTGGAGCTGCGCCGCGCGCGAACGCGCCGCGTCCGAGCGTGACCAGCTTCTGCATCTTGGGCTGGGCCATCTCGGCGAGCGAGATCCCCTCCAGGGCGGTGCGCACCGCGTCGTTGATCCGGCGCCAGTTGCCGCTCACCGGGCAGAGCGCCTCGTGCGAGCAGCCGCTCTCGACGCTGACGCACTCGGTGATCGCGATCGGCCCCTCGAGCGCGGCGATGATCTCCGCCATCGAGATCTCCTCCGCCGACCGCGCCAGGCTGTAACCCCCCTTGACCCCGCGGTGCGAGGCCAGGAGCCCGTCGCGCGCCAGCAGCTTCAGCACCTTGCTGACCATCGGCAGCGGCAGCCGCGTCTCGGTCGGACAGCTCCGGAGCGGCATACTGCCGGTCCGCGTTGGCCGCCAGGTGAGTGAGGAGGACGATCCCGTAGTCTGTCTGTTTGGTGATGCGGATCATGGTCGCCCGGCCCTCTGTTCTTCCCGATCCTGAAAACAGTACCTTATCGGTACGAATTCCAGCGAATCATAGCAGGAGAGTGGGGATTGTCAACCGGAGAGGACCCGGGGAAGGGAGGAACACAGGGACGCCCTTGTCCCTAGAAAAACACCCGCTCCACCGACCAGTACAGCCCCACCGCCGCGATCAGGCAGGAGGCGGGGACGACCACCCGCTGGCGGTACCAGGCCTGTCTTCGGAAGGGGAGGCCGACGAGCAGGAAGGCGACGGTGATCACCGCGAGCTGTCCCCCCTCGACCCCGAGGTTGAAGCTGAGCAGGGCGGTGAGGAACTCGGAGCGCGGGAGCCCCAGCTCGGAGAGGACGCCGGCGAAGCCCAGGCCGTGCAGCAGGCCGAAGCAGAAGACGAGGGCGATCCGCGACGGCCGCAGCTCCGGGGTGAGGATGTTCTCCACCGCCACGAAGACGATCGACAGCGCGATCAGCGGCTCGACGATCGCGGGCGGCAGCCGCACGATGCCGTAGATGCTGAGCGCCAGGGTCAGCGTGTGGGCCACCGTGAAGGCGGTCACCTGCTGCAGGATCGGCTTCAGCCGGCGGGAGAGCAGGAAGATGCCGAGCACGAACAGGATGTGGTCCGGCCCCCCCGGCACGATGTGGGTGAAGCCGAGCGTCAGATACTGCCGCACCACCTCCGAGCGGGTGGGGGGCACGGCCGCCTTCGCCAGCGAGAACGGGGGGCTGGTGGCTCCCGCGTCGAGCCACTGCCAGACGGAGCTCTCCTCCCCCTCGATCAGGAGGATGAGGGGAAAGGTCCCGAGCGGTACCTCCTCCCTGAAGGTGAAGGCCCGCGCTCCGGCGGGGATGGGGCCGGCGAAGCGGAGGGTGGTCCGGCCGGGCGGATCGTCGGCGGCCGGCGGGTGCGATGGCCGGCTTCGGCTGGACGGCGGCGCCGTCGAAGGAGATAGTGGCGCCGTTCGCGAGATCGCGCAGGAATTTGCCGAACTGCCGGTCGACCTCCGGGGTCAGGCCGGCGATCGGTCCGTAGCGCGTCGCCCCCTCGGCGCTCCCCTTGTCGCCCGGCCACAGGTGGGCGGGATCGACCGGGATGTCGATCCGGTAGGTGCCGTCCTTCAGGAAGGTGGCGTAGATCTGGATCTTCCCCAACTCGTGGGCGCGGGCGGCGGCGCCCGGCAGGATCAGGAGGGCGGCGAGGAGAAGGGGGCGAAGGATCGTCGTCGGGCGCAAGCGGTCGGTCTCCGCAGAAGGTACGGCGGCGGGCGCGGATGACCGGCTCGGAGTGATCCCGCCCTAGATCAGCCGCCCGAGAGGCCCCAGATCGAGGTTCAGGTCGTCGGGTTTGAGCCCGAAGCGGGCCGCGATGTCGTGCAGGGTCTCCTCGAGCTTCATCAGGGCGAGGCCGACGTTCTCGACCTCCTCGTCGGTCAGGGTGCCCGCCTCCATGCGCCGGATGGCCTGCTTCTCCATCAGCTTGCGCAGGAACTCGACGAGCGCCAGAACGAGCTTGGCGACCGATTTCTGCACCTCCTCGGGATCGGCGTTCCAGCGCGGGGCCGTTGCCGCGGCCTGCCGCTCGATCTCGGCGCGCAGGGCGTCGAGCTCCTCGATCTCCAGGCGGACCGCATCGCTCTGGCTCATGGCGCCGGCTCCGGAGCGAAGGCGTAGGGGGGCCAGGGGCCGGTGGCGGCGACGCGGCGGCCGCCGATCCGCCCCCTCGCCGACTCCAGGGCTTCCAGGTAGGCCCCGGCCTGCGCGCGCTGGATGAGGTGATAGGCGGTGCCGACCAGCGGTCCTGGAGTCCCGTGCCGCTCGATCCGCTCGGCGCGGAGCAGCGGGTGCAGGGCCGCGCGCAACGGGTCGATCTCGGGGAGCGAGTGCGCCCATTCGCGCTGCCGCCGCCGGGCGGCGAGGTGGCGCGTGCCGGGACCGCCGGCGGCGGCGTCCGGCTCCGGGGCGGGCTCGGGCTCGCCGAAGACCCGCAGCGTCATCTGCACGCAGCCGCGGACCAGGGCGAGAGCTTCGGCGATCTCCCGCTCGCGGGAGTCGAGACGGCCGGCGAGCGCGGTCTCGTCCGCGAAAGCCTCGCCGAAACGGGCGGGGAGGATGGCGCCGAAGAGCTCGGCGAGCCGGCGCACCACGGCGTCCTGTCGCTCGAGGGTCTCGCGGTCAGGGTTCGGGCGCGCGGGGAGATCGCCGGTCACGGCCGAGACGCCGCCGCGCGGCAGGAGGCGGAGCGGCTCGCCGGCGATTCCTTCCCCGAGAGGGCCGGAAGGCTCCCCGTCCACCAGCGCGTAGAGATAAAGGACGGCGCTCACTCCTCGGCCTTCCTGGGGAGGACCCGGTCGGCGGCGCAGAGCAGGGCCGAGAGGCGGAGATAGATCAGATCGACGCCGGCCAGTCCGATGACCACCTCGCCGGTGAGCACCAGCCCCTTGTTGAGCAGGTGGTCGACCGTATCGAGCAGGGAGATGTCGGAGCGCTCGAGCAGCTCCAGGGGCTCGCTCATTTTACCTCCGAGGGGGCCTCCTCGATGAAGTTGTAGGGCGGCCAGGGTCCGGTCAGGGTGAGGTCGCAGGCCCGGGGCGCGAGACGCGAGGCGCACCGCTCGACGATCGCCTCGAACTCCGCGTTGTCCTGGACCGGCACGAGGAAGGCGGCGTCGAGCAGCAGCCGGCCGCCGGATTCCGGCGCCGCCACGGGCTCGCGGCGGACCGCCTCGTCAGCTCCCGCGGCGAGCTCGGCGAAGGTGGCGTCCATCTCGGCGTGGAGCCGGCCGGCGAGCTCGCGGGAGGCGTCCTGTTCCAGCTTCTTGCGCAGCAGAAAGGCCTTGCCCGAGCTCTGCGCTCCGCTCTCGCGGGCCTCGGCGGCGAGCACCTCGCGGGCGCGGACGTCGTCCATGCGGATCCGCACCCCCCACTCGACCCGCCCCTCCACCCGGTCGAGGGCGCGGTCGAGCCGCTCGCGGTGGTCGCGGATGTTGGCGATCGCCCGCTCGTCGGAGGCGAAGAGGGTGAAGAGCTTCATCGGCAGCACGGCGCCGAGGGCGGAGAAGTGCTCGATCATGGCCTCGTGGGCCAGGGCGCGGTCGGAGACCCAGGAGAGATCGGAGAGCTGGCGCTGGATCTCCGCGCTGCCGTACTCGGAGAGCGGAGCGCCGGCGACGATCAGCCAGAGACCTTCCCCGACCGCGAGCGCCCGCGGCGGCGAGAGGCCGGGCAGCCCCGGGGGAACCGCCGCGGACAGCGGATTCCGCGGGGTGCGCACCAGGCAGTAGAGGTAGGTCGCTTCGCTCATCCGGTCAGTTTTTCCCACCTCTGGACCCACGCGGCAAGGCGCGCGACGCCGCGGGGCGGCGGAAACAGGGCAGGGGCGTTCATGATAGCGCACCGGTCGAGACCCAGCCCCCGGAGATCCTTGCGCAGCAGCTCCGCCTCCCCGGCGGAGCCGCCGCAACGGGCGCACCCGGCGGGCGGCAGGGCGTTGAGGACGACCGCCGGCACGGCGATCTCGAGGCGCCCGAGGGAGCGCAGCAGGCGGACCGTCTCGCGACGGGGGAGCTCGGCCGCCCGCGTCACCGCCACGAAGCGGGCGCGCGCCGGGTCGCGCAGCAGGGTCTCCAGCCGCTTGAGGCTGCGGGAGAGCTCGACCAGCTCGGCGGCGAGATCCCCCAGGCCCACGGCCTCGCGGTACTTGAGGAGCAGGGAGAGGAGATAGTGGTCCCAGGAGAGGGCGAGCTCCGGCATTTCCAGCAGGCGCAGGGCATGCCCGGTGGGGGCGGTGTCCACCACCACCAGGTCGTAGGCCGGCTCGGCACCCTCGGATACCCGAAGACGGCGTCGAGCAGGGAGGAGACGGCGATCAGCTCGTCGATTCCCGGCGGCGTCAGATCGAGGAGATCCTGGACCCCGCCGCCCTCCTGGGTAAAAGCTTCGGCGGCCTCCTCGACCCGGTCCCGGTAGCGGTCGCGCCACGCCGCAAAGGCGCGGCCGGCGTCCAGCTCCCGGGCGCGCAGCCCCGGAGGGGCGCCGGGCACCGCCCGCTCGTCGTCCCCGAGCGGGACCTCCAGGACGTCGGCCACAGAATGGGCGGGATCGGTGGAGATCAGGAGCACCCGCGCCGCCGGCCGCCGCTCCGCAAGCGCCAGCGCCACGGCCGCCGAGCAGGTGGTCTTCCCCACCCCCCCCTTGCCGCCGAAGAAGAGGAGCTGAACGCCGGGAGGAGCGATCTCATCGAGCCATTAAGGGCCCGGCGCAGGTTCTTTCCTCCTCTCCCGGTAGGGGAGGAGAGGGGGTGTGGAGACGGGGCCTTTCCTTGGTTGAAGCGCTGAGGATTCCCGGAGGGGGAGGAGCGGCCCACCAACCCCCTCCCCACCCGCCGCAAAGCCACCTTCCCCCGCGGCTCGCTCTCCTCCTGGGGCAAAAACCGGATCGTCCGCCCCGCGAAAGCTTCCTCGGATCGCCGCGATCGCCGCCGCCTCGGCCCGGTGCCGCTCGCGGCAGAGCGGGCAGTCGTCCCCTCCCGGCGGCAGGACCCGGTTGACGATCACCTCGCGCACGGGGATGCCGGCGCCGTCGAGGGCCGCCAGGGCGTCGCGGGTCTCCTCCAGCGAAAGGATCTCGGGGAGCATCACCCAGAAGACGTGGCAGCGTTCCGGGTCGCGCAGCCGCTCCTCGATCTCCCTTCCCTGGTCTTCGAGACTGGCGATCAGGGCTTCGCCCTCCCCCGGCCGGTAGGCGCCCGAAGCGCTCGGCCATCCAGCGGTGGCGCTCCTGGAGGCGGTCGAGGACGCCGGCGAACCGGCGCAGCGCCTCCGGCATGGCGAGCAGGCGCAGGGTGTGGGCGGTGGGCGCGGCGTCCACGATGACCTCGTCAAATACCTCGTCGCAGGCGGTCTCACGCGCGAGGCCGGCGATCTCCAGCCAGGCCATCAGCTCGTCGGCGCCCGGCAGCGAGAGGCCGAGGAAGCGGTCCACGTCCTCGGCGTCCAGGTAGGTGCCGCGGGCGGCGATCTCGCGCAGGGCCTCGCGGTGCTCCTCCGTCCAGCGTCCAGCGGCCGGACCGGCGGCGAGCTCGGCGGCGAGCAGTGCGCCGCGGCGGGTGACGGTGGGTGGATAATGAGGGTGGGCTCGGCCGTGAGGCTCACCCGCAGGGCGTCGCCGAGGGAAGGGGCGGGATCGGTGGAGACGACGAGGACGCGGCGGCCCGATCTGACGGAGAAACTGGCGGCGGCGAGAGCGGCGGCGGCGGCGCAGGTGGTCTTGCCGACGCCCCCCTTGCCGCCGAACAGGCGGAGAGGAGGAAGGGGGGTGCCTACGATTCCTCGTCTCCTCCCCGGAAGCTGACGTCCACCTCGAAGCCGCCGCCGAGGGAGACGGCGCCGCTGGGCTCGCCGCGCTGGGCCTCGCGGATCTCGCGCAGCCGGGCGAGGATGCTGCTCTCCAGCGCCACGAAATCCTCCTCGTCCATCTCCCCCAGCTCCACCCGCATCTGGGCGGCCAGCAGCTCCTCGCGCAGCGACCCCTCGTCGTTCATCTCCTCGTTGACCGCTGTGGCGACCTTGTCGAGGACGAACTTGATGCCGCCGATCAGGAGGCTGTCGAGGATGATCATGAGATGGATGGAGGTTGGCGGCTATTCGGCTTCCGAGGCGCGCTCGAGCTTCAGCCGGATGTTGACGAAGTTGTACGGCGGCCAGGGGCCGGTGTACTTGAAGATCAGGTTCTCGTAGCGGGCGTCGATCTCCTTGACCGCGGCGTCGAAGTCCGGCTCGCGGTCGCGGGCGACGAGGAAGGCGCCGTTGAGGATCATCTTGTCGCCGATCGGCTTGTTGGTGCGCGAGGCGACGCAGACGCCGCTCAGGGTGTCGACGATCTCCGAGACCAGCTTCTCCGAGCGCTCCTGGAGGAGCGAGTCGACGAGCCGGCCGTACTGCATGCGCGCGAAGTAGGTGGAGCCCTTCTGGTTCGAGATCTCCTGCCGCAGCAGGCGGAGGTTCTCGTCGGCCTTCTCGATCTCGCCGATGATCGTCTCGGGCTCCCAGAGCACCTTGAGACCGAACTCGAGCTTGTCCTGCATCTTGACCAGCACGTCGCGGAAGGCGTCGTAGGCGCTGCGCAGCAGCTCGACGATGTCCTCAGAGGTCTTGAAAACGGTGCTGAAGGACATCGGGATCACCGTGAAGTCGCGCATCACGACCTCGTTGACCCGCTCGTGCGCGAGCACGTTTTCCCGCGTCGGGTCGTAGACCTCGAGCGGCGTGTCGGAGACCACGGCGGCGATCTCCTTGTAGTTGACCGTGTGCACCTCGGCGGGCTCGCTGCCGATGCCGACCGGGCCGAAGCGGCGGGGCTCCCCCGTCTGGATGATGCAGTAGACGTACTTGCCGCTGCGCCCGCCCGGTGCGGGAGGACGGCTCCGCCGGGAAGGCGAGCAGGTCCGAGGCGGGGCCGGCCGCGGATCGCGGCTCCGGCTTCCGCGCGGGGGGCTTGGCGGCCGCCTTCTTCGGCTTCACCGTCTCCGCGCCGGGGTGGCCGGAGCCTTCCCTGCGGGCTTTGCCTTCAGGGTTGGCACCGTGGCCGTTTTCTTGGCAGGGGGCGGAGCTGCCGTGGCCTTCTTCGCCGTTTTAGCGGCAAGGGGCGTCTTCACCGGCGTCTTTGCCGGTTTCTTCAGGGAGTCGGTCTTATCGGCTTTGCTCATTCGATGGTCTTCGCCTCGAGCTGACGGCGGACCTCTTGCTCGAGGTCCTTGGGGAGACAGGGCTTGGTCACGACGGCGTTGCAGCCGACCTCGCGCGCCTTGTCGTGGGCGGCGGCGAGCGCGTGAGCGGTCAGCGCGATGATCGGAATGTCGCGGGTGCGGTCGTCCTGCTTCAGGCGCCGGGTGGCCTCCCAGCCGTCGATGCCGGGCAGCGAGAGGTCCATGAGGATGACGTCCGGCAGCAGCTCGAACGCCTTCTCCAGGGCCTCCAGCCCGTCGGCGGCGGTGGCGACGCGGAACCCGCGGAACTCCAGGTATTCGGCAAAGATCTCGCGGCCGTGATCGACGTCGTCGACCACGAGCACGAGCGGGGCGGGGGTAGCGTCTCCACGGGTCATGCCGTCCTCGGCTTGCTGGGTAGATACAAGGTGAAAGTGGACCCTTCTCCGAGCCGGCTGACCAGGGTGATGCGGCCGTCGAGGGTATGGGCGAGGCGGCGGCAGATCGACAGGCCCAGCCCGGTGCCACCCTGGCGCCGGGCATAGGAGCTGTTGGCCTGCTCGAAGGCCTCGAAGATCGTCTTCTGGTTCTCTTCCGCGACGCCGATGCCGGTGTCGGTGACCGCGATCAGGATCTCGCCCGACCCGCGCTCGTGCTCCAGGCGGATGGCGACCGACCCCTCGGGGGTGAACTTGAGGGCGTTCGACAGCAGGTTGAGCACGATCTGCTTGACCTTCTGGCGGTCGGTCTCGATCTCCGGCAGCTCCGGCGCCAGCATGCGGTTCACCGCCAGGCGGGTGCCGGCGATCACCGGCTCGACCTCGGTCATCACCTCGTCGATCAGCTCGGGGAGGAGGACGCGCTCGATCTGCACCGGCATCTTGCCCGACTCGATGCGGGCGATGTCCAGGAGGTCGTTGATGACGGCGAGCAGGTGGCGGGCGTTGGCGTCGATCGCGCCCCAGCTTGTCGTGCTGGGCCTGCGTCATCTCGCCCGACACCCCCTCCAGCATCAGGTGGGTGTAGCCCATGATGGCGTTGAGCGGCGTGCGCAGCTCGTGCGAGACGTTGGCGAGGAACTGCGACTTCATCGCCGAGGCCTGCTCGAGCTGGAAGGCCTGGCGGCGCAGCAGCTCGTTCTGCTCGGCGAGCTCGGCCGTGGCCTCGCGGACCCGCTCGCGCAGCTCGTCCGAGTGGCGCTTGACCTGCTCGTAGAGGCGCGCCTTCTCCTCCGCCTCGGTGAGGTCGTGGAGGATGGTGACGATCGCCGTCTCCTCGCCGTGCTTGGAGGCCACCTTGCCCGAGATCGCCTCGACCGGGACGATGGCCCCGGTCTGCGGATCGATCAGGCTCAGGCTGCGCCGCCAGTGCCGCGCCTGGCCGGCGTAGAGGCTGGAGACGAACGAGGTGAAGACCGCGTCGTTGGTCCGCACGCGCCGCTCCACCTCGACGTTGCGCTTGCCCGGCGGGAAGGTGAACATGCGCTCGGCGGGCGGGTTCATGCGCGCGATGTTCCCCTCCGCGTCGGTGACCAGGATAGGGTCGAGCACCGAGTTGAGGATCAGGTCGAGGCGGTCGCGCTCGGCGCGGGTGGCGGCCTCGGCCACCCGCAGCCGGCGGTAGTTCTCCTCGATCTCCTCGGTGGCCCGGCGCAGGTCGGTGACGTTGCGCAGCACCGAGACCAGCCCGGTCTCGCCGAGGCGGATCGGCACCGGCGTGCTCAGCACCTCGAACAGGAGGTCCCGCCCTTCCGAGGGGTCGACCAGCAGCAGCTCCCGGCGGGTGGGGCCGCTGCGTGTTGGTGAACAGCGAGGCCGAGAAGAGCATGTTGTTGAGGGCCACCGCCCGGCGCCACCCCTCGCGCTTGTCCTCGCCGGCGGTCAGCAGCATCTCGGCCCCGGCGTTGGCCACCAGGATGCGGCCGTCGGCGTCGGTCAGCAGGATGGGATCGGTGACGGCGTTGATGATCGAGAACAGCCAGCTCCGCTCCCGCTTGTGCCGCCGCTCCTCGGTCTGGGCGCGGCGGTACCAGAGCGAGGCCAGGCGGACGCCCAGCAGCTCGGCGACCCAGAGCACGTCGTCGGAGACCGGCCCGTCCGCGAGGCCGGTCAGCAGCAGCAGGCCGGGGCCGATCTCCTCCCTGGAGCTGCCGAGCGGCACGGCGTGAAACGAGAGGTTGCCCAGGGGGGTCTCGAGCGGCGCGCAGCAGCGGCTGGCTGGAGTCGGGGAAGACCACCGGCTCGCCCCCGGAGAGGGCGACCACCAGCGGATGGGTGCGGTCTCCGAGGTCGAGGCTGAAGGCGTCGACCGAAGCGGCCGGCACTCCGATCCCGGTCAGGCCGATCAGGCGGCCGCTCTCGCTGTCGGCCACCGCGCAGACGGCCCGCTCCACCCCGGCGTGACGCACCAGCCAGCGCAGGGCCACCACGGCGCAGGGGCGCGCGTCCTCCTCGGCGAGCAGGGCGCTGACCAGCCCGAGCTTCGCCTTGGAACCGGTGCCCCCGCCCCGCGGCCGCGGAGGAGGGAGCACGTCGAGGTGGGCGAGGCTGACCACGACAGCCTAGACTTTCGGGCGTCGACCGGGTCCTGCGGACCGGCACATGCTCGCGCGATATCGAGGCGGCGAGCTGGGCCCGCAGAGAGGCGTTCTCCGCCAGGAGGTCCTCGGACGTGCGCGCCTCGAGCGCCGACGGACGCGACACCGAAGGCACCTGCGAGACCGCTTCCGAGTATTTGATGTAGGTGTCGATGGACGCCACCACGACGCGCGCCTCGACGGTGAGCAGGTCGATGCCCACCAGCGAGACCCGTACCCAGGCATCGATCACGATGCCCTTGTCCAGGACCCGGTCCAGGACGTCGATGAGACTGGTGCCACCGGAAGCTCTTTCAACCGGCATGTTCAATTACCCCCTGGGGCTCAACTTTTTTCAGACCGCGGAGCTCGGGCCCGCGGCGCCCGGCGCTCGGTTTCCAACGCCAGCGCGGCAACTCGTTCTTCCAGTGCCCGCACCTGCTCCCGCAGCAGGTCGTTCTCGACCGTCAGCCGCCGGGCGGCCACGGAAAGATTGGGATCCTGGCGCCACCAGTCGAGGCCGATCTGCTCCGCCTTGTCGATCGAGCAGACGAGGAGGCGGATGCGGATCGTGATGAGCTCGACCTCCGCCAGGGAGATCCGGATGTCCCCGGCGATGACGAGTCCCTTGTCCAGGACGCGGTCCAGGACGTCGACCAGCCCCGAGGAGCGGCGATAGGACGGTTCGATCGAAGTCATGCTTGTTCTGGCGGCCAAAGTTTCTTTGATCTTAGGCTGCTGATCCTAGCCGACTATGGCGGTCTATTCAATGCAAGACGTCTGCCCCGGCGCTGCTACCATAGGAGCCCCGTTCACGAGGGAGCCACGAAGGAGGGAGACGCCATGGTGAGAATCCGGATCGCGCGCCGGGCGGGCGCGCTGCTGGCGGTCCTGCTGACCGCCGCCTTTCCCGCCCTGCGCGGCCAGGAGCCTGGCGCCGCCACGGCCGATCTTGCCGCGGCCCGGGCCGTCTTCGAGAAAAATCTGCAAGCGATCCGCGACAAGGACCGCGACGCCTACCTCTCCTGCTATCTCGAATCGGAGCGCCTGGCGCGCACCGGCGCGGAAGGGTTCGAGCTCGGCTACGCCGGGCTCGCCGCCTCGGCCGGCCAGGGGTGGCCCGACCACATCGAGGCCGACGACATCCACCTGACCCCGGTCCAGCCCGGCATCGTCTACGCCACCTACCGCTACCGCGTCCGCTACGGCGGCCGGGAGGACGCCGGGCTCTCCGAGCGGCTGTTCGTCAAGACCCCCGGCAAAGGCTGGAAGATCGCCGTCTCCACCGCCTTCTCCAGCCTCCCCGGCGTGCCGCCGCCGCCGCGCGCGCTGGTCGGCGCCACGCTGGTCGACGGCACCGGCGCCGCCGCGGTCCGCGACGCCGTGGTGGTGCTCCGCGAAGGGAAGATCGACTGCGCCGGTCCGCGCGCCGCCTGCCCGGTGCCCTCCGGAGTGGACGCGACCGACGTCTCCGGCCTCTGGATCACCCCCGGCCTGGTCGACGCCCACGTCCACTTCTCGCAGACCGGCTGGGCGGACGGCCGCCCGGACTCCCTCGACGTGCGCGACCGCCACCCCTACGACAAGACCATCGCCGACCTCGCGCGCCACCCCGAGCGCTTCGGCCGCAGCTATCTCTGCTCCGGGGTGACGGCGGTGTTCGACGTCGGCGGCTACGCCTGGACCCTCGGCCTGCCGGCCTGGGCCGAGCCCGACCTCGAGGTGCCGCGGATCGCCGCCGCCGGACCGCTGCTGTCGACCATCGACCACTGGCTCAACCTCCCCGCCGAGCGGCAGTTCATGCTCCTCGCCGACGCCGAGAGCGCCCGCGACGGCGTCCGCTACCTGGCCGAGCGGGGGTCCGCGGCGGTCAAGGTCTGGTACATCGTCGACAAGGACCATCCGGTCGAGAAGTCCGCGCCCGCCGTCCAGGCCGCGGGAGCGGCGGCCCGCGAGCGCAACCTGCCGCTGATCGTCCACGCCACCGGCCTCGCCGAGGCCAAGGAGGCGCTGCGGGCGGGGGCGAAGCTGCTGGTCCACAGCGTCGGCGACAAGCCGGTGGACGACGAGTTCCTCGATCTCGCGAAGAAGAGCGGGGCGATCTACTGCCCCACCCTCACCGTCTTCAGCGGCTATTACCGGATGTACACCGGCGCCGCCCGGCATCAGGCGCCGGCGGTGGACGATCCCAACGGCTGCGTCGATCCGCTCACCCGCGCCAAGGTCGCCGAGACGGCGCAGGCGACGACGGCGCCGGTCTCCGCCGACCGCATCAAGGCCCTGGAGACCCGGGTCAACGACGGGCAGCGCCTCGCCGCCGCCAACCTCAAGCGGGTCCTCGACGCCGGCATCCCGATCGCCATGGGCACCGACGCCGGCAACCCGCTGACCCTGCACGGCCCCTCGGTCTACGCCGAGATGGAGGCCATGCAGGCGGCCGGCCTGTCCCCGCTCCAGGTCCTGACCGCCTCCACCCGCGGCGGCGCCACCGCCATGGGGCGGGCCAAGGACTTCGGCACCGTCGAGAAGGGCAAGCTCGCCGACCTCCTGATCGTCGGCGCCGACCCCACCGCCGACATCGCCAACCTGCGCAAGGTGCGCTACGTGGTGCGGGGCGGGGCGATGCGGTCGCTCGCGGAGCTGAAGGCGCTGGCGACCACGGCGGCGGAGCCGAGCGGGGCAGTAAGGCGCCTTTTCGACGGGAACGGTCGCAGGAATTCCCTCCCCCGCTCCTCGCGTTTCCAGGGGTAGGAGCTTTACCAGCATGAAAGACGCACCCGTCACCGGCGACACCGTTCCCACCAAGTACTGGCACGCGCTCGAGAACGGCCGCATCCAGTGCGATCTCTGCCCGCGCTTCTGCAAGCTGCTCGAGGGGCAGCGGGGGCTCTGCTTCGTGCGGGCCCGCGAGAACGACCAGATCGTGCTCACCACCTGGGGGCGGTCGAGCGGCTTCTGCGTCGATCCGATCGAGAAGAAGCCCCTGAACCACTTCCTGCCCGGCACGCCCGTGCTCTCCTTCGGCACCGCCGGCTGCAACCTGGCCTGCAAGTTCTGCCAGAACTGGGACATCAGCAAGTCGCGCGAGTTCGACACCCTGGCCGATCAGGCCACCCCCGAGGTCATCGCCCAGGCCGCCCGGCGGCTCGGCTGCGCCAGCGTCGCCTTCACCTACAACGACCCGGTGATCTTCCACGAGTACGCGATCGACGTCGCCGCCGCCTGCCACGAGCACGGAATCCGCACGGTGGCGGTGACCGCCGGCGAGATCTGCCCCGAGCCGCGGGAGGAGTTCTTCCGCCACATGGACGCCGCCAACGTCGACCTCAAGGGGTTCACCGAGGACTTCTACCGCAAGATCTGCGGCGCCGAGCTGGGGCCGGTGCTCGACACGCTGACCTATCTCAAGCACGAGACCGACGTCTGGTTCGAGATCACCACCCTGCTGATCCCCGGCGAGAACGACTCCGACGCCGAGCTCGACCGGATGACCCGCTGGGTGGCCGACCAGCTCGGGCCGGACGTGCCGGTCCACTTCACGGCCTTCCATCCCGACTACAAGATGCTCGACAAGCCGCCCACCCCGCCGTCGACCCTCGCCCGGGCCCGCCGGATCGCGCTCGCCAACGGCCTGCGCTACGCCTACACCGGCAACGTCCACGACGAGGACGGCGGCAGCACCGCCTGCCACGCCTGCGGCGAGCGCCTGGTCGGCCGCGACTGGTTCGTGCTCACGGCGTGGAACCTCACCCCCGAAGGGGCCTGCGCCGCCTGCGGCACCCCCTGCGCCGGCCGCTTCCAGGCCGCCCCGGGCACCTGGGGCTCGCGCCGCCTGCCGGTGCGGCTGCGGGATTTCGCGGCGGGTGCGGCGGGCAGGCCGGAGGCGGCTTCGGGGCTGCGGATTCTGTAGAAGCGAAAAGGGCGGGGACTTGTCCCCGCCCTGTGTTCCGCCATCGAAGGGCTGAGTCTTACGGGAAGATCCCCAGATCCTGGTAGCAGATCGCGATCTTGTTGATGGCTTCGATGAAGGCCGCCGTGCGCAGGTCCACCTTGTGCTGGGCGCGGATCTCGCGCAGACGGTGGTAGGCGGGTCCCATCGTGTCCTCGAGGCCGGAGTGGACGAGGTCCGCCTCGTCGGCGCCGTGGGCGAGGGCCCTGAGCTCGTCGTCCGAGAACGACTTGCCGGTGCGCACCGCGATGGCTTCGAGGATGCGCCGGTAGGCCTGCTCCTCGAACCGCCTCTCCAGGCGGCCGAAGCGGACGTGGGCGAGGTTCTTCAGCCACTCGAAGTAGGAGACCAGCACGCCGCCGGCGTTGGCGTAGTGGTCGGGGACGACCAGCACGCCGCGCCCGTCCAGCGCCTCGCTGGCGCCGCTGGTCACCGGCCCGTTGGCGCCCTCGACGATGATCTTGGCCTTGATCCGGGCGACGTTGTCGTCGGTGATCTGGTTCTCCAGCGCCGCCGGGATCAGGATGTCGCAGTCGAGCTCCAGCCCGTCCGCGGGGTTGGCCAGCTTCTGGATGCCGTCGGGAAGGACCAGCTTCTGCATCGACTTCTCACCCCGGCGCAGGGCGTTCCACTGGTTCACGACCGCCTGGGCGTCGATCCCCTTCGGGTCGTAGATCCCGCCGTCGAACTCGAGCAGGCCGACGATCGTCGCCCCCATCTCCTGCAGGAAGGTGGCGGCGTAGGAGCCGACGTTGCCGAGCCCCTGGACGACCACCCGCTTGCCCGCGATCCCGTGCGACAGGCCGAGCGCCTTCATGTCCTCGGCGACGCTGCAGACCTCGCGGGTGACGAAGGCCACGCCGCGGCCGGTCGCCTCGGTCCGCCCCCGGATGCCCCCCTGGGCGATCGGCTTGCCGGTGACGCAGGCCGCGCCTTCCAGCTTGTCGTTCGCCAGGGCCGTGTAGGTGTCGACGATCCAGGCCATCTCCCGCGGGCCGGTGCCGAAGTCCGGCGCCGGCACGTCGATGCCGGGGCCGATGAAGTTCTTCTTGACCAGCTCGAAGGTGTAGCGCCGGGTGATGCGCTCCAGCTCATGCTTGCTGTACTTCTTGCCGTCGATCCGGATGCCCCCCTTGGCGCCGCCGAACGGAGCGTCGACCACCGCGCACTTGTAGGTCATCAGCGCGGCGAGCGCCATCACCTCGTCCTCGTTGACGTCGAGGCTGTAGCGGATGCCGCCCTTGGTGGGGAGCTTGTGGTGGCTGTGCTCCGCGCGCCAGGCGTGGATCACCTCGACCTCGCCGTTGTCGCGCTCGAGGGGGAAGGTGAAATGGTAGACGCTGTTGCAGGTCTTGATGATCTCGAGCAGGCCGGAGGGGTGGCTGGTGTAGGCGGCGGCCCGGTCGAAGTTCCGGTTGACCTGGTCAAAGAAGCTGACGTGTTCGTTCGGCATGCGGATGGTTTCCCTTCGAAATTGGATCGAAATGGAAGGCGTGGCCTCATTTGGGAGCCCAGGCGACGGGGAGTGATAGCATCACTCGCACGGCCGCCGCAAGCCCCGGGCGGTCCTTGCCGGTTTCTGAGCGAGCACTTTCGACCATGGGATCACGCCCCTTCGGACTTCTTCTCGTCGCGCTCGGCGTCGCCGTGATCGTCGTCGGCGTCCTGGTCTGGTCCGGCGCCCTCTCCTGGGTCGGCCGCCTGCCGGGGGACGTGCGCATCGATCGCGGGAACGTCAAGATCTTCTTCCCCATCACCTCGATGATCCTGATCTCCCTGCTGCTCACCCTGATCCTCAACCTGCTGCGCCGGTTCTTCTGATTCCGCCCGTGCTGATCGCCCTCGGGATCGCCGCCGCCGTCTTCCTGGCGCTGCTGGGCCTGCGCGAGCTCGTCGTCCGCTGGCTGGGAAGGCGGGCGGAGCGGACCGCGAACGGCCTCGACGACCTCGTCGTCAGCCTCGGCCGGCGCACGCAGCTGCTGGTGGTCGCCGTCGTCGCCCTCTACTTCGGAAGCCTGTACATCACCCTGCAGCCCCGGCAGGAGAGGACCCTCCGCGGCCTGGCCGAGGTGGCGGTCTTCCTGCAGATCGCCCTCTGGTCCTCGGTCGCCATCGACTTCTGGCTCGCCCGCCAGCGGCGGCGGATGGACCAGGACCCCACCTCGGTGGCCCTCGCGGGCGTCCTCCGCTTCGTCGCCAAGCTGGTCCTCTGGGCGCTCCTCCTGCTGATGGCGCTGGACAACCTGGGCGTCAACGTCACCGCCCTGATCACCGGCCTCGGGATCGGCGGCGTGGCGGTCGCCCTCGCCCTCCAGAACGTCCTCAGCGACCTGCTGGCCTCGCTCTCGATCGTCCTCGACAAGCCGTTCGTGATCGGCGACGCGATCACCGTGGACACCCTGACCGGCACGGTCGAGAGCATCGGCCTCAAGACCACCCGCCTGCGCGCCGTCTCGGGCGAGCAGCTCGTGTTCGCCAACAGCGACCTGCTCAAGAGCCGCATCCACAACTGGCGGCGGCTGGCCGAGCGCCGGGCCGTCCTCGCCTTCGGCGTCCCCCAGGACACCCCGCCGGACGCCGTCGAGCGCATCCCCGGGGTGATCCGCGCGCTGGTCGAGGGGCAGGACCTCACCCGCTTCGACCGCGCCCACTTCAAGGGGTTCGGCGCCTCGTCCCTCGACTTCGAGGCGGTCTACTGGATCCTGACCCCCGACTACAACGCCTTCATGGACCGGCAGCAGGCGATCAACCTCGGGCTGCTGCGGGCCTTCGAGCGCGAGGGGATCGCCCTGGCGTCCGCCGCGCCGACGGTGCAGCTGACGCTGCCGAAGCCGGACGCCGGCGCGAAAACTTCCTGATGAGCCTCCCGTAGAACTCTCCGGGAGAGACTGTGTCTTTTTGAAAGGAGACCTCGTGCGTAGATCGATCTGGATGGCGGCCCTCCTGCTGCTCCTGCCGGGGCTGGCCGCCGCGCAACCCCAGGGGGAGACGCAGCCTCCTGCGCTACCCCGACATCTGTGGCAATACCGTCGCCTTCGTCTATGGCGCCGACGTCTGGCTGGTCGACGCCGGGGGCGGCACGGCCCGCCGGCTGACCTCGGGAGAGGGGGACGAGCTCTCTCCCAAGTTCTCGCCCGACTGCAAATCGATCGCCTTCACCGGCCAGTACACCGGCACCCGCCAGGTCTACGTCATCCCGGTCGGCGGCGGCTCGCCGCGGCAGCTCACCTTCCACAACGACGTGGGGGTGATCCCGCCCCGCGGCGGTTTCGATAACCAGGTCCTGGGCTGGACCCCGGACGGCAAGCAGATCCTCTTCAACGCTCACCGCACCCCCTACAGCGAGCGCAACGCCCGGCCCTACCTGATCCCCGCGGCCGGGGGGATGGAGACCCCGCTGGCGATCCGCGAGGGCTCGGCCGGAGTCCTCTCGCCGGACGGCAACCGCTATGTCTTCGCTCCCATCATGCGGGAGTTCCGCACCTGGAAGCACTACCGCGGCGGCCGCGCCCCCGAGCTCTGGATCTACGACCTCAAGGCGAACACCGCCGAGCAGATCACCAGCAACCCGGCCAACGACTACATGCCGGTCTGGATCGGCGACACCGTCTACTTCGTCTCCGACCGCGACAAGGTGGGGAGCACCACCGTCAACAACCTTTTCGCCTACGACACGAAGACCAAGGCCGTCCGCCGGGTGACCAACCACGACACCTTCGACGTCTACTGGCCGAGCAGCGCCGACCGCCGGCGCCTGGTCTATGAGGATGGCGGCTCGATCTATCTCTTCGATCCCGCCTCGGGGAAGAGCGGCCGGATCCCCATCCGGGTCGAGGGGGACCTGCCGAAGACCCTCCCCTACTTCAAGAACGTCGCCGAGGACATCGACGCGATGACCCTCTCCCCGACCGGCAAGCGGGCCCTGCTCACCGCCCGCGGCGACGTCTTCTCGGTGCCGGCCGAGAAGGGGGAGATCCGCAATCTCACCCAGTCCCCGGGGGTGCGGGAGGTGGCCGCCACCTGGTCGCCCGACGGCCGCTGGGTCGCCTATCTCTCCGACCGCTCCGGCGAGTACGAGGTCTGGCTGCGGCCGGCCGACGGCTCGGGCGCGGAGCGGCGGGTCACCACTGACGGCAACACCTGGCGCTTCCCCCTCGCCTGGTCCCCCGACTCCAGGAAGCTCGCGTTCGGCGACAAGAACAGCCGGCTGCGCTGGGTGGACGCCGCCACCGGCAAGGTGACCGACGCCGACCGCGGGATACGCGGCGACATCCGGGACTACAAGTGGTCCCCCGACAGCCGCTATCTCGCCTACACCAAGATAGGGGAGAACCAGTTCCCCTCGATCTGGGTCTACGAGCTCGACGGCGGCATGGCCCGCCAGCTCACCAGCGACCTGACCGCCGAGGCCGAGCCCACCTGGGATCCCAAGGGGCACTACCTCTACTTCCTGTCCAACCGCGACTACAACCTGACCTTCAGCGGCTACGAGTTCGACTACGTCTACACCAACCCCACCCGGGTCTATGTGGGGCTGCTCTCCAAGGAGGGACCGCCCCTGCTGCTGCCCGAGAGCGACGAGGAGACCCCCAAGCCGGAGGAGGCGGCGGCGACCGCGTCCAAGGACGAGGCCAAGGCCGACGCCAAGGCCGCGGCCCAGAAGGTCGCCGACGAAGCCGCCGGCGACAAGCCCGACAAGGCGCCGAAATCAGGGGTGCGGGTCAAGATCGACTTCGACGGCTTCGAGCAGCGGGTCCGCGCCCTGCCGGCCCCCCCGGGCAACTACCAGGGGCTCACCGCCAACGCCGACTCCGTCTTCTTCCTGCGCGGCGGTGCCGGCGGCGGTGGCGGCGGTCCGCAGTCGCTCCGCGTGTTCAGCTTCAAGGACCGCAAGGAGGACGCGGTCGTCGACGGCATCGCCGGCTACGACCTCTCCGCCGACGGCAAGAAGATCATCTACCAGCAGCGGGACAGCTACAGCATCGTCGACGCCCGGCCGGGGCAGAAGCCGGGGGACGGCAAGCTCGACCTGGAGAAGCTGACCCTGCGCATCCAGCCCCGCGAGGAGTGGCGCCAGGAGTACGTGGACGCCTGGAGGATCTTCCGCGACTGGTTCTACGATCCCAACCTCCACGGCGTGGCCTGGCTGGGCATCCGGGACCGCTATGCCCAGATGCTCCCCTACATGTCCAACCGGTCCGACCTCGACTACCTGCTCGGCGAGATCGGCGCCGAGATCTCGGTCGGTCACGCCTACGTGCAGCCGGGCAACGCGCCGGCGCCCAAGCGGGTCGAAGGCGCCCTGCTCGGCGCGGAGATCGTGGCCGATCCTTCCGGCTACTTCCGGGTCGATCACATCTTCCCGGGGGAGAACTGGCACGCGAGCTTCCGCTCGCCGCTGACCGAGCCCGGCGTCCACGTCGAGAGGGGGGACTACATCCTGGCGGTGGACGGCCAGACCACCAAGGGTGTGGACAACTTCTACCGCCTGCTGGAGGGGAAGGCCGACCGGGTGCTCACCCTGCTGGTGAACGGCAAGCCCTCCACCCAGGGGGCGCGCGAGGAGAGGGTCCGGCCCGTCGACAACGAGCAGAACCTCCGTTATCTCGACTGGGTGCAGGCCAACCGCGCCAAGGTCGAGAAGCTCTCGGGCGGCCGCATCGGCTACATCCACCTGCCGGACACCGCCGTCGCCGGCAACCGCGAGCTGTTCAAGTACTTCTATCCGCTCGCCAGCAAGGACGCCCAGGTCTTCGACGACCGCTATAACCAGGGGGGCTTCATCCCCGACCGGATGATCGCGCTGATCTCCCGGCCGCTGCTGAACTACTTCGTCGGCCGCACGGGCGTCGCCAATCCAACGCCGCAGTTCGCCAACAACGGACCGAAGGTGACCTTGATCAACGGCCAGGCGGGCTCGGGCGGCGACGCCTTCCCCTACTACTTCCGGGAGATGAAGCTCGGGCCGCTGATCGGCACCCGCACCTGGGGGGGCCTCGCCGGCCTCTCGGGCAACCCGCCCCTGGTGGACGGCGGCACCCTCACCGTGCCCACCTTCCGCATCCTCACCACCGAGGGGAAGTGGGCGGTCGAGAACGAGGGCGTCTCGCCGGACATCGAAGTGATCGACGCCCCGGACGCCCTGGCCCGGGGCGAGGACCCGAGCCTCGAGCGGGGCGTCAAGTACCTTCTGGACCAGCTCCAGAAGAACCCGCCCAGGAAGGTCGTCGTGCCCCCGCCGCCGGTCGGCGGCGCGCCGCATTAGTCACGGAGTATTGAGAAGAAAAAACGAGAAGCAAAAAGGCGGGGACTCAGGTCCCCGCCTTTTCCGTTCCGGGGCCGCTACGGGCAGTACTTGACGTGGTATTGGCCGCAGGAGGTGAACCCGCCGTGTTTCAGATCCCGGCATCCCAGGCTGCTCGTGGAGTTCGTGCAGAGATTGCAACTGCAGATGAAGTCGATCGCCGGAGCCGGCGCCGAGGCGGCGACTCCGACCCCGCAGACGAGGGCGGCGATTGCGAAGAGCTTCTTGACCATGGATTCCTCCTGCTTTCCGAGAGCGACGATTCGCTCAGGCTGAAATAGTAATACAGCTCTCGGCGATGGCGCGGGCGATCTTCGCGCCCCCCTGCCCGGACGGTTCGATCGGGTTGGCATAGTCCTCGGGCTCGGTGCAGACCAGACGCAGGTCCACGACGGGGAGCCGGTGCTCGGTCGCGATCCTGAAGATCACGTCGTTGAACATCATCAGGGCGACCCGGGCGGCTCCTGCCTGCCGCGGGTCCGGCAGGTTCCCGTTATAGATGGTGCAGACCGCCGTCGGCCGGCCAAGGCCGAGCACCGCCCCGATCGCCTGCCGGTAGCTCCTCTCGAACGTCTGCAATCGCTCGTCGAACAGTTCCAGCGCTTCCGCCGTCGACTGGACCTCGGTCTCCAGCAGGTCGCTGTTGAGCAGGGCGTCGTTGCCGCCGACCGAGACCACCAGATGGGACGCCTCCCGCGGCACCCGCGAAAGCTGTGCCGCGACATCCAGGGTGGTGCTGCCATCGACCGCGCACAGGGTGGCCGTCCATCCGGCGGGCAGGATCGCGCGCAGGTGATTGATGACATCCGGCTCCGCGCCGGTGTAGGCGCCATTGTCGAAGATCGAATCTCCGAGGAGCACGAGGTGGCGGCTTTTTTCTTCGGCCATGCGCCGGATCTTAGTTGATGGGCTCATTATCTTGGATCTCGTGCCAGATCGTATGCACGCCTTGTTCAAAATTAACTATCAGCCTGTCGCAGAAGATCTGCGGAAGTCATGCCGAGTTCACGAAGCAAACGATTGCGACGATGCCTGGGAACCAGTGCCCACATCTTCGGTAAACTCAGGTGCGACTTCTTAATTCGGCATCGATGCCGTTTCCCACAGTCACAGACCCAGATTGGGTCATTGCCCCAGTAGTCAAGAGCCGGACGCCCTCCACAAGCGAAGGCAGTCATGCCAGCAGCAACTGGCGGCTCGTTGAGACTACGTGAATAGCAATCCTTTACGGCGCATTTCCAATAAAAGGGCTTATCAGACTTTGGACTGGTATCAGCCATCCACATATCGCCTGCGCAGATGGGGCATTGGGTCTGGCCTTCGGCAATCGCGGAGAATAGGTGCTCCAAACCGAGACAATCTATTAACTCCTCGTATAACCCCAAACGGCGTGGGTCAGTCACCTGGCCTCGCCCCTCGATCACGCCATCCTGATTGTTGGCCAGAAGAGAAAATGTTCCTGCCCAAACCACCCTGTGATCTATTAGACCAAATTTTTCATGCATGGCTGACTTAAAGATGACCGCTGCACCAACTTCACGAAGTTGGCGGATTTGGCCTGTGATCTCAGCCTTTTCGGCAAGAGAGTACGCTTCGCCCTCATGAAGAGGTCGAATTACCAGCAAAAGATCGACACCTCGCAGGCATGCAGCGAACAGATTCGGCATAAGTGCCGCAAGTGCGAAGGCTGAGACCTTTGGAGACATCAAAATAATCTGCTTCTTTGCAAGATCGACCAATTTCCCCAACTCAGAGTGCGCCTCCACAGCCCAGATTGTCCGCGTTTTCCCCTTGGCTCCTGTGGCTGCCAAGATCTCTTCTGCCGGAGTGGCTTGATGCTTCCTCAAAAGATATGGCAGCAACTCGCCACCCACGAAACTGCCGCGGCCTTTCAGTTGGAGCCACGAGAAATTCCCGAGCACTACCAGCCGCCGCTTTGCTCGCGTGATTGCAACGTTGAGCAAGCGGCGGGTACTGGAAGCCGCTGCGGTGCTCGTCAGACTAGTGGCATAATGCGGCTGGTCCACTACAAGATCGATTATGACGAGCTGGGCCTCTCCACCCTGACAACTATGGGCTGTGCTCGCCTGCACTTCACCGCTGATACCTTCGTCTTGAAGCAGCAGATTGATGAGTGCTGCCTGAGGACGATAGGGCGTAATGATAAAGATGCGCCGCGCGTCTGCTGGCCCCAAGGCAGATCGGTCGCAGCGTAGTACGGCGTTCGCGATGCGCACCGCGAGCATGGCAGATAAAAAATTCAAGCGGCTATTGTGCGACTTGTTGTTCCATGCTTCAGTTCTGGACGTATCGACCATCAGGAGCGGCTGGTCGAAACCCCACTTATTTTCATACCATGAGAGCAACTTGTCATCGGCTTCAGGCTTTGACACTTCCTCTTCATCGATTAGGGTTCCGCCGTAAATGAGGTGATTCGGGGCATCCGAGATCGCAGGGTGCATCCGAAACTGCCGCCTTAATGGGAGAAAGAAGGCGGGTGGCTTTTTCCGTTCGTAGGCCTTTTGCACTCCGCTAGCCTCAAATACATCCCGCCCCAACCACCTCTTCGCGATGGTATTTTCAGACTGAACAATGGGAGGAAGTTGAAGGAAGTCGCCAACAACGACGATTGACTCGGCAGCCAGTGTCGCGGCTGCCCAAAGCGCCGGAATCGGAGCCATCGAAGCCTCGTCACATAGAACAGTATCGAATTGCCGCCGCTGCAATACGTCTCGCATGAACGCCCGCGTGAGTGTTGTGGCGATGACACGCGCATTCAGTATTATGTCCTGCTCGACATGACTTAGTTGGTCATCTATAGCCGCAACCGCCTCCTTGATCGAAGAAATGCGGGAACTCAACCTGTTCCGTTCGGAGACAAGTTGCTCGTAAGGATGATCCCGAGCCACCGCAATGGCGTCATCGAACGCTCGCTCAATGGCTGCAAGCATCTCGGCACACGGTGCGTCATCTGTGCTGCTCAGGTGCACTTGTCGTAGAGCGGCGAGCAGATCGCGCATCTGTGCTTCCAACGCAATTTTCTTTTTTCTGGCGAGAGCTCGGGTTATTTGCTGCTTCTCAGATAGGTGCTCTATGCGCTTATAAAAAATGTCCACCTGCTGAACCAGCTCATGCGGCTTAACGCCGTATGTTTCCGTAAATATATTAAGCTGTTCATCGCAACGACTGAAGCCCTCATAGCCACGCCTCAGTTGCTCATCACAATCCGCGACCCTGCGGAGCGTCGTGGATTCTAGTGCTTCTAGCTTCTTACAGACCGACTCATGCTGACCTAGCGGGGGGATGTTGATAAATTGCCTTAGGGCATTGCCGAGTTGCTCCGATTCTTGTCGCCGGTTTTCTGCGTTAGCTTTAGCGCGGCCCGCTAGTTCGAGAGCTTGCCTAGCCGACTCGAGCTCCAGGCTAGCCTGTGCAACCAATTGAGCTTGCTCTATGGGATCAGGCAGTTGGTGCCAAAGTCGCCGAACTTTGCCCATGCTTTCCGCTTGGAGAAGAACCTCAGTAGCTTTACCAAGCTCTCTCTCTGCCCTCGCAAGAGCATTAGAACAAGCAGCCTCATGGCTAGCAGCTTGCCGCTCTTCGTGCTCTAACACATGCAACGCTGGAAGCCTCGCATATCGTTGGCGTAGAGGCTCGGCCTCGCTAGCGCACGCAAGAATGCGCTCGGCCTCCTCCTTGGCCTTGCGAACTCTGAACAACTCGTCAGCGAGTGCAGTCCTTCGTTCTCTAACTTCCGCTCTATCCTGGGTCAGCTTCTCCCGTTGATCAATGCACAGCTGGGCATCCGCCGCGGCCATCCTGCGGTCTTCCCACAAAGGCCTTTCCTTTTCCGCCTCCGAAAGTTCTTCCCTGGTATCGGCAGCATCTGACTCTAGCCTCAGGCTCTCGGTCGCAGCGTCGCGAAGCACGCGAATGTCTTCCGGAGCTTCATTCGCCCACTCGACGACACTTGTGAGGCGCTCCAGCTCTTTCAAGCGGGCTAAGCCGGCCCGCCCTTCCTCTTCAAGAGTCTCTCGTTGCGTTCTTAACGCCTCCGAGCGCCTTGATGCGATGTGATGGCAGATCAAGTCTGTGCGTTGCTGCATCTCGGCCTTTACTGGCTCTCCGATGCGGATGATCTCCCCTTCCGTAAAGCTATCTGCGCAGAGCAATGCGATTCGATGCAGTGCTTCGTCCACCGCAACATTGGTGTGCGAAACAAGCAACAAGGTGCGCTGCCGTGCGAACAACTCGCGTCCAATCGAGCCAATGGTTTGAGTCTTACCAGTTCCCGGTGGTCCCCATATGAACGTCATGTTTCTACCGAGTGCGCTCTCCACTGCTGAATGCTGCTCCGTGTTCAGATTCTTACCGCCAAGATCCTTTAGCGGAGGCAGCGGCAGAGGCTCGCCCATTACTGGGTGACCATCGAGCAAGCGTTCTGCTGCAGGCCATACTTGATCGGCCTTCTGCTCGATTCTATCGATTAACTTCCTGAGCAGCATCGTCAAGTTCGTGCGCAGCTTGGCACTTTTGAGTACCAGTCCAAACTTTACCTCGCTCGCAATGGTCACCGTCAACTCTTCAATAGAGACGACCGTAATCTGGACTGTCGTGTCGCTCCCGTCGATTATCAGCTCTCCAGGCGTGTCAGGCGGAACCCGAACCGTTGAAGCAGTCTCGAATTCATAGAGGAACTTCCCGGAAATCATTGCGACAAAACGGCCCTCAGTAAGAAGGACCAGACTTGAGTTGGCCTGTTTCGCTGCTTTAATCTCTTCCTCCAGCGCTGTACGAAATTCATCCAATCGCGCCGGAAGGGCGACTCTCACGACTTGATCGACTGTAGTTTTTGGTGGCTGCGGCATTGATAACGCGTAACTATCAGAGTGGTTTGGGGGTTCTCTTGCGATTATACCAAACCAGGATCTGGCAGAGAAGCCATTACTGATCGAGCAGAAGCGGACGAGCAGAGTGGCGCTCGTGAGGCCGGCCGACCTCGGATTCAAGGCCCCCGGCCCTTGTCGTAGATCCCATCTGAGGAGGTTGCCCGTAGAGGCGGTCGGGACGCTTTGCTATCCTGGCGCGCATGAAAAGAGAGTCCATGAAGCCAGCCGGAGTCTTTGCGATGGTGGTCCTCTTCTGCGGCCTGACGACCCCCGTGGTCCGGCCGGCGGAGTCGGAGAGCGGAAAGGCGGCCGCCACGGTGGAGGTCCGCCTGAGCGAGTACGCCGTCGAGATGCCCCGCACCCTCCCCGCCGGGCCGACCACCTTCCTACTTCACAACGAGGGGAGAAAGACCCACAGCTTCAAGATCGAGGGGCCGGGGGTGGACGAGATCCTGACGAAACCCGTGCCGCCTCGAGCAACCGACAAGCTCCAGGTCACGCTCCAGCCCGGCGAATACAAGATCTACTGCCCGATCGGCAGCCATGAAGCGAAGGGGATGACGACGAAGCTGGCGGTCACCGCGGCGCGCGCCGCCGGCGAACGCCGGCGCAGGGCGGCCTTGATCCAGAGAAAGCCGATGCCGAGGAAGGGCAGGGCGTAGACCAGCGACGCGAACGGGCCGAGGATGCCGTCCGGCGTGGGCTCGACGTCGGCCTTCAGCTCGCTGCCGTCGATCAGGATGCGGGTGTGCCACATCCCGCCTTGGTCGAATTTCACCTTGGTGAAGTAGCGCGCGCCCTCCTTGACGGACTGCGGCTCGGCCTCGTAGAGGACCTCCGGCAGCCGCTTCGACACCGGTTGCACGCCGATCCGCACCGCCGCCTTCGCCGGCAGGCTTCCCCCTTCGGCGCCTCCAGGATCACGAAGAAGGTGCCCGTCCCGATGTCCGGATCGGTCCAGACCGAGGCGACGTAGGGGCCGACCCGCTGGTCGACCAGGATCGGGAAGGGGGGTCCCGAGTGACCGTGGACCGGCAGGGCACCGAGCAGGAAGGCGAGGAGGAGAGTCCGCCGGACCGGTTTCGGCCATCACCGCCATTGTCAGCTCGCCATGCCGCGCATGTCCATCGGCTGCGCGAGAAGCCAGATCGCGGAAGCCCAGAGCAGGAGGCAGAGCCCGGCCCAGGGGATGAAGGCGCGCGACCGCTGCGGTCCGGAACCTCGCGCTCCGCGATCCGCCAGGCGACGAGCAGCGAGCCGAGCAGGCCCAGCGCGAGGAAGCCCAGCTCCAGCGGATGGATGAAGCCGGGAGGGATGCCGCGCAGGCTCCAGAGCGGAGGGCCGAGCAGCGGCAGGCCGGCGTCGGCGAGCGCGCTCTGGGTCACCGGGATGAAGGTGAACAGGCCGGTGAACAGGTGGAAGCTGTAGTGCGCCATCCAGATCCCGGAGCCGAGGGGGACGAGGGCATAGGCGAAGCGGGTCGCCAGCGGCAGGAGCGGCTCCCGCGTGCCGGCCGCCCGGCGCGTCAGCCAGGCCGCCAGGCCGAGCAGCAGCAGGGGCTCGACGACGAGCAGCAGCAGGAAGACGGTGCCCAGCACCGGCGCCTCGTGCGCCGTCCCCATCCGGGCGCCCAGCCAGGATTCCAGGGCATAGATCGGGCTCACCATGCCGAAGGCGTTCAGCAGCGCGCCGAAGGTGAAGACGAGCACCAGCGCCGCCAGATCCTTGCGCTCGCGAGAAGAATCCGACCCCGGACCGCCGCGGATCGGCCCACAGCTCGCTCGCCGGCAGCCGTGTCGTGAGCGCGACGTTCTCGTGCGGGCAGGCGTAGACGCAGTCCAGGCAGAAGGTGCAGTCCATGTTGCCCACCTTGCGCGGCTGGAAGAGCGCCAGCTCGCACCCCCGCTGCCGGACCACGTCCCGATCCTCCGGATCGCGGGTGCCGACGATGCAGTCGAGGGTCGTGCAACTGGCGCAGACGTCGGTGTCGCGCACCTTCACCTCGAGCGGCGAGAGGGTCGAGGCGACGAAGTTGAACTGGCCGATCGGGCAGACCCACTTGCAGAACGAGGCCTTCTTGAAGACGCCGTCGACGACGAGGGCGGCGGCGAAGTAGCCGAGGATCAGCCAGGCCGTCCACCAGGGGGAGCTCCAGAGGTCGAACAGCTCGTAGGCGAAGAGGACGAGGACGAAGAGGGCGATCGCGATCCACTTCGAGCGCAGCCGGCGGGGCCAGTGCAGTGCCGGCTTGAAGAAGCGCCGGGCGAGCTCGCGGGGGAGCATGAACGGGCAGGCCATGCAGAAGAGGTTGCCGGCGCCGAGGAGCACGATCACCAGCAACCCCCGGTAGTGGACCCAGGTCAGCAGGCTCGCCAGGTTCCGTGGCGCGAGCTGGGGGCCGAAGAGGCCGTGGACGATCATCGCCACAGCCACCGCGAACACCGGGATCTGCATCGCCGTCCGCGAGTGGCGCCAGCGCAGGAAGCGCCCGAGCACCGGCACCCGGAGCCAGTCGGTCAGGCCGCCACCACGCGCGGATGAACGGCGCAGGTGCAGCGCATCTGGCTCTCCTCGGCCGCGGGAGGGAACATGTGGTAGTACATCGCGATCACCATCGGGATGAACACGATCGTGTTGTAGATCAGGTGCAGCTCGACGCGGGGGATCCAGATCTGGGCGATGCTCGTCGGCACCGGCCGGTTCAGCAGGTTCTGGCCGACGAGGACCTGCCCCTGCAGCAGCGCGTGCTCGATGTGGTGCCAGAACTGGATGATCAGGGCGACGTTCCACCACGTCCGCGAGGTGCCGGTGAACCCGGGGCGCAGCAGCCAGATGCCGATCAGCATCACCAGGGCATAGGAGTAGTGGAGCACCTCGGTCTTGATCAGCCAGGGGTACCAGAGGCCGAGCACGCCGCGGGCCTGCGGGACCGGCCAGCCGAGCCCGTAGATCTGGAACGCCTGCGCCAGATGCTCGGCCCAGTGGCCCAGCACGACGAGCATGAAGCCCTGCAAGGCGCGCTCGTGCCACTCGGTGTTCAGGCGCTCCCGCAGGGTGCGGGGGTGGGTGCTCTCAGCTTCAGAAGATGTGACCGTCGCCGTCAGCTCCATGCCGCGTCCTTTCCGCGTAAATGCTAATTATAGCCGGGGGGGACGAGCCCGCCTATAGTCCTTCCTAAAATGGAAGTGCGTCTGAGCTAGCCAAACGAGCCGCTGGCCAGCACAGCTCGCGAAGCAGCGCGAACCCCTGCGGCCAGGAGCCGAGGCTGGAGGCGGAGTTGATGTGGCCGAGCGGACCGACGACCTCCAGGCGCGAGCCCCAGGCGGCCGCGAACTGTTCGGCGCGGGCGAGGCCGATGTACTCGTCGTCGGTGCTGGCGACCACGATGCTGGGGAACGGCAGGGGCGCGAGCGGCATCGGGGTGAAGCCGGTCGTGCCCGAGGGGTAGGTGGGCGCGTCGACGTCGCTCGGCGCGACCAGCAGCGCCCCCTGGACGTTTCCCTGATGGGTCGCCGCCCAGTGCGCCACCAGGCAGCACCCGAGGGAGTGGGCGGCGAGGACCACGGGTCCCGGGTCGGCCACGATGGCCTGGTGGAGCGTCTCGACCCATTCCTGACGATCGGGGGTCTCCCAGTCCCGTTGCCGGAGGCGGACGAACGACGGATGCTCGGCCTTCCAATAGGTCTGCCAATGCTCGGGACCCGAGTCCCAGAGGCCGGGGATCAGCACGACGCGAGGTGTGGCGCTCATCGGTTCAAGGTCCTCATTCCTCATGACGGGAGTTTCGGGGCGACTGGGCCCCAGCCGTCCGGAGAAGAGTAGCCGCCTGCCGCCGGACGTCAAGCGGCGCCGGCTGGCCCTGGTTTTGCTCTAGGGCTTCGTCAGATGGCCCCATGGGGCCTCATCAAGGAGGACACAAAATGCAGCGTAGAACTCGTTCACTGGCCCTCGGCCTGATCGCCGGCATGGCGCTCACGCTGGCGGCGGTGGCCCAGGACACCCAGGGCACTACCAGCAACACCCAAGACACCACCCAGGGCACCACCGGCACTGCCGAAACGGGCACCGGGGTGACCTTCGTCAACGGGAGCAACCGTCGTATCGACGTCTATACCCAGTACGGGTCAGACGCTTCGTGCGGGTCGAAGCCGCAGGCCAAGAGGATCACCATCGACGCCGGGCAGAGCGGCGTGCTTGATTCCGGCGGCTCGAGCGCCTGCTTCTGCCTGAAGGTACCGAACCGCGGCACCTGCCCGAGCGGCGGGTGGACCGAGGTCAAGGCCGGCAGCACGCGGCGCCTGATGTAAGCCGATTCCGACTTCAAAGGGTGGTGCGGGACCCGTCAAACCGGCCCGCACCCCGTCAACTTTGCATTCCCAAGCGTCAGAGTGGCATGGTGGGAGCGGAGACAGAATGGGCCGGCTTGAGCCGGCCCGTTTGGACTGCAAGAATCAGCTAGGCGGGCACAGCCTGTCCATCAGGCTGATGAAGGTCTTGATCGCCGCCTTCCACGCGGCCGGGATAAAGGGGATGAGAAGGATGCCCTGCAGAATGGGCCGGATCACATGATAGATCTGGCACACATTGCCGAGCACATTACCAGGAGCGGCAGGCATGTCGGTTCCACCCCCCGGTTGTATACTCGGGCGGATTGGAGGCCCCAATGTCCAAGAGAAACACCCGGCTCACCACCCCGCTCGTCCGTGAGAACGGCGCCCTGCGTCCGGCGTCCTGGGACGAGGCGCTCGACCGCGCGGCGGCGGGGTTCCGTTCGGCGGTGGAGAAGCACGGCCCGACGACGTTCGGGCTGTTCAGTTGCTCCAAGACCACCAACGAGATGAACTATCTGGCGCAGAAGTTCGCGCGGACGGTGGTGGGCAGCAACAACATCGATAGCTGCAACCGCACCTGACACGCTCCCAGCGTCGTCGGTCTGGCGACGGTCTTTGGAATGGGCGGCGGCACCACCTCCTATCGGGAGATGGAGGAGACGGATCTCGTCGTCCTCTGGGGGAGCAATGCCCGGGACGCGCATCCGATCTTCTTCCACCACGTGCTGAAGGGGATCCACAACGGGGCGAAGCTCTACGCGGTGGATCCGCGCAAGAGCCCATCCGCCCAGTGGGCGGTCCCCGGGGCCGGGCACCTGCAGCTCCACGTCGGCACGGACATCCCGCTGGCCAACGCCGTGGCCCGGGAGATCCTCGCGGCGGGCCTCGAGAACCGCAGCTTCATCGAGCACGCGACCAGCGGCTTCGCGGAATTCCGCCGCCACGTCGAGCCGTGGACGCTGGAGCGCGCCGAGGCCGTCACCGGCGTGCCCGGCGGCGCAGATCCGCGAGCTGGCCCATGCCTACGCCCGCGCCGACCGCGCCGTGATCTGCTGGACCCTCGGCATCACCGAGCACCACAACGCGGTGGACAACGTCCGCGCGCTGATCAACCTCAGCCTGCTCACCGGCCACGTCGGGCGCTACGGCTCCGGCGTCGCCCCCCTGCGCGGACAGAACAACGTCCAGGGCGGTGGCGACATGGGCGCGCTGCCCGACCGGCTGCCCGGCTTCCAGCACGTCGAGAACGACGAGCTGCGGGCGAATTTCGAGCGCGTCTGGGGCGTGCCGGTGCCGCCCCGGCGCGGCTGGCACCTCTCCGGGATGTTCGAGGCCATGGAGCGCGGCGAGCTGACGGCCCTCTACGTGATCGGCGAGAACCCGGCCAACTCCGAGGCGGACCAGCACCGCACCATCGAGCGGCTGCGCGGCCTCGAGACCCTGGTGGTGCAGGACATGATCTTCACCGCCACCGCCGAGCTGGCGGACGTGGTGCTGCCGGCGGCCGCGGGCTGGTGCGAATCCGAGGGGACGGTGACCAACAGCGAGCGCCGCGTCCAGCGGGTGCGCCGGGCGGTGCCCCCCCCGCCGGGCGTGCTCGACGATCTCGAGATCCTCTGCGAGCTCGCCCGCCGCATGGGCCGCGATCTCGGCAATCCGACCGCCGAGGAGCTGTGGAACGAGCTGCGCGCGCTTTCGCCGGTCCACACCGGCATGTCCTACGCGCGGCTGGAGGCGGAGCAGGGGCTGCAGTGGCCCTGCTACGACGAGTCGCACCCCGGCGAGATGTACCTGCACGGCCGGCTCTGGCAGCGGCCGGTCGTGGGGCCGCGGGCGCCCTTCGCCTGTGCGGATCACTCGCCGCCGGTCGACGAGCTGACCGACGAGTTCCCGCTCCGCCTGACCACCGGCCGGCATCTGGATTCCTACAACACCGGCGTGCAGACCGGCCTCTATGCCTCGCCGAACCGCCGGCCCGCGGAGATCGACATCCATCCCGAGGACGGCCGGCGGCTGGGCATCGCCGCGGGGGATCGGGTGCGCGTGATCTCGCGGCGCGGCGCGGTGGTCGCCCCGGTGCGCTTCGACGCCGGGCTGCGGCCCGGGCTCGCGTTCATGACCCTCCACTTCCCCGAGCAGGTGGCGACCAACGAGCTGACGATCGACGCCGTCGATCCGCTCTCCGGCACCTCGGAATTCAAGGCGACGGCGGTGCGGATCGAGCCGGTGGGCCAGCCGGCGCTGGTCTAGACGGACGACGCGAGATGGACCTGCACTTCACAGCCGACGTAGCCGACCCGGAAGAGACGGAGGCCGTCGATCTCTGTCTCGCCGGTATTTCCCCGAACGGCGACCGCCGGCAGTATCTGATCCCGGTCCTCCACGCCATCCAGAATCGCAAGGGGTGGATCAGCCCGGGGGCGCTCAACTACGCCTGCTTACGGCTGGAGGTGCCCCCCGCCGAGGCGTTCGGCGTCGCCGATTTCTACGCCCTGTTCCAGACCCGGCCGCATCCGCCGGTGACCGTGCACGTCTGCGACGACATCGCCTGCCGGACGCGCGGGGCCGAGGAGCTCTGCGCCGAGGTCGAGGCGATGCTCGGCCCCCAGGGGGAGAGCCGGGACGGCCACGCCACCTGGCACCGCAGCCCCTGCCTCGGCCTCTGCGAGCGGGCGCCGGCGGCGCTCGTGGTGGCGGCCGGCAGCCCGCCGCGGGACCGCGACCTGGCGCCGGCCACGGGCGGCGACATCCTCACCGCCGTGGTGGGCGCGCCGGTGCCGCAGCCGGACCTCGCGGTCTCCGTGCCCCAGGTGGGGACAACCGGGCCTGAAGCTGCTCGCCCGCGTCGGCCGGGTGGACCCTACCAGCCTCGACGACTACCGCGCCGCCGGCGGCTTCCACGCCCTGCGCCGCGCTTTCGAGATGGGCCCCGCGGCGGTGGTCAAGGAGGTGGTCGAGGCCAAGCTCGTGGGGCGCGGCGGCGCCGCCTTCCCGACCGGGGTGAAGTGGCAGGGGGCGCGCTCGACGGCGCTGCCGCGCTACCTGATCTGCAACGCCGACGAGTCCGAGCCCGGCACCTTCAAGGACCGCGTCCTGATGGAGCACGATCCGTTCGCGCTGATCGAGGCGATGACCATCGCGGGCTTCGCCACCGGTTGCGAGAAGGGGTATCTCTACCTCCGCGGCGAGTA
Organism: uncultured Acidobacteriota bacterium; assembly: GCA_963761645.1. Taxonomy (GTDB): domain Bacteria; phylum Acidobacteriota; class Thermoanaerobaculia; order Multivoradales; family UBA5704; genus DATARR01. The sequence goes on from CAVXIG010000018.1 coordinate 87,922, forward strand.
TCCGCTGGCGCTGGCGCGGATCGAGAACGCCCTCCACCGCTGCCGCGACCGCGGCTTCCTCGGCGACGACATCCTGGGCGACGGCGTGCGCTTCGACATCGAGCTGCGGCGCGGCGCCGGGGCCTACATCTGCGGCGAGGAGACGGCGCTGATGAACTCGCTGGAGGGGCGCCGCGGCGAGCCGCGCAACAAGCCGCCGTTCCCCACCGAGGCCGGCCTGTTCGGCCGGCCGACGGTGATCAACAACGTCGAGACCCTGGTCAACGTGCTCCCCATCGTGATCGAGGGGGGAAAGGCCTTCGCCGCCATCGGCACCGAGCGCTCGACCGGCCCCAAGCTCTTCTGTGTCTCCGGCCACGTGAACCGCCCCGGGGTCTACGAGGCGCCGTTCGGCATCACGCTCGGCGAGCTGCTCGACCTCGCCGGCGGCATCGGCGGCAGCGGGCGCCTGCAGGCCGTGCTGCTGGGCGGCGCGGCCGGCGCCTTCGTGGCCCCCGATCAGCTCGACATCCCCCTCACCTTCGAGGGGACGCGCGCCGCCGGGGCGACGCTCGGCTCGGCGGTGGTGATGCCGTTCGACGACACCGTCGACCTGCGCCAGATCCTGCGCCGCATCGCCCAGTTCTTCCGCGACGAGTCGTGCGGCCAGTGCGTCCCCTGCCGGGTCGGCACCGTGCGGCAGGAAGAGCTGCTCCACCGGCTGGCCAACGACCGGCCGCTGGGCTCGGTGGCGGCGGAGGTGGCCCTGCTCCAGGAGCTGGGGCAGGCGATGCGCGACGCCTCCATCTGCGGCCTCGGCCAGACCGCCTCGGGCGCCATCGAATCGGCGCTCGCCAGGTTCCCCATCTTTCAGGAGAAACGATGAGCTCCCAGGACGCGCCCGAGGCCAAGATCCCCGTCCCCCGCGGTCCGCTGCCGGTGGTGCCGCCGCCGCGCCCGCGCCGCGTGGTGGAGATCACGATCGACGGCCAGAGCGTCGCCGTGCCCGAGGGGGCGACGCTGCTCGAGGCCGCCCGCCAGCTCGGGATCGAGACGCCGACCCTCTGCTATCTGGAGAACCTGACGCCGGTCAACGTCTGCCGCATCTGCGTGGTGGAGGTCGAGGGCTCGCGCGTGCTGGTCCCCGCCTGCTCGCGCAAGGCCGAGGCGGGGATGGTGATCCATACCGATTCCGAGCGCGTGCGCCTGAGCCGGCGGATGGTGCTCGAGCTGCTGGCCTCGTCGGTCGATCTCTCGACCGCGCCGCAGATCCAGGGCTACATGGAGCGGTACGACGCCCATCCCGAGCGCTTCGGCCCGCCCGCGCCGCCGGCCCGAGCGGGGGAGCGCGACGCCGCCCGGCCCGGCCATCATCATTTTCCTCGAGAAGCGCCCCACGATGGCTGCGCGGCCAACGTGCACCAGCCGGTGAAGGTGGACAACGACCTCTACGTCCGCGACTACTCGAAGTGCATCGTCTGCTACAAGTGCGTCGAGGCGTGCGGCACGGACGCGCAGAACACCTTCGCCATCGCGCTGGCCGGCCGCGGCTTCGACGCCCGCATCTCCACCGAATACGACGTCCCGCTGACCGACTCGGCCTGCGTCTACTGCGGCAACTGCATCGGCGTCTGCCCCACCGGCGCGCTGATGTTCAAGAGCGAGTTCGACATGCGCCAGGAGGGAACCTGGGACGAGCCCCGCCAGACCGCGACCGACACCATCTGCCCCTACTGCGGCGTCGGCTGCACGCTCACCGTGCACGTCCAGGACGAGAAGATCGTCAAGGTCACCTCCCCCACCGACAACGACGTCACCCGCGGCCACCTCTGCATCAAGGGGCGGTTCGGATGGGAGTGGGTGAACCAGGGGAAGTAGGACGGCGTCCGCCGAAGTTTCCCCGCGAGATAATTTGAGAGGGCGGAGCTCCCCCGCGAGACTTTTCCGGAAAAATCTGCCGGGGGAAAGTCTCCCCTCCGAAATCCACCTCGAAAATTCTGGCAGGGGAGGTCTCCCCTCTGAGAGATTTCCGGAAAGATTGGCAGGGGAAAGCTCCCCCGCGAGATTTCGGGAGGAATCTTTGGCAGGGGAGCCTTCCCCCGCCAGATGATCCAGAGACGGGAGCGGTGCTACTCTTTCTTGAACATGGCGGAGTCAGGAGACGGCGGCGAATCCCCGCGGGCGAGCGGGCGCGGCTTGACGCCGAAACGGATGAGCTGACTGCTGTTGAACCCGTAGACGCCCTTGAGCGTGGAGCGGATCCGGCTGGCGATCGTCTTGGCCTGCTCGGTGGTCTCGGCGAGCGCCTGCGCGGCCGCCCGCCGCTCGCCCTCCAGACGCATCCGTAGCGCGTAGAGCTCTTTCGCCTGCTCGAGGAGGGTCCGCAGCTCCTCGAGGTTCTCGCCCAGCAGGGCGTCGTCGAGCGGAACCGCGCTCGCGCTGGTGAGGAGCCCCTCCCAGTCGGACAAGGATTCGGCAATCGCGACCTTCGGCATGGCTCCCTGATTATACGCGTTCTACGTCGAGCGATTGCGAGCGGATTGAGACGTTCAGCCTGCCAACGAGCCACCGCCGCCGCCAGTTGTTCACCTTGCAGAGCGGGGGCGAACAACGCCGCGAAGTCTTCGCGCAGAGCATATCTTGGCAGACCGGAAGTGGTGGCCACGTCCGACCTTTGCACCGCCGCTCCGATTCGGACGAAGCCGTCCCGCAGAGTTTCGTCCCGGATCGGCTCGCGTGTCGTGTCCGCGTACCATCGTTTCCCTATCGGCTGGAAGCCGGGCTTCCATGCATTGTCGCCATAGGAGAGGCGTTCCGGCTCTCCCAGGCGCTCTGCCTGCGCGTCGCTCATGCCATACACATGCTTGGGGCCGAGCCATCTGCCGAGTGGCTCTACAGCGCCAACATAAAGCATTACGAAGACGACCTTGGCGGCCATCTCGCGCGTGAAGTAGAGCCGGTTTGGAATTCCCTCTGGAAAGATCACCGCCAATCTCTCCCTGATCTCAGAGATTGGCGGCAGATCAGGCAGCGACATGGGTCTGTTCTCGCATGTAGAGATCGCGGATGTAGCTCTGGAGGGCCTCACCCGTTACGCCGGTCTCCATAAGTTCCTCCACGCGCCGCGCTACGTCTGGCGGCGGCAGGGGCAATGCCTCCAACTCTGTCGCCGAGACCGCGACGCTGCCGCTGATACACCGAAATGCGGTATCTACGACTTCGCTGTTGAGGAAGGCCGCGATCACCCGCAACGAAACCACCGGCTCTTCAACCACCGGCCGTACCATGTTCAAATGGTTTTCCACCGAAACGGCTCCAAACTTACGGATGAGCTTGCCAGGTAACACGGCAGCTATCAGTCTTCGTCGTTGCTCCTTGGCGGTCGTCCTCTGGACCAGCACGCAGGGCTCTTCCGTCAGTAACCACTCTTGACCTTGCTTCGGCTTCAGATAGGGCTTGTGGTTTTTCTTCTCTGTACGGTGCTCGAAGCGTCCATCCGAGGTGACGCACTCGGCCCAGAGGATCGGATAGGAGCCGCTGACAGGATTGACGTGCAATTGCGGCTTGTGCCGGTTCCAGACCAGGGGGCCTGTCGAGATCTTGTAGCCGTAATCTGACAATCGATGTGGCATGTTGCGCAGCCGAGTGATCAGCTCCGTCTGATGACCACTCCTTGGAATCAGCCATGGATCGGTCTTTATCCCAGGTAACGAAAAGGAGCCCGCCAGGCTCACTTCCAGGGTGGCCTCATCTTGTAGCGCCAGGATGTGTACGCGCGCCTGACGAGCCTTTCCGCCCTTTCGGTAGGTGGCCAGCAGGGTCTCCTGCAGAACGTCGGAGAAAACGCCTTTCCTGCTGGTGACGAGATCGATGGCCAGCGGCGGCGCTTCATCCGCCATCAGCTTGCGCAACTCTTTGAAATAATGGCCACCCAGGAAACCCGTCGGCGTGATGTACGCGATGGTCCCCCCGGATCGCGCCCAGCGGACCCCCAGATCCATGAACATACCATACGCGTTGGCATGGCCATGGAGACTGCGTCGATAGTGAGCTCGGAGCTCGGGTTCCAGCGTCAGCCGGCCATAAGGCGGATTCCCGATCACAAGGTCGAATCCTTCCTCTTCGGGTTGCCGGGAGAGGGCATCACAAACCGTGACGACTTCGGGCAATCTCATTCCAGCGTCTCGGCAGACCTCGATCAGCGCGGACTCCAAGAGGACCTGAGAGATCCACGCACTAAACCGGTCCAGCTCGAATCCGCGAACATGGGTGGAGATGTGATCCAAGATGGCGATCGGATCCTTCACGTCGAGCGCGGACAGGATCTCGAGAGCGACCGGCGTCAGGAACGCACCCCCTCCGCACCCGGGATCCAGGACGCGGGCCTTCGCCCAGTCCACTCCTGCCTTCGAGGCGAGATGCAGCAGGCGATGGGTCAGTGCCGGTGGGGTATAGAAAACGCCGTGCTTCGCACGAAAATCGGCAGGCAGCAGGGCCGTGTAGATTTCGCCGATTCTGTATCCAGCCGAGATCGGCTCATATTGAGCCAGAATGGCTCCGATCTCCTCGGCCAACTTGCGCACCTGCCGCCCCAGAGCCGGCAAGGGCTCGTCCCACCCGAAGCGGGGCAACGGCCAAGGTTCCTCATGATCTCTCTGCAGGTGAGCCCAATAGACCGCGATAGCGCGATGCGTTGCCGCGCAGGCAAACAGATATCCGTGTTTGGCTGAGGGGTTCTCTGGCGAGCTCGCCTTGAGCAGCTGCAGCTGCCGCCGGAAAACGGCCGCCCTTTCGCCGACCGACAGGCGGGGCACCGGCCAAGTGAGATGTCGCGCCACTACTTCACCGCTTCCTTGGTGACCAAACGGCATTTTCAATTGATTCGAGGCCAGCTCTTCGGATAGCACAGAATAGTCCCCCTGATAACGAGACACAAGCGTGAGCCTAAGGCGGCATGAAGGCGTAAGTCAAGCGCTGTCCCCGAAGTCTGGGAGACGCCGAGATCCCCTTCGAGCTGCTCCTGGAGTGGCTCGACGAGAGCTACCGGGCGATCGCGCCGAAGAAGCTGGTGGCCAGGCTGGAGAGCTGACGACCCGCCGGGCCGTACGTTTCTTCACCAGGGGAGCGTCCCGGTGGCGGCGCGGCCCAGCCAGAGGGCGAGGAGCACGGCGGCGTGGGCGAGGGTCAGGGTGTCGACCCCGGCCGGCAGGCGGAAGGGGCGCCGGGCCGCGAGCGCCGCCCCCCAGGCGAGCCAGCCGAGGAGCGCCTCCAGGGCGAGGACCGGCGCCAGGGGGTGCAGGCGCAAGGCGGCGGCCCACTCCCCCTTGGCGAGGGCGGCGAAGGCGCGGGTGAGGCCGCAACCGGGGCAGGGGAGATGGAGCAGGCGGCGGCTCAGGCAGAGAGCCGCCGCGGGATCGCCGGAAGGGAACCAGACGTGGAGGACGGCGAGCCCGGCCGCCCCCGCGAGACCCGCGAGCAGCCAGATCCGGGCGTCCCCCCGTACCTCCACGGCGCTCCTACCGGTTGAACATCGCCGAGAGGATGGCCATGCCGCCCAGGAAGAAGATCCAGAGCAGGGCTCCCGCCAGGTAGATCGAGCCGAGAATGCCCAGGATGAGCCCGGTCTTGGCGATCCCCTCTCCCGCGGCGGACGACCGCCCCTGGGCGATCGCCGCGGACTCCTGCTTGCCCAGATACCAGGCGATCGGCCCCATCAGCGGGCAACAGATGAGGCTCAGGATCCCCAGGACGAACGCGGTGACCGCCTGGCTGCTGGCCGACTGCCGGGGCTGAGCGCTGGGTATCGTCATCGGCGCGCTCTAGAACTGGTCGGCGTACTGGCTGATCCCCGGGGATCAACACGCGCTGGCCGTTGTTGGCCTTGATGATCAGGAAGATGCGGAAGATCAGGGTCAGCGGCCAGATCATCCACAGGACGCAGCCGGCGAACGGGATGACGTGGGTCACGATGCCGATGACCACCCAGAGCAGGAACTCGGCGACGGTGAGCACCAGCCCGTGCTTGGCGTGCCACTGCACTTCCGGGTCGTTCTTCTCGACGACGAAAGGAATCAGGGCCAGCAGCCAGAGGTACGAGAGGACGAGCATGATCCCGCGGTTCGGGCTCGCCGTTCCAGTCGGGGGCGCCCCGATCGGCGGCGGCGGCGGCGTATAAGAGGGGGGCGGCGGAACGTTCGGTTCACTCATCGCGGAGATCTCCTTTCAAAGGAAGATCAGGAGCTTTTAGATGCCAGTCTATACAAGCGCGGGTCCCACCAACAAGAACGTAACCCGCGCGACAAAGTCCCCTCAAAGTGCTTTCATTTCATCAGCTTAGAGGATCGCTCCCGGGCTGATCCCAAGTCCGCCAGCGCTTCCCGCAGGGCGCCCTCCCGCTCCTCGTGGACGGCGAGCACCAGCCGCGCAGCCGCGCCATACTCCTCCTCCTCCAGTTCGATCTCGGGCGGGCGAAGCAGGCGCTTCACCGCCCCGACCTTCTCGTAGGGGATCTCGACGGCCAACCGAACGGTGGGTACCCGCAGGGCGACCGGCAATCCCTGGAGAGCCTCGCGGGCCGCTCCGGCGTAGGCGCGGGCGAGCCCCCCCTTGCCGAGCCTGGTGCCGCCGAACCAGCGCACGACGACGGCCATCACGTCCGCGAGGCCGGCGCCGCGGAGCACCTGGAGGATCGGCACGCCGGCGGTGCCGGCGGGCTCCCCGGCGTCCGCCGAGCGCTCGCGCGCCGGGACCCCGAGCCGCCAGGCCCAGCAGTGGTGGGTGGCGTCCGGGAACTCCTTCTCCAGCCGGGCCAGGAAGGCCTTCGCCGCCGCCTCGTCCGCCGCCGGTCCGATCACCGCCAGGAAGACCGAGCCCTTCTCGCGGATCTCGGCGCGGGACTCGGCGAGCGGGGCGCGGTAGGAGGACATCCGGAGGCCTCCGGTCAGGGAAGCCCGGTCAGCCGCTCGTAGATCGACCGGTAGCGCTGCACGACGACGCCCTGGCTGAACTCCTCGACGGCCCGCCGGCGGGACGCCACGGCGAAGCGGCGGTGGAGATCGTCGTCGGTGAGCAGCTTCAGCGCCGCCGCCGCCATGCCGTCCACGTCCCCCACCGGGCAGAGGTAGCCGGTCTCGCCGTCGATCACCACCTCGGGCAGGCCGCCGGCGTTGCTCGCCACCACCGGCACCTCGCAGGCCATGGCCTCCAGCGCCGAGAGGCCGAACGACTCGCTCTCGGAGGGGAGCAGGAAGAGGTCGGCCCCCACCAGCACCTCCTCGACCAGCGGGAAGCTGCCGATGAAGCTGATCGAGCCGCAGATGTGATGCTCGCGGCAGTACTGCTCCACCTTGCCGCGCTCCGGGCCGTCCCCCACCAGGATCAGCCGGCTGGGCACCGTCTGCTGCACGCGCTGGAAGGTGCCGATGACGTCGAGCACCCGCTTGACCGGGCGGAAGTTCGAGATGTGGACCAGCAGCTTCTCCCCCGGCTTCGCCCAGCGGCGCGCCCCGGGGCCGCTGCGGGCGGCGTCGTAGCGGGCGGGATCGATGAAGTTGGGGACCACCTCGATCTCGTTGTGGATGCCGAGCTGCTCGACGGTGGTGCGGCGCAACGATTCGGAGACCGCCGTCACCGCGTCGCTCTGCAGGATCCCCCAGCGGGTGGTCGCCAGGTAGTTGGGGTCGTTCCCCACCAGGGTGACGTCGGTGCCGTGCAGCGTGGTCACCACCGGCAGCGGCTGCGGCTCGACGATCTGGCGGGCGAGCACGGCCGAGACGGCGTTGGGGATGGCATAGTGGACGTGCAGCACGTCGAGCGGCGCGTGGCGGGCCACCTCGACCATCTTGGTCGACAGCGCCAGCGAGTAGGGGGGGTAGTTGTCGAACAGCGGATAGGTGGGGGTCACCACCTCGTGGAAGAAGATCCGCGGATTGATGAACGACAGGCGCGAGGGGAGGGCGTAGCTGATGACGTGGACCTCGTCCCCGCCCTCGGCGAGCGCCATCGCGAGCTCGGTGGCGACGATCCCCGAGCCGCCGTAGGTCGGGTAGCAACTGATGCCGATCCTCATCGCACACCTCCCGGCAGGATCGCCAGCGGGTCCGCGACCGCCAGCGGCAGGCGGCTCCAGAACGGCTCCCCCAGCGGCGCGCCGATCAGCTCCCCGAAGTGGCGGGCCCGCCCCTCGATGGCGAGCCAGAACTCCGGCGTCGACACCTTGGTGACCGGTCCGCCCTGATCGCCATCGACATGGAGCTGGCTGCGGTGGGCGCGCATCGAGGCGAGCTTGGCCTCCCAGCCGGCGGTGACGTCGACGATGAAGCTCGGCGTGAAGACGTCGTGCTGCATGTAGGAGAAGACGGCGGCCGGCCGGTGCGCCGGCCCGGCCTCCGGGGCGCGGTTCTTGAGCCCGGCGTAGAAGCAGGCCGCCTCGACGAGCTGGTGGGCCCGGCCGTGGTCCGGATGGCGGTCGCGCGGCGTCGGCCCCAGCACGAGCTCCGGCCGCCACTGCCGGAGCTTCGCGATCAGCGCGTCCTCCTCGGCGACACCGAAACGCAGGCCGCCGTCGCCGCAGTCGAGGAAGTCGAGCTCCACGGCGCCCAGGGCGCGGGCGGCCGCCTCGGCCTCCGGCTTGCGCTCCTCGGCGGTCCCGCGGGTTCCCATCTCGCCCCGGGTCAGGTGCAGGATGCCCACCTTCCGCCCCTGGCCGGCCAGCACGGCGAGCGTGCCGCCGCAGCCCAGCTCGACGTCGTCCGGATGGGCGCCGATCGCCAGCACGTCGAGCTTCATGGCTTCCCCTCGGGAGTAATCACTTGTAAATGCGAGGCGTCGAGGTTCATCTGCCGCCAGTAGCTCTCGATCAGCTCCGGGCCGTACTTGCCCGGGTAGTGCGCAGTGGAGACGATGCGCTCCTGGAGCTTGCCCGCGGGGACGGCCGCGTCGCGGAGCTGCTGGACGCGGCGGTTCACCACCTCGTTCTTGCGCGCCGCGGCGGAAACCGCCTTCTCGCCGAAGAGGTCGAGGGCGCGCAGGATCTGCTCGCGTGTCTTCTCGAATGGCCGCTCGAGTCCGGGATCGGCAGCCAGGGCCGGCTCCCGCAGCTCGGCCAGCGCCTCCTCCAGCCGCTGCCGCACCGGGCCGACCAGGTCGCCCCCCTCCCGCTCGGCGAGCCAGCGGTCGAGCGCGCCCCGATCCCCGATCAGGGTGGCGAGGGGGAGGCCGAGCTCCTCCAGCCGCTCGATCTGCTTGATCTCCAGCAGCAGCGTCTGCGGCCGCAGGGCCACGAACGTCGGCTCGACCTCCAGCACCGCGTGGGTCACCCCCGCCTGCGCCATGTAGGAGAGCTCGCCCGGGCCCACCACCTGGATCGCGGTGCCGAGCACGGCGTCCTGCATCGCCGGCCGGGCGAGCACGCCGGGGGAGACGACGCCGGGGTTCTCCTCGATGATCTCGAGCAGCTCGGCCACCGTGCCCCCCTCGTCCTCCCGGCCGCGCAGGGCGAACCGGTCCTCGCCGCGCCACTCGATCCGCCGCCGCTCGCCGTGGCGGAGGAGGAAGAGCGGGCTCGCTCCTCGTTGCGGGCTCACCTGCAAGCGGGTAGCCGCGCGCCTCGATCGCCGCGTCCCGCCTGGCCAGCTCGCTTTCCAGCGTGGCGCGGCGCTCGACCAGCCGGCGCAGCCAGGGGCGCTCCGCCGTCTTGAGCGCCGGCAGCATGGCGTCGAGCAGCAGGGGACATCGGGGTCCGAGCAGGTGCGCCATCAGCCGGCAGAAGGCCTCGCCGAAGCGGGCGTCCGGCCGGTACCAGCGTCCAAGCGTCCGCAGCCACTCGGCGTAACGCTCGCCGGGCACGGCCTCGCCGATGCCGCGGAGCACGCTTTCGACCCCGGGTCCCAGGGTGCGCATGCCGACCGGCACCAGGGGCTCGGGGTCCGGACCGAGATCGAAGGTCCGCGGCCCGTCGGACCCGAGCACCACGGTCGAGGAGATCTCGGCCCAGTCGTGGTCCTCGGTCGCCACCCAGAAGACGGCGACCGCCGGCTGGCCCGCCGCTTCCAGCGCGGCGGCCCAGCGCGAGACGGCGACCATCTTGGCCAGGGAGTAGAGGGGGCCGCCGAGGAGCCCCGGCTGCTGGCCGGAGACGACCACGCGCACGGCCGGGTCCGCCAGGCGGGCGGCGAGCCGGTCGGCCTCCGGATTGCCGTAGGCGCGGTTGGCCACCGCGAGCGCCTGGCCAGCTTGCGCCGGCTCCCCGTGGACCGCACGGGCGGCAGGGCGGGCGGCGTGCCCGCGCCCAGGAAGCGCAGCGGCTCCAGCAGGTCGAGGTCGCGGCCGGCGAGCCAGGCGGCGGCGAGCGGCGGCAGCAGCCGGGCCGCTACGAGGTCGACCTCCAGCAGGTTGGCCGGCGCTGATTGGCGGAACTCAGGCCGGTTTGTGACCGATGAGGATGAGGCGTTCGCTATCACGCTCGTAAGGATCTCCGTGGAAATTGCCGAAGAGGGAGTCGACCTCCAGGCCCGCCCAGCGCAGGCCGATGGTCACCTCCTCCGGCTGATAGAGCCGCACGCTCTCGACGAACGTGCGGGGGGGCTCGTCCGCCCCGCGCACCGTGATGCGCTTCTGGGACTCCGCTGGCTCGCGGCGTCGTACCAGCGCTCCATCTCGGCCTCGCGGCCGTCGAGCGCCT
>CAVXIG010000019.1:0-100060 GCA_963761645.1 uncultured Acidobacteriota bacterium
CGTCTATCTGAAGTCCTCCCCACACCGAGTGCCCGAAGTCCGCCACCGATCCGGGGAGGATTTCAGATAGACGCAGGTTGAACGAAGCCGCGGGCCAGTCCGGAGCGGTCCTATGGAGATTCAATCCTTCGCAGGCCCTTCGCGCACCACCCTGCCGGCCCCCACACAAGCCCCGAGAGCCGCCGTGTGGCTTTCAGAGGACCGTCCAGCGAAGGGATCTGCCGCATGCTCAATCTCCTGATCCGCGATTTCGTGGAGACGATTATACCGTAGAGACCCGACGAGATACACAATGGCCTGACTCCACGGCTGAGCAGATAAACATTGAAATCGAGCCATGAACAGATACATCATCGCGGCGGAGCCCTCGGCGCCTGAGCCGGTGCCAGTTCCTCGACAAGGCGCAGGGCCTTTTGTCCGCAGACCTCGCACCTCAACGGGTCTACGCCGGTGAGGCTCTGGAGCAGGGACTGCCAATCGGACTTCGTGAGCTTCGGTTGCACCGGCCGGCCTGGCAGAACCTCGCGGCAGAGAGCCAGAGACTGCTCCCGGTGGCGGTTGGCAAAGAGGCCGAAGTAGCGGATCCTCACGAAGCGGTCCGGCAGGACGTGCAAGAGGAACCGGCGGAGAAACTCCTGGCCCGAGAGTGTCATCTCTCGGCTGCGGTTCCCCGCGGCGTAGTCCTTCCAGGTGAAGACCACGTCCTCGCCTTCCAGGCGCACCAGTCGCTGGTTGGAGATCGCTACCCGATGGGTATAGCGCGCCAAGTACGCGAGCACCTGCTCGGGACTGCCGAACGGCGGCTTGCAGTAGACCACCCACGACTTGCGGTATAGCGTGCCGAGGGCCGGCAGGTGGGAGGGGGGCAAGTCGCCGTCCTGTTCGGCCTGCTTGAGAGCCGCGAGGAATTTTCCCCGGAACAGCTTTTTCAGGACTCGTACCGGGAGAAAGAAATCCGGCCGGCTTCCGACCCACCAGTCGCCGTCGATGGAGAGTCCGCCGCCGGGCACGATGCAGTGCAGATGGGGGTGCAGGGTCAGCTTCTGGCCCCAGGTGTGGAGAACGGCCAGCACGCCGATACGAGCCCCCAGGTGCTTGGGATCGGCGGCGATCTCCAACAGAGTTTCCGAAGCACAGCCAAACAGCAGGCTGTAGAGCAACCGGGGATGGCTCAAAGCCAAAGGATTGAGCTCTTCCGGCAGGGTGAAGACCACATGGAAGTAGGGCACCGGCAGCAACTCGGCGCAACGTGCCTCCAGCCAGCGCTCCTTCTCCAAGCTCTGGCACTTCGGGCAGTGACGATTGCGGCAGGAGTTGTAGACGATCTTGCGGGCTCCGCAGTCGGCACACTCGTAGACGTGGCCGCCCAAGGCGGCGGTCCGGCAGGTTTCGATGGCTCCCAAGGTCCGCAGGTGGGCCCGGCTGAGCTTTCCGTGATTTTTTTCCCGGAACGCAGGCCCGAACTGACGGACGATGTCAGCCACCTCCAGTCCTTTGGAGGAGGCCATGTTGGCCCCGCTACTTTCGAGCGGTCTGGAGCGGACCCTCCTTGGAGCCGGCGTCCAGCCAGTCCAGCGGGCTGACGACTCGATTCAAAGTCCGGCGACTGACGTGGATGTAGATCATCGTGGTCTTGAGGCTGCGGTGCCCCAGGAGCTCCTGGATGTACCGCAGATTGGTGCCGCGATCGAGCAGATGAGTGGCGAAGCTGTGCCGTAGAACATGGGCAGTGACCCGCTGGCCAATGCCCGCCTCCGCGGCGGCCCTCGTGATCTCCTTCTGGACGGATCGTGGGTTGAGGGGATCGGCCTTGGTCTGGCCGTAAAACAGCCATTTCTCGGGCTGATCGCGCTTCAAGTAGGCGCGAAGAGGAGCGACCAACGTCGAGGCCAGCATGACGTAGCGCTCCTTACCGCCTTTGCCGGCACGAATGCGAATTCTCATTCCCTTGGGTGTCGATGTCGGCAGGCCGAAGCTGAAGCGCTTCTTGCAATCGCAAGCCGCCAGAGTACAGCGTCATGAAGATCACCCGATACTTCAGATTGGACTCCGCTGCGAGCAGCGCGGCCACCTCCTTCTCGCTCAAGGCTTGGGGTAACTGCTTCTTCCGCTTCTGGTAGGGGAGCTCGCCGAGATCGAAGGAACGCCGCAACACCTTGCAATAAAAAAATCGCAGAGCGCAGACCGCTTGGATGATCGATGATTGGCTCAGCTTCTTTTCTCGGATCAGGTACAAAACGTAGGCTCGAGCTTCCGAGACTCCCATCTGCTCGGCGGGTCGCTTGCTATACTGGACGAAATTGTAGACCACCCGGAGGTAGCATTTTCCCGTCCGCGGACTCATCCCTCGCAGCTGCAATTCCGCCTCCATCCGATCGCGCATTTCTCCCATATCCGTGTCTCCTTTCGAGAAGTGAGACCCGAAAGAGTACTCGGATGGGAGAACTACTGCTCTGGATGTGGTATAGTAAGGTTTACGGCGAGGAAGCTACCGCGTAGCGGTTTTGTTCAACCTTTCAGAGCTTGGGGGCGTTTCCGCGAGCGGCGGCATCCTTGTCTTATCTCACTCTGCTCATTCAGCTTAGAGGAAGCTTATCGCTGAACGGTAATCACGTCAATGCAATAAATACTGTTGCATAAGCAACTGAGCGGATGAGGGCTTACGGTCAATGCTCGTACGAGAATTCGTCGAGAGGAGAGGGACGGCCGGCTGGAGTTTTATGCGACGAGTTCATGGGGATAAGGACCCATGGAGCTTCCTCCGCCGAAGACTCTAAGCGGCTGAGGAGAAATGCCTTGCCGGACCTCACGGCATCCGGCGCGGTACTGCTTTTGCGACACGGAGCGGTCGTGCAAACGCCGTCGGGGAGCCGATCCACCGCGCCCAGCTTCCATGGTCCTAGACTTGGGAGCAGCCACCGGAGAAAAAACGCCGGAGGGAACGGCCCGCCTCCGCTCCTCCGGCAAAGGTACTTCGATTGTCAAAGAGCTCGGGCCGTCGCTCGGGAGAGCTGCCGGACTGCGGCCTCGACGCCTGTGCGATGGCGGAGTCCCTCGTTCCGTGGCAGATCCCCGGCCCTTCGCCGCCTGGGAGAGCCTCGCGAGGAAGCCTCTGGACAGATGACGATGATGTACATAGACTAAGTGCCAGCGAGCGGACTGTCAATCCTCTCCAGGGGATCATCTTGAGGGATTGGAACGCTTCCCCGGAGTAAAAGAGGCGAGGAACGGGGGAAAAGGTCATTCCCCGTGTCTCGCGGGTCATTCCCCCGAGGAAATGACTTTTCACTTGGATGTGCATGCAATAGGCAGAGTCGCGGCCTCATTCCCGATCTCGTGGGCGGCTTTTCCCCTGGGAATGAGCTGTTCCCCAGCCCTTCTGAGGTCTGGAGCGAGGGAATGGGTCTGACGGGCGTTCGTCCCTCATTCCCGGCGGGAATGACTCTTTTCTGGCGGGAAATGCGTTGACGGCGGGGAATGAGGCCCGCGCCGGTTTCGGGCTCTTTGAAAACTGAATCCAATTGGGCCCTGGGTGGGTCGACGGGGCTCCCGCGCCTTGCCGCGGGAGTCCCGTCCTTTTTCTTGAGGCTCCTCTATACTGTGCGGGCTTGAGCGAACCTTCTCTTCACGTCGCCCTCGTCGAGCCGGAGATCCACTGGAACACCGGCAACGCCGGACGGACCTGTCTGGCGGTGGGGGCGCGTCTGCATCTCGTCGGGCCGCTGGGGTTTTTTCTCGGGGAGCGGCAGGTCCGGCGCGCCGGGCTCGACTACTGGCAGCGCGTCCATCCGACTGCTCTGGGACCGCTGGGCCGAGTTCGAGGCGGAGATCCCCGATCTGGGGGAGCCGTTCTTCTTCAGCGCCGAGGCGGGGCGGGATTTCTGGAGCGTGGACTACCCGGAGCGGACGGTGCTGGTCTTCGGCAAGGAGAGCGTCGGCCTCGCGCCGGAGATCCGCGAGCGCTACCGGGACCGCATGGTGCGGATCCCGATGGTCGACACCGAGATCCGCTCGCTCAACCTCTCGACGTCGGTGGCCCTGGCGGCTTATGAGGTGGCTCGCCAGCGGCGGCCCCGATAACTCTGCTTTGTCAGGTTTCGTGTTCCTGTCGTTGGCCCTCATCACCCTGGCCCTCTTCTCCCAGCCTCCCCCCAACCGCCGGGAGAAGAGGGAGCAAGACGGAAGACAGGTCAGGGGACCGTCACTTTGACCGCCCTCTCCCCCTTCTCCACTTTCGCTCCCTTGAGCTTCGCCGTGACCCCCTCGGCGGCGATCACCACGAAATCCCCCTCCTGAGTCACCTTGGGCTCGGCGGGCAGGCCGGTCACCTGGAGGTCCCGGACGCCGTTGAACAGGGGGTGCTCGCCGGCGGCCTGGGTGAGGGCTTCGCGGCCGAGGACCTCCAGGGTGGAATCCTCGTTGCCCAGCTTCACGAAGCGCCGGTGCAGGATCTCCCCCTTGGCGACCAGGGTCACGTTCAGCGGATCGAACCCCTGGGGCCAGAGCGGCTTGGTGGAGACGATCTCCAGCCTCCAGCCGGAGCGGCCCAGGAAGGCCTCGCGGCTCTCGCGCCGGGTCTGGGCGAGTTGCAGGACGTCCGCCTTGGCGCGCTCGCTCGCCGCGGCGATCTCCTCCGGCTTGAAGCCGCAGACCGTGGCGGGCTTTCCGGCGACGGCCTTGGCGAGCAGCTCGTCGAGGCTCGTGGCCTGCCCGGCCTCCAGCGTCTGGCGCCAGGCGGGATCGAAGCGGTCCAGCAGAGCCGCCTGGGCGAAGCCGATCGGATAGGCGCGCGAGCGGACGGCGTCGGCGGCGTACTCGGAGGCGGGCAGGTCGGGGCCCCGAGTTTTTCCCAGCGACAGGTTCTCGACGAAGTTCGCCAAGCCCTCGTTGAGCTCGGTTCCTCGCTCGTAGCCCACGGCGCCGGCGGGCAGCTTCGAGAAACGATCGCGCCGCTCGTCCAGCGCCCGGCTCGTCCAGCAAGTGGCGTCCTTCAGCTCCTTCGCGGCGAGAGCGCGCCGGAACGCCTCGGTCTCCAGCCTGCGGGCGGCGAGCGGGCCGGCGTCCTCCATCGGGTAGAGGAACAGCTCCGCCTCATTGCCCGGACCATGTCGGATGGCGCTCCCGCTGAAAGGCGTGGAAGGTCTCGTGGATCACGATCGACGCCCAGGCCCGCGAATCCCGCGTCGACTTGGGATCGATCTCCATCGTCGCGGTCTTCACTCCGCCGAGCTCGATCGAGGTGTTGGCCTTCACGTCCGGATGCCGGCCGGCGAACACCCAGAGATCCCCTTCCTTCTTGAACTCCGGCGGCGGCGAGGGGTGGCGGACGAGGATCGTGCGCTCGCCGTCGTAGATCGCCAGCGGCGTCTTGCCCGGGACGAAATTCGGCCAGAGCGGCTGGACGGCCAGCCGATCGAACTCGGCGAGGACCGAGGCGGCGGTCACTTCGGGGGCGCGGCGTGGAGGGGGGCGAGGGGACGCAAGAACGGTCAGCAGGGCAGAGGATCCAAGACGATCGCTGCCGGCTGGGACGACATGCCCTTCGAGGCCTCACCCTCGGTCCCTCTCCACGGAGTGGAGAGGGAGGGCGCGATGTCGAGAGGAAGAAGGCCTTTGGAAGGTTGTTTTCCCCCTCTCCACTCCGTGGAGAGGGGGCCAGGGGGTGAGGCCTCGGAGGGCAGGACGTCCCAGCCGGCAAAATCATTCTGTATCCTCCCGCGTCTCCCGCCGTCCCCACCCTCCCCCACCCGGCGTTTCCAGGATCAGCCGGTCGCCCGGCCCGACCTCGCGGCCGTCGATCGAGGCGAGCTCTTCCACCTCGCCCGCGGCGCGCAGGAGCCGCTGACGCCCGGGGAGGCCGGGTTCGCCGCCTTCGACGCCGTAGGGGCGCTCCACCCGGTGCTGGGAGAGGAGGGAGAGGGACATCGGCTCCAGGAAGACGATCTCGCGGACGGCGCCGTCCCCGCCGCGCCAGCGGCCCGCTCCGCCGGAGCCGGCGCGGATGGCGAAACGGTCCAGCCGCACGGGGTAGCGGTGCTCCAGCACCTCGGGGTCGGTGATCCGCGTGTTGGTCATGTGGGTATGGACGGCGCTCGCGCCGTCGAAGCCGGGGCCGGCGCCGGCGCCGCCGCAGACGGTCTCGTAGAAACCGAAGCGCGGATTGCCGAAGAGCAGGTTGTTCATCGTGCCCTGGCCGCAGGCGAGCAGCCCGAGCGCCTTGAGCAGGGTGTCGACCACCCGCTGGCTGGTCTCGACGTTGCCGCCCACGACGGCGGGCGCCTCGGCGGGATCGTCCGGGAACGGCGGATTCAGCATGCCGGGCGGGATGCGGATCTCGACCGCGCGCAGGATCCCCTCGTTCAACGGCAGGGGCTCGGCGATCAGCAGGCGGAGGACGTAGAGCACGGCGCTCCGGACTACGGCGGGCGGCGCGTTGAGGTTTCCCGGATGGACGCCGCCGGAGCCCGCGAAGTCGATGATCACCGCGGGATCGGCGCCGGGGCCGGCGATTTCAATCCGCGCGGCGATGGGGGCGCCGTCGTCGAGCCGCTCGACGGCCTCGTAGCGCGCCGCCGGCAGTTTGGCCAGGGCGGCCCGCAGCCGCTCTTCGGCGCGGGCCTTGAGCGCCGCCATGTAGCGATGGACCGTCTCGCGTCCGTGCTCGCGGGCGAGCGCCTGCAGCGCTTCGGCCCCGCGGTGATTGGCGGCCACGGCGGCCCGCAGGTCGGCCAGATTCTCCTCGACGGCCCGGGTCGGGAACGGCGCTTCCAGGAGCAGGCGGCGCGCCTCTTCCCAGCGGGCCTCCCCCTTCCGGAGCAGATACGTCGGAGGGATCACCACCCCCTCTTCGATCAGCCGCCGCGCGCCGGGGGGCATCGAGCCCGGGCGGATCCCCCCGATCTCGGCGTGATGGGCGCGGCTGGCGACGTAGCCGAGGAGGGCTCCGCCGTTTTCCTCGAAGACGGGGGTCACCACGGTCACGTCCGGCAGGTGGGAGCCGCCGAAGCCGGGATGGTTGGTCATCACGACGTCGCCCGGCTCCATGGCGATCGTCTCGCGCAGGCGCCGCACGCAGAGCCCGAGGGCGCCGAGGTGGACGGGGATGTGCGGCGCGTTGACCACCAGCTCCCCCGCCGGATCGAGCAGGGCGCAGGAGAAGTCCAGCCGCTCCTTGATGTTGGTGGAGACCGCCGTGCGCTGGAGCCGCTCCCCCATCTGCCGCGCGATGGCCGCGAAGCGATGGGTGAACAGCTCGAGCTGGACGGCTTCGGGCCGGGAATCGTGGATGGGGATGATAGCCTCCTCGGGTGTGGATTTTAGTCCAGGTCCGTGGCCTCGACGATTCCCCCCTCTGGCTCGTGTCTTGCACCCCTGACCCCAACGATCATGGCTAAACGCGCGACTCCTCGGAAACCGAAACCGCCGGCTGGACACGGCCACCCTCGTCCTCTGCTTCAGCGCGAATCCTGGACCTCCCTGAACGGCCCCTGGGACTTCGTGCTCGACCCGAACGCCCGCTGGCGCTCTCCCAGGGAGGCGCAGTGGAACGGCACGATCCTTGTTCCCTTCTCCCCGGAGACCACGGCGAGCGGCATCGGCGACACCGGCTTCTATCGCCGCTGCTGGTACCGCCGCACCTTCGAGTCTCCGCCCTTGAAGGAGGGGGAACGCCTGCTCCTCCACTTCGGGGCCGTGGACTGGGCGGCGACCGTCTGGGTCAACGGCGCGCTCGCCGGCTGCCATGAGGGGGGCTATACGCCGTTCTCGCTCGATCATCACCGATCTGCTCGTAGAGGGCCCGCAGACGATCGTCGTGCGCGTCGACGACGACCCCGCGGACCTCGCCAAGCCGCGCGGCAAGCAGGACTGGAAGCTCGAGCCGCACTCGATCTGGTACCCGCGCACGACCGGCATCTGGCAGACGGTCTGGCTGGAGAAGGTCCCCTCGACCTGGATCGGCAGCGTCCGCTGGGTTCCCAGCCTGGAGCGCTGGGAGATCGGCTTCGAGGCCTGGGTGGAGGGGGAGGAGCGCGAGCGGCTGCGGCTGGGGGTCAAGCTGTGGGCCAACGGCCAGCTCCTCGCGGACGACACCTACAAGGTCGTCGCCGGCGAGGTGCACCGCCGGATCGCCCTCTCCGATCCGGGGATCGACGACTTCCGCAACGAGCTGCTCTGGAGCCCCGAGAAGCCGACCATCATCGAGGCCCACCTGCATCTCTGGGCCGGGCGCGAGGAGCAGCTCGACGAGGTCGCGGAGCTACACGGCCCTGCGCTCGATCGCCTTGCAGGGGAACCGCCTGGTGCTGAACGGCCGCCCCTATTACCTGCGCATGGTGCTCGACCAGGGGTACTGGCCGGAGAGCGGCCTCACCCCGCCGAACGACGCGGCGTTGCAGCAGGACGTCAAGCTGGCCAAGCAGATGGGCTTCAACGGCGTGCGCAAGCACCAGAAGATCGAGGACCCGCGCTATCTCTACTGGGCCGACCGGCTGGGCCTGCTGGTCTGGGAGGAGATGCCGAGCGCCTACCGCTTCACCAAGCGCTCGATCCAGCGGCTGACCCGCGAGTGGATGGAGGCGGTGCGCCGCGATCTGCAGCCACCCGTGCATCATCGCCTGGGTCCCCTTCAACGAGTCCTGGGGGGTGCCGAACCTGCCGGACAACCAGGCGGAGCGCAACTGGGTGCGCGCGCTCTATCACCTCACCAAGACGCTCGATCCGACGCGGCCGGTGATCGGCAACGACGGCTGGGAGAGCATCGCGACCGACATCATCGGCATCCACGACTACGACGGCGAACCCGGAGCGGATCGAAAAGCGCTATCAAGCGGAGGACGTCCTGCCGCGGCTCCTCAAGCAGGAGCGCCCCGGCGGCCGGCTCCTGGTGCTCGAGGAGCACGCGAGCGGCACCCTGCCCGTCATCCTCACCGAATTCGGCGGCATCAGCGAATCCAAGGAGAAGGGCGCCTGGGGGTACTCGCGCGCCCAGAGCGAGGAAGATCTCGCCGCGCGCTATCGCATGCTGCTCGACGCGGTGAACTCGCTCTCGCTCTTCTCCGGCTTCTGCTACACGCAGTTCGCCGACACCTATCAGGAGGCCAACGGTCTGCTGCGGGCCGACCGCACCCCCAAGTTCTCCCTGGAGGAGATGTCCGCCGCGACACGCGGGGTGGAGTCGCCGGGCCGGGTGAACCCGATGGCGGTCGGGATGGGCGGCGCCGGCACCCGCCACGACCCCCACGCTCCGGACGAGTGAGAGGCCCGCGGATGGCTCGTTGGATGGGAAGCGGGATGGAAAAGAAAACCCTTATCAAGCCCGACGGCCGGCAACTGATCCTCTACTCGCGGACACCCGATCGCCGGCAACATCGAGGCGACCAGCCCCGGGACCGATCCTCCCGGCTCGAAGACCCATCTGCGCTGGCACCCTCTGCGCGGCGAGTGGGTGGCCTACGCCAGCCATCGCCAGAACCGCACCTTCCTGCCGCCGCCGGAGTACAACCCGCTGGCGCCGACGACCGATCCCGCGCATCCGACCGAGCTGCCGCCCGGCGACTACGAGGTGGCCGTCTTCGAGAACCGCTTCCCGACCCTGACCGGACGGGCCGAGGAGCCGGCGCCGCCGTCGATCGTCCCCACCCGGCCGGGCAAGGGGGCGTGCGAGGTCGTGGTCTTCACCCAGGATCCGAATTCCTCCCTCGGCGCGCTGCCGCTCTGGCATCTGGAGCTGCTCCTGGAGGTCTGGGCGGACCGCTACCGCGAGCTCGGCGAGCGCGAGGACATCGACTACGTGATGCCGTTCGAGAACCGCGGCGTCGAGGTCGGGGTGACGCTCCATCATCCGCACGGGCAGATCTACGCCTATCCCTTCATCCCGCCGGTTCCGGCGCGGGAGCTGGAGATGCAGCGCGCTCACCTGGAGGAGCACGGCAGCGGCCTGCTGGACGATCTGATTCGCAAGGAATTGGAGGATGGCCGGCGGATGCTCTACACGGGCGAGCGGGCGGTCGCCTGGATGCCGGCCTTCGCGCGCTACTCCTACGAGGTCTGGATCGCGCCGCGCCGGCCCGCCGGATCGGTGGCGGATCTCGACGCCGCCGAGCGGGCCGACTTCGCGCGGGCGCTCAAAACGGTGCTGCTGAAATATGATCAGCTCTGGGGAAAACCCTTTCCATACATCATGGTCTTTCATCAGGCGCCAACGGATGGCCAGCCGCACCCGGAGGCGCACCTGCACATCGAGTTCTACCCCGCCTACCGCATGCCGGGCCGGCTCAAGTACCTGGCCGGCAGCGAGATCGGCGCCGGCGTGTTCACCGCGGACACGCTGCCCGAGGAGAAGGTCAAGGAGCTGCAAGCGGTGGAGGTGAAACTTGACTGAAACCTTTTCCGACCTCTTCGGCCGCGATCCGCGAGATCCGGGCCGACGCTCCCGGGCGGGTCAACCTGATCGGCGAGCATACGGATTACAGCGGCGGCTTCGTGCTGCCGCTCGCGATTCCGCAGCGGACGCGGGTGGAGCTTGCCATCCGCTCCGAGCCGCTGGTCCGCGCCTGGAGCGCCAGCGTGGAGGAGCTGGAGATCCTGGAGTACCGGATGGGCGACGAGGAGCCCGGCCACGGCTGGCTCGACTACGTGCAGGGGGTCACGGAGGTGCTGCGGCTCGCCGGGCACAAGCTGCAGGGGTTCGACCTGCGGATCGAGTCCGACGTGCCGCTGGGGGGCGGGCTGTCGTCGAGCGCGGCGCTGGAGGTGTCGCTGCTGCGCGCTCTGCGCGAGGCGTTCGGGCTGGAGCTCGACGACGTGCAGCTCGCCCTCGCCGGCCAGAAGGCCGAGAACGATTTCGTGGGCGCGCCGGTCGGCGTCATGGATCAGATGGCTTCGAGCCTCGCCGACGAGAAGACCGCCCTGTTCCTCGACACCCGGAGCCTGGAGTACGAAAAGATTCCGCTGCCGGCGGAGGCCGAGCTGGTGGTCATCGATTCCGGGATCTCGCACAGCCATGCCGGAGGCGAGTACCGCACGCGGCGGCAGGAGTGCGAGCGCGCGGCGGAGCTGCTGGGCGTCCACCAGCTCCGCGATTTGAGTCCGCAGGATCTCTGGCGCCTCCCTTCCCTTCCCGATCCGCTCGACAGCCGGGCACGGCACGTCATCACGGAGAACGCCAGAGTCCGTTCCGCCGTGTCCGCCCTGCGCGAAAGAGACCTGCCGCGCCTGGGCAAGCTCCTCTACGCCTCGCACGAATCGCTGCGCGACGACTTCGAGGTCTCGATCCCGGAGATCGACCGCCTCGTCGAGCTGGCGAGCGAGGAGCCGGACATCTTCGGAGCCCGCATCACCGGCGGCGGTTTCGGAGGCTCGATCGTCGCCGTCGCCCGCCAGGGGACCGGCCGCAAGGCGGGAGAGCGGATCGCCGCCCGCTACGGAGAGGACGGGAAGAGGAAGGGGACGGTGCTGGTGCCTGGCGCCGGGCATCTCCTGACGCGATTTTCTACGAGAGTAATTATTATAGGATTCAATCCGCCATCTTGCAGATATGTTTCTCGCCGGTTCGTGCGTCCTGCCCTCCGAATCCTCACCGCCTGGTTCCCTCTCCACAAAGTCGAGAGGGGAATAGCAACTCCTGCTGAAATCCCCATCCTGAAGGCCTGCGCTGCCGTCCCTTCTCTACTTCATGTAGATGCTCACCGAGGGTGATGCTTTGAAGGGAAGGCCGTTCGACATTCTCGGACCACAGTAAAGAGGCCCCAGAACTGTCCGCCAAGATTTTTGTCCGACTCCTCGTCGGCGATCTGGACTCGGCCGTGATTGCCCAGCTCGATACCGGAGCCGCATGGTCCGTGCTTGAGCCGAAGGTCGCCAACCTTTTGGGCACCTTCTTCATCTGTTCCGATTGGCCCGACGGCCGCACCTTCCTCGGCTACTCCGGCCTGCTCGACTCGATCCGCTTCGCCCTCGATCCCCAGGCCAATCACTTCTACTTCGGTCCGGGAGTCTGATCACATCCCAGGTTCTCGCGCCTTGGCCAGTCCATGGCCATGGCGATCAGTGCGGCGCCTCCCAGGCCCCAGGCCCACCATGAATTTCCGGTGATCGCGGTCAGCACGAAACCGATCAGGCCGCCGGCTTCCCGGAGCGCGAAGGCTACGATCGTCGCCTTCTGCTAGGCGGCACGCCGCTCTCAGATCGCCGTCGAACCCCTCGGCGTCGGCCCGCTTGAAAATCGCTCTTTTGACGGATGGAGCGGCGACGAGGAGCGCCAGAGCCGCGGCGAGGAGGAGGAAAAGATCACGGCGCGGCGCGCCCGCGGAGGAGGCGGTCGACCTCGGCGGCGCGGGGCCAGCGGGTGAACATGGCGAACAGGGTGGCGACGCAGAGGACGATCCCGTAGTAGGCCGATCCGGAGGTCATCGAGACGACGAGCCCGAGCAGCGCGGCCACCTCGAGGATCGCGAAGCTGATCAGCGTCGCCTTTCCGTAGGCGGCGAGCACCGTCTCGGGGCTCGGCCGCAGCTCCGCCGCGCGGGGGAAGGCCCGCTTCAGCACCGAGGAGCGGAAGCGCGAGGAGAGCAGGATCATCACCGCCGCCAGAAGCGACAGCGAGAGCGGCACCATCGGCGGCAGCCCGCCTCCGGCCTCGCGGGTCAGCGTCCAGCTCAAGGATACCGAACAGCACGACCGTCCCCGCCAGCGCCCGGCAGACGCGGGTCACGGGCAGGAGCCGGTGGGCGTATTCAGGGGTGGGGTCGTCGCGGCGGCGGCCGGTCAGATCCAGATCCATGGCGTCACTCTACTCCACGCTCCAGCGCCAGATTTCCCGCGCCGTCCACCCGCCCCCGCCAATTGTCCGCGACCAAGGTGGCGCTGTGGCTTTCGAAGACGAGCGCGGGGCCGGTGAAGGCGGCGCCAGGGATCAGACGGGAGCGGTCGAAGAAGGGGACGTCCCGCCAGTCGCCGCCGGTCCAGCAGCGCCGGACTCCGGCGGGAGCGGCCGCGGACGGCTCCGGATCGGGAACCCGGGCGTCTTCGTCTTCCGATAAACGGGAGGAGGCGACCACGCGGATGGACTCCAGCTCGATCGCCCGCCCTTCGGGGGCGTAGCCGTAGATCTCCCGGTAGGCAGCGGCAAAGGCGGGCTCGATCGCGCCGCCATCTCCGTAATCGATCGCGAGCGTCGCCTCCTGGCCGGCGAAACGAAGATTCAGCAGCCGTCTCCGGACGGCGATCTCCCCGGCCGCGATCCCCTCCGCGAGGACCGCCGCAGCAGCCTCGCGGCCGAGCTCTTCGAGCCAGCCGGCGATGCCGCTCCCCTTTCACCCGGTCCAGCGGCTCGAGCACCTGCCGCTGGGCGAAACGCTCGACGACCGCCGCTCCCAACCCCAGCGCCGAGAGCAGGCCCGCGTCCGCCGGCACCAGGACGTCGCCGATTCCCAGCAGCTCGGCCACGGCGCAGGCGTGCTGGGCCCCGGCGCCGCCGAAGGCGACCAGCGCGTGGCCGGCCGGATCGTACCCCCGGCGCAGCGAGATCGAGCGGATCGCCTCGGCCATGCGCTCGTCGGCGATTTCGAGGAGACCGGCGAGGATCGCCTCGGGGCCGGGATCGAGCGCTCCCATCCGCTTGCGCAGATTGTCGAGAGCCTGCCCCGCCGCCGCCGTGTCCAGGGGGATCTCGAAGCGGTCCGGGTCGAGACGGCCGAGGATCAGATTGACGTCGGTCAGCGTCAGCGGGCCGCCCGCGCCGTAGCAGGCGGGGCCGGGCCAGGCTCCCGCGCTCTCCGGACCCACCTTGAGCTGAATGCCGTCGAAGCCGCAGATCGAGCCGCCGCCGGCGGCCACGCTCTCGATGGCGAGGGCGGGCGCGACGAGATGGGCATCCCCCACCTGATGCTCGAAAAGGTATTCGAAGTCGCCATCCCAGCGGGCGACGTCGGTGCTGGTGCCCCCCATGTCAAAGGCGATCACTCGCGAGAAGCCGGACCGCCGGCCGGCGCGGGCGGCGCCGACGACCCCGCCCGCGGGTCCGGAGAGGAGCCCGTCCTTGGCGCGGAAGGCCTCCGCCCGCACCAGCCCGCCGGCGCTGGTCATCACGTGGAGCGATCCGGAGCCGAGCGCGCCGGAAACGCCGGCCAGATAACGCTCCAGGATCGGCGAGAGATAGGCGTCCACCACCGCCGTCTCCGCCCGCGGGAGGAGCTTGATCAGGGGCGCCAGCTCCGAGGAGAGCGAGACGTAGCGGAAACCGGCCTCGCGCAGCAGCCTCCCGACCTCCTGCTCGTGGCGTGGAGAGCGATAGGCGTGCATCAGCGCCACGGCCGCGGCCTCGATCCCGCTCGTCCAGCAGGCGCCGCGCGGCCTCGCGGACCGCTCCGGCGTCGAGCGGGATCAGCACCGAGCCGTCCGCCGCCAGCCGCTCGGGGACCTCGACGGCCTCGCGGTAGAGGGGCTCGGGGCGGACGATCTCCAGCGCGAAGAGGTCCGGCCGCTGCTGGGTGCCGATGCGCGGGAGATCGGCGAAGCCGCGGGTGATGAACAGGGCGGTCGCGGCCCCCTTGCGTTCGAGCAGCGCGTTGGTGCCCCGCGTGGTGGCGAGCCGCATGGCGATCTCCGGCAGCCCGTCCGCGAGCGGAGTGCGCGTCACCAGCCGGGCGGCGAGGACCGGGGCCTCCTCGGGAGAGCGCAGCTCGAAGGCGGCGCCGGCGAGATCGCCCGGAATCGGGCCGTCCAGGCGGAGGATCGCGGGATCGGAATCCTCGACGGTGCGGGCAACGTCGCTGCCCAGGACGCGGAAAAGCGAAACCACGGAAGAAGCCCGGTGGCAGATCCCAGACGGTGGCGAGACGGACGGCGTCCCCTTCAGATCCCGCGATCCGGCCGCGGACGGCGCTCGTCGACAGCACCTTGGCGCGGTGGAGCTCCCCTTGCGGGTCGACCGCCAGGCAATCGGTGAAGGTGCCGCCGGTATCGATCCAGATGCGCCAGGCGAGGTTATTCACACGCGATCTTTATCATCACCCGGCCAGCCGTGCCCCGAGCCGCCGCACCCGTTCGTTGTCGTTGTCCTTGTCGCGGGCCGCCGCCTTGCGCAACCATTTCCTCGCCTCGTCACGGTCGCCGCCGGCGAGGGCCGCCAGGCCGAGCGCGGCGTAGGGCTCCGCGTCGTCGCGGTTCAACCACATCGCCCGGCGGTAGAAGCGCCGCGCCTCCTCCTGCCGCCCTTGCGACAGCGACAGGTCGCCCAGCGCGAGATAGCTGAACGGGTTCTGCCCGCTGGCCTGGGTCGAGAGCGCCAGCAGCGCGTCGGCTTCCCGCGACTGCCCGCGCAGGCGCAGGAGGACCGCCAGGTTCTGATACGCGGAAGCCCCCTCGGGGTTGACCTCCAGGGCGCGCCGGTACGCCGCCTCGGCGCCGTCGAGATCGCCGGCCCGCCGCAGCCCGACCCCCAGATCCACCCAGCCGTCGCCCAGCTCGGGATCGATCGCCACGGCCTTGCGCAGCCAGGGGAGGGCCTCGTCCATGCGGCCGGCGCGGAGCAGCTCGGCGCCGTGATTGGAGTAGTAGAGGGCGATCGCCGTCAGGTCGGAGAGGCGGCGGGTGTGCCGGTAGTCGGCCTTGGGAGCGTTGGTGAACTCCAGGATCTTGATCTTGCCGCCGCCCAGGTCGAACCCGGCGCTGACGTGCCCCGAGATCACCAGCAGGTCCCCGTCGCGCTCGAAGCGCTCGACGTCGTCCACCCCGAGGTAGAACGCCGGAATGCCCAGCTCGCGCGCCAGGCCCACGAACAGGCTGGTGAATCCGAGGCAGTTGGCCTTGCGGGTGGCGAAGGCGTCGGGGGCGGTGTTCGAGTGCCCCCCTTCATAGGAGAGGGCCATGCCGGACGGATCGACGATCGCGGCGAGGAGCCGCTCCAGGCGCTGCTCGGGGGAGCCGGAATCGGGCACCCGCGCGTGCACCCAGGCCCGCATCTCGTCGGTCACCTCGAAGGGGACGACGACCTCGGCGGGATCGACCCCGCGCTGGCGCAGCTCGCGGGCCACCCCCGCGACGGTCGTCGGCCCCGCCGAGGTGCACCCGGCGAAGACGACCGGTGCTACGGCCAGCGCTACCGCGAGAGCGATCCCCCGCATGAACGAGTCCGGGACGCGGAGCGTCAGGCGGTCCGCGCCATGGGCGGGCGGCGGAACCGGAAGAGCACTTTCTTGACCCCGAAGTAGAGCAGTCCCACCACCAGCAGGAAGGCGATGACCGGCAGGGTGATCGCCAGCACGGAGAGCATCGCCGCTCCCCCCGCCTCGGCGGTGGCGAGCACCGGATTGCCGAGCCCCCCCGTGGTGAAGGAGGAGATGTGGCGCGTGACCGAGGTGATCCCCTGGAACGCCGCCGTGGTGCCGCCGCCGGCCACCACCGCCAGCGTCCACTTGAGGAACGGGCTGACGTCGGTGGTCATCGCCGAGGCCGTCACCAGGATGCCGGCGATGACCGCCGTCGGCGTCGCGATGGTGTCGAGCAGGTTGTCCACCCAGGGGATGTAGTAGCCGGCGATCTCGAGGATCGTCGCCGCCGAGAAGGTGAGCAGCGCCGGCGTCGAGCCGATCCAGGCGAAGTTGGGGCTGAGCACGAGCTGGCCCACCCCGGCGCGCGAGGCCAGGCTCATGATGAGCAAGGGGACGAAGACCCGGAAGCCGCAGGCGGCGGCAAGCCCGAGCCCGATCAGGATGCTGAACACGGTCTCCATCATTCCCCCTCCCCTCCTTTCTTTCTAACCATGGTAACGCATGGGAGGCCCTGCTATTTCCACGCCGGCTCGCTGCCCCGTTTCGGCGCCCAGGCGAGGGTGAGGGAACGGACCTCGACGTCGGTCTTCCGCGGCTTGAGGCCCAGCACCTCCAGCTCGCCGGCTTCCGGATCGAAGCGGTCCTGCAGGTTGTCGACCTCTTTCTCCAGCTCGGCGTTGAGGTCGGCGAGCTGCTTCTGCAGCACCGCGACGGTCTCCCCTGCCGGCGCGCGAGACGTCCTGCTGCTCCTGGAAGGTGCGCCCGGCGCCGCGGGCGGCGGTGCCGATCGAGGACATCGACCGCTTGCGGCCGAAGAACATGCCGAGCACGGCGGAGCCGGCCGAGATCACGGTGCTGAGCGTCTGCTGCCGGGCCTGGGCCTGCTGCACGTCCTTCGCCTGCTCGGCGCGGCGGATGCGCTCCTGGAGCTGGGCGATCTTCACCCCGTACTTCTTGCGCAGCGCCTCGACCTGCTCGTCGCGCTTCTCGCGCGCGCTCTCGGTGAGGCGGATGCGGAAGTCCCGCTCGGACTCGCCCGGGCTCGAGACCAGCCCGATGGTGTCGCTGCGGAACAGCTCGCACTTCCTGGTGCGGTAGAGGCACTCCTCCAGGGCCTTGCGCCAGGCGTCGTAGCTCTTCGCCTTGACCGCCGCGTCCGGCAGCGGCGCGAAGCGGGCGCCGGCGACGGGCTCGGCCTCCAGGCCGTCCCGGGTCAGCTCGACCGGCTCGGCGGCGTACCAGTCCGGCCCCTCGTCGGTCAGCGGGGTGAGCAGCGAAACCTCCTCGGCGTGGTCGATCCCCCGCTTCGCGTCCAGATAATGGACGGTGGCGGTGGCGAACAGGCCGGGCTCGTAGACGATCCCCTCCGGCTTCGAGCGCACGGGGAGGAAGCGCTGCGGGACGTCCGGCGGCAGCACCGGCGCCGCTTCCCCCGCCGGAGCGGCCGCGATGCGGCGGCGGAGGCGGAGGCCGCCGCGACGCCCGTGGGCGCCTGAGCGGCGACCGGAGCCGCCGAGGGAGCCTGCTTGACCGGGTCCATCAGCCGCTTGATCTCGGGCCGGGTGAGCGGCCCGCGCAGGTAGGAGAGGGCCCAGCGGGTCTCGAAGAGCACCGGCTCGTCCTCGTGCACGTTGTGGAGCAGGAAGTTCCGGCCGGCGAGCCCGGAGAGGGTCTGCTCGGTCTTCGCGCGGTCGAAATGCCCGCCGGCCGCGGCCCCCTCGAGGCCGTCCATCAGCCGCGGCCTTGTCGCGCTCGGTCTGCAGGCGGCCGAGGAACCAGGTGCCGACGTTGGAGAGCCCCTTGTAGTCGAGGTCCACCGGGTTCTGGGTGGCGAGCACGACGCCGACGCCGAAG
The DNA here is from genome assembly GCA_963761645.1 of uncultured Acidobacteriota bacterium. Taxonomy (GTDB): domain Bacteria; phylum Acidobacteriota; class Thermoanaerobaculia; order Multivoradales; family UBA5704; genus DATARR01. The sequence goes on from CAVXIG010000019.1 coordinate 18,126, forward strand.
GCGCGGGCCTGCTTGAGCAGCGTCAGCAGCGGCCGCTTCGACGGCGGCTCGGCCACCGGCGGCATGTAGCCGAAGACCTCGTCCATGACGAGCAGGGCGCGCAGGCTGCTGGTGCCCGTCTTGCCCCGCATCCAGCCGAGCGTCTGGTTGAGCAGCAGCGAGACGAAGAACATCCGCTCGCGGTCCGAGAGATGGGCGATCGAGAAGATGGCGATCCGCGGCTTGCCCGCGGCGCTGTAGAGCAGGCGGTCGACGTCGAGCGGCTCGCCGCGCAGCCAGGCCGCGAAGCTGGGCGAGCCGAGCAGGTTGTTGAACGCCATCGCCAGGCCGAAGCGGTCCTTGGCCGGGATAGAAGGACTCGAGATCCATCACCCCGACGCGCTCCATGGGGGGCTTCTGGATCTGCTGGATCAGCGACGCGAGATCGAGCCCGCGCCCCTCGCGCCAGGCGGCGTCGAAGATGTTGGAGAGCAGGATGTGCTCGCGCCCCTGGATCGGGTCGGAGTCGACGCCGAGCAGGGCGAGCAGGCTGGCGACCAGCGTGCCGGTCCGCTCCCGCAGCGCGTCGCCGTCGGCGATCACCTCGGGGGGCGGCGCGGCGAGCGAGGAGAGGATCGAGATCTGCAGCCCGGCCTCGCTGCCGGGGGTGTAGATGGCGAAGTCCGCGGCGTCGCGCAGGCGGGCGATCCGCTCGCCGCTCTGGTCCCACTTGGCCAGCCCGTTGCGCCAGGTCTCGGCCTCCTTGGCCGCGAACGCCTCGGGGGTGAGCCCGGCGCGGGCCGCGGCGTCCGGGTCCACCCAGGGGGCGAAGTCGGCCGGCCGCAGCTCGGGGAAGGTGAGCAGCAGGTTCGAAAGGTCCCCCTTGGGATCGATCACCAGGGCCGGGATGTGGTCGATCGCCGCCTCTTCGAGCAGGCTGATCAGCAGGCCGGTCTTGCCGCTCCCGGTCATCCCGACGCAGACCGCGTGGGTCAGCAGGTCGCGGGAGTCGTAGAGCAGCGGCGTCGCCTCCACCGCTCCCGGCCGCGTCGCGCGGCCTGCCCAGATAGAACGCCCCCAGCTTCTCGTAGGCCGCGATGTCTTCCGCCATGTTCGATCCTCTCTCGGAAAAACCTGCCGGGATAACAGGGACGAACAAGGACGAACAGGGACAGCACAGGGACAATGATGACCCGGTCCGTGTCTTCAGTCCGTGTTTGTCCCTGTTCGTCCCTGTTCTGAATTCTGCCTTCAGCCCCAGGCCCGTGGATCGAGATCGTACGGCAGCGGGGTCAGGGATTCCAGGCCGCCGGGACCGAGATAGACCAGATCCTCGATCCGGACGGCCCAGCCGGCCTCCGGCTCGTAGAGCCCGGGCTCGATCGTGAAGACGTCCCCCTCGCGGAGGACCCCTTCTCCGCCCGAGGCTTTCTTGAAGGTGGGGAACTCGTGGAGGTCGAAGCCGACGCCGTGGCCGAGATTGTGGACGTAGCCGCGGGTGGTCCCCGGCTGAGAGATCGGCGTCGGGAATCCCGCCTCGCCGAAGCGGGCGCAGACCAGCTTCCTGGAGATCCCAGCCGCGCGCGCCCGGCACCGACCGGCGGTGGACCTCCTCGACCGCGGAGCGCACCAGGGCGTGCCCGCGCGCCAGCGCCTCCGGCGGCTCGCCCACGCAGAAGGTGCGGGTGCAGTCCGCGAACAGCCGGGCGCGGGGGAAGATGTCCACCACGAAGGATTCGCCGGCCCGCAGCACGCGGTCCGGCGTCCCCGAGTTGTGCGGGACCGCCCCCTCCTCCGCCGGCGCCAGGATGTTCCCCCGCGGCTGCTCCAGGCCGCGCTCGAAGAAGATCCGCGCCACCTCGGCCCGCACGCGGGCCACCGTCAGCGGCTCGCCCGCCAGCCGCAGTCGGAGAGCCGGCCCCATCATGGGATGCGGCGGCCAGCATGCCGGCCACGGCGCGCATCGCCTCGCAGGTCCCCGCGGCGGCCTCGCGGATGCCGGCGAGCTCCGGCTCCTCCTTGCGCTTGCGCGAGGCGAAGACCAGCGAATTGCCGGGCACCCAGACCCACCCTTCGGCGGCCAGCATCGAGCAGGCGCCGGAGATCACGCCCGCGGGGCCATGCCCGGCCAGGGCCACCCGCCCGGGCTTCAATCCACAGAGATCCAGCGCCTTCCCCACCACCTTGGCGAGGAACGGCGCCGGCTCCGAGAATTCGCCGGACAGGCGGGAGATGTCGAGATCGTCGGGAGTCAGGAGGGCGAGGCCGGTCGCCGCCGCCTCTTCCCGCTCCATCAGGGTCATGAAGCCCAGGCGCGGCTCGCCCCCCCGGGGGAGCACCAGGAAGCACTCCCCCAGATGGGCGTCCCCGGGCAGGAAGGGCGCGAGGTCCGTGTCCTGCGCCGACGGCGCGAGGACGAGCAGGGCCTCGCAGCCCAGCTCGGCAAGCCCGGCGGAGAGCGCGTCGAGACGTGCTCTCATCAGTCTACATGTTGCGTTCGATGAACTTCTCGAAGGCCGGCTTGGGCGCGGCGCCCATCATGCGGTCGGCCATCTTGCCATCCTTGAACAGGATGAAGGTGGGGATGCTCGACACCTGGAACTGATACGCGAGCTTCTGCTGCTCGTCGACGTTCAGCTTGGCGATGACGGACGTTGTCGTTCTCCTCGGCGATCTGATCGAGCACCGGAGCGACCGCGCGGCAGGGGCCGCACCAGGACGCCCAGAAGTCCACCAGCACCGGCTTGTCCGACTTCAGGACCTCGGTCTCGAAGTTCTCATCGGTGACCGTCAGGATCTTTTCACTGGCCATGATTGCCTTCCTCTCCGGAAAGGGCGGATCGGAGCCGCCCCTGGACGTTCAAATGGAGAAGACCGCCGCGGGCGGCCCTCACTCTCCTTCCAACCCGGCAGGGGTCCCTTCTTGTTCCATCCGCCGCCGGGCGGCGAAATATTCGCGCGTCGCCTCGACGTCGCGGCCGATCTGGGCCGAGAGGTCCATCACCGAGGGGAAGATCCGCTCCTCCCGCAGCCGCTTGTGGAAGTGCAGCTCCACCCGCTGGCCGTAGACGTTGGCCTTGAAGTCGAGGATGTGGCTCTCCACCACCCGCTGATAGTTCTCGTAGACCGTCGGCCGGGTGCCGATGTTGGTCACGCAGTCGAAGGTCGCCGGGTAGCTCGGGAAGAAGACCCGGGACGCATAGACGCCGTCGGCGGGGAGCAGCTTGTGCTCGGACTTGACGTTGATCGTCGGCCAGCCCAGCTTCTGCCCCATGCGGTCGCCGCGGACGATGGTGCCGGCGATCGAGTACGGCCGGCCCAGCATCTCCGCCGCCTCCGCCGTCTTGCCCTCGCCGAGCGCCCGCCGGATGCGGGTGCTGGAGATCCGCTCGCCCCCCCAGTCCACCTCCGGCATGCCGTGGGCGACGAAGCCCAGCTCCGCTCCCATCTCCCGTAACAGATCCAGATTCCCGTCCCGCCGATGGCCGAAGACGAAATCCTCGCCGACGTAGATCTCCTGCAGCCCCAGCTTCTCGTGCAGGAACTCGCGCACGAACTGGCGCGCCGGCACCCGCGAGAACTCGGGGGTGAAGCGGACGACGAGCAGCACCGCGACCCCCGCCTCGTCGAGCAGCGCCTCCTTCTGCTTCGGCGTGGTCAGCGGCACCGGCGCCCGCTCGGGGTGGAGCACGGTCAGCGGATGGGGATCGAAGGTGACGACCATCGCCGGCACGCCCAGCTCGCCGGCCCGCTCGACGGTGCGGTCGAGGATCGCCCGCTGGCCGCGGTGGACGCCGTCGAAGTTGCCGATCGTGGCGACGCCGCCGTGCGGCAGGTCGCTGCTGTGGAAAGCGTCTTGGACGACGTGCATGGAGAGGATGGGTCGCCTAAACGAGGACAGCGGATTCGGCGGGGACCACCCGGTCCGCGTCCTGGGGCCGGACGGCGCCGACCACGTGGCCCACCACGTCGTCGGCGTAGGCCTCGGTGATCTCGACCAGGGCCAGGGTGCCGGCCGGAGCCGAGCCGTCGTTGATCAGCACGCGGCCGTCGATCTGCGGGGCCATGCCGTGATGGCGCCCCTGGAGCAGGTGCTCGGACTCCTCGCAGACCCCCTCGACCAGCACCGGCATCCGCTGCCCCACCAGCCGCCGCCTCTGCTCGAGGGCGATCGGCCGCTGGGCCTCCAGGAGCTGGCGCAGGCGCCGCCGCTGGACGTTCCGCGGCACCCGCCCCTTGAGCTCCGCCCCCGGAGTCCCCTCCTCGGGGCTGTAGGCGAAGGCGCCGAGATGATCGAAGCGGGCGCGCTCGACGAACGCCATCAGGTCGCGGAAATGCTCCTCGGTCTCGCCCGGGAAGCCGACGATGAAGGTGGAGCGCAGGAAGATGTCCGGCGCCAGCTCGCGCGCCCGGTCGAGCAGCCGCAGGTAGCGCCTGGCGTCGCCGCCGCGCCGCATCGCCGACAGGATGTCGCCGTGGCTGTGCTGGAGCGGCATGTCGAGGTAGGAGCAGAAGCGCTCCTCGGTGCCCATCAGGCGGAGCAGATCCTCGTCGAGCGTCGTCGGATAGGCATACAGGAAGCGGATCCAGGGGATCGACGTGTGCTGGAGCAGCGCCTCGACCAGCCGCGTCAGGCCGTGCCGGCGGACCCCCAGATCCTCGCCGTAGCGGGTGGTGTCCTGGGCGATCAGGTTGAGCTCGGTGATGCCGGCCGCCTCGAGCTGCCTGGCCTCCTCCACCAGGCTGTCGACCGTGCGGCTGCGGAAGCGGCCGCGCCAGATCGGGATCGCGCAGAAGGTGCAGGGGTTGTTGCACCCCTCGGCGACCTTCAGGTAGGCGTGCCCCTGGGTGGTGAGCAGGCGGGGCGCGGTGTGGTCGAAGACCATGTGGGAGGGGGCCGGCAGCGGCGGGCCGCCGCCGAGCTGCACCACGTCCCCCACGTCGCGGAGCTGGTCGAGGCCGACGAAGCCGTCGATCTCGGGGATCTCGCGGGCGAGCTGGTCGCCGAAGCGGTTCACCATGCAGCCTGCCACGAGCACCCGCTCGACGCCCTTCCCCTTGCGGCCGACCACCTCCAGGATGGCGTCGATCGACTCCTGCTGGGCCTCCTCGATGAAGGCGCAGGTGTTGACCACCACCGTCTCCGCCGTGTCGAGGTCGTTGACCACCTCATAGCCGCGCCGGCCCAGCTCGCCGAGCATGATCTCGCTGTCGACGAGGTTCTTCGGGCAGCCGAGGCTGATCATGCCCACGCGAGGGCGGCGAACGGGGTCGGACATAGGCGCGAAGTCTAACAGATGGCGGGAGGAGGGGATGATTCCGGCGCCCTTGAGGGGCGGGCCCTACGACATCAACCAATACCCCCCCACCACGATCGCCGCCGCCGAGAACGAGGCGAGCAGCGCCTGGTAGGCGAACTGCCCGCGGCCGGTGATCCGGTGGGCGATCAGGCCGAAGGCCGAGGAGAACAGCGTCATCCCCGCCACGGCGCCGAGGCCGAAGCCGATCACATAGGTGAGGGCGGCCCAGCGGGAGGGGAGCGCCAGCGCCGGCAGGAGGCCCAGGATGTGCGAGCTGCCGGCGAGGCCGTGCAGGCCGCCGATCATCACCGCCGCGCGGCCGGGGCGCCCCTTGGGGAACCTCGTGGACGTGGGCCGACGGCAGCCTGGCGAAGAACGCCCGGCGCAACCCCCAGAGCCCCACCCCGATCAGCACCACCCCGACCAGCCGCTCGCTCCACGAGGAGAGGGCGTCGAGCGGGAGGAACCCCCGGAGGAGCAGCGCGATCAGCCCGATCAGCCAGACGCCCAGGCTGTGGCCGAGCCCCCAGAACAGCCCCATCCGCCAGCGGCGGCTCCGCTCGTTGATCACCAGCGGCGCCACCGCCGAGAGGTGATCCGGTCCGGAAAGGGCGTGGATGGTGCCCGCGGACAGGCCGGCAAGCCCCGCGACGAGGATCGAAACGTTCATGGCCGAAGAACTCTAGCAGCGCCGGTTTGCCATTGACACCCCTTCGCGCGTGGCGTTGCCGTGCTCCGGCATGCGCGGACACCCGGAATGTTATCCTCTGCCACCATGCACGCCGAACGGCATCACGACCTTGTAGAGATCGCCCGCCGCGCTATGCGCGACCATGGGCTCGAGCCCGATTTTCCGCCGGCGGTCCTGGCGGAGGCGGAGCGCCTGTCCCCCAATCTCCATGACGGCGACCCGTCCGTCCGCGACCTGCGCGGCCTGCTCTGGTCGTCGATCGACAACGACGACACCCGCGACCTCGATCAGCTCGAGGTGGCGGAGGCGCTCCCCGGGGGCGCCATCAAGGTCCTGATCGCCATCGCCGATGTCGAGGATCTGGTACGGAAGGGCTCCGCGATCGATGGCCACGCGCGGGCCAACACCACCTCGGTCTATACCGCCGCCCGCACCTTCGCCATGCTCCCCGAGCGCCTGTCGACCGGCGTCACTTCGCTCAACGAGGGGGAGGACCGGCTGGCGATGGTGATCGAGATGACGGTCGCCGCCGACGGCTCGCTCGCCGGCTCGGATGTCTACCAGGCCCGGGTGCACAACCGCGCCCAGCTCGCCTACAACGCGGTGGCCGCCTGGCTCGAAGGGGACGGCCCGATGCCGCCGCGGATGGCCGAGGTGGCCGGGATCGCCGAGCAGGTGAAGCTCCAGGACGAGGCCGCCGGCCGGCTGCGCCGCCTGCGCCACGAGCAGGGGGCGCTCGATCTCGAGACCCGCGAGACCCGGCCGGTGTTCTCCGACGGCAAGGTGACCGACCTCCGGGAGGAGCGGCAGAACCGCGCCAAGGACCTGATCGCCGACTTCATGATCGCGGCCAACGGCGTGACCGCGCGCTTTCTGGACCGGCACGGCCTCCCCTCGCTCCGCCGGGTGGTGCACACCCCGGCGCGCTGGCCGCGCATCGTCCAGCTCGCGGCCGAGCACGGCGAGAAGCTGCCGGCGGAGCCCGACTCCCGCGCCTTGAACGAGTTCCTGGAGCGGCGACGGCAGGCCGACCCCGACGACTTCCCCGAGCTGTCGCTGTCGGTGGTGAAGCTGATGGGACCGGGCGAGTATGCGCTCGATCCGCCGGGCGGCGACCCGCCGGGGCACTTCGGGCTGGCGGTCAAGGACTACACCCATGCCACGGCGCCGAACCGCCGCTACCCCGACCTGATCACCCATCGCCTGGTCAAGGCGGCCTTCGCCAGCCGGCCGGCGCCGTATTCGAACGACGAGCTCGCCGAGCTCGCCCGCCACTGCACCCTCCAGGAGGACGCCGCCAACAAGGTGGAGCGCCAGGTGCGCAAGTCGGCGGCGGCCCTGCTGATCCAGAACCGGATCGGCGACACCTTCGACGCGGTGGTCACCGGCGCTTCCGAGAAGGGGACCTGGGTGCGCACCTCACGGCACCCGATCGTCGAAGGGCGCCTCGAGCGCGGCTTCCAGGGGCTCGACGTCGCCGACCGCGTCCGCGTGCGGCTGGTCTCGACCAACGTCGAGCGTGGATTCATCGATTTCGTACGGGAAACTCATGGCTAAAGCAGCTCCGGAAAGTCCTTTCACCCCCGCCGGCTTCTTTTCCTACCGCACCCCCCTGCTCCCCTTCGAGGAGCTGGAGGCCTTCGGCGAGGGGCTCGAAGCCCCGGCCGCCGCCGGTAGTGACCCCGAGCGACTCCCGAGCGGCTGCCCGAGCGGCTGGAAAACGCCCTCGCCGCCGACCGCGAGCGGCTGCGCGCCCGCCTGCGGGCGCTCGCCGACCGCCCCGAGGTCCTGGAGGCCGTGTTCCTGGCCTCGCCGTCGCTCCACGAGAGCCTGAGCCTCTGGCGGACCCAGCCCGACAGCAAGAAGGGGCAGCGCGCCGAGCGGGCGCTGGTTCGCTACCTCTATCGCATGACGGCGCGCGCCACCCCGTTCGGCCTCTTCTCGGGCTGCTCCCTGGGGCCGGTCGAGGCGGCGCCGGGAGCGACCACGCGCGTCGCCGTCGGCCCCCGCTCGGCCTACGAGCGGCACACCCGGCTCGACATGGACTATCTGTTCGCGCTCTGCGAGGACCTGGCGCGCGATCCGGAGGTGCGCGCCGCGCTCACCTACCGCCCCAACTCCAGCCTCTACCGCGCCGCCGGCCGCCTGCGCTACGCCGAGGCGCGGCTGGACAAGAAGGTGCGCTCCCATCACCTGGTGGCGGTGGATTCGAACGACTATCTCGAGGAGGCCCTGCGCCGCGCCGAGGGGGGCGCCACCGCCCTCGAGGTCGCCGAGGCGCTGGTCGCCTTCGATCCCGACGGCGACGTCACGATCGACGAGGCGCGGGAGTTCGTCACCGAGCTGATCGACAGCCAGATCCTGGTCTCCGACCTCTCCACCCCGGTCACCGGGCCGGAGGCGATCCACGACCTGATCGAGCAGCTCCGCCGCATCCCGGACACCGCGATCGCCAAGGAGGCCGCCGAACGGCTGGTCAAGGTGCGCACGGCCCTGGAGGAGCTCGACGCCGGCGGCCCGGGGGCCGATCCCGCCCGCTACGAGGCGGTGGCCGAGACGCTGCGCGAGCTGCCCACCCCGGTCGAGATGTCGCGCCTCTTCCAGCTCGACATGATCAAGCCCGGCGACCGCCCGGCGCTGGGCGGCGAGGTGCTGGCCGAGATGACGCGCGCCTTGGAGATCCTGCTCCGTCTCGCCGTCGACCGGCCGGTCGAGGGGCTCGAACGGTTCCGCAAGGACTTCAACGAACGGTTCGAGGGGCGCGAGATGCCGCTCCTCCAGGCGCTCGACGAGGAGGTCGGCATCGGCTACGAGCGCGCCTCCGACTTCGGGGCCGAGGCCTCGCCGCTGCTGCGCGGGATCGCGCTCGGTGCCGCCGCCGAGCAGAACAGCGTCTCCTGGGGGCGCGTCCAGGCCTTCCTGCTCTCCCGGCTCAACCGGGCGCTCGCCGAGGGGGAGCGGCAGATCGAGATCACCGCCGAGGATCTCGACCGCATGGCGCCGGCCGACGACGCGGCGAAGAAGAAATCCCCCTTCCCGGAGGCCTTTCACGTCATGGTCACCCTCGCCGCGGCCTCGCAGGAGGCGCTCGACCGGGGGGATTTCCAGATCCTCTTCGACAACGCCGGCGGCCCCTCGGGAGCGCGGCTGCTCGGCCGCTTCTGCCACGCCGACGCCGAGCTCAACCGCAAGGTCGAGACCCACCTGCGGGCCGAGGAGGCGCTCCACCCGGAGGCCATCTTCGCCGAGATCGTCCACCTGCCGCAGGGGCGGATCGGCAACATCCTGGCGCGGCCGGTGCTGCGCGAGTACGAGATCCCCTTCCTCGGCCGCTCCGGCGCGCCGCCCGAGAAGCAGATCCCGGTCAACGACCTGCGCGTCTCGGTCGCCGGCCCGCGGGTCGTGCTGCGCTCGGCGCGGCTCGGCAGGGAGGTGATCCCGCGCATGACCTCCGCCCACAACTTCGTCCACGGCAGCCTCGGCATCTACCGCTTCCTCTGCACGCTGCAGTCGCAGGGCACGCTCGGCGGGGTCACCTGGAGTTGGGGACCGCTCGACAGCGCCCCCTTCCTCCCCCGGGTCACCAGCGGCCGGGTGGTGCTCGCCCGCGCCTCCTGGTGGATGCTCCAGGACGAGATCAAGGCGCTGGCCAAGACCCAGGGGGCGGAGCGCTACCAGGCCGTCCAGGACTGGCGCCGGAAGCGCGGCCTCCCGCGCCTGATCGCCCTCGTCGACGCCGACAACGAGCTGCTCGTCGACCTCGACAACGTCCTCTCGATCGAGACCTTCCTCGACGTCGTCGAGGACCGCGACCGGGCGCGGCTGGTCGAGTTCTTCCCCGGCCCGGACCTGCTGGCGGCCGCCGGCCCCGAGGGGCGGTTCCTCAACGAGATCCTGGTCCCCTTCGTGCGCAAGCCGCTCACCGGCGACGCCGCCGCGGAAGCGGCTCCCCGGGCTCAGCGAACTTCGTGGAGGCCGCGCCGGTGCGCCGCTCGTTCCCGCCCGGCTCCGAGTGGCTGTACGCCAAGCTCTACACCGGCACCGCGACGGCCGACGGCCTGCTGCGCGAGGTGGTGGCGCCGGTGGCGCGCGACGCCATGGCCGCGGGCGAGGCCGACTGCTGGTTCTTCATCCGCTACGGCGACCCCGAGTGGCATCTGCGGGTCCGCTTCCACGGCGACCCGGCGCGGCTGCATCGGAAGTGCTGCCGCGCCTCCACGCGGCGCTCGACCCGCTGCTCGCCGACGGCCGCATCTGGCGGGTGCAGCTCGACACCTACGAGCGCGAGATCGAGCGCTACGGCGGTCCGGAGGGGATCGCGCTGGCCGAGCGCCTCTTCCAGGTGGACAGCGACGCCGTGCTCGCCATCCTCGAGATGCTGGAGGGGGACGAGGGGGCGGACTTCCGCTGGCGCCTCGCCCTGCGCGGGGTCGACATGCTGCTCGGCGACCTCCGTTTCGATCCCGAGACCCGGATGCGGGTGATGCGCGGCATGCGCGAGGGGTTCACCCGCGAGTTCGGCGGCGGCAAGGGCCTGCGCGTGCAGCTCGACCAGCGGTTCCGGCAGGAGTGGCGGAGCCTGACGCCGCTGCTCGATCCGGCCGGCGACGCCGAGAGCGAGCTGGCGCCGGCCCTGGAGATCCTGCGCCAGCGCTCCGAGCGCAACGCGCCGATCATCGAGGAGCTGCGCGAGCGCGAGCGGGAAGGGCGCCTGAACCAGCCGCTCGCCGATCTCGCGTCGAGCTACGTGCACATGCACGTCAACCGGTTCATCCGCTCGGCGCAGCGGGCGCACGAGCTGGTGCTCTACGACTTCCTCTACCTGCTCTACGAGTCCAGGGCGGCGCGCGAGCGCAAGGGGGAGCGGCCGGCCAAGGTCAAGAAGGGAAAGGGCGAGCCGGAGGCGGCGGCGGGGTAGCTACCGCCGTTCCCCCACGTCGGTCAGGAGGATCCGGTCCCATTCGGGCTCGACCGGGGTCGCGGCGGCGAGCAGGGCGAGACCGACGCCCGACGAGCCGGTGAGGAAACCGGGATCGGCGCGCCAGGCGAGCTCCTCGCCCGCGCCCACCACCCACATCTCGAACCCGCCCACCCCCTTGCCCGGCTGGCGGCAGGCCATCACCTGCTCGATCCAGGCGAGGGCCGCGTCGCGGAAGACCGGATCGCCGGTCGCCTGATGGATCCGGTTGAAGAGGTGCGCCGCGCCGGCCGCGCCGTGGCAGATGCCGGCGTCGATGATCCCGGACGATTCCCGCGGGCGCGCGGCGCAGCCGCGGGCGATCGCGACCGCCTCGCGCTCCCACTCCGCCTCCCCCACCGCCCGCGCCGCCACCAGCAGGGAGGCGGCGATGCCGAGATCGCCATAGCACCAGGCGAGCCGCGACGACTTCGGCTCGACCCCAGGCGCCACGTTGTAGGAGAAGGAGGACTCCGACCCCGGCGGCAGCTTCTGGGCGAGCACCCAGGCGACGGCGCCGTCCAGGAGATCGCGGGCGTCGACGCCGGCGGCACAGGCTTGCGCCAGCATGCCGATCACTCCGGGCACGCCATGAGCCACCCCGAGATTGAAGTTCCCCTCCGGGTAGAGCTCCAGCTCGCGATCCATCATGAGATCGCGCCCGGTGCGCCAGGTCACCCCGTCGGGCCAGCGTTCCGAGTTCTCCCTGAGGCGGGCCACCACCCGCTCCAGGCACTCCCTCCCGCCGGCCATCGGCAGGCGCTCCAGGGCGTAGACTCCGAAGCCCACGAGACCCGAAATGAGGTCGTAGTGCCCCCGCCAGGGGGACAGGGCGACGTGCTCGAGGAGCGCCGACGCCACCTCCTGCCCCGGGTCCTCCCCCTCGTCCTCGAACAGCCTGCCGCGCAGATGCTCCAGCGTCCAGGCGACGCCCGAGAAGCCGCTGTAGAAGCCCGGCGGGGCCTGCACCTCCCCGGTGGTGTCGATCGCCCGCTCGAGCAGCTCCATCGCGATGTCGTCGTACCCCTGATCGGGCCGGGCGCGATCGAGATAGGCGAAGAAGGCTGCCAGGCCGGCGTCCCCGCCGGCGAGCGACGGCCCGCGGCGGTGCCAGACGGGGGTTTCCGGGCGCGGCTCGGCGAGGGTCTTGCGGAGATCGGCGGCGATGTCTTCGACCACGCCCAGGGCGCGGTCGGCGGCTTCGGCGGTCAGGATCGGGGACCAGGCGGACTGGGGGCTGTTTGCGCTCATCAGGCCGGAGAGTTTACCGTGCCTCGAACCCCCCGCAAAAGCATGCCGGCTGCCGGGGCCAACTGATATCCTTGCCGCCATGCGCCGGCTCCATCTGACGACCGGCGGTGAGAGCCATGGACCCGGCCTCACCGCGATGCTCACCGGACTGCCCGCGGGACTGCGGGTGGACTTCGACCTCCTGGCCCGCGACCTCGCCCGCCGCCAGCACGGCTTCGGCCGCGGGCGCCGCATGCAGATCGAGAAGGACACCGCCGAGATCCGCGGCGGCGTGCGGGGGGGCGAGACCCTGGGCTCCCCCCTGGTCCTCTGGATCCAGAACCGCGACTACGTGAGCTGGGAAAAGATCATGGGCCCCGAGACCGTCGATCCCCACCTCGTGGAGACCCGGCGCCTCAAATCGCCGCGGCCGGGGCACACCGATCTCGCCGGGGGGATCAAGTACCAGCGGCGGGACCTGCGCGACATCCTGGAGCGCGCCTCCGCCCGCGAGACCACCGCCCGCGTCGCCGCCGGCGCCTTCGCCCGCATGCTGCTCGCCGAGTTCGGGATCGACATCCGCAGCGGCGTCCGCTCCCTGGGCCCGATCGGCGCCGAGGCGCCGGTCCCCTCCTGGGACGACTTGCTGAACGTCGACGAGACCTCGCCGCTGCGGGCGATCGACCGCGCGCTGGAGCCCGAGATGGTCCGCCTCGTCGAGCGCGCCAAGGAGGAGGGGGACACGCTGGGGGGCGCGGTGACGGTGATCGCCCGCGGGGTCCCCCCGGGGCTCGGCTCGCACGTGCAGTGGGACGAGAAGCTCGACGGCCGCCTCGCCCAGGCGATCCTCTCGATCCACGCGGTCAAGGCGGTGGAGATCGGCGCCGGCGTCACCGCCTCCGCCGGCTTCGGCAGCGCCGCCCACGACGCCATCGAGCGCACCGCCGACGGCCGCTGGAGCCGCCCCACCAACCGCGCCGGCGGCCTGGAGGGGGGCGTCACCAACGGCGAGGACGTGGTGATCACCGCCTACAAGAAGCCGATCGCCACCCTCCGCAAGGGGCTGCCGAGCGTCGACCTCGACACCCTCGAGGCGCGCACCTCACAGTACGAGCGCAGCGACGTCACCGCGCTGCCCGCCGCCGGCGTCATCGCCGAGGCGATGATGGCCCTGGTGCTGGCCGACGCCCTGCTGGAAAAACTAGGGGGGGACTCGATGGTGGAGGTCAAGGCGCACTGGGAGGCGACGGCCGCGCAGCAGCGGGCGTGGCCCACTGATTTTGGATTTGCGATTTTGGATTTTGGATTGGGACTTCTGCCCGGCCTTCAATCCAAAATCCAAAATCTAAAATCCAAAATCGGCAGCTACTTCTCGGACGCCGCCTTCGTCGCCAAAAACCGCCAGCCCGGCTCGCGCCGCTCGTTCTCGAGCTGCCGGCGGCGGGCGCGCAGGACGTCGGTGCGGGTGCAGATCCCCACCAGCCTGCCTGCGGAGATCACCGGCAGATGCTCGACCTCCTCCTCCAGGAGGAGCTGAAGGGCGCGGAAGACCGTGTCCTCGGGCGTCACCGAGACCACGTCCAGGCTCGCCACGGCGGTGAGCGGCTCGGCGTCTCCGGCCGGGCGGCTCAGCAGGTCGCCGCGGGCGACGATGCCCACGCACTTCCCCGCCGCGTCCACCAGCGGGTAGGCGCCGTGCCGCCCGGATTCCAGCTTGCGGCGGGCGTCCGCCACGGTGGCGTTCCCGGGGAGGGTGTCGACCTGGCGGCTCATCACGTCCGCCACCAGCGTCGTACGCAGCACGTCCACCTCGTACTCGGTGCTCACCCGCAGGCCGCGCCGGAAGAGCTTCTCGGTCATCAGCGTCTCGCGCATCAGGGCGCCGGCGATCAGGTCCGCCACCACCGCCGCCAGCATCATGGGGACGATGATCTGGTAGTCGCGGGTGAGCTCGAAGAGGAAGACGATCGCCGTGAAGGTGGCGCGGGTCGAGGCGCCGAAGGTCGCGGCCATCCCCACCACCGCGAAGGCGCCGGGGGAGATCCCGAGGCCGGGGACGGCCGCCAGGGCGAGCGAGCCGACCAGGCTGCCGAAGGAGCCGCCGATCAGCAGCAGCGGCGCCAGCGTCCCCCCCGAGGTGCCCGAGCCCAGGGCGAGCCACCAGGCCACCAGCTTGGCGATCGCCAGCACGGCGATCACTCCGATCGCCAGCCGGTCGTTGAGCACGTCGCCGATGGCGTCGTAGCCGACGCCCAGGGCGCGCGGCACCAGCAGGCCGACGGCCGAGAAGCCGAGCGCGCCGATCACCGGATGCCAGAAGTCCGAGACCGGCAGCCGGCGGAAGCCGTCCTCGACCAGGAAGAGCCCCTTGCTCACCACCACCGCCAGCAGGCCGCAGGCGACCCCCAGCACCACGAACCAGGGGAGGATCGCGAGGCCGGCATAGTCGTGCGCCGGCACCGTGAACAGCGGCCCCGAGCCGAACAGCGCCGAGTGGATCCCCGCCGCCACGCTCGCCGCCACCACCAGCGGCACGAACGCCCGGGTCGAGAATTCGAACAGCAGCAGCTCGATCGCCAGCACCACCGAGGCGAGCGGCGCCCCGAAGGTGGCCGACATGCCCGCCGCCGCGCCGCAGGCGAGCAGGATCTTGCGCTCCGCCGGCGAGACGTGGAGCACCTGCCCGACCAATGACCCCAGGGCGCCGCCGGTGACGATGATCGGCCCCTCGGCGCCGAACGGTCCGCCGGTGCCGATGGCGACCGCCGCCGACAGCGGCTTGGCCAGCGCCGCCCGCGGCGAGATCCGGCTCTGCCGCAGCAGCACCGCCTCCATCGTCTCCGGGATGCCGTGGCCGCGGATCACCGGCGACCATTTCGCCAGCAGCGACACCAGCAGCGCTCCCACCACCGCCGCCACCACGATCCAGGGGCTGGCCGCCAGCGTCTTGAACGACGGCAGCTCCCAGCCGTAGCGGTGGAACAGGGCGAAGTTGGTCAGCAGTCCGATCAGGTGCAGGAGGACCCAGGCCGCGCCGCCCCCCGCCGCTCCGAGCAGGGCGGCGAGAATCGACAGGAAAAGCAGTCTGCGCGGTGAGGTCTGGGCGTGCACGGGGATCTCCTCTGGATATTGCGAAAAAGATCGCGAAGAACGCGCGAAGAATATCGCGGCGCGATGAAGATAGCACGCAGGATGGATGCGCTACACTTGGGCATGACTCGCGATCTGGATGACGCCGACTATCGGCGCCTTCTGCAGTTCCGGATCGGCTTGCGCCGTTTCCTGCACTGGAGCGAGGAGCAGGCCGAGCGGGCGGGGTTGACGCCGGCCCAGCATCAGCTCCTGCTCGCCATCCGCGGGCACGAAGGGGAGCCGGGCCCCACCATCGGCGACGTCGCGGGCTACCTGCTGCTGCGCCACCACAGCGCGGTGGGGCTGGTCGACCGCGCCGAAAAGGCGGGGCTGGTGCAGCGGCATGAGGACAGGGGGGACCGCCGGGTCGTCCGCCTGCGCCTGACCGCGCTCGGCGCCGGCATGCTCCAGCAGCTCTCGTCGGCGCATCTCGAGGAGATCCAGCGGCTCACCCCACGCATCCAGGAGCTCTCCCAGGGCCTCGAGCCGTAAGCTCTCCCGGGAAGAAGTTCACCCTCCCGGGTGGTTTCGAGTTCATCAGGCGGAGTATCATCCGCACAGGAGTCTCCCAGAGAGACAGGAGTTGTACTTTCCATGCTCTCAGCGAATCGCTGTCATGCCCTTCCTTTCCTGCCGCTGATCGCGGCGCTCGCCACCCTCGCGGCGATCCAGGGCGGCCCGGTGCGGGCCCAGCAGGCCTCCTCCAGGAAAGAACCCGACCCGACCCCCTGCGAAAAACCGGACGGCAAGGAGTGCGTCCCGCCCGCCGCGCCCAAGGTGCGGCAGATCCACGTCGTCACCCAGAACATCTTCGATCCCAAAAAACCGGGCGAAGACCGGCTCGTCTTCCGGCTCGCCAACCGGTTCCACTTCATCACCCGTCCGGAAGTCATCGAGCGCCAGGTGCTCCTCAAGCCGGGCGACGTCTATTCGCCGGAAGAGGCGGCGGAGTCCGAGCGCATCCTGCGCAAGAACCGCTACCTCTATGACGCCAAGATCAGCCCCATCCCGGCGGGCAACGGCATGGTCGACCTCGACGTCGTCACCCGCGACGTCTGGACCCTCCAGGGGGGCGTCGGCTTCCGCCGTTCGGGAGGCGCCAACGACATCCATTTCGAGATCCAGGACGTCAACTTCCTCGGCGCCGGCAAGGGGATTTCGCTGCAGCACGAGAGCACGGTGGACCGCACCAGCAACCTGTTCACCTACGACGATCCCAACCTGCTCGGCAGCCACGGCCGGCTCGGCCTCGCCTACTCCGACAACAGCGACGGCTCGATGAAAAAGCTCGCGCTGGAGCGGCCGTTCTATTCGCTCGATACGCGCTGGGCCCTGGGCGTCCAGGCCACCCTCGACGACCGGGTAGACCCGCTCTACAGCCGCGGCCACGTCTTCGACCGCTTCCAGCACCAGCAGGACGTCTTCGGAGTCTACGCCGGCTTCTCCCCGGGGCTCGAGAACCGCAGCACCCACCGCTGGCTCACCGGCTTCAGCGTCGAGCGCGACCGCTTCTCACCCGCCGCGGGCTACGATTCTCCGACCCTGCTGCCGGGGGACCGCACGCTGGCCTACCCCTGGATCGGCTACGAGTACCTGCAGGACGCCTTCTTCACCGAGCGCGACCTCGACCGCATCCAGCGGACCGAGGACGTCAACGTCGGCCGGCAGCTCCACGTCCGGCTCGGCTACTCCTCCACCGCCTGGGGGGGCACCCTGAACAGCTTCGTCACCGACATCGGCGCCGGCATCGGCTGGCGGCCGAGCCCGCGGCAGCTCATCCTGACCTCGCTTCAGGGGGGTGGCCGCTTCGGCAACGGCGGCACGGAGAACCTGCTGATCGGGGGGAGCGTCCGGTACTACCTGCGCGACTTCGGCGACAACCTCTTCTATGCCGCTATCGGCGGCGACGTCAGCCACGAGCTCGACCCCGAGCGCCAGCTCCTGCTGGGGGGCGACACCGGGCTGCGCGGCTATCCCCTGCGCTACCTGCAGGGGGACCACCGCGTGCTGCTCACCCTCGAGCAGCGGTTCTTCAGCGGCCGCGAGCTCTTCCACCTCGTGCACTTCGGGGCCGCCGCCTTCTTCGACGCCGGCTCGGCCTGGTTCGAGGACGGCAACGGCAAGGTGGCCGCCGACCGCAAGCTGCTCAAGGACATCGGCCTCGGCCTGCGGATCGGCTCCAGCCGCTCCTCGCGCGGCTCGATGGTCCACCTCGACCTCGCCTTCCCGCTGGACGGCGACCCGTCGATCAAGCGCGTGCAGTGGCTGGTCTCGACCAGCGACACCTTCTAAACCGGTCTGTTTACGACGCGACCCCCATGGGCACGCCAGCCATCAGGGGGTCGCGCGCCACCACTCCGAACGCCCGCAGCACGTAGTCGCAGACGAAGATCTCCTGCACGGCGACGCCGGTCAGCTTGCAGACGATGCGCTCGCGGTCCGACGCGCGGCCCGGCTGCCCCTGATCGGCGGCGATCAGGACATCGCCGATCTCGGCGTCGATGCGGTGGGCGTCGAACAGCCCATCGCGGATCCCATGGCCGATCTCGGCCAGGATCTCATTCTGCGAACGGCTGTCGACGTAGACCTTGTCGGCCTTGAGGAGGGTCTCCGGGTCGAGCTCGCGCTTGAAGATCGAGTCCGCCCCCATGCCGATGACCAGCACTCCCTCGGGCAGCCACTCGCCGCGCACGATGGGCTCGTTGGCATAGGTGGCGGTCACCACGATGTCCGCGGGGCGGGCCACCTCCTCGGCATGGCTCTTCGCCTCCACCGTGAGGTCGGGGCGGCTGGCCCGCAGCCCCTCGGCGAACCGCCGCACGTGGTCGGGAGTGCGCCCCCAGATGTTCACCTTACGGATGCCGGGGCAGGCGTGGAGGACGGCGTCGGTCTGCAGCCTTGCCTGTGCCCCCGAGCCGTAGATCCCCAGGATCTCGGAGTCCGGCCGGGCGAGCGCCTCGGCGGCCACGGCGCCGGCGGCGGCGGTGCGGAGCTGGGTGATCCACGCCCGGTCCTCGATGACGGCGAGCGGCTCGCCGTCGAGGGCGCTGAAGATCACGATCACCCCGTTGATCGACGGGCTCGGCGGCGTCCGCCGGGTGTTCTCCGGGAAGGTGGAAGCGACCTTGACCAGGCAGAAGTCGAACGGCTCGACGTGCCCCGTCTTGATGTGCAGGGCCCCTTCCTTGCGGCTCGGCATTTCCAGGTGCTGGACGGGCGGGATGTTGGCCCGGCCCTGCGAATAGCTCTTGAACGCCTGACGGACCGGCTCGATAGCATCTTCCAGCCGGACCAGACGCCGGATCTCGTCATACGTAATGGCCTTGATCGCCAAGACAGTACCCCCTTATGCGCTGTGCCGCGCTCAGACGTTTCTCCCCGCCTCTATAGGTGCCGGTCGGGGGGAAGAGCGGGACCGGCGGGGAGAATTAGGCGGATGGGGGATGGCAGCCCGAAGCGGGCCGGCGCTATGGCCCCTTCGAAGCAGCTAGTTCAGCTTCCAAGGCCTCGAGCTGGTCTGGGTGCTGGTGAGCGTCGCCCGGCCGATCGTGCCCGCGAAGATGCCGGTGCAGGCCGGCGGAGTGTAGCCCGGTCCCACGGCGGTGCGGACCAGGAACACCGCCGAGCCGTTGCCGGAACCGTAAGCCATCGTGCCCCCACTGCATCCGCCTGCATTTAGGCAAAGCTGAACTTGGGAGTATTGTAGTGGTAGGCACCGCCACACCAGTAAGTGATGTGAATTACGTCATGATTCATTAGGACCAGCCAGCTCCTTTTCCAATGCGTAGAGTCTTGCAAAAAGCTCTTTTCGGGGGCCCGGTTCCAAAAAAGAGTCGTTCCGCGTAATAACCAGCATCGCAATGTTGCTCCGTGCGCGAACCTCAAGCCACCGAAAAGCTAGGTCCACATGGGCGCCATTCGCGTGACCGCTGAACAGTTTCGCCTCTAGCGCCAGTCGTGCGAGGATCCGGCGTTCTTCAGACGTCAATATCCTTTGGTTGGTTTTCCAGGGAATTTTACAGCCACCAAATGAATCTGATGCTGCGCAATCTCGAAATCCCACTAAGCCTTTCGGGCCGAGGTCAATCGAAAGTTCCCGCAGCGAAAAGGAACTCCTGCTCCGCAGTACAAGCCTGTCAGGAGGTTTAATGGATTCGAGAGCGGCACCGGCGGCCGGTAACTCGTTCAGGAAGAGTGCACCGACCACTAATAAACCGATAAGTTTCATAGCACCTCTCTCACTGCGGCGGGCTTGTCTGTTCACGGTTCCTCCTTGCTGCCTCCCTGGCGGGATCCTCGCGAGCATTATGTTCAACGTCGTTGTCCGGACTCGCCCCTTGGCCCAAGAGACCGGGTACGACATGGCCAGCCAATTCGGCCGCGATTACCGGCGCTTGGTTCGCTGCAGACAGAGACGAATCAATATGTACCTGCATGCTACCTTGAGTAGACGACGTGATCGAGTTATCGCCTGCTGTTGCGCTAGTCGGTAGCGTTATCCCCCTTAGACTTATGGTCGAAAGAGTTGTTTGATGATTGTTACCATCCGCCTTAAAATTGATAGTTGCGCCCGGTGCTGTTTGGTTTATCTGCACTACGCCAGGGCTATTAACCGCCTTCTGAAGGTTTCGAAAATTGATATCTGTTGAGGTTACCCCTTCTCTAATCGCAACCACCTCCCTGCCTCTGGCGCTTTGCCTTACTGTTATTGCCGATCTCACTGCCGGTGGGACCATGAGCCGCATGGCTGCCAGTGAACGGCCCGTATCGTTCGCAAGGCGTACTTCCCTCCCGTCAGGATCGACATACTTGAGGGGGTTTACACGCGCATAGCCGTAGCGATTCCAGGACTGCGGCGCGGACTTAGTACCTCCCATTGGATCTACACTCATAAACCGACCCGTCACCGGGCTGCAGTGCCGCGCATGCATGTAATCCAGGTCATCCTCCGGTCCGGCCGGGCTCGCGAGATCCCTTTCATGCCCAGTGAACTTCATGCGCTCGGTGTCCTGGTTGAAGGCGGTGGCTTCTTCTCCGAAGGGGTAGTAGACGTGGTAGCCCGCGGGGTAGCCGGAGGCTCTCGTGATCAGGCGCGGGGTGCCCAGGTGGTCGAGGTGGAAGTGACGCCGGCCGGCCGGGGTTTCGGCCGCCAGGAGGAGGCCGTCCCGGTAAATGTAGTCGGTTCCCATGCTCCAGCGGCCGCCGTCGTTCTGGTACTCGCGCAGGACTTTGCCACCCAGGTCGCGCAGGGCCCAGCGTGAGGAGTTCCCGGGGATGTTGTAGGACCAGAGCCGCTCGTCGTCGGCTGTGTAGAGGTAGACCCAGTCCTCGAGCCTCGAGGTCATGTGGATCATCTGGTTGAAGGCGTCGTACTGGTAGACCGCTCCGTTCCAGTCAGTCAGGTTGCCCGCGGCGTCGTAGACGGTTCCGGTGCCGTTGAGACGGTTGGTCTGCGAACTGGTGGGCGTCGCCCGGCCGATCGTGCCGGCGATGTTCGTCAGGTTGCCGAAGGCGTCGAAGGTGTAGCTCTGCTGCTTCTGGGTCCCCCCTCCCGTTGGGCCGTCGAATGAGTTTGACGTCATGGACCAGGAACCTGAATCGTCAGCGGCTTCGAATACAAATGGGTAAATTTTTCTGAAATCAGATCTTGACATCCATCATAATGCCA
This sequence comes from uncultured Acidobacteriota bacterium, assembly GCA_963761645.1. Taxonomy (GTDB): domain Bacteria; phylum Acidobacteriota; class Thermoanaerobaculia; order Multivoradales; family UBA5704; genus DATARR01. The sequence continues at coordinate 39,083 of CAVXIG010000019.1, forward strand.
ACCTGCCGCACCTCTGGATCGACGAACCTTCAATGTCTGCAGTCGGCCTTTAGGGCTAGCTGAAATTGATTCCGCAAACTTCTGCCGACAAGCAGATGTCAACCTATCCTCCTTCAGCAGAGCTGAGGCGCGGCCCTCTGTAAGATAAATAAGTCTAACCTCTATAAGCCACTTACCCTTGCCAAGATAGTTCGATTCAGGAGAAACACTCCACATGACATTAACCTCAAGCGCGCTCTTGGCTGGCAAAATTACCAATCGCTTCATCTGTTCGAAACTAAGATGTGCCGTAGGATGAAAGAGAGTCGGTAGATCGAGGCCTGCAGACGGAGAGTTGTATTGCAAAATATTCTCGAATCTTTCCCATCCAATAGGAACATAGAGATAATGCTCACCCTTCTTGGGGCCTTCTAAAACCAGATCGTCAGCCAAGACGTATATACCCTCACTGCCTTCATTCTTCACGCGACAAAAGATATTTATCTGCCGACCGATAGTCGCCCTCGAACCTTCCTTACAATCTAAGCGCACGGTGACAGGTGTGCCAGAAGCGTAAGCCATCGCACTGCGACTCCACAAGATAGCGACACCGAGGCAGATGAATCTAGATATACGTTTCATTATAGTACCTACGGGGCAACATCAGCCGAGTTACATATGCAGGAAAAGCTGAATCAAAGAAAGGGTACTCCCTGGAAGCGCAGCCTCGCCTGATCTACATCGTTCCCTGCGCACCTAAGCACCACATGGAAAGGGATAGCAGGCCTGCTGAATCTATCGTTGTCGCTTACTGGCATGCTCCACCCTTCCCCGACCTCTTTTATCGTCTGGAAGAACCACTGTAATTCTTCAACGTCTTCAAGAGATAAAAGATCAAGGCATCGGGTGATCACCAAAATGTATGCATCGGCTGGCAACCATTCATCAAGATAGGCAAGACATTCCTTCAACGCATACCAGTTTTCACCAAAACCGTCAAAGAATTGAATAGCAGCTCCAAATTCATCCATTAACCCTTGACGGGTTTTCATCTTGTCGCCGCGAAGCTTTCGAATTACAGGAGAGAGTCCCTCTTTATTGTACAAGGAGGACGGCAGCAACTTCGCCTCTTCTTCTGTCGGCGAGTGCAACAAAATCCAGGGAGGCGCGGGACTGTACAGATAATCTATGTTCATTTCGTTTTCTGGTTGAAGGCGTCGTACTGGTAGACCGCTCCGTTCCAGTTGGTCAGGTTGCCCGCGGCGTCGTAGACGGTGCCGGTGCCGCTCAGACGGTTGGTCTGCGCGCTGGTGGGCGTCGCCCGGCCCATCGTGCCGGCGATGTCCGTCAGGTTGCCGAAGGCCTCGAAGGTGTAGCTCTGCTGCTTCTGGGTCCCCCCTCCCGCCGGGCCGTCATAGAGGGTCGCCGAGACGAGCCGGCTCACCTTGTCGTAGGCATACGAGGAGGTGCCGATCGCCTTGATGTTGCCGGCGCCGTCATAACCATAGGCCCCCGAGCTCCAGCTCGCGTAGGCCCCGGAGGCGGAGAGCGACGAGGGACGGCGCATCTGGTTCGGGTCGTTGCTCTGGGGCTCCGTCACGCCGTTGCCGTTTCAGGGCTTAGCAATTTCAACGACCAACGGGTCCGAGTACAAATGGTTAAAACTCCGCGAGATTATGTCCCGGCATCCGTCGTAGTACCATTTTAACTTCCCCTCCGTTCGATGAGTGGTCAGAGTCAGGGTTTTAGCCCTGACTCCGCGAGAGAGACCATTTGAGAGCTTCACACGGCAACTGCTTGGCAATTTCTTGTTCTTGAGAAGATCTGAGGCAAGGTTATGAGTGAGATAAATAAGCTTAATCTTCACTGCCCACTTCCCAGTGGCTGGGAAATCGGACTCGGCGGGCAATTGCCATAATATATTTGCATCCAGACTGCTCTTCGCGGGGAGAGCCACCAACCGACTCATCTGCTCGAACCCAATATGAACAGTGCGATGAAAAAGAGTGGGTACATCGAGACCCGCAGAAGGAGAGTTATATTGCAACACATTCTCGAACCTCTCCCATCCGGTAGGGGCATAGAAGTAAGGCTCACCCTGCTTGGGGCCTTCTAAAACCAGATCGTCAGCCAGCACGTAGACTCCCTCACTGCCCTCATTTTTCACGCGACAAGAGATATTTAACTGCCGCCCGCTGCTCGCTCTCGAACCCTCCTTGCAATCTAGACGAACTAAGGCAGGGGTGTCAGAAGCATAAGCTCTCGCACAAGGAACCCAGGACATGGCGACAGCGAGGCAAGCGAATCTGAGTCGATGATTCATTCTGGTTGCTGAACGTCTACGTTTCAAAAGAGGGATGCGGACCGCACCAAGAAGTAAGCGGCCAAGATCATCTCACTGCATGGAGACAAGCGAAGATAGAGATCTTTGGCAGTAGGTGTTGGAGGAAACGGTACAAAGCCGTAGACCGCAAATTTTTTTACCCCCTTACCCAGGGCAATTGTTCCGAAGTATGTCGATCCATCATCCACGCTCAGATCAGATTTGCAACTAACGACCTGATCTTTTTCTCCGAGCGCACGAAGGAATCGACGCCACTCAGACTGGGATATTTTTTTGGATACCAGGTGACGCGCCGAAAACACGTTAGAAAAGGCTATGACCCCAGATTTGGTCTCTACGATCCATATAACGCCATATCCGCCCGCATTGACATTCCCTATTTCTAGCCGGAACTGGCGCCTGACGTCCCGTAGCGCTGCAACCTCACTGCGCACCTGAGCATAGCTTGGCTGCTTGTCCCATGCATGAATACTTTCCAGAAAAGTCTCGTGGAGATACTCTCGTTTTTCAGGCTGACCAAAAAACTTGACCGCGCGTTCAACAGTGGCGTCGTAGGAATCATCTAGAACTGGAGCTGAAGGCGTGATGCAACCTAAAACAATCATTACAGACAAGAGCAAGGAACCAAAAATGATGCTTCTCATTGCACCCTCTTCCGCGGCTGAGCTCTTTGACCTTTGCGAGGATCCTTAGGGGTCTTGGTCGGATCGGGTACTCTAAGTGTTCCGAAATGGGTCCGAGGATTGTTCGGTCGTAGTTGGTTCTGCATCTGAACAGCCTTCACTTCCTTTTGAGCTGCGCAACCCTTGCACGCCGGCTTATCGGAACGAGTACCCGTGTCAGCATCCTCTGCATGGGACAACTCATGAGCCAGTGTCTCGTCAATCGTCACAACCTTTCCTTCTTCATCCAGGCTGTAAAGCCCAAGATAGCTTGTCGAGCCGGTCCCCTTTCCATTGTCAGCGTTCTCTTGAGATTCGACTTGATTTAACCCATTCGTCGTGTCTGCCTCTTGAATGACATGAACATGGGCCGAAGAACGTAACCCTTGAATCATCGCCGTGAGGCGCGGCCGCGCGTCGCCTAAATTCCTTAGCGCACCTTCGACAGACGCCTTAAATGCTGAGCTGTACGCAATAATTTTGATCTCTGACCCGTCAGAATCTACAGCAGTTAAAGGATTATTGCGCGTATAAGCATAGCGATTCCAACTCTGAGGAAAGCCCGGGTCGCCATCAACAGCATCCACGCTCAAAAACCGCCCCGTCACCGGGCTGCAATGCCGCGCATGCATGTAGTCCAGATCATCCTCCGCCCCGGCCGGGCTCGCCAGGTCCCTTTCATGCCCGGTGAACTTCATGCGCTCGGTGTCCTGGTTGAAGGCGGTGGCTTCTTCTCCGAAGGGGTAGTAGACGTGGTAGCCCGCGGGGTAGCCGGAGGCTCTCGTGATCAGGCGCGGAGTTCCCAGGTGGTCGAGGTGGAAGTGGCGCCGGCCGGCCGGGGTTTCGGCGACGAGGAGGAGGCCGTCCCGGTAGATGTAGTCGGTGCCCGCGCTCCAGCGGCCGCCGTCGTTCTGGTACTCGCGCAGGACCTTGCCTCCCAGGTCGCGCAGGGCCCAGCGGGAGGTGTTCTTCGCGACGTTGTAGGACCAGAGACGCTCGTCGTCGGCCGTGTAGAGGTAGACCCAATCCTCGGTTCCCGAGGTCATGTGGATCATCTGGTTGAAGGCGTCGTACTGGTAGACCGCTCCGTTCCAGTTGGTCAAGTTGCCCGCGGCGTCGTAGACGGTGCCGGTGCCGTTGAGACGGTTGGTCTGTGCGCTGGTGGGCGTCGCCCGGCCGATGGTGCCGGCGATGTTCGTCAGGTTGCCGAAGGCGTCGAAGGTGTAGCTCTGCTGCTTCTGGGTCCCCCCTCCCGCCGGGCCGTCGTAGAGGGTCGCCAGCTTCCACGGTCTACGCGCTCCGGTAGCTCCACAGTCATTGGGCGGAACCATATTCCACATAGACATGCTCAGGAGGCCCGTCCAAACTCACGACGACAGGCCACCGAGTCGGACGCGTACCTCGCTTGGCCAAAGAAAAGTTGTACACAAAAATACTCTTGCCCTCAAAGTATACCCTGAAGGACCCATTGCCACAGCCCAGGCAAAGCCCCCTGACTAGAAAATATTCACCTCCAGCAAGCCTCTGGCCGACCAAGGCTTCAGCTTCCCGCAGATTCAACGCCAAGAACGGCACCGATTCCAGCTTGGCGGCCGCTTTCTCCTTGGCTCCCGAAGCTACCTGAAAAATTTTCCTATTATTGAACTGGACTAGATGGCCAGCCATATCCTTGGGGAGTTGACGCGACCACGCATCAATTTTGCTTACACAGACGGCGGCGCAGCCCAAGAAAATTAACAATAAAGATACCGCGCCAAGAATGGGTTTCATCAGCAGCCTCATTGTGACAACCTCAATCGTCAGCGGCTTCCTCGCGCAGCGCTATGGACCAGGACGCACCTTCACGACTCCTGCTGTCTCGTCCCAATAAAGTCGGTTCTTATTTGACTTGTACCAATCTTTTATCCGCACTAAGTCTTTTGGGGTTTCTTTCGTTGGAAATATTCCTAGAGTAGAGTAATTAAGATGGAGCTCTAACCCTGTGAGTCGCCAGAAGAACTCGCACGCCCGATCAAATTCATCATTCTCTTGGCTGCCATTCAGGGCACTCTCGAAGATTTTTTCATTGGCGCTCCATATCGCAGCAGCCTTAGCATCGACAGCAGGAGCAACCGCATTTTTCTTCTGGCAGCAAAGCGAAAATAGTACGATTACGGCAAAGAAGATCGCCGCTAAATTTCTCAATGTTCTCTCCTGTTTACGCGAGCTAAATTTCCATTAATGAACTGAAATGTTACAGTAACCGTGGAACTCCCCTTCCCGTGGTCGCTGACTATATATGCCGTGCCTTGCCGATTTGGACTACTGCTCTGATAGATGAATGTATATCCAGACACACTTTCTTGTGCAGATATCGCCAGCCGATGCGCTTGTCTAAAATCACTTAGATTATTGGCGAGACCCATGGTCTGCTTTGCGGTTTGCTCGGCAATTTCGTGCGTCAGAATAGATCCGCTATTGGCACCTCGCCCATTCCCGGCCGCAGCTATGTCTTTAATGTCTATCGTCCCTGTGACGTACTGACCGAAGGTAACGCCTGAATCTCCGCTCGTAACGCCAATGTTTATGGATTGAGAATGGTTTATCGCAGACGCTAACGTTCCGGCAAAGGCTTGCTGTTCGGGCGAAGCCGCTCCTGCTTCCTTGTTGGGCACTAAGCTGGCGCGACCGTTTTGGTCGACAACCAAATCAACTCCGTGCAACGTTTTGTTCGCCACCTCCTGAAGCTTGTTAATATCATCAGCTGTCCCAAAGAAATAGAGAACTTCTCCCGTGGGGTCTACGTACTTGAGTGGGTTTGAAGCGACGTAGTTATAGCGATTCCAGGTTTGAGGTGCTTGCGGTTCGACGCTCTCCAGCGCGGGATCCACGCTCAAAAACCGCCCCGTCACCGGGCTGCAGTGCCGCGCATGCATGTAATCCAGATCATCGTCTGCCCCCGCCAGGCTCGCGAGATCCCTTTCGTGGCCGGTGAACTTCATGCGCTCGGTGTCCTGGTTGAAGGCGGTGGCTTCTTCTCCGAAGGGGTAGTAGACGTGGTAGCCCGCGGGGTAGCCGGAGGCTCTGGTGATCAGGCGCGGGGTGCCCAGGTGGTCGAGGTGGAAGTGGCGCCGGCCGGCCGGGGTTTCGGCGGCGAGGAGGAGGCCGTCCCGGTAGATGTAGTCCGTCCCCGCGCTCCAGAGGCCACTGTCGTTCTGGTATTCGCGCAGGACTTTGCCGCCCAGGTCGCGCAGGGCCCAGCGTGAGGAGTTCCTGGGGACGTTGTAGGACCAGAGCCTCTCGTCGTCGGCTGTGTAGAGGTAGATCCAGTCCTCGGCTCCCGAGGTCATGTGGATCATCTGGTTGAAGGCGTCATACTGGTAGACCGCTCCGTTCCAGTTGGTCAGGTTGCCCGCGGCGTCGTAGACGGTGCCGGTGCCGTTGAGACGGTTGGTCTGCGAACTGGTGGGCGTCGCCCGGCCGATGGTGCCGGCGATGTTCGTCAGGTTGCCGAAGGCGTCGAAGGTGTAGCTCTGCTGCTTCTGGGTCCCCCCTCCCGTTGGGCCGTCGTAGAGGGTCGCCGAGACGAGCCGGTTCACCTTGTCGTAGGCATACGAGGAGGTGCCGATCGTCTTGATGTTGCCGGTGCCGTCATAGCCGTAGGCCCCAGAGCTCCAGCTCGCGTAGGCGCCGGCGGCGGAGAGCGACGAGGGGCGGCGCATCTGGTTCGGGTCGTTGCCCTGGGTCTCCGTCACGCCGTTGCCGTGTGCGATCTGGCTCACCAGCAGGTTTGGGTGATAGGAGAGGGTGCCGTAGGTGGTCACGCCGTCGGTCACGCCGGTCAGCAGACCCTGGGTGTAGGCGAGCTGGATCGTGCGCGAGGTGTTCGGATCCGTGGTCACCGGCAGGTCGAAGCCCCGCGCCAGCAGCACCGCCATCTGAGCGCGGGTCAGCGGCGTGTCCGGACAGAAGTAACCCGGCGTGCAACTCACCGCGATCTGCCTCTTTCCGGCTTCCACGATCCACGCCGCCGAGCCGGTGGTGGCGCAGGAGACGTCCAGGAACGGCGACGCCGAGCAGGCCGGCGGCTGATAGCTCGCTCCTTCCTTGCTGCGCAGCAGGAAGATCGCCATCTGGGTGTTGGAGACGTTGCTGTCCGGGCAGTACCGCAAAGGGCTGACCGCGCAGCCGGCCGTGATTCCCCGATGGTACAGGTCTTCGATCCAATCAGCCCAATTGCCGGACGGACTCGGACAGGGCACGTCCGCGAAGATTCCGGTACAGGCCGGCGGCGTATAGGTTGACCCCGCGGCGGCCCTCACCAGGAAAACCGCCATCTGGGACCGTAAAAGCTGGGCATCCGGGCAATACCGCCGAGGGTTGAGCAGGCAGCCGTCCGTGATTCCAGCCTTGAAGATCGCTTCGATCTCCAGTCGCGTCCCGTATCCCGCCGGCACGTCGCTGAACACCGCCGGCGCCGGCTGCGTGCAGCCGGCGTGCGTGCAGGTCGGATATGTCAGCGAGCTGGCCAGACCGAGGTCGTTGTAGGTGAACGCCTGCGTGAAGGACTCGCCCGTGCTCGCCTGCGTGTCCCGCCTGGAGACCCGGCCGTCCCGGCCGCCGTATGTATAGGCCTCCGTCACCTGGACCGTTATGGGGCTGCCGCCCACGGTGACGTAGTTGTAGCGGCTCGCCTGCTGGAGCTTGCCCAGTCTCCAGTCGTTGGTGCCGTTGGCGCCGGCGTAGGAAAAGGTCTTGAGCACGCGGCCGGCCTGGGCGGCGGTGCCGGTCTCCTGGACCTTGGTCAACCGCTCGGCGGCGTCGTAGATGAAGCTGAGATCGTTCGGGCCGTCGATCTTCTGCCAGGCGTGCCCCCGGGCATCGTAGGTCGAATAGGTGACATTGCCGTTGCCCACGGCTCCCTTCTCGGGGTGGGTCTCCGAGCGCAGGAAGCCCAGGTTGTCGTAGATGAAGAACCGATTCTGGGTGACCGGCGCGACAGTCGTCGTCACCTGCCGCAGCCGGTTTCCGATGTCGTATTTGTAAGTGGTCGTGACATTGGCGCCGGCGTCTCCGGAGGGCTCGGTGACTTTCGAGAGGCGCCCCTGGCGGTCGTAGACCTCGGTGGTGGTGGCCGACGTCTCGACACCGGCGGCGGTGGCGATCTTCACCGCGCGGTCCATGACCCGCACGCCGTAATAGCTCATCGTCACGGCGTGGGTGGCGCCGTCGGCGGGCTGGATCGTCGTCGCCCGGCCGAAGGGGTCGTAACCGGAGAACAGTGTTTTCTTGTTGGCCGTCCCCGTCTGCAGCTCGGAGACCGAGGCCTTGTTGCCGGCCTTGTCATACAGCGTCTCGCGGACGCTCAGGACGCCGGCGGGGAGGGTCCGCTTCTCCTGCCAGATCCGCCCGAAGCTGTCGAAAAAGAACTGGTTCTGGGCGAGCACCGGAGCCGTCTCGCTGCCGTTCTGCCGCCGCCGCACCAGGACGTTGGCGAGCGCCGAGGCCGAGGCGGCCGGCGTATAGACATACTCCGTCCAGCCGTCCTGGCCGGTCCTGGGCTGGGACCAGGTGAGCCTCCCCAGGGGGTCGTACTTGTAGTCGGTGGCGAGCCCAGCCGAGTCGCGGCTGGTGGACGGCAGGCCGGTACGGGAGTCGATGTCCTGGTCGAGCGACTTGAAGGCCGCTCCCAGGTACTGCGAGCTGGCGCGGACGCCGTACTGGTAGGTGTGGTCGATCTCGTAGGCCGGCGTCCCCAGGGCCATGGCGCAGGTGGTGCCGTTGGCCGTCAGGGTCTGGCGGTCGCCGCCGAAATACTGCTCGGCGGTGAGGTTTCCCTGCGTCTGGGTGTAGGCCGTGACCACGTCGTTCGGGCTCTCCGTGGTGCCCGAGTCCTTCAGGGTGCGCTGGCGCAGCAGGAAGCCGGTGGCGGCGTCGAAGCAGGCGAGCGTAGTGGCCGTGCTCCCCGCCTCGTCCACCTGCCTGGAGGAGAAGGTCTCGAGCAGCCATTTCTGGCTCGCCGGCCAGCGGGTGAAGGTGTGCCCTGTGGCCGGCTGGTTGGTCGCCGGATCGATCGCGTAGGTCCCCCGGGCGGAGTTGTAGGTGGTCGTCGACGCGCGCACGTTGGACGTCGGGAAATCCCCCCCGGTGGTCTCGGTCCGGTAGTGCCCCAGGCCGTCGAAGTCGGAGGAGGTGACGTCGGCGTAGTGGCCGCCGTCGTCGCTGTAGACGGTCCGCGTCGACTGCTGCCGGCGGTTGGTGTTGATCGCGTCCTGGAACGGCTGCTGAGAGATGGACCCGGTGGTGATCTGATCCCGTTCGTAGAGCACGTAGGAGGACCGCAGCAGCGCCCCCGCCGATTCGTAGGTCCGGGTCGAGAGGTACCGCCCCGCGCCGTCGGTGGTGTTGCGGGTGAACGGCAGGCTGAAGTCGTAGACGGACCAGACCGCCGAGTCGGTGCTGGCGTAGACCGAGAAGTAGTGCTCGGTCCGGTGCCCCAGCGGGTCGGTCACCTTGTTGATCAGCTCGGCGTAGACGGTGAACGGGGAGGTCTGGAGCGGCGGGCCGAAGCTCGTCTCGTAGGTCCACGTCCCCTGGTCCCCGCCGGCGGCATCCACCCGGTGCCGGGTCGCCACGCCGGCCGTGAGCCGCCGGTGCGGCTTGCCGGACTCGGTCGGGAAGGTGTACTTCTGGTAGGTCCACTCGATCCGTCCCAGGGTGGGCAGTCGCAGGCCGCGGATCGCCCCCGGCCAGAAGCATTCCGCCCCGGCGGCGGGGGGCTCGGTGACGTAGTCGGCGACCGGCATCTGATAGCTCGAGCTGTCCGGCAGGGTGACGGCGGTCAGCAGCCGGACCTGCGCCGTGGGACCGATCGCCGGGTCGTTGCCCGGGCAGGGGCGGTAGACCGTCGTCGGCTCGGAATAGCTGAAGCTGTAGACGGCCTTCACCGTATCGCTGCCGAAAGTGGTGAGCTCCACCCGGTTCACCGAGGGCACCTGCCGGCCGTCCTGGGTCAGGTTCTGGAAGAAGATTTTCTGCACGCGCTGCTGGCTGTCGGTCAGGGTCCACTCCGTGGCCGAATAGGTGATGCTCAGCGTATTGCCGAAGCGGTCCTCGATCTTCGTCAGGTTGCCCGCGGCGTCGAAGTGCTGAACCTTGCCGTCGGGAAACTCCACCACGAGGTCGGCGCCGGTAACGACCCGTTTGCGCAGATAGCTGCCGTCCCGCGTATAGCTGACGATCTGGAGCGCCGTGGTGTCGCCCGCCTCGTCGGCGTCGCCGGCGTGCAGGGTGGGATAGAAGACGTGCTCGGCGGCGTCGGCTCCCAGGTAGACCCAGAGGCCGGTGTCGTTCTCCGCGGCGGTGTCCGGAATCAGGCGGCCCAGCGTCAGGGTCCAGCCCAGGCCGGCGTTCGCCGTCTTCTGGGGGAGCGCCTGGGTGTAGGTCATCCCCGACACGTCCTCCCGCTCCTGGAAGTCCCAGGCTTTCGAGTTGTAGACCAGGGTCAGGCCGTAGCCGAGGGCTCCCCCCACCGGGTAGGTGCCGCCGATGGGGATCGTCAGCACCAGGTTGCCGTTGTAGACGTTGACGCTGTCGACCTCGCCCACCGAGAAGGCCTTCTCGGCGGCGAAGCCGCGCTCGGTGTTGGGGTGGTCGTCGGCCGCCAGCGGGGCCGCGAGCGCGGACAAGAGGAGCGGCAGGAGGAGGAGGCCCCGGCGGATCATCACACCAGTCATAACGCCAGTCATCGTGCGGCTCCCGGGATCCGGCTCACCGCCACTTCCATCTCGTTGGGATCGATCGCCACCAGCAGATCGCCCGCGCCGAGGCTCTGGGGCGCGGCCGGGCTCGCACCATCGGCCCGCAGGTGGGCGAGCGCGACCGCCACCCGGCCGTCGGCGGCGGCGCCGTCGTCCGCCGCGCCGCCATCCCCCACGGTGGCGCCCCAGACCCCGATGCCGGGCCGCACCACCAGCAGCTCGAGATAGCCCCGGTCGAGCTCCAGGCGATCGGATCCCGCCCCGCCCGGGACCGCGCCGGCCCCGGGGAGAGCGATCTGCCGCAGCGGAAAGCCCTCGGGGGTGGCGACGGCCGCCTTGCCCGTCGCCAGGTCCACCACCACCCAGATCGAAACCAGGGGGACCTCCCGGCCGAGGTCGAGGCGCACGGCGCCGTCCCCGTCGCCGTCGGCCGCGACCGTCTCCCGCCGCACGATCTTCGCCGCGTGATCCGTGCTTTCGCGGGCGACGCCGAACCAGGCCACCTGGCCGCCGGGGGAGATCCCGGAGGCCACCACGGCCGCGGGCTCGAACGTGATCGCCGGCTGGGCCGCCAGGGGGGCGGCCAGCAGAAGGAGAAGGGCGAGAAGACAGGACCACCGCATCAGGGAACCCCCATCGCCGGCGATCCAGCGAGCCTTGAATTGGACGGACGATCGGACAAACGCGCCGAGGGATCTTACAATGATTCAGGACATGGCCCCCCCTCCCCTCTCGATCGTCATCCCCACGCATGATACGCGGGAGCTGACCCTGCGCTGCCTGGATTCGCTCTTCGCCTCGCCGCTGCCGGGGATGGAGGTGATCCTGGTGGACGACGCGAGCCGGGACGGCACCGCGGCGGCGGTGCGGGAGCGGTATCCGGAGGTGATCGTGCTGCGCAACGAGGAGCCGGCCCGCTTCACCGGTTCGGCGAACCGCGGCCTGGCGCGGGCGGAGGGGGAGCTCCTCCTGCTCCTCAACAGCGACACCGAGGTGCTTCCCGGAGGTCTCGAAGGGCTGGCCGGCAGCTTCGCGCGCCAGCGCTGGCTGGGGATCGTGGGCGCCCTGCTCCACTATCCCGACGGCTCGCCGCAATGGAGCGGCGGCCGGCAGCCGTCGCTGGCCTGGTTCTTCGCCCTGTCGAGCGGCCTCCCGGCGCTGCTCGCCAGGCTGCCGCTCTACCGGCGGGCCAAGCCTCTCGACACGGCCGGGCCGCGCACCGTCGACTGGGTGACCGGAGCGGCGATGGCGTTCCGGCGCAAGGTCTGGCTGGCGGCGGGCCCGCTCGACGAGGGGTTCCGCTTCTACGCCCAGGATCTCGATTTCTGCGTGCGCGTCCGCCGGGCCGGCTGGTGGGTGCAGGTGCGGCCGGAGCTGCGGGTGCTCCACCATCACGGCGCGACGATCGGCCGCGCCGCCGGCGCCCGCCGGCATCAGCACCTGGAGCTGCTCTGGAGCGACCTCCTGCGCTGGGCCCGCAAGCACCGCGGCGCCTCCTGGGCGGCCCGGGCCGAGACCGCGCTGCGCACCGGCGCCCGCCTGCGCCTCGCCGCCCACGGGATCGCCGGACCGTTCGCGGGGGCCGCGGCGCGCGCCGCGTGGCGGCAGGATGACGGCGTGGCGCGGGAGGCGCTCCGAACCCTCACTCCCCAACCCCTCTCTCCCGTCCCCTCCCACCCTCCCTCACCGGGAGAGAGGGGCTTTTAAGACAAACTTCTCCCTCTTCTCCCGGTGAGGGAGGGTGGGAGAGGACGGGAGAAGAGGGCCGGGGTGATGAGGGCCCGCTTGCCATCCTCCCCCATAGAGTGTAGAAAGCCGTCCGGCCCCCTCGGCCAAACCCCTATGCGAGAACTCTACCGCTACCGTGACCTGATCTTCGCCCTCGTGGCCCGGGAGCTGAAAGTCCGATACCGGCGCTCGGCCATCGGCTTCACCTGGACCATGCTGCAGCCGCTGCTGACGATGCTGGTGCTGCAGGTGGTCTTCAGCTCGCTGTTCCGCTTCAAGCTCGACGAGGGCACCAACAACTACCCGGTCTACGCCCTCTCCGGCATCCTGTTCTGGAACTTCTTCAGCCAGAGCATCGTCGCCTCGATGAACAGCCTGCGGGGGAACTCGCCGATCCTGCGCAAGCTGCCGGTGCCGAAGGAGGTCTTCCCGCTGGCGACCGTCATCTCAGGGGTGATCAACCTCGTCCTGGCGCTGATCCCGCTGATGCTGATCCTGCTCGTCACCCATCACCCGATGACGCCCGCGCTGCTGTTCCTGCCGGTGTCGATCCTGCTCGCCGGGCTGTTCACCCTCGGCGCCGGGCTGCTGCTGTCGCCGCTGTCGGTCTTCTTCAGCGACGTCGTGGAGATGATCGGCGTGCTGCTCTCGATCCTCATGTACCTGACGCCGATCTTCTATCCGATGAAGATCCTCGAGAACTCTCCCTATCTGCCGCTGGTCCGTTTCAACCCGGTGCGCTCCATCCTCGAGGTCTTCCGCGATCCGATCTTCCGCGGCAAGGTGCCCCCGCTGACCCATCTGAGCGTCTGCTTCGGCATCGCGATGGCGGCGCTCCTCCTCGGCGCCTGGGCCTTCCGCCGCAGCAGCGACCGCATCCCGTTCTACATCTGATGATGGACGATCTCAGCATCCGCCTGGAGACGATCTCCCTCTGCTACCGGCTGGCCAAGCAGCGGGTCCCCTCGATCAAGGAGTACGCCATCCACTTCCTGCGCGGCTCGCTCTCCTACGAGCAGCTCTGGGCGCTGCGCGACATCGACCTCACCGTGCGGCGCGGCGAGACGGTGGGGATCGTCGGGCGCAACGGCGCCGGCAAGAGCACGCTGCTGAAGGTGATCTCCAAGGTGCTCAAGCCGACCAAGGGGAGCGCCCGGATCAACGGCCGGGTCGCCCCCATCCTGGAGCTCGGCAGCGGCTTCGACTACGAGCTGACCGGCCTCGAGAACGTCTACCTGAACGCGCTCCTGCTCGGCCACACCAAGCGGGAGATCCAGGCCAAGGTGGACGAGATCGTAGACTTCAGCGGCCTCGGCGACTTCATCCGCTCCCCCCTGCGCAACTACTCCTCCGGCATGCAGGCCCGCCTCGGCTTCTCGATCGCCACCGCCTGGGTGCCGGACATCCTGATCCTCGACGAGGTGCTCTCGGTGGGGGACGCCACCTTCACCAGCCGCTGCGAGGAGCGGATCCGCAGCTTCCACGACTCCGGCGCCACCGTGCTCATCGTCTCCCACGCCATCCAGGCGATCCTCAAGAACTGCACCCGCTGCATCTGGCTCGACGACGGCCAGATGAAGGCCGACGGCGACGCCCTGGAGGTCGTCAACCTCTACCTGCGGGAACATGGCACCGAGCCCGGCGAGCACGCCGGCGGCCGCGTCCATCCGGCGTCGTAAAAACCCCGTTCCCTGCTGCGAAACCCGTTTCCTCCACCATCCCCCTGCCGATCTTTGATGCGTCCCCTCTCGGGGCGCTGCCGCCCCCCTCCAGGGATGATGCGGCCCTCGAGATCCCTGATGCATAATTCCTGGCTTCTGCTGCGTCCCTCCCGGGACCAGAATCTCCCCTCTGCTCTTTTGATGCGTCCCAGGTAAATTTAGCATCAGGTACCGAGAGGGATGGAACGAAACCAGAAAGGTACGCATCACCCCCTCGATGGGCAGCTCCGGCCCACTGAGCATACGCAGCAAATCTCCATGAATTAACATCAAAACAAGCCGCCACCGACTCCACCCACTGCATCCGGCAGGCCGCCCTCGCTCTATTCGCAGCAAAATCTCGGTGCTATGATGCGCCCAACTCGGGATTCGCATCAGAAAGACGGGGAGATTTGATGGGTACGGAGCTTAGTTTGCAGCAGATTCTGGCCAGCCTGGAGGCGCGGGTCGCGTTTCACCGCGAGCGGGAGGCGGTCGCCGCCCAGCAGGAGGCGGTCTTCCGCGAGCAGAGGACCGCTCACGCCGCCGAGCTGGAGGCGCTGACGCGGAACCTCGAAGCCTTGAAGGCGGCCACGGCGACCGCCGTCGAGCTCGCCAGCCGCCCCACCCCTGCCAGCGCCCCGTTCCTGGGGCCCGACCCGGACGCTGGGCGCCGGCTGAAGCTCCCCCGCATGGTGGCGCGGGTCCTTGAAAGCATGCCCGCCGGCGAGCCGTTCGGGACCGCCGCGGTCACGGCGGAGCTCAACCGGCGCTACCGGGAGAGGCTGCGGCGGCCGGTGCCGGCGCGGCTGGTCTCGATAGTCCTGCGCCGGATGCTCGACGCCGGCAGCCTGCGCTCCGTCCGCGAGGGGCGGCCGCACCATGAGGCGCTGTACGCAAAGCCTTGAGCGAACCGGGCTCCGGAAAGTCTGTCCGGAGCCGCCGCCGCCCTGGCGCAAATATATAATATCTGCTATATTCTGGGACCAGAATTGAAAAGCGTACCGTTCGAGCAACGAGACGTCGGAATTCTCTTCTGCGAGAAAGGGTTGTACACTTTGAGCAGACGATCCCGACTGTCCCACAGCGTCTTGCGCGTCAAGACGTCTTACATCTTTGGAGGGTTACTCGCGAGATGATGGGAAAGCCTATTTCTGCGGATGTTTCCACTGCGCCCCGGAAGGCGCTGCGCCTTCCTTCCGCCCTGCTGGTCCTGGCCTTCATCGCACTCTACTCGGCCAACGTTCCCGAGGCGTCCACCGCCCAGGGCAACCGGCAGCTCCTCGCCGCCGCTCCCGCTCTCACTTTCAGGCCGCCGGCCGTGACGCCGCCCGCCCCGCCGGCCGTGGTGCCCGTCGTGCCTGAACCTACTGCAACCGCGGTGCCCGGGGTCTTCTCCAGGAATGCCCAGGGGCTCTCCCCGAAGGTTCTCGCGATGGCGCTCGACGCGGTCTCCTCCGCTCGCGCCCGCGGCATCTCCGGCCGGAACGACCGGCTGACGGTCATCGACTACTCCCTCCCCTCGACCCAGCCGCGGATCTGGGTGCTCGACCTCGGACGGGGGAAGGTGCTCTACCACGGACTGGTGGCCCATGGGGCCGGCAGCGGCGACAGGTACGCCAACCGCTTCTCGAACGTCAACGACAGCCGCGCCACGAGCCTCGGCCTGTTCCTGACCGGCGACACCTACGAGGGGGGCAACGGCTACTCGCTCAAGCTCAGGGGTCTGGACTCAGGCGTCAACGATCTGGCCGAGATGCGGCACATCGTGATGCACGGCGCCTGGTACGTCAGCGACGAGCACGCCCGGCAGTTCGGCATGATCGGCCGGAGCTGGGGCTGCCCGGCGCTCCCCCAGGCGGACGCGCAACCGGTGATCGACGCCATCAAGGGGGGCACCTTCGTCTACTCCTACGCCGTCTCCGCGGCTCCGAGCGTGCTCCGCGCCTCCTATCGCACCGCCTCCGTGGGCCGGCTCGCGCTCCGGGCGTCCTCCCGGACCTCCTCCCGGACCTCCTCGGTAACGCGCCACTCTTCCCGCTTTCGTGCCGCCGTGAGCCGGCACAAGGCGAAGAGAGCCGTGACCCGGATCGCCAAGGCTCCGGTCCGTACCTCGGCGATATCCCGAACGGCCAGAGCGGCCCGCTGAGCCCGATTCTGTAGGAGCGCCCTGTTGGGCGCGGAACCTTATCCTGGGACGATCGAGTAGGAGCGTGCTTCCCGTTGCCAAGCTTGATATCGCCGCGGCGTCATCCGCGCATATGGCGAAAACGACGTATCGCGTGCGCCTGATCGGCGAACTCCTCGCACCACCTTGATCCGCCGCCGGGGCGGTCGCGGTCCTCGCGCAGGCATTCGAGCGACCGGCCGAAGCGGGCGAGCTGGGCATAGTGAGCAGGGGGAGAGCCCCAGCCGCTCCACGCCGCGCTGATGCAGGCGACGGGCGGAAATCCCCAGCTCTCCGGCAATGCGGTGGATCGGCAGGCCGTTCCGCAGCCACCGGCAGAGCTGGCGATCCGCGCCCAGGGAACCCTCGGACGCCAGGCCCGCCGCCGAGGCCAGCGCCGCGGCCATATGCAGGAGGCGCACGCGCGGCGACGGCGCGCCGGCGACGGCGTCGAGCAGCCGCCCCCAGACAGGGTCGACCAGCGCCGCGTCGACGAGCCGGCCTGCGAACGCCGCCGCCGGCGCGCCGAGATAGACCGGCGCCGCCCACGGCGCGATCACCAGACTCACGTAGGCGAGCCGGCCGCGCTCCGGATCGAGGCCCTCGGACGGGACGGTGAACAGCCCGCGGATGGACGCCGCCGGCTGGGCCTCCCACGGCGCGTCCGGCGCGAGGCGGTAGGAGCCCGCGGCGTCGACGTTGAGGATGACCACCAGATCGGGCAAAGGCAGGCGGCGGAACGCGCCATCCGGCCGCGGACGACTCGTGCCACTCGAGCCGGCGCACTCCGGGGAGAGTGAGCCCGACCGCGGCGTGAACCTCACCCTCGCGGCCGGCGCCCCCGCGGCTTCCGATTCGTTCTATCCGTGGCGTGTCGCCGGGAGTTACCATCGGGCGATGCGAACCCTGTTCATACCCTCTGCCCGGAGGACCCTGCTCTCCATCGCGGCCATCGCAGCCATCGAGACACTGGCTGCGCCGCGCGCCGGAACCGCGGAAACGGCGGTCCCGCTCCTGCCCATCGAGCGGCTGTTCGCCAAGGCGGATGTCGCCAGCGTCCAGGTCGATCCCGCGGGACGCGCCCTGGCGGTGATCGAACGCGTCGGCGGCCATCCCGCCATCGTTCTGCGCACGCTCGCCGGTACACGGGTCCGGACCGTTTTCCAAGATACCACGCGCTCGGTGAGCAACGTGCGCTGGTCGCGCGATGGCCGATGGATGCTGGCGCTGCACGATCGCGGCGGCGAAGAGGGCTATCATCTCCTCCGGCTCGATCCCCGCCAAACCAACACGATGGCCGTGGATCTGACGCCGATGGCCGGCGCCGAGGTGGACCTGCTGGCGCTGCCGGACGGCGATCCGGACGCCGCGATCATCGCCTCCAATCATCGCGATCCGCGCCTCAGCGACGTCTACCGGCTGCGCCTGTCGAGCGGACGGCTCGAGGAGCTGGCGCGCAATCCCGGCGACGTCACGGTCTGGGGCGTGTCGCGCCGCGGCGAGGTCCTCGCCGCCAGCGCCGTGCTGCAGGACGGCACCCTCGACCTGCGGACGCGGACCAGGGCCGGCAAGCCATGGCGGTCGGTGTACCGGGCCGGCCCCGCCGAACGGTTCACGCTCCTCGGCCTCGCCGGACGATCGCCGCTCGTTCTCGCCCGCTCCAATCGGGACCGCGCCACCGAGGAATTCGTGTGGATCGATCCGGCGACCGGCGCCGTCGTGCGCCGCCAGGCGTCGGCCTGCGCGGGCTTCGACGCCGGCGAGCTCCGCCGGCTCCCGAACGGCGCCGTCCTCGGCGAGGCCTGCACCGCCGCCGGACTCCGGTTCGTCGCGTCGTCTCCGGCCATGCGGCAGGCGATCACGAAAGCCGTCGCGGGTGGCGAGCTGCGCGCCGTCGAGCTGGAGAGCATCTCGGACGATGGGCGAACGTTCGTCGTCTTCACGCACGCCGCGACGGACCCGGGGCGGTTCATCCTGGTCGACGGCCGGCGGCACACCAGCAAGACCCTGTTCGAGGCCCGGCCCGGCGTCGACCGTACCGCGCTCGCGCCGACGGAGTTCCTCTGGTTCGCCGCCCGCGACGGCCTGCGCCTGTCGGCGCTGCTCACACGCTCGCCGATCGGTCCGGCCGGCCCGCAGCCGGCGGTGCTCGTCGTGCACGGCGGCCCATGGACGCGCGACGAGATCGGCTTCTCTCCCGAAACGCAGATGCTCGCGAACCGGGGCTACGCCGTGCTCCAGGTCAACTTCCGCGGGTCGACCGGCCTGGGCCGGGCCACGGTCGACGGCGGAGTGGGAGAGTTCGGCGGCCGCATGTCCGACGATCTCCTCGACGGGCTGGATTGGGCGGCCGCGCGCGGCGCGATCGACCCGGCACGCGTCTGCGTGCTCGGCGGTTCCTACGGCGGGTTCGCCGCTCTGGTGGCGATGACGCGCGATGCGGCGCGCTTCCGCTGCGGGGTAGACTACGCTGGGCCGGTCGACCTCGAGACGCTCATCCGCGCCTTCCCGCCGTCGTGGGGGCCGTTCCTGCCGCGGTCGTGGTACCGGTTCGTCGGCAACCCCGGCGATCCTGAGGCGCTCCGGCGCATGCGCGACGCCTCCCCGCTCCAGCATCTCGACAAGGCGCGCGCGCCGCTGCTCGTCTTCCAGGGAGCGAACGATCCACGGGTGCGGACGGAGCACGCCGTCCGCGTCGTGCGCGCATGGCGGGACCGGTTGCTGCCGGTCACGCTCCTGTACGCGGCGAACGAGGGGCACAGCTTCAACGAGGAGGAGACCGCCCTCGCCGTGAACCGGTCGGTCGAGCTGTTCTTCGGCCGCTGGCTCGGTGGGCGCGTCCAGCCGTCGGCCGCGCCCTCCGTCGAGGCCGCGATCGAGCGCCTCACCAAGGCGGGCGAGGCGCTCCACACCCCTGCCCCGGCTCCCCTCACACCTGCTAGTGGCGAGGCCGCCGTGGCCGCCTACCTGCCGGCGCGGCGCGCGGCGCGGACGGAGCCGAATCTGGCGCTGAAGGGGGAGGGGTAAAAAAGGGACGAAAGGGACAACAGGGACTTCAGGGACAACGGCAAGGAATGCGTTTTCTCTTCGTCCCTGCTGTCCCTGCGGTCTCTTTGTCTCTTTTTCCTTTTCCTACTCCCCCCGCTTCTCCTGCCGCTCGGGCGGCAGGCTGGGCTCGGCGGTGCTGTCCGAGGTCGGGAGAGCGGTCATCTGCTCCCCGGTCTCCGCTCCGGGGCGGCTGCCGGGCTTCTCGGCCGGGAGGGCGCCGGAACGGCACGCCGGGCACTCGCCCGGCCCGTAGGAGGGCAGGTCGAGCTGCAGCAGCGACCGGAAGGGGACGTCGAACGGGTCGCGCCCCGCCGTGCGGTCGATGATCGCGCCGATGGCGACCACGCGGGCGCCGCGGGCGGTGGCGAGCGAGGCGGTCTCCAGGGTCGAGCGGCCGGTCGTGACCACGTCCTCGATGATCACCACCCGCTCCCCCTGGCGCAGGGAGAACCCCCGGCGCAGCCCCATCTCCTCCCCCTTGCGCTCGGTGAAGCGGAAGGGGACGCCCAGCTCGGCGGCCACCTCGTAGCCGATGATGATGCCGCCCAGCGCCGGGGCGAGCACCGAGTCGGGGTGGTACGAGCGCAGCAGCTCGGCGAGGTCTCTGCCCACCTTGCGCGCCCGCACCGGATCCTCGAGCAACAGGGCGCACTGCACGTACGCCGAGGAGTGGAGTCCCGAGGAGAGCAGGAAATGGCCGCGCCGCAGGGCGCCGCTCTCCTCGAGCATCTGCGTCAGAATCTGCTGGTCACGGCTCACGATCGGCTCCTCCCTCCCGATGGATGTCGTACTGGTCGAGCTTCTTGTAGAGATTGCTGCGTGGGGTGTCGATCGCCTGGGCGGTCTGGGTGACGTTCCAGTTGTTCTCCTCCAGCTTGTGGAGGAGGAACATGCGCTCGGACAGGTCGCGGAACTCGCGCAGGGTCTGCACCGCCAGCAGCGAGGTGGAGAGCTCCGGACGGGCGCCGCCGGTGGTCGCGATCACGTCCTCGCGGGTGACCTTGTCGCCGGGCGAGAGGATCAGCAGGCGCTCGACCAGGTTCTTGAGCTCGCGGACGTTCCCCTTCCAGGGGAGGGCCTTGAGATGGGCCAGGGCCTCGGGCGCTGAACTCCTTGGCCTTGTAGTTGTTCTGGTCGGCGTAGCGCCGCACGAAGTACTCCACCAGCAGCGGCAGGTCCTCCAGGTGCTCGCGCAGGGCGGGCGTGCGGACCGGGATGACGTTCAGGCGGTAGAACAGGTCCTCCCGGAAACGCCCGGTGACGATGTCCTCCTCCAGGTTGCGGTTGGTCGCCGCCACCACCCTGACGTCCACCTGAATCGTCCGTTCGGCTCCCACCGGCTCGACCTCCCCGTTCTGGAGCACACGCAAGACCTTTGCCTGCGTGCGGGCGGACATGTCGCCGATCTCGTCGAGGAAGATGGTGCCGCCGTCGGCGGCGACGAACTTGCCCATCTGCTTGCGCACGGCGCCGGTGAAGCTCCCCTTCTCGTGGCCGAACAGCTCGGACTCGATCAGCTCCTCGGGGATGGCGGCGCAGTTGACCTGCACGATCGGTGCGGTCGCGGCGGGAGGAGTTGCGGTGGATGGCCCGCGCCACCAGCTCCTTGCCGGTGCCGCTCTCGCCGGTGATCAGCACGGTCGCCGGCGTGGGGGCGGCCTTCTCGATCATCTCGCGCAGCCGGCGCACCGCCGGCGCGGTGCCGATGATCTGCTCGGGATCGGGGCGCAGGGTGCGGTTCTCGGTCTGCAGGCGGAAGGCCTCGATGGCGTTCCGCAGCGAGAGGAGGACGCGCTCGCGCTGAAGGGGCTTCTCGAAGAAGTCGAAGGCGCCGCGGCGGGTGGCCTCGACGGCGGTGGCGACGTCGGCGTGGCCGCTGATCATCAGCACCGGCATGTCGTAGCCCCGCTCGCGCAGGGCCTTCAGGAGCTCGAGGCCGTCCATCTCCGGCATCTTGATGTCGAGCACGACGGCGTCGGGGGCGCGCTCGGCCACCTTGGAGAGGGCCTGCGAGCCGTTCGCCGCCTCCTCCACCCGGTAACCCTCGTATTCGAGGATCATGTGGAGGCTGTCGCGGATCGCGGCCTCGTCGTCCACCACCAGCACGGAGGCACGGAAGCTGTCAGAGGGTCTCGCCATGGCTCACCAGAGTGTAACAAGAAAAAAGGCCGGCCCACGCGGGCCGGCCGGCAACCACCAGATTGTCTGTCGGTCTGTCGACTGTCTTTACTTCCTGAATATCGGTCAACGGGGCCCTATCGGGCGGCCGGCGCCTGCACCACGGCGAAGAACGGAGTCGGTCTCTGTCCGCCGCGGGGATCGAACTGCAGGGCGTAGAACCGCAGATAAGCTCCCGGTTTTGCACTCTTGATCGCGCTCTCGAAGTCGCCGGCCCCCTTGATCGGCTGGCCGTTGATCTCGGTGATGATGCTGCCCGGCCGCACGAACTGCTCGTAGAGCGGGCTGGTCGGCGCGACGCTGGTCACGATGACGCCGGAGACGTCCTGCGGGATGCCGTGGGCGCTCCGCAGGCTGCTGTTGAGGTCCTGGTACTGGATGCCCAGCCACTCGACGCCGCGGCTCCCCTCGGGCTTGGACTGGGTGACGTCGTCCCCTCGCGTCCTGGCCGGCCGGGCGCTCGCGCAGCTTGACCTGCTTCTGCACCGTCTTGCCGTCGCGCCAGACGTCGAGCTTGACGGTGGCGTTCGGCCCCTTGGCCGAGACGTAGTTGATCAGGTCGCGGGTCTGCTTGACCTTGCGGCCGTCGACCGAGAGGATGACGTCGCCGTGCTGGATGCCGGCATCCTTGGCCGGAGCGTTGTTCTCGACCGACTGCACGAGGGCGCCGTCGGTGCCCGGGAGGCCCCAGGCCTGGGCCTGCGTGTAGTCGAGGTTGCGGACGCCGAGGCCGAGGTAGCCGCGGCTGACCCGCCCCTTCTCGCGCAACTGCGGCAGGATCTCCTTGAGCGTGCTGACCGGCACCGCGAAGCCGATGTTCTCGGCGCCGTAGTTGATGGCGGTGGCGATCGCCACCACCTGCCCCTGCATGTTGATCAGCGGGCCGCCCGAGTTGCCGAAGTTGATCGCCGCGTCGGTCTGGATGAAGTTCTCGAACGAGGCGTCGCCGCTGATGCCGATCGAGCGCCCCTTGGCGGAGACCACGCCGGTGGTCACCGTGCGGTCGAGATTGAGCGGGTTGCCGATCACCATCACCCAGTCGCCGACCCGGATGGCGTCGCTGTCGCCCAGCTCGAGGTAGCGCAGGGGGCGGCCGGCGTCGATCTTGAGCAGCGCGATGTCGGTCGCCTTGTCGACGCCCTTGACCTGGGCCGTGTAGTCGCGGTCGCCGAGGTGGACCTTGACCGAGGTGGCGCCCTCGATCACGTGGTTGTTGGTGACCACCAGGCCGTCGGGGCTGATGACGAAGCCGCTGCCGCCGGCGTCGGAGCGGAACTCCTGGCCCGGGGCGCCCTGGACCGGCCCGTCCTCGTCGTCAGGCTGCTGCTGTTGCGGCTGCTGCTGCGGACGGCGTCCGCGCGGGCCGAAGAAGAACTCGAACGGATCGGTGCCGCCGCGGCCGCCACGGCCGCCGGCCGGCGCCTTCTCGATGGTCGCCGCCTGGATCGAGACGACGGCGGGCTCGACCGCTTCCGCGAGGTCGGCGAAGCTGGGGAGCGTGGTCGTGGCGTGCTGCGCCGCGAGCCGGGTCGCCGGAGTAGTTCTGGTCCTGTTCGGCGGCCTGGCTGGGGACCGTCATCTGCAAGCCCCCCGCGAGGACCATGCCGAAGACGACCGCGCCCAGCACCAACAGGAACGTCGCCAGGTTCCGATTACGATTGGTACTCATGTAGGTCCTATCTCCTTTCGAGAATCTCTTCTCGTAATTTCCTTCTCGCACTTTCACAGAAGCAAAGGTCCTGCCAGCCAAATTCCCGAGGGAGAGACGCTCGGTCGCTGAATTGCTTTACGCCAAATTGGCATGATCTGGTGAAGGGATATCCGGCGGGCTTCTTGTCATGTCGGCGCGGCGGGAAGAAAATGCTCATTCGACGACGTTCTCAAGGTGAGACGCGGATCGCCCGCTTCTCCGTCCTTCCCGCCGGCCGGAGGCCCTCCGGAGCCGGCAAGGTGTTGCTCTGTCGCAACTTGACGGACGTGCCCATTCCTCTATAATGGAGTGAGCCAGCTTGCCCGGACCGGTGACGGTCGGTAAGAAGTGGGCGTAGAGCCCGCTTTTTTTGTTGGCGGACACAAAGACAGAAGACCCGAGGAGCCAAAGAACGAACGCATGGCAGTCACCCCCAGCCGTATCGCGGAAATCACGCCCGAGCTCGAGCAGGTCGCTCAGGCGGCTGGCTGCGAGCTGGTGCATGCCGAGCTCAAGGGGGGCGTTCTGCGGTTGTTCGTGGACAAGCCCGAAGGGGTGACGCTGGCGGACTGCCAGCTCGTCTCGAAGCAGGTCTCGGCCCTGCTCGACGTGCTGGACTTCGGCACCGGCCGCTATGTCCTGGAGGTCTCCTCCCCCGGTCTCGACCGGCAGCTCTACCGGCTACAGGACTACGAGCGTTTCGCCGGCCGCCTCGCGCGGGTCACCTACGAGGACCCCGAGACCGGAAAGAAGAGGACGGAAGTGGCGCGCCTTCGCGGGCTGCGCCGCGCCGAGGGGAGCTCCGAGGAGAACGCCCGGGTGCTGCTGGAGGACGGCAGGACCGGCGAGGTCCGGGAGCTGCCGCTGAACTAACGTGAAGCTGGCGCGGCTGGAGATCGAGCTTTGATCTGCCGCAAAACGCGGAAGCCGCGGAAGATAGGAAAAAGAACCCATGCCCCAGGCACAGACTGCTGAGCTGAATCTGAACGAAATCCTGCGCCAGGTGGCGCGGGAGAAGGACATCGACCTCGAGCGCTGGATCGCCGCCCTCGAGGACGCGATGGCGTCGGCGGCCAAGAAGCAGCACCGGATCAAGGAGCCGGTGCGCGCTCATCTCGACCGCGAGACCGGCAAGTTCGACGCCTTCATCGTCAAGAAGGTGGTCGAGACGGTCGAGGATCCGCTCGCCGAGTGGACGGTCGAGGAGGCGCGGGACCACAAGCCGAATGTCGAGATCGGCGACGAGATCCACCTGCCGATCTCCACCGACGGGCTCGGCCGCATCGCCGCCCAGAACGCCAAGCAGGTGCTCTACCAGCGCGTCCGCGAGGCCGAGCGCGAGAACATCTACAACGAATACATCGACCGCGTGGGCGAGATCCTGAACGGCACGGTCAAGCGCTTCGAGCGCGGCGACGTGATCGTCGACCTCGGCCGCACCGAGGCGGTGGTCCCCCGCTCCGAGCAGGCGCGCCACGAGCGCTACAGCCAGGGCGAGCGCATCCGCGCCGTCATCGTCGACGTCCACAAGCAGCCCAAGGGGCCGCAGATCGTGCTGTCGCGCACCGATCCCCGCCTGCTGGTCAAGCTCTTCGAGACCGAGGTGCCGGAGATCTACGACGGCACGGTGGTGATCAAGAACGCCGTGCGGGCGCCCGGCGAGCGGGCCAAGGTGGCGGTCTACAGCCGCGAGCGCGACGTCGATCCGGTCGGCGCCTGCGTCGGCATGAAGGGGTCGCGCGTGCAGTCGATCATCCGCGAGCTGCGCGGCGAGAAGATCGACATCATCGAGTACAGCGACGACCTGGTGACCTTCGCCCAGAGCGCGCTGGCGCCGGCCAAGATCACCCGCGTGTCGGTGACCCACCAGGGGGAGGTGCCGCACCTCGACGTGATCGTCGAGGACGAGCAGCTCTCGCTGGCCATCGGCAAGCGCGGCCAGAACGTGCGCCTCGCCTCGGAGCTGATCGGCTCCCGCATCGACATCAAGAGCGAGAGCGACGTCAAGGACGAGGTGGCCGACGCCCTCGCCCGCATGCTGCAGACCGCGATGTCGCAGATGCCGGCCCCGGCGCGGCCGGCGGAGCTGGACGTCGACGCGTGCCCCGGGCTCGACGGCGTGGCCGCCGGGCAGATCCAGGAGGCCGGCTTCGGCGACATCGACACGCTCGCCGACGCCGACCCGGAGACGCTGCTCGGGCTGGGGGTCGAGGACTTCGACCAGGAGCGCGCCGAGGCCCTGATCGCCTGGGCCAAGGAGCAGCGGGACCAGCGGGTGGCGGACCTGGACATCGGTCCCTTCCGCTCCCAGGAGGCGGCGCCCGCGGGCGCCTCGATGGGCGACGAGGATTTCATGGCGGCTCTCAGCCGCGCCTTCGCCGAGAGCGAGCAGCAGCGCGCGAGCGCGGCCCAGGTTCTCGACGGTGAGGGGGAAGCGGCCGAGGAGGCCGAGGTTCGTTCCGAGGAGAACGAGTAGCAACAAGCCCTCGGGGAAGACGAAGCGGGCCCCGGCAATTAGAGGAGTCACGAAAAATATATGGGAAAGATTCGAGTCCAGGACCTGGCGAAGATGATGGGGATCTCCAATCAGGATCTCGTCTTCAAGCTGAAGTCCCTCGGCGTGCGTGTCGAAGGGGATGACGCGCACATCGACACTGAAAACCTCCAGGCGTTCCTCCAGGGCAAGAAGCTTCCCCACCCGCGAGAGGTGATCCTGCGCGACGAGCAGGCGCCGTCCGCGGCCGAAGCCGCGCGCCGCCGCGCGCCGGCCGCGCCGGTCCCGGTCACGCCGGCCCGCCGGCCGCCCGCCAACCCGCTGCAGAGGCAGCGGCCGCGGACGCTGATCCAGAAGGTGGAGCCGCGCATCCAGACGCTGCCGATGTCGGAGCGTCCGGTGCCGCCGCCGATGCCGGAGCCGGTGATGGCGGAGGTCATGGCGCAGGCCGAGCCGCTGCAGCCCGAGCTCCGGCCCGAGATGATGGCGGCGAACGCCGGCACTGCCGCCACTGTCGGCGGCACCGCCGCCGCGGTCGAAGCGCCGCCGGCCCACGCGACCGTGGTCCAGGCTCCTCCGGCGCCCCAGATGCGCGAGACGCCGGCGCCGTCCCAGCCCTCGCGGCCCAGCGGCCCGCCGCCGTCCCAGGCCCGTCCCGGCTCCCCCGGCTACCGGCCGGGCGGTTCCCCGGGCGGCGGTCCCGGCGGCAGCGCCCGTCCCGGCTCCCCCGGCTACCGTCCCAGCGGTCCTGGCGGCCCGGGCGCGCGTCCGGGCGGTCCGGGCAGCGGTCCGCGTCCCGCGGCGGTCCGGGCGGCCCCAACATGCGGCCCAGCGGTCCGGGCGGTCCCAATATGCGGCCCGGCCCGGCGCCCACGCGGCCCGGCGGTCCGGCGCCGACGCGCCCCGGCCAGCAGCCGGTGCAGTCCCTGCTCTCGACCGAGGAGCAGAAGCGGCGCGCCGCCGAGCGGATGCAGGAGCAGATCGAGCGCGACAAGCGGAAGAAGGGCACCAAGAAGCCCGGCCAGCGCTCGGTGGGCGACGAGAACCTGACCAGCTTCAAGGGCACCCTCGAGGACCTCGAGGAGGGGGAGGACGCCGCTTCGATGAGCGGACGGCGCCGCCGCCGCACCGAGCTGAAGAAGGACGAGGCGGACGGCGGCAAGGTCCTCACCTTCAAGAAGGACAAGCCGGCGGGCGCGGTGATGATCAGCGAGGGGATGACCCTGCGCGAGTTCGCCGAGAAGCTCGGCGTGCGCGTCCGCGATCTGATGAACTCGCTGTTCAAGCGCGGCATCATGGCCAACATCAACCAGGTGCTGGACCCCGAGCTGGCGCAGGCGCTGGCCCGCGAGCTCGGCGTCGAGACGATGGTCGTCTCCTTCGAGGAGGAGGTGCAGCTCCAGCAGGAGCTCGCCGGCGCCGGCGGCGCCGAGCAGCAGGAGGCCGGCGGCAAGCGGGTCGCCCGCGGCCCGGTGGTCACCATCATGGGCCACGTCGACCACGGCAAGACGTCGCTGCTCGACGCCGTCCGCAAGTCGAAGCTGACCGAGGCGGAGTCCGGCGGCATCACCCAGCACATCGGCGCCTATCACGTCGAGGTCAACGGCCGGCAGATCGTCTTCGTCGACACGCCGGGCCACGAGGCCTTCACCATGATGCGCGCCCGCGGCGCCCGGATCACCGACATCGTCGTCCTGGTGGTGGCGGCGGACGACGGCGTGATGCCGCAGACGATCGAGGCGATCGACCACGCCCGCGCCGCCAAGGTGCCGATCGTGGTGGCGATCAACAAGATCGACAAGGCGAACGCCAACCTCGACCGGGTCAAGAAAGAGCTCTCCGACCGCGGCCTGGTGGCCGAGGACTGGGGCGGCGACACGGTGATGGTGCCGGTCTCGGCGCTCAAGCGCGAGGGGATCCCCGAGCTGCTCGACATGATCCTGCTGACCGCCGACATCCTCGACCTCAAGGCCAATCCGGACATGCCCGCCCAGGGCGCCGTGATCGAGGCCCGCAAGGAGGTCGGCCGCGGCACCGTGGCGACCGTGCTGGTGCAGAACGGCACGCTCAAGGTGGGCGACGTCTTCGTCTCCGGCTCGGCCTGGGGCAAGGTGCGCTCGATGAGCGACGACGCCGGCAAGCGGGCGCAGCAGGCCGGCCCCTCGACGCCGGTGGAGGTCACCGGCTTCAACGACCTGCCGGACGCCGGCGACATGCTCCAGGTGGTGGAGGACGAGTCCAAGGCGCGCGGCATCGCCGAGTTCCGGGCCCAGGAGCAGCGCCGCCGGGGCCTCGCGCCCAGCCAGGCGCGGATGTCGCTCGACCAGCTCTTCACCCACATCCAGGAGGGGGAGGTCAAGGAGCTGCCCGTCGTCCTCAAGGCGGACGTGCAGGGGTCGGTCGAGGTGCTGCGCGAGGCGCTCGGCAAGGCGAGCACGGAGAAGGTCAAGGTGCTGGTGCTGCACTCGGGGATCGGCGCGATCTCGACCAACGACGTGCTCCTCGCCTCGGCCTCGAAGGCGATCATCATCGGCTTCAACGTCCGCCCCGAGCGCAGCGCCGTCGAGCTGGCCGAGAAGGAGGAGGTGGAGATCCGTCTCCACACCGTCATCTACGAGCTGATCGACGAGCTGCGCAAGGCGATGACCGGCCTGCTCGAGCCCACCTTCCGCGAGGTCTCCTCCGGCCGGGCCGAGGTGCGCGACACCTTCAAGGTGCCGAAGATCGGCACCATCGCCGGCTGCCACGTGGTCGAAGGGGTGATCCCGCGGACCGCCGCGGTGCGCCTGCTGCGCGACAACCGGGTCATCTACGAAGGGAAGATCGCCTCCCTGCGGCGCTTCAAGGACGACGCCTCCGAGGTGCGCACCGGCTTCGACTGCGGCATCGGCCTCGAGCGGTTCCAGGACTTCAAGCCGGGCGACGTCATCGAGGCCTACACCAACGAAGAGGTGGCGCCGGTCCTGTAAATCCGTCCGCGGCGGGCTCTTTTCGCCCGCCGCGCCCACGGACCCATGCGAGGGGATTGAGCGCCTGAGCCGATGATCGTCGGAATCTCCGTTTTCGAGCTGCACCTCCCCATGAGCCGCAGCCTCAAGGACAAGCGGCGGGTCGTCAAATCGCTGATCGAGCGGGTGCATCAGCGCTTCCGGGTCTCCATCGCCGAAACCGATTTCCACGATCTGCATCAGCGGGCGGAGATCGCGATGGCGGTGGTGGTGTCCGGCGGCGAGAGCGAGATGGAGAAATTGATGGAAGAGGTGCGCGACATCGTGGAGAGCGACCCGGAGGTGTATCTCACCCGCTGGGACCCGCAGCTCCTGGAGGGGGAGTCTTGAGCCGCCGCACCGATCGCGTCAGCGACGTGCTGCGGGCCGAGCTCTCGGAGCTCATCCTGCGCGAAGTGCACGATCCACGGGTGAAGCTGGCTTCGGTGACGGAGGTCGACGTGACCTCGGACCTCCACCGGGCCATCGTGAAGATCTCGGCCCTGGGCGACGACAAGCAGCGCCAGGAGACCATCGAGGGGCTCCGCCATGCCCGCGGGTTCCTGCGGACGGAGCTGGCTCGCCGGCTGCGGCTGCGGACGACCCCGGAGCTGGTCTTCGAGCTCGACCGGGGAGCCGAGCAAAGTCAACGGATTTCAGAACTCTTGGAGGGCCTCCATGGGCGGGATGAAAGCTCCTGAGGACCTGCTGCGGCGCATCCGGCAGGGCAACCGGTTCCTGCTGACGAGCCATATCAACCCGGACGGCGACGCGATCGGCTCCGAGTTGGGGCTCGCGCGTCTGCTGCGCGGCCTCGGCAAGGGGGCCGTGGTGTGGAACCGCGACCCGACGCCGACGATCTACCGGCCGCTGCCCGGCAGCGACCGCATCCACGTCGGCGAGGAGCCGCCGGCCGGCTTCCCCGACGTGTTCGACGCCATCATCGTCCTCGAGTGCCCGAGCCCCGACCGCACCGGGCTCGAGCAGCACCTGGGCGCCAAGCCGATCATCAACATCGACCACCATCTGGGCAACCAGTGCTACGGCGCGGTCAACTGGGTGGATTCGGCGGCGCCCGCGGTGGGCGAGATGGTCTTCCGGCTGGCCCAGGGGCTCAAGGTCGCGCTGGAGCCGGACGTCGCGAGCTGCCTCTATCTCACCCTGGTGACCGACACCGGCGGCTTCCGCTTCTCCAACGCCACCGCCGCCGCCTTCGAGGCCGCGGCCGCCCTGGTGCGCGAGGGGGCCCACCCCGAGCAGGTCTCGCAGTGGCTCTACGAGAGCCAGCCGATCGCGGTGGTGAAGCTGGTCGGCGAGATGCTGCGGACGCTCCAGACCCATGAAGAGGGGCGGGTCGCCACCGGGCGCCTGACCCGCGAGATGTTCGAGCAGGCCGGGGCCGCTCCCGGGGATTCCGAGGGGCTGATCGACTACCTGCGCTCGATCGCCGGAGTGGACGCGGTGGCGCTGATCCGCGAGCTCCCCGACGGCGGCCACAAGATCTCCTTGCGCAGCCGCGGCGAGGTGGACGTCGAGAAGATCGCCCGCCACCACGGCGGCGGCGGCCACCGCAACGCGGCCGGCTTCACGATGACGGGCGACGGCGAGGAGGTCCGCCGCGAGGTGGCGTCGCAGTTGGGGGCCGCGCTCAGCTCATGACGGAGATGAAGGACGGCCTGCTCCTGCTCGACAAGGATCCGGGCTTCACCTCGCACGACGCCGTGCAGAAGTCGCGGCGGATCCTGAGGCAGAAGAAGATCGGCCATTGCGGCACGCTGGACCCGGACGCCACCGGCCTGCTCCTGCTGACGCTGGGGACGGCGACCCGGCTGACCCGGTTCCTGATCCGGGCGCCCAAGGTCTACGAGGGGGTGATCCACTTCGGGGTCGCCACCGACACCTATGACTCCTCCGGCCGGGTGACCTCCGAGGCGCCGGCCGAGGCCGTCGCGGCGCTGAGCCTGGAGGCGGTGGCCGCGGCCATGCACGGCTTCGAGGGGGAGATCCAGCAGCAGCCGCCCCCCTACTCCGCCAAGAAGGTCCAGGGGGTCAAGTACTACGAGCTGGCCCGCCGCGGCGAGGAGGTGCCGTCCGAGACCAAGGACGTCACCGTCTACGAGTTCGCGCCCATCGGCGGGTTCGAGGAGGGGGGGCGCCTGCGCTTCCGGCTCTCCTGCTCCTCGGGGACCTACGCCCGCGGCCTCGCCCACGACCTCGGCGCCGCGCTGGGGATCGGAGCGAACCTGGCCGAGCTGCGCCGCACCCGGATCGGCGGCTTCCGGACCGAGGACGCCCTGCGGCTCCCCCGGCTCGAGGAGCTGGTCCAGGCGGGCGAGCCGCTGGGATCGGCGTGGATCCCGTTCGACCAGATCCCGCTCCCCTTCGGCGAGGTCACCGCCGACCCGCAGCAGGAGCACCGGATCGCCCACGGGCAGACCGTGCTGGTGCGCGAGCTCGATGGGGAGGAGGGGGACTGGGTCAAGTTGATCAACCGCCGCCGGGAGTTCATCGCCGTCGGCACCGTCACCGAGAGAATCGGCACTGCCGGGGTCGGCATCGTCCAGCCCCGGGTCGTGTTCCGCTGAGCGGAACCGGCATGTGCTACACTGTATCCGAGAGAAATGTAAGGAGGAGTTTGCTTTGGCGCAAACCAGTGAAGTCAAGGGAAAGATCATCAGCGACTACCGGACCCACGACACGGATACCGGCTCGCCCGAGGTGCAGGTGGCTCTGCTGACCAGCCGGATCACCGAGCTGACCGAGCACTTCAAGACGCACACCAAGGATCATCACAGCCGCCGCGGCCTGCTCAAGCTGGTCGGTCAGCGCCGCCGCCTGCTCGATTATCTGAAGGGGAAGGATGTCGAGAAGTACCGCTCGACCATCGAGCGTCTCGGGATCCGCAAGTAGCACCCCCACCGACCGACTCGGCAGGCGAGAGCTCCGGGATCCCCTGAACGACGGACCCCGGAGCCCTGCGATCCTTCCGGACCCTCCGACTCCCCGGCCCCCCCGGGGACGCGACGCCCAGACGCTCAGGGCCGGTCCGGAACCGTAGGCAGACAACAAAGCGATAACAGAGAGAGAGAAAAGACAATCCTATGAAGCAGACCAAAGAGATTTCCATCGGCGAGGGGACCCTGATCATCGAATCGGGCTACCTGGCCAAGCAGGCCAACGGGTCCTGCACCGTCCGACTCGGCGACACCGTCGTGCTCGCCACCGCCTGCATGGAGAACAAGGGTCCCGCGGAGCGCGACTTCCTGCCGCTGACGGTCGACTACCGGGAATATACCTACGCCGCCGGCCGCATCCCGGGCGGGCTTCTTCAAGCGCGAGGGGCGACCTTCGGAGAAGGAGATCATCACCTCCCGCCAGATCGACCGCCCGCTGCGCCCCCTGTTCCCCGAGGGCTATAAAGCCGACACCCAGATCATCGCCTTCTGCCTCTCGGCCGACGGCGAGAACGATCCCGACATCCTCGCCATCAACGGCGCCTCGATCGCGCTGGTGCTCTCCAACATCCCCTTCTACCATCCGGTGGGAGCGGTGCGGGTGGGCCTGATCGACGGCCAGGTGGTGATGAACCCCACCAACAGCCTGCGCGACGTGTCGGACCTCGACCTGGTCGTGGTCGGCACCGAGGACGCGGTGGTGATGGTGGAGGCCGGGGCCAACCAGGTCTCCGAGGAGCTGCTGCTCGAGTGCATCTGGCGCGGCCACCAGGAGATCCAGAAGATCATCAAGGCGCAGCACGAGATGTTCCGCGAGGGGAACCGGGAGAAGCCGTCGTGGACGGCGCCGGAGACCTACCCCGAGTCGCTCTACGAGCAGGTCAAGGCGGAGATCTCCGGGCCCCTGAAGGGCGCCCTCTTCACCAAGAAGAAGTTCGAGCGCAAGGACAACGTCAACGCGGTCGTCAAGCCCTACCTCGAGCAGGCCGCGGGGGACGATGCCGCCAAGAAGGCCGACATCAAGAAGATCGTCAGCCGCCTCGAGGAGGAGATCCTGCGCGAGGTGGTGCTCAACGAGCGCATCCGGTTCGACAGCCGGCGCCTCGACGAGATCCGGCAGATCGAGATCGAGGTCGGGGTGCTCCCCCGCACCCACGGCTCGGCGGTGTTCACCCGCGGCGAGACGCAGGCGCTGGCCTCGGCGACGCTCGGCACCAGCCGCGACGCCCAGGTGATCGAGGAGTACGAGGGGGAGAGCATCCA
Organism: uncultured Acidobacteriota bacterium; assembly: GCA_963761645.1. Lineage (GTDB taxonomy): Bacteria > Acidobacteriota > Thermoanaerobaculia > Multivoradales > UBA5704 > DATARR01. The sequence continues at coordinate 72,016 of CAVXIG010000019.1, forward strand.
GAAGTTCCTGCTGCACTACAACTTCCCCCCCTTCTCGGTCGGCGAGGTCAAGTTCCTGCGCAGCCCCGGCCGGCGTGAGATCGGCCACGGCGTGCTGGCCCGGCGGGCGCTGATGCCCGTGCTGCCGCACGAGGACGAGTTCCCGTACACGATCCGCGTCGTCTCCGACATCCTGGAGTCGAACGGCTCCTCGTCGATGGCGACGGTCTGCGGCGGCTCGCTCGCCCTGTTCGACGCCGGCGTGCCGCTGCTCGCCCCGGTGGCGGGAGTCGCCATGGGCCTGATCAAGGGGGAGAACGACTCCTTCGCGGTGCTCAGCGACATCGCCGGCCAGGAGGACCACTACGGCGACATGGACTTCAAGGTCGCCGGCACCCGCCAGGGCGTGACCGCGCTCCAGATGGACATGAAGATCACGGGCGTCACGCGCGAGATCATGAGGGTCGCCCTGGAGCAGGCCAAGGCCGGCCGCATGCACATCCTCGGGATCATGGAGGGGGCTATCCCCCAGTCGCGGACCGACATCTCCAAGTTCGCGCCGCGTCTCTACACGCTGCAGATCGCCAAGGAGAAGATCCGCGACGTCATCGGACCCGGTGGCAAGACGATCCGCTCGATCATCGAGGAGACCGGCTGCAACATCGAGATCGAGGACGACGGCCGGGTGATCATCGCCTCGCCCGACGAGCCGGCGGCCCGGCGCGCCATCCAGATGGTGGAGCGCCTGACCCAGGTGCCCGAGCTGGGCAAGGTCTACACCGGCACGGTGCGGCGCATCGAGGCGTACGGCGCCTTCGTCGAGATCATGCCGGGCACGGACGGTCTGGTGCACATCAGCGAGCTCGCCCCCTACCGCGTCCGCGAGGTCACCGACCTCGTCAAGGAAGGGGATGAGATCGAGGTCAAGGTCGTCAACATCGACGAGCAGGGGAAGATCCGGCTCTCCCGCAAGGCCGTGATCATGGAGTCCCCCGACTACGACCCCTCGCAGTACGAGGGGATGGAGATGGCGATGGCCGGCGGCGGCGGTGAGCGCGAGCCGCGCGCCGAAGGCGATCGCGGCGGCCGGGGCGGCGACCGCGGCGGCCGGGGTCCCGGCGGCGGTGGTGGATTCCGCGGCGGCCGGGGGCGGCGGCGGTGGCCGGGGTCCGGTGGCGGCGGCGGCCGGGGCGGCAACCGCTAAGTCACCTCTCCCCTCCTCCACGAGCAATACGGGCGGCCTTCGGGCCGCCCTTTCCTTTTTCCTCGGATACACTCTCCTGCATGCCGAGCACCGTGAACCGCGACGCCCTCGTCTCCCATCTCGACCAGTACCTCGACTCGCGCGGGCGGGACTACGGGCCGAACGGCCTGCAGGTGGAGGGGCGGGAGGAGATCCGGAAGATCGTCACCGGCGTCTCGGCCTGCCAGGAGCTGTTCGTCCGCGCCCGCGAGGCCGGGGCGGACGCCGTGCTGGTCCATCACGGCCTGTTCTGGGAAGGGATGCCGCGGACCCTGACCGGCTTCCAGTACCGCCGGGTGGCGGAGCTGATCCGCGGCGAGATGAGCCTGCTCGCCTATCACCTGCCGCTCGACCGGCACCTCGAGGTGGGCAACAACGCCGTCGCCGGCCGCGAGCTCGGGCTGCGCAGGATCGAGCCGTTCGGCCTGCACGACGGGCTGCCGCTCGGCGTCAAGGGGCTCTACCCCGAGCCGATCCCGGCGGCCGAGCTGGTCGAGCGCTGCCGCCAGGTCTACGGCCAGGAGCCGCTGGCCTACCTGTCGGGGAAGGACACGGTGTCGACGCTCGGGATCATCAGCGGCGGCGGCCAGCGGGAGTTCTATACCGCGATCGAGGAGGGGCTCGACGCCTACATCACCGGCGAGGTCACCGAGTGGGTGATGAACGTGGCGAAGGAGACCGGGACCCACTACCTCGCCGCCGGCCACTACGCGACCGAGCGGCTGGGCGTCCGCGCTCTCGGCCAGCACCTCGCCGAGCGGTTCGGGATCGACGTCGAGTTCATCGACGTGCCGAACCCGGCCTGATCAACTCGCCTTGGCGAAGAGCCGGAAGAAGTTCTCCCCCGTCCGCCGGCAGACCTGCTCGAAGGTCTCCCCGGTCTCCTCGGCGAGGCGGGCGGCGATCTCGACGACGTAGGCGGGGCGGTTGGGCTTGCCGCGATGGGGAACGGGGGCGAGGTAGGGGGTGTCCGTCTCGACCAGGCAGCGGTCCGGCGGCAGGATCGGGAGGACCTCGCGGACGTTGTCGGCCTTGGGGAAGGTGATCATCCCCGTGAAGCCCAGATAGAAGCCGCGCTCGATCAGCTCGCGGGCCATGGCGATCCCGCCGGCGAAGGAGTGGAAGTCCGCCTGGAGATCCCGGAAGGGCTCCTCGCGGACCACCGCCAGCATCTCCTCGTTGCTGTCCCGGTTGTGGACCACGACCGGCAGGCCGAGCTCGACGGCCAGGGTCCACTGCTCGCGCAGAGCGTGGAACTGCGCCTCGCGCGGCGAGTGGTCGTAGTAGAAGTCGAGCCCGCACTCCCCCACCGCCACCGCCTTGGGATCGGCCAGCAGCGACCGAAGACGCTCCACGTCCCCCGGTTTCCAGGACGAGGCGTCGTGGGGGTGGGTCCCCAGGGCGCACCAGACGTCCGGATGGCGATGGCAGAGGGCGAGGACCTCCTCGGCCTCGTCCAGCTTGATGGCGGGAACGAGGAACCCCCGCACGCCCCGCTCCCGGGCCGCGTCGAGGGCGCGCTCGCGCTCCTCGGGCGGCAGGCTCTGGAGATGGCAGTGGGAGTCGATCGGACCGGAGAGGTCGGGCGCGCTCACTTGACGCGGGTGCCGTTCGGGACCTGGGCGCCCGGATGGAGCAGGACCGGCTTGCCGTCGAGCGAGGCGGCGAGGACCATCCCCTGGGACTCGACGCCCATCAGCTTGGCGGGCTGAAGGTTCGCCGCCACCACCACCTGCTTGCCGACCAGATCCTCCGGCTTGTAGGCGAGCGCGATGCCGGCGACGATCGTGCGCGGCGCGCCCTCGCCGAGATCGGCCGTCAGCTTCAGCAGCTTGTTCGACTTCGGCACCGGCTCGGCGGCCAGGATGGTGGCCACCTTGAGCTCGGCCTGGAAGAACTGGTCGATCGAGATCAGACGGTTTCGCTGGTTCGGGAGGTACCGGAAGCGGCGGCGGTCTCCATGGTCTTCTGTTTCTCCTGGCCCTGGGCCCGGGCTTCGCCGAGGTAGGCCTCCTTGTCGATTCGCGGGAAGAGGGGCGTCGGCGCGGGCAGCTCGGCTTCCGTGGGCGTGCCGCCCCAGCGCAGCGCGTCGAGGCTGTCGGGCGGCGTGGCGACGCCGATCGCGGCGAGCACCTGCGGCGCGACCTTGGGCATGAAGGGCAGCAGGCCGGTGGCCACGATCCGCACCGCCTCGAGCCCGATCCACAGGATGCGGGAGAGCTTCGCGGTGGGCCCCTCGGTCTTGATCAGCTTCCAGGGCTCGTGGCTGACGATGTACTGGTTGGTCTCCGCGAGCAGCCGCCAGAGGCTCTCGAGCGCCCGGCTGAAGGCGAGATCCCCCATGGCCGTGTGGTAGTCCGCCACCACCTTCTTGGCGGTCACGGCCAGGACGTTGTCGCTGCAGGCGTTGGGCGGCGTCCTGCCGCCGAAGGCGCTGCGGGAGAGGGTTACCAGGCGGCTCACGGTATTGCCGAGATCGTTCGCCAGGTCGCTGTTGTAGCGGTCGACGAACCCTTCGTCCGAGAAGTTGGCGTCCTGGCCGAAGACCATCTCGCGCAGCAGGAAGTAGCGGACGCTGTCGCTGCCGAAGCGCTCGATCAGCTCGTCCGGCCGCACGAGGTTGCCCGCCGATTTCGAGACCTTGCGGCCGTCGCGCTGCCACCAGCCATGGGCCCAGATCACGGTCGGCAGCGGCAGGCCGGCCGACATCAGGAACGCCGGCCAGTAGACGGCGTGGAAGCGCAGGATGTCCTTCCCCATCAGGTGCAGCCGGACGTCCCCGTGCTCCCAGAACTTCCCGTAGAGCGCGTCCTCCGCCGAGCCGAAACCGAGGGCGCTGATGTAGTTGGTCAGAGCGTCCAGCCAGACGTAGACGGTCTGGCCCGGGCGGCCGGGGAACGGGATCGCCCAGTCCACGTTGGCCCGCGAGACCGAGAGGTCGCGCAGGCCGGCCGCGACGAAGGCGCGGACCTCGTTCAGGCGGCTTTCCGGCCGCACGAACTCCGGATGCTGGTCGTAGAGGTCGAGCAGGGGCTGCTGGTACTTCGAGAGCCGGAAGAAGACGTTCTCCTCCGACTTCCACTCGACGGGCAGGCCGTGGACGGGGCAGGTCTTCCCCGGTCCCAGCTCTTTCTCGGTGTAGAAGGTCTCGCAGGGCGAGCAGTACCACCCTTCATGAGGAGACGTGTAGAAGTCCCCGGCGGCCTCGATGCGGCGGACGATCTCCTCGACCCCGCGCCGGTGCCGCTCCTCGGTGGTGCGGACGAAGTCGTCGTAGGAGAACTCCAGCCGTTCGCGCAGCTCGCGGTACTTGGCGACCACCCGGTCGGCGAGGACGATCGGCTCGATCCCCTCGGCCTGGGCCGCCCGCTCGATGTTCTGGCCGTGCTCGTCGGTGCCGGTGAGGAAGTAGACCTCGTGCCCCGCCATGCGCAGGTAGCGCGCCAGCGTGTCGGTGACGGTCGTCGTGAAGATGTGCCCGATGTGGGGCAGCGCGTTCACGTAGTAGATCGGGGTGGTGAGATAGAAGGTGCTCATGGGGAGGGGGATTATTACACCAATGAGACCGGCACCGTTCAGGCCAGATCTTCCGGCGCGAACCGGTAGCGCGAGCCGCAGAAGGCGCAGTCGGCCTCGATGGCGCCGTCGTCCGCGCGCAGGTAGTCCCGGTCGTCGGCCGGGAGGAGGCTCAGGTGGTCGAGCAGGCGCTCGCGGCTGCAGCGGCAGCGGTAGCGCAGGGGGCGGACCTCCTTGACCTCGCGGTCGAGCCCGGCGAGCACCTTCTCGACGACGTGCTCGGCGCCCCCCTCCTCGATCAGATGGCTGACGCCGCGGATGCCGGCGATGTTGCTCTCCAGGCGGGCGACCGTCTCCTCCGGCGCGCCGGGCAGCACCTCGACCACCATGCCGCCGGCGGCGACGACGCCGCTCGGCTTGCCGAGCACGCCCAGCAGCACGGCGCTCTGCCGCTGCTCGCTCTGCGAGAGGTAGTAGGCGACGTCCTCGCCGATCTCGCCGCTCACCAGCTCGACCTGGCTCTGGTAGCTGTGCCCCTGCTCGTACTCGCGGAGCACGCGGAGGTACCCCTTCCCCACCGCCCGGCCGACGCCCAGCTTGCCGCCCGGCCAGTCGGGGACCTGCACCCGGCCGTCCCCCACCATGCCGCGGAGATTGCCTTCGTCGTCGGCTTCCGCGAGCACCCGCAGGATCGGGCCGTCGCCGCGGACCTCCAGCATCAGGCGGCTCGGGCTCTTGGTGGACAGGCGCTGCAGCAGGGCCGCTCCGGCCAGGCAGCGGCCGAGCGCCGCGGCCGGCACCGGCCAGAGGTCGAACCGCTCGCGCACCTCTTCCAGGACGTTGGTGATATCGGCGACCGCCCAGCGGAAGGCGCCCTGGCCGGCCATGCCCAGCTCGAGCGTCCCCTGCGCGGTGATCGGTGTTTCGTTCACTGCCAACTCTCCATCGGTGCGAGAAGTACAAAGACGACACGACATCAGGGACCGACACGGACATCAGGGACAACCGTCCTTGGTGTCCCTGCCGTCCCTTGTGTCCCTGTTCTTTAGGAGTCGAGAGCGCCCGTCGCCGTCAAGGCGGCGCGGTAGACGTCGCGCCAGGGGACGCCGCTGGCAAGCGCCAGCCGGCGGCAGTCCTCGAATTCGGGCGCCACCGCGAGCGGCCGGCCGTCGAGGCGGGCGCGCTTGATCCTCACGGTTCCAAACGCGGTCGCGACCTCCAGAATTTCTCGCTCCGCTTCGAAACGGGAGGCCGCGTGGTAGCGGCAGCCGAGGGAGCCGGACTCGGTGAGGAGGATCCCCGCCAGCTCCTCCAGCTTCGGCCGGCGGCAGAGCAGGGTCACCAGGGTGCCCGGCCGGCTCTTCTTCATCTGCACGGGGGTGAAGTAGACGTCGAGGGCGCCGGCGTCGAGCAGGCGCTCCATCAGGAATCCGAACCCCTCGCCCGGCAGATCGTCGATCTCGGTCTCGACGACCATGACTTCCGCTCGCGCGCCGGCGGACCGCCCCCGCAGCAGGCGCAGGGCGTTGGGGTGGGTCGGAAGGTCCTTCTTCCCCAGTCCGTAGCCGACGCCCTCGAGCACCATGGCGGGGAGCTCGACGAACTCGTCCACCAGCTCGGCGAGGAGGACGGCGCCGGTCGGCGTGGTCAGCTCGCCGCCCGGGCCGCCGAACACGGGGACGCCGCGCAGCAGCTCGGCCGTGGCGGGCGCCGGGATCGACACCTCGCCATGCGCCATCTTCACCCGCCCGCTGCCCAGGTTCACCGGGCCGCAGGTGAGCCGCTCCGGAGCCAGGTACTCAATGGCGGCGGCGGCCCCCACCAGGTCGACGATCGAGTCGATCGCCCCCACCTCGTGGAAGTGGACCCGCTCGATCGGCATGCCGTGCGCCTTCGCCTCCGCCTCGCCCAGGCGCTGAAAGAGCCGCACCGCCCGCTCCTTGACCGCCCCGGAAAGGGCGCTCCCCTGGATCATCCCCCGGATCTCGGCCAGCCCGCGCGTCAGTGTCCGTGCTGATGTCCGTGTTCCTGTCCGTGGTGATGTCCGTGATCATGAGTCGTGGTGATGCCCATGATCGTGATGGTGGTGCTCGTGCCCCGCCTCTTCCGGGTCCGGTCCCTCGAGCGGCCTGCCGTGCTCGAGGACCCGGAAGCGGGTCCCCTCGAAGCCGCCGCGCGAGGCCTTGCGGACCTCGACCGAGACCCCGGAGAGGCCGAGCCGGGCCACGACGTCGGAGAGGACCTCGACCGGCATGCCGAGGTCCAGACAGGCGCCGAGGAACATGTCCCCGGCGATGCCGCTGCTGCAATCCAGGTGGTAGTTGGCCATGGCGGGGCCTAGGCTACCACGCGCTTTTTTCCTTCAGCGAGACCCAGCGCCCCCGGTGGCCGAGGACGACGTGGTCCGCCAGGCGCAGGCCCACGATCTCCGCCGCCTCCACCATGCGGCGGGTGAACAGGAGGTCCTCGGCGCTCGGCGAGGGGTCGCCGCTGGGATGGGTATGGAAGAGGTAGATGGCCGCCGCTCCGCGCTGCAGGCACTCGCGGAGGATCTCCCGCGGCTCGACCGAGATGCGGGAGATCGTGCCGCGGAACATCTCGCGCTCGCCGAGCAGGCGGTTGCGGGCGTCGAGGAAGAGCGCGCCCATCACCTCCTGGTCGCAGGTCTGGTAGCGGATCGCCAGATAGCGCGCCACGTCGACCGGGCGGGTCAGCGGCTCGTGATCCAGGAGCTGCTCGCGGGCGAGGCGGCGACCGACCTCGACCGCGGCGAGCAGCGCCGCGGCCTTGGCGGCCCCGAGGCCGGACCGCCGGAGCGAATGGGGGGTGGAGGTGAGCAGCCCGGCGAGCCCGCCGTTCTCGCGCAGGACGTCCATCGCCATCTGCAGGGCGGAAACGCCCACCCGGCCGGTGCGCAGCAGCACGGCGAGCAGCTCGGAGTCGGAGAGCGAGCTCCCGCCGTGCTGGAGCAGGCGCTCGCGGGGGCGCTCCCCCTGCGGCAGCTCGCGGATCATGTAATCGGTCATCGGGTCATCGGCTCCTCTCGATCGCGGCTCTTATCGCCTCGACCAGCGCGGGGAAGGCCTCCCCCGCCGGCGCGGCGAGGCGCAGGTCCATCAGGCGCGAGAACGGCGTCGGCTCGGGGTTGACCTCGATCAGGCAGGCGCCGGCCTGGTGCGCGAGCTCGATCAGCCCGGCCGCGGGGTAGACCGTGCCGGAGGTGCCCACCGAGATGAACAGGTCGCAGAACGTCGCCTCCTCATAGGCGCGGACGAGCGCGGCTTCCGGGAGCGCCTCGCCGAACCAGACCACGGCGGGGCGGAATCTGCCGCCACAGGAGCAGACCGGCGGCCGCTCGGAGGACTCGGCGATCGCTCCGGCCATCTCCCGGCTCCGGCCGCAGCGCTCGCAGACGGCGCGGGTGATCGTGCCGTGCAGCTCCAGGAGGTTCCGGCTGCCCGCCCGCTGGTGGAGCCCGTCGACGTTCTGGGTCACCACCATGACCGACGGAAAGAGGGTCTCCAGCCTCGCGATCGCGTCGTGGGCGGGATTGGGAGCGGCCGCCGCGGCCTGACCGTACCGCCAGGCGTACCATCGCCAGACCTTCGCCGGATCGGCGCGGAACGCCTCGGGAGTCGCCAGCTCCTCGGGGCGCATGCGCTCCCAGAGGCCGCCGGCGCCCCGGAAGGTGTCGAGGCCGCTCTCGCGCGACACCCCGGCGCCGGAGAACACCACCACGCGCTCCGCCAGCCGCACTCGCTCGGCGGTCGGCGGGGAAAGCTCCAACGGCTCCATCCTCCTCCTTTCCTCGCGTTGACACTGCGCGACGCATCCTGCTACAAACGCCGCCGTCATGCCCTATCTGCCCAACAACTTCGGCCTTCTCGAGCCCGCGATGAGCGACTACGAGACCAGCCGCGTCGCCGTCCTCCCCGTCCCCTTCGAGCGCACCACCTCGTACGGCAAGGGGACCACCTCCGGGCCGGCGGCCATCCTCCGCGCCTCCCAGGCCATGGAGCTCTACGACGAGGAGCTGGCGGCCGAGCCCTACGTGCAGGGGATCGCCACCCTGCCGCCGTTCCTCCCCGAAGCGTTCAACATGGACGAGGGCCTGGCCGAGCTCCAGGAGGCCTGCAAGGCCCACATGGAGCAAGGCAAATTCCTGGTGACCCTCGGAGGCGAGCACAGCTTAACGCAAGCCCCGGTCAAGGCGGCCCGCGAAGTCTTCGGCGAGATCGGAGTGGTGCAGTTCGACGCCCACACCGACCTCCGCGAGGAGTTCGAGGGGACCCCCTACAGCCACGCGAGCGTGATGAAGCGGGTGGTGGATGCGGGGATCCCGACGCTGGCGATCGGCATCCGCTCCCTCTCGGCGCCGGAGGCGGAGCTCGTGCGGGAGAGGAGCCTGCCGGTGATCTGGGGGTACCAGCTCGACCGCGCGGAGGAGCTGTTCCCGGAGATGCTGGCGGCGCTGCCGGAGAAGATCTATCTCACCTTCGACATCGACTACTTCGACCCTTCGCTGGTCCCGGCGACCGGCACGCCCGAGCCGGGCGGCGGCCACTGGTACCCCACGCTCCGCCTCCTCCGCCATCTGTTCCGGACGAAGACGGTGGTGGCCATGGACCTGATCGAGCTGGCGCCGATCGGCGGCCACCCGGCGAGCGACTTCCTGGCGGCGAAGCTGATCTACAAGAGCCTGGGGTATCTCTGGGAGAAGGAAGGGCGGCCCGACCGTTCGTGACCCGGTTCCATGGGGTCTTGCTTGTGGTAGAGTTGCGGGAACCGGGAACACGGACCTATGGATAAGGATCTCATCGACTATCTTGATCAGCGGTTTTCCGCGATTGACCAGCGCTTCGACCAAGCCGATCAGCGCTTCGAGAAGCTGGAGACCGAGGTTCGGAGAGCCTACGTGGCGATCGAGGATCTACGCGGCCAGGTTCGCCAGGTCGCCGACGGAGTCGCCAACGTCAGCGAGCAACTGAGCCGGCACCGGGAGGAGGTCTCGCAGAGGTTCGACGATGTCGAAGCTCTCAACCGGCGCTCCTACGAAGACCTCGACTCACGCGTGCACAGGCTGGAAGCAACCGGCTAGCCAGGCTGTACAGCCGGGAACAGGCTCCCGGTCCCCTCCCCCGTCACCCTTTCCGCCAGCCATTTCCCCGTCGCGAAGCCGAGCGACATGCCGTGGCCGTTGAAGCCGGCGGCGTAGATCGCCTCAGGGATGCCGGGCACCTCGCCCGTCCGCGGCAGACCGTCCGGGGTGAAGGCCATGATGCCGGCCCAGCGATGCCGGATGGGACGGTCCGCGAAGCGCGGGAAGGCGTCGCGCAGGAACCCCTCCAGGGCGCCCTGGACCTGGGCGGTGGGGGCCTCCTCGTAGCCCACCTCGGTCTCCCTCGCCACCCGGCGGCAGCCACCCAGGATCAGGGTGCCGTCCGGAAGCTGGCGCAGATACTCGTAGCCGTCGTTCACGTACCAGACCCCCGTCAGGTCGCGGGCTCCCGGGGCGGTGGCGAAAATCTGGCCGCGGACGGGACGGATCTCGCCGACGAGGTGCGGCAGCAGCGCCGGCGCGTAGGCGTTGAGCGCCAGGACGACCCGCCCGGCGAGGAGATGCCCGCCGTCGGTGACGATGCGGACGCACCCTCCTTCGGGCTCCAGCCGGCGAACCCGCACTCCGGTGCGGACCTCCCCTCCAGCCCCGGCAACCAGCCGGGCGATCCCCCGGCAGAGGCGGGCGGGATCGAGACCGCCGTCCCGCGGCAGGAACAGGGCGCCGCCGAGACGATCGCTGCCGCTCGCCCGGCGCACCTCGGCAGCGTCGCGCCATTCGATCTGAAAGCCGCGCGCCGCCAGGAGCTCGCCGCTCTCGCGGAGCGCCCTCTCCTGGGCCGGATCGTCCGCCATGGCGGCGATCCACCCCCCCTCGGGCGTGAACTCGCAGTCGATCTTCCCGGCGTCGAGAAGCTCCCCCCGCAGCAGCTCCCGGTTCTCGCTCGACAGCTCCCAGAGCCGGAAGGCCGCGGCCTCACCGATCTCGCCGACCAGCCAGGTGTAGGGCTCGGCCGTGCCGGTCATCAGATAGCCGGCATTGCGGCCGGAGGCGTGGGAGGCGATGCCGTCCGCGTCCAGCACCAGCGGACGCCGGCCGGAGCGGGTGAGCCAGTAGGCGGTCGAGAGGCCGACGATGCCGGCGCCGACGACGACGGTCTCCACCTCCTCAACACGGCCGCCCCGCGAGAGCCAGAAGGACGGCACGCTAGCCAACGAGGACGCTTCCGCCGTTGACGTTGAGGATCTCGCCCGTGATGTGGCGGGCCAGTGGGGAGGCCAGGAAGAGGACGGAGGCGGCGATGTCCTCCGGCGTCGCGATGCGCTGGAGCGGGATCGAGGCCAGCACCGCCGCCCGCCGCTCCCCGGAGAGGGCGTCGGAGGTCATGTCCGTATCCACCCAGCCGGGGGCGACGGCGTTGACGCGGATCCCGGGGGCGAGCTCGGACGACCAGGACTTGGTGGCCGAGATCAGCGCCCCCTTGCTGGCCGCGTAGGCGCTGTAGAAGGCCTCGCCGCGCTGGCCGGCGGTGGAGCTGATGTTGATGATCGAGGCGTCCTCGGAGCCCGCCAGCAGGGGGATCGCGCAGCGGGCGCAGAGGAAGGGGCCGACGATGTTGACGGCGAGCGTCGCCTGCAGCCGCTCCGGCTGGAGATCCGGGAGGGGATCGTGGACCCAGACCCCGGCGTTGTTGATCAGGCAGTCGAGCCCGCCCCAGCGGGCCTCGACGGCGTCGAAAACCTTGCAGACCTGATCGGGATCGGTGACGTCGCAACGGACCGCCGAGTGCGGGGCGTCCGAGATCTGGCGCAGCTCCCGCAGCACCGCGGCCGCCTTCTCGCCGCTCGCCATGTACTGGATGAACACCGAAGCGCCGGCCCGCGCGAACAGGCGGCAGCACGCGGCGCCGATGCCGCGGCTCCCCCCGGTCACGACGACCCGGCGCCCGGTGAGGTCGATCAAGCGGCGGCCTCGACCACCATCGCGATCCCCTGCCCGCCGCCGATGCACGCCGAGGCGACGCCCCGGCCGCCACCGCGCCGGTTGAGCTCCTTGAGCAGGGTGATCAGCAGGCGGGTGCCGCTGGCCCCCAGCGGATGGCCGAGGGCGATGGCGCCGCCGTTGACGTTGAGCTTGTCGACGTCGAGGTCGAGGTCCTTGACCACGGCCAGGATCTGCCCGGCGAACGCCTCGTTGATCTCGAAGAGGTCGACGTCGCCGAGCTGCATCCCCGCCTTGGCGAGGGCCGCCCGGATCGCCGGCGCCGGGCCGATGCCCATGCGCGAGGGATCGACGCCCACCACCGACCACGAGACGATGCGGCCGAGCGGCTTCCACCCCTTCTCCCGCGCCTTCGCCTCGGTGGACAGGATCATCATCGCCGCGCCGTCCACGATGCCGGAGGCGTTGCCGGCGGTGACGAAGCCGTCCTTGTCGAACGCCGTCGGCAGCCCCGCCAGATCCTCCATCGTGGTCTCCGGACGCATGTGGTCATCCCGGTCGATCGAGCTTCGCCCGCTTCCCCTTCCCCACCTCGATGGGCAGCGACCTCCTCGCTCATCTTGCCCGCCGCCCACGCCTCGCCCGCCAGCTGCTGCGAGCGGATGGCGAACTGGTCCTGCTCCTCGCGGCTGATGCCGTAATCGCGGGCCAGGTTGTTGCTCGTCTGCGCCATGTAGCAGCCGCAGTAGCTGTCCATCAGGGAGATCATCAGGAGGTCCTGGAGCTGCCCCTGGCCCAGCTTGAAGCCGCGCCGGGCGCCCCAGATGACGTGCGGCGCCTGCGACATGTTCTCCATGCCGCCGACCAGGCAGGTGGTGGCGTCGCCGGTGAGGATCGTCTGCGCCCCCGAGATGACCGACTGGACGCCGGAGCCGCAGAGGCGGTTGACGGTGAGCGCCGGCACCTCCTGCGGCACGCCGGCCTTGAGCGCCACGTGGCGGGCGCCGTAGATGGCGTCCGGCGAGGTCTGCAGCGCGTTGCCCACGAAGGTCTGGTCGATCTCCTTGGGATCGATGCCCGTCTTCTCGAACAGGGCGCGCGCGGCGTGCGCCGCGAGGTCGATCGCGGAGACCTCGGCGAAGGAGCCGTTGTACTCGGCCATCGGGGTGCGCACCCCGTCGACCAGGACCAGATCATGAATTTCCATTAGCATGCCTCCCTCTTCCCAGAGTTTATTTCGCTTGCGGCGCGGTCGCGACCCTGTGGAAGCGCCGGCGCCAGCGGTGGATGTCCATAAAGGGATCGATCCGGGAGCCGAGGAGGACGAAGATCCTGCCCCGTTCCGGATCGATCCAGATGCTGTTGCCTGCAAAACCGGTGTGACCGAAGGCGGTGGGCGAGAGCGCCCGGCCTCCGCTGCCGTGGAGCCTTCGCCGCCACCAGCCGAGGGCGAACGGACCGCCGCCGGCCAGAGCGGCGGCCACGCTCTCCGGGTTCAACAAACGTCCGGGCGCCAGCCATTCCGCGCCGAGCCGCCAGAGGTCGCGCGCGCCGCCGAACAGGCCGGCATGCCCGCACATCCCGCCGATCCCCGCCAAGAAACGGCAGTTGCCGTCCTGCGAGCGCCCCAGCGGCGGCGGCCCGAGGTCCGGCACGGCGAAGACCCTGCTTCGCCGCCAGCCTGATTTCCTGGCCGGTGCCCATCTGGGACTCGGCGAGATCCGGCCGCTCCCCCGGCGTCGCCTCCACCCCGGTCAATCCGAGCGGAGCGAGGACGCGCGAGCGGAGCAGCTCCGCCAGCGCCGTTCCCGTGGAGATCTCCGCCGCCCAGCCGAAGAGGATAAACCCGAGATCGCTGTACGTGCCCATCCGGGCGCCCACGAGATCGCCGTCGGCTCCTCCCCTACAGCGCCACCGTTCACGATCAGCTCCACGGCCTCGTCCAGCGACCGGCAGCGGTGGTAGAGCGGCGTCCACCCCGCCAGCCCCGAACGGTGCCGGAGGAGATCGGAGAGCGGGCGCCGGGCCAGCCGCGCGTGCGCCGCCGGCCAGACGTCGCCGATCCGGGTGCCGAGCGGCAGCGCGCCCTCGGCGTCGAGGACCAGGGCGAGCGTCGCCACGAAGGGCTTGGTGACCGAGGCGTGGTCGAAGCGGGTCGAGATCTCCGCCGGGACGCCCTCGCGGGCCTGGCCGGCGGCCTCCTCGATCTCGATCCCCTCGCGCGTGCCCACCAGGGCCACGGCGGCGGACATCACGCCCTGGCTCACCAGGCTGTCCAGAAGGGCCGGACCCGCATCAGATGTAGTTCGCGGGATCGCCGGTCTGGAAGACCACCACCCGCTCGCCGGGCGAGAAGGCGCCGGCGGCCTCCAGATCCTCGACCGCGGCGAGCGCGGCGGCGCCCTCGGGACCGATCCGCAATCCCTCGTGGGCGGCGATCCAGGCGGTGATGCCGTCGAGCCGCGGCTCGTCGACCGCGATGGCGCTGCCGCCGGTCTCGTAGAGGGCTCGGAGAACGAGGAAGTCGCCGATCGCCCGCGGCACCCGCAGCCCCCAGACCCGCGTGTCCGGATTCTCCCACGGCGCCGCCGCCTCCTCGCCCGCCTCCCAGGCGCGCACGATCGGCGCGCAGCCGGCGGCCTGGACGGCGACGAAACGCGGCCGCTTCGGTCCGATCAGCCCCAGTTTTTCCAGCTCGGCGAACGCCTTGTGCATCCCGACGATCCCGGTGCCGCCGCCGAGGGGGTAGAGGATCCAGTCGGGCAGCTCCCAGCCGAGCTGCTCGGCGAGCTCCAGGCCCATCGTCTTCTTCCCCTCCGCCCGGTAGGGCTCGCGCAGCGTCGAGAGCCCCCAGTAGCGCTCCGCCCCCTCCTCCAGCAGCTTCGCGGCTTCGACCAGCGTCCCGGGGCCGGAGAGCACCTCGGCGCCGTAGTCGCGGCAGCGCTCGAAGACGGTGCGCGGGGTGTCGGCGGGGAGCGCCACCCGGGCCGGCAGCCCCGCGGCGGCGGCATAGGCGGTGAGCGCCAGGGCGGCGTTGCCGGCGCTGGCGAGCTGCACGCCGGGCGCGCCCAGCTCGCGGGCGCGGTTGACGGCGAGCGAGAGCCCCCGCGCCTTGAACGAGCCCGTGGGGTTGCCCGACTCGTCCTTGAGCAGGAGCTCGATCCCTTCCGGAGCGAAGCGGCGCAGGCGCACCAGCGGTGTCCCCCCCTCGCCGAGATCCACCCGGCCGGCGAAGTCGGCGACCGGCAGCAGCTCGCGGTAGCGCCAGAGGGTCCACGGCCGCCCGGGCAGGGAACGGCGCAACGCCTCCCCCTTCTCGGGATCGAGGTCGTACTCGACCAGCCACGGCGCGCCGGCCGGCGAGAGGAAGGCCGGCTCGTCGAGCGGCGCGGTGACGCCCGTCTTCGAGCAGACCAGGCGGCGGGCCCAGCGGTCGCTAGCGTCTTGCATCCTGGGAACCTCCCGAGGCCTGGGCGAGCAGATCGGCGTTGGCCGCGCGGACCGGATCGGCGTTCGCGGCTCCCGAGGGGATCTCGAGCTCACGGATCTGGCGGTCGATCTCGGCTTTCCGGCCCGCGTCGGCGGCCGCTTCTTTCTGTTTTCTGAGCAGGGCGAGGAGCGCCTGCCGGCTCTCGGCCACCTGCCGGCTCAAGGTCCGGGTGGCGCGGAGCATCTCGGCCTCGAGCACCCGGTCCCGCACCCACGCGTACTCCCTGGGGTTGTAGCCCAGCTCGCGGGCGGCGCGCAGGTCGGCGGTCGCCAGATTGGCCAGATCGCCCTTCGCCCGCATGGCGTCACGGATCTTCCCCTCGCGCCGGTGGACCTCGAGGTACATCTCGACCTGCCGGCGGTCGAGACGGCCATCCGCCGGCGGCTTGTACTCCGGAGCCTTGGCCACCTGATCCATCAGGGACGCGGTCCCCGGCGCATGTTCGGCCACGGGCTTGTGCTGGCAGCCGGAGACGATCAGCGCCGCGCCGAGCAGAGACCATGAGCGGGACCTCGATGCAGGGCTCACTCGGTCCGCCGCCGCACCACCAGCCGCACCGGCACGCCGGGCAGGTCGAGCTCCTCGCGCAGGCGGTTCTCCAGGTAGCGCCGGTAGTGATGGTTCCGGGGCAGCGGCCGGTTGGCGAACAGCATGAAGGTGGGCGGCGCCGCCGAGACCTGGGTGGCGTAATAGAGCTTCCAGGCAGCGCCGCCGAGCGAGGGCGGAGACACTTTCTGGGTGAACTGCTCGAACAGGCGGTTGAGCTGGCCGGTGCCGAGCTTGAGGTGGTAGGCGGCGAGGGCGCGGTCGATCGGCCCCCAGAGCTTGTCGACCCCGCGGCCGCTCAGGGCCGAGACGTTGACCCGCCCCGGCGTCGCCAGCAGCTCGTCGAGCCGCTCGAAGGAGAGCTCCAGCTTCTCCCGCTTGTCGTCGTCGAGCAGATCCCACTTGTTGATCGCCACCACGGCGGCCCGCCCCAGCTCCCAGATGCTGCCGGCGATGGCGAGGTCGCTGCTGGTCACCCCCGCCGCGGCGTCGATCACCAGCACGGCGACCTCGGAGCGCTCGATCTGGCGCCGCGCCATCATCACCGCCAGCTCCTCGGGCGCTCCCGAGACCTGGCTGCGGCGGCGCATGCCGGCGGTGTCGATCAGCAGGTAGGACTTGTCCCCGCGGGTGATCAGGGTATCGACCGGATCGCGGGTGGTGCCCGCCACCGGCGAGACCAGCGACCGGTTCAGGCCGGAGATCTTGTTGAGCAGCGAGGACTTGCCGACGTTCGGCCGCCCCACGATGGCGACCGCCGGGGCATTTTCGGGGGTGGGGATGTCCGGGATCTCGGGGAGCACCAGCGCCAGCGCCTCGCGCAGGTCCCCGATGCCGCCGCCATGCTCGGCCGAGATCAGGAGCTGGCGGTCGATCCCCAGGCGGTAGAACTCGGAGAAACGGTTCTGCGCCTCCTTGGTATCCCCCTTGTTGACCACCAGCACGGCGGGCTTGTTGAAGCGCCGGAAGTGCGACCAGACCTCCTCGTCGGCGGAGACCAGCCCCTGCTTGCCGTCCACGACCAGGAGGAGGAGGTCGCTCTCCTCGACGGCCATGAAGACCTGCTGGTTGAGGCCGAGCGGGTCGTCCCCCGGCACCAGGCCGCCGGTGTCCACGACCTGGATCGGACGGTTCTCGGAGAGCTCGACCGTGCCGGTGATGCGGTCGCGGGTGATCCCCGGCAGGTCGTGGACGATCGCCTGCCGCCGGCCCACGAGACGGTTGAACAGGGTCGACTTGCCGACGTTGGGCCGGCCGATGATGGCAACGGTAGGAGTTAGCGGCATGGGAAGCTAACCCATCTCCCAGGGCTTCGGCAGGATCTGAGCCAAGTCCCGGGAACCATGAAGAACGGTGATGATTTCAATCCGCTCGGATCTCAAACGATAGATGACACGATAGTTTCGAAACAGAATTTCCCGGATACCTTCTCCTTCATGGGACTCCGGCACCTTCCGGCCCATTTCCGGAAAGCTCTCCAATTTCTCGACCGCCTCGATGAGCCTGCCGAGGAACTGCACCGCGTAGTGCTCCGAGTCCCGCGCGATGTAGTCGCGGATTGCGGCGAGATCGGTGATGGCGGGGTCCGTCCATTCGATCCTCATCGGGCGAGGAATCTCTTCTTCACTTCTTCATGCGGGACTACGCGTCCCTCGTCGGCAGCCTGGATGCCGATGGCAATCTTCTGGCGGACATAAAGCTCGTACATCACGTCGTCCCACGTAGCGTGGTCAGGCAAGCTCTCGATGAGCTGCCGGGCATCTTCTTTCGCCGTGTTCATGGCTCCTCCAATTCAGACCCGATTGTATCCCTTCACCGGGAAGGTGCGCACAGCGCACCCTACGACCTTTTCTTCCTCTCCCGGGTTTCCCGCTTGGGGCCACGGGCCGGCTTCCGCCCTTCCTCTTTCCCCTGAGCCCGCCGCGAAGGCTCCGACCGCGAGCCGGGCTCCGGCATCCCCTGCAGGACGAAGTCCAGTCCCCGCGCCTTGGGCGAGGCGCCGACGAGCACGACGTCGACCGGATCGGACAGCCGGAAGACGCGGCCGGTGCGCTCCCCTACCAGCCGGTGCGCCTCGGGCTCGTAGCGGTAGTAGTCGTCCGCCATCGTGCGGATCGGCACCATGCCGTCGACGTAGTAGCCGTCGAGCTGGACGAAGAGGCCGAACGGCTGGACCCCCGTGATCCTGCCGCGAAAGGTCTCGCCCGCGCGGCCGGCCAGGAAGCGCACCTTCTTCCATTGCAGCAGGTCGCGCTCGGACTGCTCCGACCGCTTCTCCATCTTGCTGGTGTGCTCGCCCATCGCCGGCAGCCGTTCGGCGATGCGCGACTGCTGGGCATACTCCGCGGCGCGGCCGCGCAGCAGCGCGCGGAGCTGGCGGTGGACGACCAGGTCCGGATAGCGCCGGATCGGCGAGGTGAAGTGGCAGTAATACTGGGAGGCGAGCGCGTAGTGCCCCAGGCACTCGGGGGCGTAGTAGGCCCGCTGCATGGTACGCAGCACGACCGAGTTGATGAACGGCTCCTCGGGGCGTCCATGGGCCTCCCGCATCACCTCCTGGAGCGCCCGCGGCGGCAGCTCGTCGAGCTCCCCCTTGAGCACAAGCCCAAACGTGGCGAGCAGCTCCCGCAGCTCCTCCAGGCGCTCCGGCGAGGGCGCCGAATGGACCCGGTACAGGGCGGGCACCTCATGGCTCACCAGCTCGAAGGCGACCGCCTCGTTGGCGGCGATCATGAACTCCTCGATCAGCCGGTGCGCGACGTTTCTCTGCTCGGGCATGATGCCCACCATCACGCCGTCGGTGTCGAGCACCACGTCCCCTTCCGGGAGATCGAAATCGATCGATCCCCGCGCCGAGCGGGCCGCGTTGAGGATCTTCATCAGCCCGCCCATCTCGCGCAGCGCCGGCAGGACCGGGCCATACTCGGCGGCGTCCCCCTCCTGGGGCTCCTCCAGCACGCGCCGCACCTCGTTGTAGGTGAGGCGGCGCGCGCTCCGGATCACGGTCTCGGCGAAACGGCGGGCATAGACGTGCCCCTGGCGATCGATGTCGAGGAAAGCTGAGAGCGTCAGCCGCGGCACGTCCGGCCGCAGCGAGCAGAGGCCGTTCGAGAGCCCCTCGGGGAGCATGGGGACGGCCCGCTCGGGATAGTAGACGCTGGTGCCCCGGCGGTAGGCCTCGGTGTCGAGCACGTCCCCCTCGCGGACGTAGTAGGCCACGTCCGCGATGTGAACCCCGAGGCGGAAGTCGCCGCCGGGCAGCCGCTCGATCGAGACCGCGTCGTCGAAGTCGCGGGCCGTCTCGCCGTCGATCGTGAAGACCACCTTCTCCCGCAGATCCTCGCGCCCGGTCCAGTCCTCCAGCCGGGGATCGGACGGGAACGCCGCCGCCTGTTTCAGGACGGCTTCGGGGAATTCGTCCGGGATGCCGTGATGGCGCAGCACCACCAGCACGTCCACCCCCGGCACCGCGAGATCTCCCAGCACCTCGAGCACGCGCCCCTGATGAGTGCGGCCGATGCGGTCGACCGCCACCACCACGTACCAGGCGTCGGGGACCTCCTCCGCGCCCTCCACCGGCAGCTCCAGCGAGACCTTGGGATCGAACGGCGTCAGCCAGCGCAGCCCCCGTTCATCCGTCTCCAGCGAGCCGACCAGGGTGTCGTGGCGCGATCCCAGGACCTTGACGACCATCCCCTCGGGCGGCCGGTCGTCCCACGGGCGCCCCTTGCCGAGAGGGCGCACCACCACGGTGTCGCCGTCGAGCGCCCGCTTCAGATTGCGCTTGCGGATATAGAAGGTGGGCTCCGCGCGCGGCCCGGGCCGGCCCACGGGCCGAGCACTAGGCCGGAAAAGGGCGTCCCCCTCCTCCAGCCGCTCGACGGACCCGACCTCCCAGTCCGCGTGGCCGGGAGCGAACCAGCGGCCGTCCATCTCCACCGCCTTCCCCTCCCTCTCCAGCCGTCGGAGGGTGCCGGGCAGATCATCCCCAGGGCTCCCCGCCACCTGCTCTCCCAGCGGGCCCTCCTCCACTCCATTTCGCCCGGCCTCTTCGAGGCGGGCGAGGATCTCCTGCCGCAGAATCCCCTCGGCTCCCGGATACGAGATTGACATGGTCGCTCTTCTCTCCCTAGAATCAACCCGCCTGCGAAAGTGGCGGAACTGGTAGACGCGCAAGTCTCAGAAGCTTGTGGCCGAAAGGTCGTGGGGGTTCGAGTCCCCCCTTTCGCACCAACCCTCTCTCTTCTTCCTCACCTCGACCACGAGCGGAGCTTACACGACGGGCGACGTCCCGGGCGGGACATCGCGGTTGTAACTCTTGCCGCCAGCAGGGAATTCCAGACAGGCTGCTTCAGACGGCCCGGCGCGAGGCCGCCGCCCGCAGGGGTAAGGCCCTTTCCAGGCCCGCCGCGACGCGCAGCGAGGTCCAGGGGATACCTTGCAGCAGATCGCGGAAGCGCCCCTGGAAGCCCGGACGGCCGGTCTCATGGATGAATTTCGCGATCCCCTTCAACGGGCCGGGCGTCGGCCGCCCCGAGATCTCCCAGGGGTGGACCACGGCGACCGGGATCCCCCCTTCGTCGGCGTGATCGAGGGCCGCGCGAACCAGCCGGTCGGGGTTGACCAGGCGGCCCGTCCAGCTCCCCGCCGGCAGGCGCAGGGGGCCACCGAAAGTGAGCGGCGGGAACTCGAGGAGATCCATCTGGGGTCGCGTGCCGTTCCAGCGCAGGCGCGAGGCGAAGCGCGGATTGCCCGGCCGGCCGGCGAGCGGGCAGGGGGTGAGCGAGCTGTCGTAGAGGAAGCCCGTCTCGGCCACGATCGGCAGCCGCGCGCTGCCGAGGCTGCGCAGCGACCACTCCGGCGCCCGGAAGCCGAGCACCGGCTCGCCCGTCACGTCCTCCAGGATCTCCTTGGAACGCTCGATATCGGCCTGGAAAGCCTCCAGGGAGCGCTCGCAGGCGCGCAGATGAAGATGGCCATGACTGGCCACCTCATGGCCGGCGGCGGCGATCTCGCGGATCCGCTTCGGCAGGCGCTCGGCCACCTCGCCGAGCACGAAGAAGGTCGCCGAGCAGCGCGCCTCCGCTAGCATCTCCAGCAGCTCGGGCAGCAGCCAGTCCAGCTCCTCGGACAGGGGGGGGCGGTCCTCCGGATTGACGTAGTCGGGCACCAGGCAGGTGTGGTACCACTCCTCGACGTCGACCGTGAGAGCGCAGCGGAACGGCCCCTGCAAACGCGCTACGCGCGGAGCTTCTGGCGCCATCGTCTCCTCCCAGTCCAAAATGGCACAAGCCCACCGTTCCGCTCGCGGAAGACGACTCGTCGGCGTGGCGCGGCACGGGGCATATTATTGGGCCCGGGCGACTCTCCGGGGCGTTGAAACTGCGATTCTCATATGCATGTAACGTGCCGGTAGCCGGGAAATTACAGGGGAGGGCGCGGCTCCCGGTGGCCTCCGACGCCCGGGCCTGAAGAGCCCGGGCTACGCTTCAAACGAAAAGCCTCCTGAAGGAGGCTCGAGGTCTCTCCGGCCGCGCCTTTCGAGCCGGCTTCAGCCGGCTTTTCGCCTCCAGCGTAGCCCGGGTCTTCAGGCCCGGGCGTCAGAGGCCACCGGGAGCGGGAACAGGCGCCATGCGCTTCTATGAAGCGCCCCTGAGGTTCGGTTAGACTGTTTTCGAGCTGAGCCGATCCGAGAGATCCCGCGAATCAGGGACGGCGGATGTCTCGCCGGCCCCGGCGGATAGCTCGCCGGCTCCGGCGGATAGCTCGCCGGCTCCGGCGGATGACTCGCCGGCCCCGGCGGATGACTCGCCGGCTCCGGCGGATGACTCGCCGGCTCCGGCGGATAGCTCGCCGGCTCCGGCGGATAGCTCGCCGGCCCCGGCGGATAGCTCGCCGGCCCCGGCGGATAGCTCGCCGGCTCCGGCGGATAGCTCGCCGGCTCCGGCGGATGACTCGCCGGCTCCGGCGGATAGCTCGCCGGCTCCGGCGGATGACTCGCCGGCTCCGGCGGATAGCTCGCCGGCTCCGGCGGATGACTCGCCGGGGACGTTTCCTGACTCGCTGGGGACGTTTCGTTACTCGCCGGGCATTTTGCACGGCTCGCCGGCGGCGGCGAGAGGCGTGGCGACCTTTTTACGCGGCATCACGCCCCCGGTGGATCGTCCGCCGGCTCCGGCGAGCCGCGAAAATCCCCGGCGAGATAGAAAAATCTCCTTTTTGCCTCCGATATGCTGCGAATCTTGATCATCGTCTGTGCGGCCCTCGCGCTCCTCTACCTGGGGGCCTGTGCCGTGCTGTACGCGTTCCAACGATCCCTCATCTACTATCCCCAGCCGCGCTCGGTGGGCACCCCCGCGACGATCCTCAAGCTGCCGGTCGCCGACGCGGACGTGCTGGTGTCGGTGCGGCCGCACGACGGCCCGGAAGCCTTGCTCTACTTCGGAGGCAATGCCGAGGACGTCTCCCGGAACCTGCCCACGTTTTCGCAGGCCTTTCCGGACCACGCCATCTACCTGCTCCACTACCGAGGCTACGGCGGCAGCTCCGGGAAGCCCACCGAAGAAGCAATCCAGCGCGACGCGATCGCCCTGTTCGACCGGGTGCACGCCGACCACCCTCGGATCGCGTTGATCGGCCGCAGCCTGGGCTCCGGCGTCGTCATCCGCCTCGCCAGCCAGCGCCCGGCGTCGCGCCTGATCCTGATCACGCCCTACAACAGCTTCGAGGAGATTGCCGCCAGCCAATTCCCGCATATGCCGGTGAAGTGGCTGCTGCGGGACAAGTTCGAATCGTGGCGCTACGCGCCCGGCATCACCATGCCGACCCGCCTGATCGCGTCCGGGCAGGACGAAGTCATCCCGCGCGCCAGCACCGAGCGGCTCTACGCGCACTTCGCCAAGGGTGTGGCCACGCTGCAGGTCATCCCAGGGACGGGCCACAACACGATTTCGGCGAGTCCCCAGTATCTCGAAGCGATACGCGCGGGGCTGTGAGGATGGGGGACTCGGCGGCCCTAGGATTTTCAGCGAGAGCTGCAGGCAGAGGATGCTAGACGTGTATCCGGTCAACTCGACCCAGCGCGAAGCTACCTGTTGTTACGCAGAGGCCGAGCGTCGGTCGTCAATTTCGGTGGAGGCTCGTATGGCTACCTCAATTCCCTTCGATGAGTGCGCGATATACCGACAGTCAATCCAAGGAATTGCCATGGCATCAAGCTTACGACGAAAAAAGCCCGCCTGCTCGTTGTCATGGGTAGAGATAAAGATTTGATGCTTCGCAAAACGAACTAAATTCCTTAGTACGTCAAAGAGAGCGGTCGCATGAATCAAATCGTTGTACTGGGTCGGATCGTCCAGCAGTAGCGCTCGCCAGCGCGACCACGGAAATGCCGAGTTAGCGGAGAGCATGGCGGCGAGAGATACGTCGCCCAGCTCGTCCTTCGCTAAGGATGTACTCCGCCTCAGTATCTGAGCCTCCTAGCTCCACCTTAAATCTAAGTCCAGCGGAGCGAGCTGCGGGCTCGTAAATGGCTTCGATGTTGTGGAAACGCTCGTCGTGGACAAGGGCTCGCAGGTACCCACGAAACAGCTCATCGAAGGGCCTAAGTGAACGCTCACCGAATTCCGCTGTCACTCGCCCAAGTGTGTCGGAGAGATGATCTGCGGCATCACGAGCGCGCTGGGCCACAGTGAGGGCTTCACGTGCACGCTCAACACCCACTTCAAGATTCCGAGAATATTCATCACGTTTAAGTGAACCGCTATCTTTCCGGATCTCCTGCTCCAACTGTTGCAGGTCGGCGGCCTGATGCCACCGCTCCAGCGCCCCGGCAACAATTGCAAGTTCACCGATAGTAGCACTAAGAGCTCGCTTCCGGTGGCCGAGCTTTTCAATCTGGGCATCGAGAACGCTCTCAGAAACTTGATCGGAAATTTCGGCATCACGCCATTGCATTTCTAACACCTTAAGAGCAGAGATAAAGCCATCAATCTGGGCCTTAGATTTTGCTAGCTCAGCCTCGACAACGACCAATGTTTGTCGGACTGCAGCTTCGGCCGCTTGCGCTTCGGCAGCGTTCACTGACGCAACATCCATAACTTCCTGCGCCTTGGAAGCGTCGAGAGCCGCAGCCTCAATAAGCCCCTTGAGAGATTCAGATGAGATACCGAGTTCGCCGTGCTCAGCTTCAAGGTGTGAAACCCGCGCAAGGACCTCAGCCAACCGTACCTGCCGTGTGTTACGGAGTTCATTCGCGAGAGCACGTGCTCGTCTTTGAGCATCCGCTGCTGCGGCGGCCTCCAATACAGCCTGCCTTAGGCGCTCCGCGCTCTGACCTGATGTCAGTTCAAGTTCCACACGTTGGAGGTCCGCATTCTGCTCAGCACGCATCCGCGCCAACAGTGCCCTTGCCTCCTGAAGTCCAAGGCCCACCAGCAAAGGGTGCTTACTCAAGTCATCAATTCTCGATTGCAACTGCCCAGAGCTTTCATTGACAGCCCGCAGGTCTGCTTCGATTTTACGTCGCTCTTGGGTGATTTGCCCCTCACGTTTCCGTAGCTCCTCGAATTCCTCACGTACAGCCGAAGCTCGAATTTCAGCATTCGCAAGGTGCGGATCTAGGATGCTAATAGACTCACGTGCGAAGCTCCGAAGCTGTCCCGGATCAAAGCTGGTGCGGCATACTGGACAAACCGTATCTTCGTGCCGAAGATGCTCCGCAATAACGAGTAGCGCCTGCTGAAATGTAGCTGACGCTTGCTCTAGCACTTCCAACTCATGGGTGGCTGCGGTCACCGCCTCCGCCCGTAGTCGCGCCTCGTCTGCGAGTACCGCTGCTCTCGACTCTATACCTCGCAGACCTTCTAAAAAAAAGCTGCGCCGGCCTTCTTCGACAGCTATTCTTTTTTGAAGAGTCTCAATCTCAAGAACAGCTTTGTCCACACGCTGGGCTTCTTCAAGCTGTTGCCGTAACCGATCCCGCGCGAGAAGCAACCTATCGTTGGCCGCCAAATCCTCTTGCCGCCGCCTCAACTCCACCTCAGCTTCTTCCAGCCTGCGATCGGCCTCCTTCACCTCTCCATCGGAATCCGTGAATTCCTGTTCGAGGGATATAAGATCCTCTTGATCGCGAAGAGCGCGTGTAATAATTTGATGGCGTTCGGCCCTGCGTTCCCTTATCTGCTGGGCCTCCTTATGCTTCATCTGAAGATCTGAAGTCCTACGAACCAGGTTATCTACATTTGCCTTGAGCGCTGCGGCTTCTTTCTCAAGCGAGAATGCCCGCGCGCGCGCCGCTGCGAGTTGGGACTGCCCGTCGGCCCATTGGCGAATCAGAACCCGGAGGAGGCCAAACTGTTCGAGGCGCCGTTCATCATCTCGCTGACATTGCTCGATTGAGACACGAAGCATGCGAATTGCCTCGCTTGCTCCTCCGACGTCATTGTCATCGTTCAGCGAAGGAAAGGCTACATCGAAGCCGAGCCCGTCACGCAGCTTGTCAATTCTCTTGATCACGTCGCGGGGTGCGAGCACATCTAGAATGGAACCTGCGAGCTTCTGGAGGTTTGATAGGCGGCTTAGTAAATCTTCCCAACGTTGCTTTACGGCGATTGCGTCTTCCAATTCCTGGGCCCGGCGATCCTTCAACTTGGTCAGGGCAGACTTACTGTTGGTGAGGTTCGTTCTAACGCGTTCAAACCTATCCGCACCTGCTAGCGGGCTGACCCGAAGCCAGCGCTCCTTTGGATTCGATGTAACGAGTCGAAGGGACGCTACCTGAGCGTGGAAATGCGTGAGATGAAGGTAATCGGCTACGTTCTTACCTGTTACATTCCATCGCGAATCGTCGGAGCGCAGAAGCTCTGCAACCGCTGACACTAGCGTACCAACCGATTCGGGAGGCGAGCCATTTGCCGGTATCAGCTGCGCTCGGGTCACTCGTTCTTCGCAACCCTCGGCATCACGAAAGGATAATTCTGCCTCGAACGAATCTACCCCATTGGCCCTACGAGCAAGATCAAGAGGATCGGCCTTACCATCAGACAGCATATCGAGTCGCTTTACTGAACCGGTAAGGACCCATTCGAGCGCTTCAAATAGGGAGGTTTTTCCAAGTCCATTAGGACCACTGAGCAGAACTACGCAAGGATATGCAGGCAATTCCAGATGAAATTTACCGTATCCGCGGAAGTCCTTGATAGATAACCCTGTGATAAACAGGGGTGCGCGCTCCGTCATGGCTTACCCTCTAGAATAGAGACCAGATCTTCGGCTATTTGCTGGACTTTGGTTACATCAACCGATCCCAGTCGAGCAAGCCAGCGCCGGAGTTCTTCGGACGCAAGTACACCTTCAACGCTTGCGCCTTCTATAAGCGGTTCGAGCGGATCAAGAGAGCGGGGCTCTGCGCTCTTACCCTTCCAAGGCTGCGCGAGAAAAGTTCGATTAAGAAACTCTCCGATTTCGACAGGATCAGGCTCGCAGGTAGGAAGCCAGACAAATTTCCTGCAAAATCTTTCGTCAGACTCGATACGGCTGCGTATCCCACCCCAGTCGGCTTCGCTGCTTGTGCCCATCGGTCCGATCAGAAATAAATGCAGATCGCTCCGCCTTGAGGGTGCAATCTCTGATCTAACAAGCCCCGTCCACCATAGAGCTGCACGGTAAGAACCTTCAAAATCGACGGCGTCCAGCCCGCATAGCAAGAGGCTCAAAGAAACTGGTTGTAGATCAAATCCCCGCCTCAGCTCTGGGAGCCGCTCAGAAGGACGTGGCTCGCTTGACACATTCGATAGAGCTGTTAACAAGGGTCCAATACCCTCGCGATCGCTCTGGCGCAAGAGTTGAGAATTTGGAGTGAGCGACCATCCAAGGCTTTCAGCACGGCCTCTAAGCCCACTCTCAAACATATCCAAAAGCGTAGAAAGAGCGTCATCCATAAATCGTTGCCCTTTCTATAGCCTCTCGGAGGCCCTTGGCTCGATCGTCGTCCATTAAGCCCAAGGCTTCTGCTAAATGTTGTCGCATTGCCGTAAGTCCCGTCCGCAGAGCTTCTCGAAAGAGGGGACCCGCAGTAAGTAGCGGAAATGGCTGCCCGGGGTGTCGATAGTTTTGTGATGCTGCATCAGATGCAGAGAAGGGCACGGTCTCCCCGCATGCCAGCCTGTACAGGTCACTTGCCGATGCATCGACAACGCCAAGGATGGTGATTCCTGTCTCTGCCAAGAACATTGCTCCTGGCGCGTCGGAAAACCTACAGGGCTTGCGATCACTCGGATGTGAAGCCGCGGCAAGAGCGATAATATGCGCAGAGACTGATCCGAAATGGAGGTTTTCGGCTGAGCCATCTGGGCCTAGGTTAGCCGGAATTCCACCAGCCTCTAAGGTTGCAGCAATAGCTAGTGCTGTTAAACTAGCGCGGGCAAGATCTTCAATAAGCAGGCGACCCGCCCGTACTGAGGAATCGAAGCCTTTACGGCTCCATTCTTCGGCAGTTGCAAGCATCGCTCGCACGAAACTCGCTTGGTGCGGTGCCGACTTGTTAAGAACGGCATTCCACACAGCCCAGACCTTCTGCATAGCGGGTCGCAGATCGGAGCCAATATCGTCTTCGCTCAGATGCTTGGCAACAGCATTGATATACGCCTCCCAGACGTTATCATTCATTTTTTTTGATAACATCATTGAGAATTCCTGCTCGCTCACTTCTTCCCGTGGAGGCTGAGAGGATGTACTCATAATCGGAATACACGTGATGTATGGTGGCTCCGTAGATATCCCGAGCGTCCCAGCGCATAGACCCAATGAATGCGACCGCCACTTATCTACATCATCAGCCTCGGTTACCATGCGTGGTGAAAGGTGCAGAATCAGACGAGCGAGAGCGGCACTCGTCGGCTCGCCGCTGAATGGTTGCGCCCCGAGCTGAATACGAAGGCCTTCGCTATTCCCCCAACCACGCTCAACTATTTCACTTAGCGCTAGAGGCCCGCGTGCCTGCCACTGGGGCGTCACGGAATCGCGAGTTAAGTGTATCCAACGTGGCCTAGCAGGATCGCGCGTTCCATAGCGATCGATTACTTCGCTATAGAGCAACTGCATAGTCACCTGTACTGTTCCATCAGGATGTTGCAGGAACCAATTGTGAAGATGGACTACCAACTCTTCTGCATTGCTGAACAGATCCTGCAAATGGGAACAAACCTGCCTGCGAAGCTGGTGTTCGATCCCAATCTCCTCAATAAACAGGCGTTGCAGTGCTTGTACGATT